>NZ_JACSPT010000010.1 GCF_014837015.1 Acinetobacter pecorum
TACGGTAAGTTTTAGGTGCAGGCTTCTTCATCTGGAAATTATATTGCTAAAGAAGCCCTCAAGAATAGCTTTGTGCAACAAAGCCATGAGCTGCGAGAAGTTGCAGTAGCACAAACTCGAACTATTGAACGTATTGCTGTGCAAACTATTGATGTGACTGTAGATACTCAGATCTTACCTGTCGGTGCATGTGCCTCTATCCATCCACAGCCTGAAAAAGCTATTGGGTTTACTGAACAAGCCCCTACACCCAATTGTCAGCAATTTGAACATTGCCTGTTCTGCCAACACTATGCAGTCCACGCTGACGATGAAGATGTACGCAAGCTTTTATCACTGAAAAGCCTGCTCAGCTACGTTAAGCAAAAAGCCACGGATTTGATTAAATGGGAGTCACAGTTCGGTGTGGTTTTACACCGAATTGACGAAGTACTCAACGATTTATCAGATACTTATGAAAATTTACGTGATCGTATTTTTTCGATTCAGGAAGAAGTTGAAAGCGGTGATTTAGATGCCTATTGGCTAAATCATTTTGAACTTTTAGTTGATCTGGGGTGGATATCATGAGTTCATTTAATTCATATCTATATTCATTGGGTATTGCTGAGCAGTTTTTACCTGATGAGTACAATCTACAGAATAATCAACTGACTGTTCCAAATACTTTTGTATTATCGCGAATGAAGAGCGGTGAGATATTGTCAGTGTATTCAGATAATGTGTGGGATCTTTCTCCATATTTACCGAAGTGTGATTGTCGCCTGAATTTTGATAGTTGGCTTGAAAATGCCCGAGAAAATGACTTTCTTTACTGTCAAATTCGGGCAGAAATGAAAAAAATCAGTTTTGCTTTGCTTTATATAAAATCTGGTAAGTCGATTATTAAAAGTATCGAACAGCGGCATACGGTTTTACGCCAGTTTGCAGCAATTGCATATAAAAATGGCTGTACATTGCAGCAGTTATTTAGCGATGTTGCTTATATGTCAAAAGTAAATGATGCTTATGTTGGTGTGAGCTATCAAAAAGCCATTCACATTAAAGCATTTTTAACTGATTGTTTTGCTTTACAACAGCAATACCCATTGCTCATTCCTGCGTTTAGTACATATAAGCCAATAGAGCATTTAGCAAAGTTGGCTGCTCAACTCAGGTTGCAGTCAGGCAAAGTAGGCCCACAAACCAAAGTTGTTCCTTCACGGCTTTATATAGCCTTAATTAATGCTTTAGCAGATAAATTGAATGAATTTAATCAAAATGCATCAGCACTTCTGAAATGGTTTCAGCGCAAGCAGCAGGATGCAAATTTTGCTTTGATGCCGACAGAATTTAAGCGTGAAAAAAATGCGGTAAGTTTTGCTGATGCTCGAGATTTACTCGGTTTAACGGCACTGTTTGAAAATAATCAGATTCAAAAACATGCCAACCTCACCCGTTATATGACACTGATTCAAGGTATGGCCAAACTTTGGATTCATTTGTTTACAGGCATGCGAGATAATGAAGTGAATCAGCTGTCTTCTGATTGCTATCAAACGGTTCAAAGTAATGAACATATTATACATGTCATTATGGGTTATACCTCCAAGTTACACGGGGGTGGTAATAAATCCACCTATTGGATCACATTTGAGGATATCCAGTTTGGGGTACATGCAGCACAAAGTATTGGTGAAATCTACGCCTTACTCAATCCTCACTATGATATATCTAATCCTGCTGAATACCCATTATTTCCAACTTTATATTCACAAAAACATAGGCATAAAAATAATCGAAATATTGAGCATGAAACGGATTTTATCTCTAATTTTGAGGGTGCTCCGACCCGAACACAGACCAATTTTAATCAGTATTTAAGCCGTATTTCTGTCTTGCTTGGAGATGGGTTGAAAATCACAGAAAGTGATATCGCCGAGCTTGAAGCTTTTGATGGTTTTCGCAACTGGCGTGAAGAAAAGGACTGTCAAATTGGTCAATATTGGAATATCTGTACCCATCAATTTAGACGTTCGCTTGCAGTTTATGGCGCACGTTCAGGCATGATCGGACTAGGCGCTTTGTCGGTCCAATTTAAGCATTTAACCGAAGCAATGACTTTATATTACCGAAACAATGCGGTATTTGCACCGAATATTTTAGTGAGTGACAGTCAAAAAGAGTTTCTTCAAGAGCTTGAATATCAACGGCTTGTTCATTCTTATGCGCAATTTGAAGATGGTGTAATTAATAGTGCTAGTCGTTTGCTCGGTGGGGCAGGAACCTATTTGCAGCTGCAAAAAGACCGCGAGCAATTACTCACAGTATTTCCGAATCGTGATGAAACCATCAAGCGTATGAAAAAAGGGGAAATTGCTTGCAAGACTAGCCTGTTTGGTGCTTGTACTAATCCTGATTCTTGCGAAAAAATTTCATTTACTGCAATTACGAGCTGTTTGAGTTGTGCCCATGCAGTGTTTGATGCTGAGAGTGCGGAAAAGATGCAAAAAGCGGTGCAACGACTAAAACGAATGCGTGACGTAGAAGCGCAAGGTAGTTTGTTATATGGGCAGATAGACAATGACATTATGGCTTTAAACAAAATGATTCAAAGAATTAAAACGATTAATATTGAGGTTTAAAACATGAGTGTACTCAGTGAATATTATGCTGCTTTGGAGCGATTAAAAGCCAACAAACCGATTATTCTACCGAAAGGCTCTGCCATTAATAACGATACGGTTGCAATGGAAGCTGGACGTAAACGAGGCTCGATTAAGAAGAGCCGTCATGCTGCATTAATTGAGGCAATTGAGCAAGCTGCACAGGCTACGGGGCAAAATGTACCTTCGCCTGCACAACGGATTGAGCAAGCTAAAACTAAGACCAAAGCGGTGAAAAGTGATTATGAGCAGCTAAAAGAGGATTATGAAAAACTGTTGGAAAAGGTAAATTCGTTGTTATTAGAAAATTTTGAGCTAAAACAAAAACGCATCTAAGTTAGATGCGTTTTTTGTATAAAATTATTTATAGAGGTGAACCACATGAAGAAGGTCGTACTGATGGATCTAAATCAGATGTACAAGTCCAATCACCTGAGGCAACTGTATAAGTAAATGCAATTTTTCCACCTGCAATTTTGTCATTTAGACCATTACCTTTAGCCTTGAAGGTAGCAGTTAATTTACAAGAATCGGTTCCAGAAGCGGCAGCTTCAATTTTTTCAACATATTTACCACTAGTTGTATAGCCATTTGATTTATTTAAAGCGCCTGCTGCTATTACTGTTGTCTTTTCTACACCCTCAACAGTTTCTTTTTTTGTTTCTTGGTCTTTTGTACTACATGCCTGAGTTAATCCAGCAGAACCTGTAATGTCAATTAATGGTGTTTTTAAACCACCAAGCAAACTTAAAGCTTCTGATGCTTGAGAACGTGCGATATAGTTTTGATATGCAGGAATCGCAATCGCAGCAAGAATACCAATAATAGCGACTACAATCATAAGTTCGATGAGCGTGAAGCCCTTCTGCATTGTATTCATAACATTCTCCACAAATGTTGTTAATTTAGTTATAAGCTTTGTAAGCTAATTTATAAATTGCACAAAGTGTGCCAAAGTATATTACTCAATTATTTCTTGTTAAATCAATACATTGTTCAATATATTAAAAATCTTAGTATACATATAAGTAAATTTATGTAACTAAGTGACAAAAAATGTCAGTTTTGTTGATTTTGAGAAATGTAAATATAAAAATTGCTTGTACTGTGAAAAGTTAAATTATTAGCAGTTAAGCGAGCAGAAAACTATATTGGTTTGGTAGTGGTTGCTTGTGGGGGGGTGAAAATAATTTGAAATTGAAAGTGCTGTTGTATACGGAATATTTCATATATGGGTGAGTAATAGAATGAAACGGCTTAAAGACTTCAAAATACCCGAACGAATACCTCGTGCAGCTGTAAAAGTTGTGTCCATGTAGTTTGGTGATAACGAAGCGACTAGGTGTATTGTTCTGAATCATACACGACGTGAGAGTCTTCAGCCTAAAGGAGAAATACAGAAGTTAACCTATAAATGAGTCTGGATTTTTTATTCAGTTTGAGCTTAACAAAATTTTAAAATATCTCACGATTAGTTTGCTTCATAAAATTCATGCTATCGCACTCAACAAAAGCCATTTTCTGATATGGACAAAACTCAAAATTTTGTCTATCAAAAAGCATGTCCATATGGACAAGATGAATTAATAAATAAAATAATATAATTCAATGGTTTGATACGTGTCGATATAAAGTGACTTATGGAATGTGGCTTCAGATGGGCAAACCATTCTGACAGACCATTATCGATATTTTCATGCTTTTGATCCGGCCACAGGTATTTTAGAGTGTGAGTCTGGGGTTTTGTTAAAGGATATTCAAGATACCTTTATTCCTCAAGGTTGGATGTTGCCTGTTACACCGGGCACTCAACTGATTAGTGTAGGCGGTGCCATTGCCAATGATATCCACGGCAAAAATCATCATGTCCGTGGTAACTTCGGGCATCATGTTATCTCGTTGGAGCTGTTACGTTCCGATCTGAACGTCATTCACTGTTCACGATATGAGAACGCCGCATTATTTTTTGCAACCTTAGGCGGCATTGGTTTAACAGGGCTGATTTTACGGGTCAAAATACAATTATTGGCCTTACAATCCGTCCTGCTCGATGTGGAATATCTAAATTTTCGCGGTGTTGCTGAATTTATCGCGCTTGCCAAACAATCCGAGCCTTGGGAATACACGGTGTCTTGGATTGATTGCTTAAGTGGAAAAAACGTCAGAGGCATCTTTATGCGTGCCAATCATCAAACTCGATCGGAGTCGAACACGCATCCAACACCTTTAAACAACAAGACCAAAAAAATTCCATTTACGCCGGCAATCTCGTGTATTAATACATTGAGTTTAAAGGCATTTAATCATCTGTATTATCAAGTCAATAAAACACCTCGCGTAATCCAGCAGCACCTTTACCAATTTCAATATCCTTTAGATGCCATCGAGAATTGGAATGTGCTGTATGGGCAAAAAGGGTTTTATCAATATCAATATGTCATTCCCATGCAATCTGCCCAAGACGCCATTGAGGACATGTTAGAGCTGATTTATGCCGCACAGCAGGGGTCATTTTTGGTGGTATTGAAATCCTTTGGCGACCTTGCCAGTGAGGGGATGTTGAGTTTTCCAATGCAGGGACTGACGTTGGCTTTGGATTTTCCAAATTTAGGACAGAAGACCCTTACATTGTTTAAGCAACTTGACCAAATCGTAGCGCAAGCCAAGGGCCGCTTATATTTGGCCAAAGATGCACGGATGAGTCGTGATCTGTTTTTCGCGACGTATCCTCATGCAGAAGCATTTAAAAATTATCGAGATCCTGCCATTTCATCGGATATGTCAAAACGTTTATTTGGATATTAAAAACATGCAAACCATTTTAATTGTTGGTGCAACATCCTCCATCGCTCAAGCATGTATGCATGTGTGGGCACAAACAGGGGACGTACAGCGTTTTATATGTATCGCACGCAATCCTGAAAAATTAGCCTTGTTTACCCAAGATTTTTCAATTCGTTACCCTAAAGTCCACATCGACAATCATGCTGTTGCCTTTGATGATTTGGCCTTGTTACGTTTAACCATAGCGCAATGCTTTGCTCAAAAAGTAGATCAGGTGCTATTGGCACAGGGGACGATGTTTCAGGATGAAAGCGCAATTCATTTAGACGAGCTGACAACCATGGTCAATGTCAACATGACCAGTATGGCGGGGCTGTTATCTGAAATATATACGTATATGCACCAGCAAGGGGCTGGAAAAATTGGCGTAATTGGTTCGGTCGCAGGAGATCGTGGACGCAATGCCAATTATTTATATGGAGCAAGTAAAGCGTTCATTGCCACCTATACAGAAGGTTTGCAGCACCGCGCTGCATTAGAAAAGTCCGCTGTCACGGTTTCTTTGATTAAACCCGGTCCCACACAGTCAGAAATGACCAAGCATTTGATTGCACAAGGCAAGAAGCTTGCGAGAGTCGAAGATGTTGCTCAACAAATTGTGACGGGAATGCAGCGTGGAAAAAGCACGATTTACGCGCCAAAAATATGGCGAATCATTATGCTGATCATTCGTCATTTGCCATTTACTATTTTTAAAAGAATGAATATTTAGTATGCGGAAGGTAACTTAGAATTTTGTATAATTGGAATACATTTTAATTATGTAATACCAGATGAAATCTACGCTCGCCCTTATCGCAGCTATCTTAATCTCGCTCGCTTGGCTCATGCCTGTCCATTACCGCCCATGGGTAACCTATACAGGTGAGCTATACGCATTTTTTGCATTATTTGCCTTGATTGCAATGTTCCTAAAAGATCGGTTAAGTCTTCCTAAGGTAACTTTGCCTTTATTATTACTGGCATGTGTTCCTTTAATTCAGTTGCTAGCAGGACAGGTCTTTTTCTTTAGCACTGCCATGATGGGCTTTATTTTCGTCTTTAGCTTTTGGCTGGCCAGTGTTTTGGGTTATAACCTTTCAACAGGAAACTATAACCGAGAAGAAACTTTCGCTAATCTGAGTTATGTATTTTTAGCTTCAGGTACAGTCACAGGCATTATCGCACTTTGCCAATGGACTAACTTGGACGCGACTTTGCCGGGTATGGTGAATATCAGCGGTAATCAGCGGCCTTATGCCAACTTTGCTCAGCCGAACAATATGGCGACTTTTTTAGTCATGGCATTAATGAGCTGTCTCTATCTTTATGAAAAGAAAAAAATCCAGACCAAGTGGCTATTTGCCTGCGCTGCTGTGATTGTCATGGGAGTGGCGTTAAGTCAGTCACGTACTGCCTGGGTCGCTGCGATCGCCATCATGCTGTATTTAGCTTTCTATCAGTATAAAGGTATTATTCGCCTGAAATGGTATTACAGCACTGCTTGGTTCGCCTTCTTTATTGCATGTATTGTGGCTTTTCCATTACTCAGTCAGCTTGCTGCACAGGCAATGGATACGGACGTAGTTCAAAGCCGGGATATAGTAGCGCGTGCCACCGGCGATATGTCACGCCTCGCAATCTGGCAGCAAATGATTGCCGCGATTCAGGCGCAGCCATGGTTTGGCTATGGCTGGTATCAGACCAGTGTCGCTTTTGTCTCGATTAGTGATACGGTACAAGGTCCGGTCTGGATTCGTAGTGCACATAATTTTATTCTGGACTTTTTACTCTGGAATGGACTGATCATCGGTCTGCCATTTCTGGCCTATTTTGGTTATTTGGGCTATCAGTTACAACGATGGGTTAACACACCTGAATCTGTCATTGGAATTTTGATGATCGGGGCATTTGTCACGCATGCCATGTTTGAGTTTCCACAGCATTATGCCTATTTCCTGTTGCCAGTAGGTTTTATTCTGGGTACGGTTCTGGCACAAAATCCAAAAATTAAAACAGTGGTTATGCCATCAATCGGCATGAAATTCATTTTCGCTGTCGGGTTGCTTTTATTGGTTGTGATTTATCGGGACTATGATGTTGCAGTACCAAAACTTGGACAAAGTATTCGTTATGAAAAGCAGCCGGAAAAAATCATCAATGAAAAACCGATTTATCTGCTGACTGAGTTTAATCATCGCATTGCCTGGATTCGTCTGAATCCTTATAGAAAAGCGTCTGCTGAACAGATTCAGGAAGGTGAACAAATGGTCTTGAGTTATCCAACCAAATATAACCTGATCAAATATGCCAAACTCTTAGCATTTAATGGCTACGAGGCTGAGGCCAGGCATCAGCTGCAACGCCTAAAGACTATTCAGAAAACTGAAATGAGTTATGAAGAATTAACGCAGGATATGTCTCGCTAAATACAAAAAAGCCAGCAGATGCTGTAATGCTATTCAGTTAAGCAATTGACTGGAATTTTCTTTTTTAAATTCAGGATTATATTTGATAGGTGGAAAAGTCATCCGCAACTGTTTGAGGCAGGACTGCATTAAAAAATGATTGTTTCTGCGACAAATTTACTAGTGGATGGTGGCTGACGAGTTTTGCGGATGACAAATGCCTTTGGTTACTTTGGGCGAAACCAAAGTAACAAATGATTTGCAAATATTTGATTTAAACCGTTAAGACTCCGTCGTGAACTACTAAAAAGTTAAAGAGTCTATTTCTAAATTCTTTAACTAATCAGAATTACAGCAGATGCTGGCTTTTTTATTTTGAATCGAATATTAGAGCTGGCTTTGGATATAGTTTTCGATACCAATACTTTCGATCAAATCAATTTGTGTTGTGGTCCAGTCCAGATAGTTTTCTTCTTTCTCTAGGATTTCCTGAACCAGATCACGCGTTACATAATCCATTTGGGTTTCAGCCAGCGCGACTGCTTTCTGGATAGCTTCGATATTTTCCTTCACTTTGCGTACATCACAATGCAGTACTTCTTGAGTATGCTGGCCGATATACAGTTTGCCCAGATTCTGCAAATTCGGCAAACCTTCCAAAAATAAAATACGTTCAATAATTTTATCGGCATGCTTCATCTGAACGATGGATTCTTTATATTCTGCCGAGCCTAGTTTCTCAATGCCCCAGTCATTAAACATGCGCGAATGCAAGAAATACTGGTTAATCGCGGTTAGGTGGTGATACAACACCTGATTGAGCTGATTAATCACATCACGATTGCCTTTCATTACATCACTCCATTTAAATCTGTTTTATCTTTCTAAGAAAGCGTTTTAACTTTGATAGTAAAGCAAGTCAGTGGCCAATGGCG
Source organism: Acinetobacter pecorum (assembly GCF_014837015.1). Taxonomy (GTDB): domain Bacteria; phylum Pseudomonadota; class Gammaproteobacteria; order Pseudomonadales; family Moraxellaceae; genus Acinetobacter; species Acinetobacter pecorum. The sequence continues at coordinate 8,812 of NZ_JACSPT010000010.1, forward strand.
AGTAATTTATGGAACAGCAAATGAAAATCGCAATCGAATCCATCCAGACTCAGATAAATGGCAATAAAAACCCGCCAGAGTCAGAGGCGGGGGAGGAGGAATGATCGAAGACCATTGATTTATGATTGTGTTTATAGTTCAGGCAGCCACTCCCAGGCGGGCTGCAATTTGTGATACTTCATCACTGATGATCATACGGGCTTCTGGCGCACAGCGGCCACAGCATGTACCCAAGTCCAGCATATCGCGCACATCACGATAACTTTCAGCGCCATTTGCAATAGCATCTTTAATGTCTTGATCTGTAATGCCACGGCATAAACAAACGTACATAGGACACAACCACAGTGATTAAATAAGATAAGTAATATTATTGATAATTGTTATCGTTTGTCAATAAAAATCATTTGAAATCTTTTTTATAATAATTGGTGATTTAGATAAAAGAAGATGATCTGAACGGAAATCCGAGTGTTATCCGGATTTCCGCACAAAATAAGTGAATAATTTAAAACAGAGTCTTGAAATCTGGTTACTTAATTAATGATATAAATCATTGATTAATGATGACAATGCCATCCATTTCAACCAAAGCATCTTTAGGTAAACTGGCAACGCCTAAGGCTGCACGGGCTGGATAAGGCTGGGCAAAATATTCGCCCATAATTTGATTCACCAGCTGGAAGTGCGATAAATCCGTCAGGAAAATATTCAGTTTGGCGATGTCTGCCAATGAGCCACCCGCTGCTTCACAAACAGCCTTTAAATTGTCAAATACGCGACGAATCTGAGCCTCAATGCCTTCAACCAGTTCCATACTATAAGGATCCAAGCCAATTTGACCAGATAGATAGAGGGTATCACCGACTAAAATGGCTTGCGAATAGGTGCCAATCGCAGCAGGGGCATTTTCAGTATGGATTACTTGGCGGGACATTAATTTCTCCTTTATCATCAACATACATCATATTCGATCGTTTCGGCTGACAAAAGCATTATCGTTTTAAATGATTAACTCGCTTTAGACGCTTCACTCAGAATGACGGGTTGGGACAGACGGGTAATTCGGGGAAAACCGAAATACATGCGCAGGTCACGGATGATCTGTGCAATCTGTTTGCGGTTATGGACTACGATATTGACGTAGGTCTGGTTATCTTGAGAGCGGACCATTTCTACACCGGAATGTGCTTTACGGCATTGATAGATCAGGTCAGAGATCTGTTCATCATCCATCGCCAGGTCAATACAGAGATAGGCGGTAAAGCTGATATCGTCCAGATCATCGGCAGTCCATTGCAATGGCATGATGTTTTCAGGATGCTGATGCTGTTCATGCAGCAGGTTATGACAGCGTGAGCGGTGCACAATCAGGCCACGACGGGTCAAATGACCTTGAATCGGATCGCCAAGTACCGGATTGCAGCAATGTGCATATTTAACATCAACCCCTTCCGTACCCTGAATCAAGCGGCCCGAACTCGCAACATTCTGATGCTGGTCCTGGGCAAACAAATGATTGGCCACCAGTTGCGGTAATAAATCACCGACCGCAATCTGTTCAAAAAGTTGCTCTTTACTGGCAATGTGACGCCATTCCAGCAGGTTTTTCCAGTCAGCCTCGGTCAGATCCTGAATCGAGCGATGAAACAGTTTTAATGCACGATTCAGTGCCTGCTGTCCCACCAGACGCTGCTCGTCCAGATCCTGATCGCGCAAGATATTCTGGATTGCGCGGCGGGCTTTTTGAGTATTGATAAAACTGAGCCAGTCGGGATTGGGTGTCGCGAGTACATCAGTAATGATTTCAACCACCTGACCACTAGCCAATGGCGTTGACAGCGGTTTGGTTTCATTATTGATTTTAGCGCCCACCGCATGGTTGCCAAGGAACAAACTGGCGGCATAAGCAAAATCAACTGCTGTAGCACCTTGTGGTAATTCATGCAGGTGCCCATGCGGGGTATAGACCCAGATTTTTTCCTGATGCAAATAGTCCAGTAATTCACTGAAAGTGGTTTTGGCACATTCACCATCGACCAATACATTGAGATTCTGCATTGACGCCTGAATCGCAGAGCGACAGGCTTGTGGAGCATTTTCACCTAGTACTACACCGAAACGTGCGGCTTTACGCATCAGTTCGGTTTGAATGGTTAAAGACAAAGTGGTTTTTTCGCCTTTCAGGCGCATCATCAGGGACTGGTTGCCACCGGGTAAGGGGCGACGGATATGGTCTTCATAGCTTTGAATCTTAAAGCTTTGGGTCAGAATCTCTGCAAGACGATCACAATCGGCAATGCTCTGTAAGATAATTTCAAAAGCATGGCTATGCGTCAATTCTTGCAGATCAATGTCATTTTTAACAAAGTGACGAAGTAACTCGATATTGTTATTTTTCTTTTTAATGCGGCCTTGAATACCATTTTTCTGCAGCAGTTCGGTCAGGTTTTTTTCCCATTTGGCCTGATATTCACAGCGTTTCGGCTTGGTTTCCTGCAGGGCAGTCTGAACATTGTTGTACATATCCAGATCAAGATTCTGATAGCACAAATGCTCCAGGTTGTCGGCCATTTCATTCATGCCGACAATACGTGCCATCGGAACAAAAATTTCAAAGGTTTCCCGGGCAATACGGGCACGTTTGTCGGGGCGTAGTGCTTCTAGGGTGGTCATGTTGTGATAGCGGTCAGCCAGTTTCACAATAATGACACGCGGATCCTGTAAGGTCGCTTGCAGAATTTTCCGGAAAGAAGCTGCTTTATTATATTCTTTATCGCTGGAGTGACTCAGTTTGGTCACGCCATCGACCAGTTCTGCGACCGTGTTGCCGAATTTTTCAGCAATATCATCTTTACTGAACTCAGTATCTTCAATCACGTCATGCAGCAGGGCAGCCATTAAGGTTTCAGTATCCAGACGCATATGTGCCAAAATGCAACTGACCGCAATCGGATGCAGAATATAAGGTTCGCCACTTTTGCGAATAATACCGTCATGGGCGATATCTGCATAATCACAGGCCGCAAGCACACGTTCAACGTCGTTTTCACTTAAATACGCGTCGATAATGATCTTTAGCTGTTGCTTGGCTTGACTGACCTGTGGGCCTGGCATAAAACACCTTTAAAACTGAATTTTTTACAAATTAAACCGTGAAAGCTCTAATGAAATGCAAAGTACAGAGCTGATTAATTTTTACTATAAAAAGTAGAAAATCTCTAGCAGTTTGCATGAGCTAACCCTTATGTTATAACCGTTCTAGTATAAATATAAAAGTCACATAACAAAAAAAGCCTAGTTTTAAACTAGGCTTTTTGATTGACGATCTCTTATTGGAAAGAAAAACCGTCTAAGTTCAGATTGTTTGCAGAAAGTGCTAGATCCAGACTTGATGTCTGATAGTCTTGATCACGTTGTTTCAAAATATCTTTTGATACATGACCTGCAGCGATTTCACGTAAAGCAACAACAGTCGGTTTGTCATTGTCCCATTCTACAGTTGGTTCAATGCCTTGACGCGCCAATTGACGCGCACGCTTGCTTGCCACTAGTACAAGCTCAAAGCGGTTGTCTACATGGTCTAAACAATCTTCAACGGTGACGCGTGCCATAAGAATTCTCGTTTGAATAATAAATTTTAACAGACTGCACAGTATAAAAGGCTTTGTCTATAGACTCAAGTTTTAATCATTGCTCAGTCGGCGTGATCAGTTTCTGAATCAGCTTTTCATGACGGTTGGCTTGTTGGCTAAGCACCAGACGATTGGCAATAATCACTGCTTCAAGGTCATGCAGCGCCTTATTGAAGTCATCATTGATAATGATATAGTCAAAGTTGCTATATTGCTGCATATCTTCTACTGCACAGCTCAGGCGATGTTCAATCACATCAACGGTATCAGTCCCCCGGTTAGACAAGCGTTCCCGCAAATCAAACTGGCTTGGCGGCAAGATAAAAATTTGTTTGGATTCAGGAAAAAGTCGACGGACCTGCTGTGCACCCTGCCAGTCAATTTCCAGCAGTACATCATGGCCTTTAGCCAACTGTTCTTTCACCGTGGCCTGCGCGGTACCATAGTAATTACCAAATACTTCAGCGTATTCGATAAAACCACCTTCATTGACCAGATTTAAAAAATCTTCTTTGGTAGAGAAGTGATAATGCACGCCATCGAGTTCGCCAGGTCGTTGACCACGTGTAGTATGTGAAACAGAAACGTGAAGATTGTTGACACGCTCAAGTAGGGCTTTAACAAGGGATGTTTTGCCTGTTCCAGACGCTGCAGAAACGACAAACAAGAGACCCGACATGATATTTTTCCTGATATGATAAAATATCTTCTCTATTTTAGAGTAGAGCGGCTTTAAACTAAATAGTTGTCAGCCGATTGTTTACATTTATTTCAATTGAACCACTAAAAATGGTGTGAGTATTGAGGATTCTATGGAAATTGTTTTAGCCAACCCGCGTGGTTTCTGTGCTGGTGTGGATCGTGCCATTGCGATCGTGAACCGTGCCCTAGAATGCTTTAACCCACCAATTTATGTGCGTCATGAAGTGGTGCACAACAAATTTGTGGTCGATGACTTACGCCAGCGTGGTGCAATTTTTGTTGATGAACTGGATGAAGTGCCTGACGATAATATCGTGATTTTTAGTGCACATGGTGTTTCAAAAGCCGTACAGCTTGAGGCTGAACACCGTGGTTTAAAAGTTTTTGACGCGACTTGCCCGTTGGTCACTAAAGTACATATTGAAGTGACGAAATATGCACGCGAAGGAGTGGAAGCCATTCTGATTGGGCATGAGGGACACCCAGAAGTTGAAGGCACCATGGGCCAATATGACAAGAAAAATGGCGGTGATATCTATTTAGTAGAAGACGAAGAAGACGTTGCTGCTTTAACTGTGCGAAATCCTGAAAAAGTAGCATTTGTCACGCAAACCACTTTATCAATTGACGATACAGCGAAAGTGATTGATGCCCTTCGCCAGAAATTTCCGCTGATTCAAGGTCCACGTAAAGACGATATTTGCTACGCTACGCAGAACCGTCAGGATGCAGTGCGCGATCTGGCTGAACGTTGTGATGTGGTTCTGGTAGTAGGCTCACCAAACTCGTCTAATTCAAACCGTTTACGTGAGCTGGCGGAACGTATGGGGAAAGCAGCTTACCTAGTCGATAATGCTGATGAACTCAAACAAGAATGGTTTGAAAATAGCTCTCAAATTGGCGTAACTGCAGGCGCATCTGCACCTGAAATCCTGATTAAACAAGTCATTCAACGTTTACAGGATTGGGGGGCAAAAGCGCCTAAAGAGCTGGATGGAAGGGAAGAGAATATTACCTTTAGCCTACCCAAAGAGTTACGTATTCCTGTAACACAGGCTTAGAGTGTTAACTGTTTAACATTCTGTTTCTTATTTAAAAATAAGCAGATAACTGGGAAATGACAGTTATCTGTTTTTTTATGCCTTTTATCTGCTCTGTGTAGGTTTTGTAACTTTAATGCGTATTATTTTAACTGGGTCAAAGTTTTGCCTGGGGGAGAGTATGCAGAAAAATAAAGGATTCACTTTAATTGAGCTGATGATCACACTTGCTGTTTTAGCAATTATCTCGACAATGGCTGCCCCTTCTTTTGGAGATTTGATAGATAACCATAGATTAAAGAAAGCAGTTACTGACATGAAAGTAGGAATCATGGAAGCACGAAGTCGTGCGCAGTTACTACAAACAGAAGTTGTTATTTGTCCTGATATAGATGCTAGTGGGACTGCAATCACTGCTGATGATTGTGGGGGAAATATTTTAGGTTATTCAAGTCTTGTATCTGAGAAAAAAAATGAAAGTGTTATTTTGCTCCCAGTTGCAGACACGCTTGAGTTTGCATCCACTAGTACAGACAATTTTGTATTTAATAGACAAGGAAAATTGACAACAGCACAAAGTATAACGCTCTGTAATAGTAAACAAGCTATTAAGTTGAGTGTTTCTATACCAGGCACGGTAACTGTAGAGGGGGTGACTTCATGCTAAGCAAACCTATGAAGACACAGTATGGTGTTGGAATGATGGAAGTTTTAGTTGCAATAGTCATTCTTTCTATCGCTATATTGGGGTTTGTTGCGTTACAGGTTCGAGCAACGGTCGCTACAGAAGAGGCAATTAAACGATCTGATGCTTTAGTTATTTTACATGGCTTGGCTGAGAAAATTCGTTTAAATAGTGCAGGGGATTACAGTCAAGCCATTCCGACAACAAAAATAGAGTGTACTTTAGATTCATCTTGTATCAGCGATCATCAAGCCTTAGCAGATTTATATGAACAACAGCAATTTGCACAAACTAAAAATATTACGTTAGGTGTGGCGGATTGTCCAAACACATCAGCAAATCAAAATCGTGTCTGCTTAATTGCAGCATGGAATGAAACAGAGGCAGAGGTTGCAGGTGCTAGTGAGACCAATGAATGTTTAAATTCAAATGGTAAATATATAAGTAACTCTGATTGTTTAGTTTTGGAGGCTTATTAATGCAACCTAGAGAAAAAGGCTTTACTTTAATTGAGTTGCTCATTGCAATTACCTTAGGCTTAATCTTAGTCGCAGTAGCGGTGCAATTGGTAATTAGTGGTCAGATTAATTATAAAATTCAACAGGCTGCATCTTCAGTTCAGGATACTGGTGTATTTAGTCTAAATGCTGTTACTAAAAATATTCGTCTAGCTAACCATGGTAATGCCGGGGCAATGAATGATGAAACTTTGTATGGGGGGATTGTTCTGGATGAAAACAATTTACAGGGTTTAAACATTACTGCAGCTGATTATGTTTCAGAAGAAAATAGTCAAGATGCTGGTTTTAATACTGGTTTTGGAAGTGATCAATTAGTCATCATGTATCAAGCCCCAGTCGATATGGTGACATGCACAGGCGAAAATATTGATGGTCCTGTGACTTCAATTGATGAAGAGGGCTTTAACTCTGAACGTGGAGAGTATGTCATTGAGAAATATTATCTGAAGAGACGTGGAGCTGGGAAAATAGAAACTGATTTATATTGTAAAAGTGCCACATTTTTTCACAGAGAAATAGTTCCAACTCCAGAAGGAGGCACACCTGATCTTATTTCTGTCACGGTAAATAATGAACAGATGATTGCCCCGAATGTGGATTTTATGCGGGTCATGCTTAAAGTGCGTAACTCGGATCAGTCTACTGCAACAATGAGTTTAGATGCTTATAAGGATATAGTAGAAACAAAGCCTGCCATCATAGGCGTTGATTTAGCATGGTTAGCAAAATCAAGTGAAATTGTTCAGAATAATAAAATTTATAATTTTCAGGTGCTTGATAAAGATCTGGAAGCGCCGAAAGACAAATACATGCGTCATGTATATAGCACTACTGTGGCACTACGCAATGGTGGTTTGGGGGATATTATTGAATGAAAAAATATCTTTATGAGCGTGGTTCGACGCTGATTGTAGTTTTAATTCTCTTGGTGTTGATTAGTGTGATTGGTTTGTATGCAATGCGCCATAGTATTCTAAATTTGAAATTAGCAACTAATGCTCAAGTGCAAACGATGCTCATGCAGACAACGGATGTGGCACTGGATCATCTTGAAAAACATTTTAATGACAATGAACAGGTAGGTTTCTCAACTACTCCAATAGGTCAAGTTTTACTGGATGGCAATCAAGGTAAAGAACTCCAGTTTTGTTTTAAGCCTACAGAAATAGATAGTGATGATGAACTTACAGACAGTGTGTTTTTTAGCCTGCGAGATTTCCGAATTATTACACGCAAAGCGAAAGATGATATTGAGGCAGCTACAAGTGTTGAATCTGGTAGTTATGATGCGACATGTGATCCCACAACAATGTTCTCCATTAGTCGAAAAGCTCTGGTTACACAGGTCGCTGTAGTAAATCCAGATGATCCGACAGTTGAGTTAGGACGGTTTGCTTTGACGACAAAAAAAACTGATTTAAAAGATGTCAATATTGAAACAAAACGCGTACGTGTCACTGTGACCTCATTGGCACCTGCACTTGCACCCTCTGTAGATATTGATGATATGCAAGATTGCTTACAACAACGCATGATGGATGAAAAAACATTAAAAAATATGGAAATAACTACGGAAGGTCAAGTCAAAGTACAAACGGTGCATGAGTGTTTAAATAATTTAGGCGTACCGGTAAATACCCAAGTTTCAGAATATATCGTGAATTTGGCAGAAACAAGAAGTCCGGTGGCGGAATAAGGGGAAATATGATGAAACTAAAACCTTTAGTTTATATGATGGCAATGCTTCCAGCAATATTCCTGCCAGCAACTACAACTTTACATGCAAGTGATTTAAGTATTTATAAATCGAATGTTAAGGGGAATGCCAGCATTTTATTAATGCTAGATACTTCAGGCAGTATGGGGATTAGCTCACTTGTGCTTCCAAAGAATAACACCTATGGCAGCCCTGGGGATGTTGATACTCCATTATGTAAGCGTATTCAAGTCAATGAAGGCAGTAATATATGGGAATGGGCTTATAATTTAGAAGGTGCTGATGGCAAAACTGCAATTAAAAAAACAGTTACTATTGGTGGTACTGCCGTTGATTATTATATGCGTGGTTGTACTAAAGGTGGAGTTGCTGAATATGACCGATTATCTCGTCTAAAAGATGCAATTATTCAGTTACTGGCTAAACTCGAAGATGAAGGTGGTTTGCCAGATGAAACCAGTATTGGATTAGGGCATTTTTCATCTAAAACTCCATTGCTAGTGGGTAAGTCTGATAATAAATTAACAGACAGTCATTCTGGCCGTATATTGATTCCTGTAGGTAAATTAGATAATGCTAAACGTTTGGCCTTAGCACAAAAAATTGCTGAATTTCAATCTGTGGATAGTACAACGGATGGTAAAGGCGATTCTAATGCTAACTTAAAATTCTCCAGTACTAAATTCCCGGATATTTTAAGACCATCAAGTGGTACACCTACTGCTCAAGCATATGCTGAAGCAGCTGCTGCCATGATGGGAACTGGCACTGGATATAATGCCACGATTTTTGGTTTATCTAGTGTGCAGTATATCTATGATGGATATATGGTGAAACAGTATAAAGATGAAGATGGGCAAGCCTATTTTATCTGTGCAAGTTTAGGTGCTGGACGAGTTAGTAATAATTTAGGTGACGTTAAACAATGCCCAAGTGCTTGGCCTGACTATGATCGCACAAATAAAACTATTACAAGTGGAACACTTGTTTATAAACCTGATGCATCTGCTGCTACAGGGTGGGCAAGAGTTACGGCGTCTGAACTTAAAGCCAAAGTTGGAGATATGAATAGTACTTGGGAGATTTACTCCAAGTTACCTGAAGGTTGGAGACTGGATGGTTGGATGAAAGTCAATCATGAACCCATGGATCTCGAGACCATGGGGGGGATTGTTTACTCTTATGAGAACAAGGTGAAAGATTATTTTAAAGTTGATGGTAATGATAAAAATAAATGCGAGAAAAATGGTGGGTCATGGGATAATAATAGGAATCCTAAGTGTGGAAAGAATACTGAAGGGAACGTGATCCGAGGTCTAGTCGCATATCGTACTAACCCTTTCGCATTGCAGGAAACCCGTACTGCTCATACAAATAATACTCTAGGTGGATACCGCTATTCTGAGCCAGCAACAAAAGCTGCGGATAATAAATACATAAGAGGAGGAACGGTTAGCAGCTGTGAAGGGAATGGTATCTACTTCCTTACTGATGGTGCACCGAACTCTTCTTTGCCGGTGATGGCAAAAACAGTTATGAATGAAGCTTTAGATAATTCGACTTATCATATTACCGATGATGAATACAATAATGCTACAAAGTTAATCTCTCCTAAGTTTAAATCTAATTTATTTGATGGTGAGACAGGCAGTTGGGAGTATATTGGTCTGTTTGCACAAAAACTGGCAGATGCAACAAAGAATCCATTAGGGAAGTCAATTAAAACAGCAGTTGTTGGTTTTGGAAGTTCTTTTGCAGGTGTCCCACGAAGTGATGAGGGTGTATATAACTGTGAAGGTATTCCTAATAAAGATAATGATTTAGGTCGAGATACCTATAATGCCTGTAAATGGGGAAGTGATGAATATGGAAAAGGCGGTTTCTATTATGCAGTAAACTCATCTGATATCTCAGACAGTATTATTGACTTTGTTGACAAAGTCGGAGCTTCTTTTGAGCCATCCAGTATGGGAACGATTTCAGTGCCTCGTGATCCTTTAGATCAAACACAAATGATGGGTGAAGGCTTTTTCCCAATGATTGTACCGACAGATGCAGCTACTGTTCGTACCTGGATTGGAAATTTAAAGAAATACAAAATTGAAGATGGTACTTTGAAAGATGCATCAGGGAATGCGATATATACAGAATCAGCTACTTCACAGTCGATTAATAAGAGTGCAAAAGACTTATGGTCAAATGCACTTACTTCAGATGACCATTCATCAGCACTCAGTGGGGGGGCTTTAAATAATATTCCGGTAACCTCTTTGATGGATATTGATGGCGAATTTAGTAAGGATTCAAGTCAACGTAATTTATTTATTGTTGATTTTTCTGAAAATGAAACTGGTATTAAACAGATAGCTAAAGCAGTTACTAAAGAAAGTCTGGCAACAGATTATTCTGCAGGTGATGATGAACCTGAGGCTTTGTCAGAAAATATAACAGCTGAACAGCGTTATGCTTTATTAAATTACCTTGGATATAAAACAGCATATCTGCCAGCTAACTTGGCGATTACTTCAGATATCCTGCGCGAATACAATAAACCTAATGTACCTTACCGCTTCCTGGGCGGAGTTGTGCACTCTACGCCACTCATGGTAACGAAGTCCGCAATGATTAAAGCAGATGGAACAGGGACAGATAAGCGTGATGAATATGTTGTTTATGGTTCTTTTGAAGGCGGATTACATATTGTAGATGCAGGAACTGGTGAGGAAAAATCAGTATTTGTGCCGGAGGAAATTTTACGCAATCAGACTGAAACATTGGCTAATCCAGATGCTAAAAGTGAAAATGGTTTAGCCTACGGTGTTGATGCACCTTGGGCACTTGATAGTGCTTATAAAGTTACGACTGAAACAATAGACGATACAACCACGACTTCCTATAAGGCAACACGACTAAATATTTATGGTGGTTTGCGTATGGGGGGGGAAGCCCTGTACGGCTTAAATATTGAAAACCCAAGTTCACCTAAATTATTGTTCCATAGCACCCCAAGTGATGCTGGTTTTGAACGTATGGGGCAAATTTGGGCTAAACCTACAGTAACGGAAATTTTGGTTAAAGGTAAACGGAAACGAGTGCTGATATTTGGTGGTGGCTATGATGCAGATATCTATGAAAAGCCAGCTGATGCATTTGTAGAACCAACTGTAGCAACAAAAGGAAATGCACTTTATATCGTGGAAGCGGACTCAGGTACATTAATTGCGCGTGTCAGCTCGAATAATGCTTCAGCAGTGGTTGATAGTACAAATGACCAAAGTGTTGAAGTGAAATACAGCGTCGTAGGTCAGCCAGTAGTACGTGATTATAATGCAGATGGTCTGGCAGATATGATTTATTTTGCGGATTTGGGTGGTCAGATCTTCCGTGTCGATTTAAATAACAATGCTCAGTTCTTATCAAGTGCAAGTGCTGATGTTATTGTGCGAACCAAACGAATTGCACATCTGGCAACGAATACTTTTACACCACGGTTCTATGAGCGTCTGACAACGGCTGTATTTAATACCGACAGTGGCAAACTTGCGGTTCTGGTAACAGCTGGATCAGGGAATCGTAGTTACCCGTTAGAAGCTGAAAATGCACCAAATAGTGTGTACGGCATCTTGGATTATGACGCAGCCCTGACAGGTTTGGAAAAATCAACTTATAGTGGTTTTCAGGCAGAAGCGACAGCCGAGAATTTGGCTGAGCGCGGTAAATTAGGTGTCATACAAACCAGTATTGAATGGGGTGAAGGTGGCACGGGCGAGGATGATAAATTCCGAAAAGCAATGACGCCAAATGGAACATTACGTGGTTGGATGCTGCAACTCGCTAATACAGGTACCGGTAATGTTGCTAAATCAATGGAGGAATCCCAGTTAATTGCGGGTGATCTTTATGTCAATGTCTATGACCCTAATGCTAGTTTATCTGCTACAGGCTCAAATCAGTGTGGTGGTGGTGTAAAAGGACTTTCTACTATTCATCGTATTTGTACACCTTATGCAGATTGTGCAGCATATGTAAATAAATCCTACCAAGGTATTGTAGGTCCTACCTTAGGTAAGGTCACAGGTAAAGATCGTGCGTCTCGTCTGATTGGGCCTGTTAAACCTACTAGTGAAACATGTGTAGGGAATTGTACGCCTGAAGGTACTTCAGAGTTACCAGAATATTCTCAAAAACGAACTATTAAACCAACACGCTGGTTTGAGTGGTAAGGAGAGAATAGATGAATCAAGGTTTCTATAAGGGATTTACTTTGATAGAGTTAATGGTTGTCGTCGTAATTGTTGCAATCTTTGCAATGATTGCGATGCCTAGCTATCAGCAATATATTGCACGCTCTTACCAATCTCAGGCAGAGTCTGAAATGTTGAAAATTAGTCAGCGTTTAGAAAGCTATAAAGGAAAACAGCTAAGTTTTGCAGGATATATCCCAGAGAACCAAGTTACAGGGCAAGAAGGCGTTATTAATTTGCCTTATGGTAGTAGTTCTACAGATTACAACTATCAAATCATTATTGTAGATATTAATGATACTAGTAAAAGTTTACAGGATTCTACGGCAGGACAAGGCTGGAAAATGATAGGCATGCCAAGCCAAACGAAGAGTAGTGCATTAAGAGCTTCTAAATCCTTTTTGATGACATCCAGAGGGGTAAATTGCAGTACAACTACGCTTTTAACAGTTTCAAGCACAAGTTGTTAAAAGGATGTAAAAATGAAAAAATTCAAAGAAGATTTAAGAAGAGTGAAAGGTTTTACTTTGATTGAATTAATGATCGTAGTTGCTATTATCGCTATATTGGCAGCAATTGCATATCCGAGTTACCAGCAATATGTAAAACGGACAAAAAGAGTAGAAGCGCAGGCATATTTAGTTGAGCTTGCACATAAATTAGAAAGTTATAAATTGGTAAATAAATCATTTTCAGGTTTGGAGATTTCTGATATCGGTAGTGCTGCTTTCCCCTTAACAGGGACACCAACATATACCATTGAATTAACAGATCGAAATAATGTTTCTTTTATAACCGGGGCCAGTCCAAACGAACAAACATGGCTATTAAAAGCAATTCCTACAGGAAGCCAGGCGGACGATGGGGACTTGACTCTCAATAATACTGAAGAGAAGTGCTGGTATAAAAATGCAGCTTATGCAACTGGCCCTTGTTATAGCTGGACAGATAAGTAAGATCCAAACCCAAAATTGTAGCCAAACACTTTTTGATCTTTCATTCAGGGCAAAGTTCAAGTAAAATACTGCCCTCTATGAAAGGGGTTTGAGCTGTATCGATGGTCGGTACAAGGATAATCCGTAAAAACTATAAGGTTCTATCATGGTTGTTATTCGTCTTGCACGCGGTGGTGCTAAAAAACGTCCGTTCTATCAAATCATTGTGACTGATAGCCGTAATGCACGTGACGGTCGTTTCATCGAACGTATCGGTTTCTTCAACCCTACAGCTCAAGGTAAAGCAGAAAAACTTCGTTTAGATGCTGATCGTTTTGCTCACTGGGTTTCTCAAGGTGCTCAACCTTCTGATCGTGTTGCTTCTTTAGCTGCTCAAGCTAAGAAAGCTGCAGTTGCTGCATAATTTTTATATAAATTAGGTAGTAGCTTGCCCATGACACCAACACAGAATGTTCCCGAAGATCGTATTCAGATTGGACAGTTACGTTCAGCATATGGATTAAATGGGTGGCTCTGGGTCTACTCCAATACAGAACCCATGAGCAACATATTTGACTATCTGCCTTGGTACATTGAGACCAAAGCCGGTTGGCAAATTGTCGATGTAAAACGTTGGAAACCGCATGGTAAAGGCCTGGTTGTTTCGCTGAAAGGTGTGAGTGATCGCACTGGCGCAGATGAACTGGTTGGTTCCAATGTCTGGATATCTAAGTCGCAACTGCCTCAAGCTGGCGTAGATGAGTACTATTGGTCTGATTTAAAAGGTCTAACGGTGTTAGGTCTGGATGATGAAGAACAAGAAGTCAATCTCGGTCAAATTTTTGAGCTGTTTGAAACAGGTGCTAACGATGTGATGGTAGTTCGCGCAACTGCCGATAGCGTCGATGGCGAAGAGCGAATGATTCCATGGCATAAAGATGTGGTGCAACGCGTTGATCTTGAAGCTGGTCGTATCTACGTCAATTGGGGCGTAGACTACTAAGAATTTTTCGGAAATAAGGGAGTCTGCGATGTTTTTTGCAGTCATTACGCTTTTTCCTGAAATGTTTGAAGCGATTACAGCCTATGGTATTAGCGGGCGCGCAGCAAAACGTGAATTGATGCAAATTCATTGCATCAATCCTCGCGATTATGCGACGGGCAACTATAAACGGGTGGATGAACGTCCATTTGGTGGTGGTCCGGGTATGGTGATGATGGCTGAGCCTCTGGCAAAAGCAATCCAGCATGCCAAAGAGCTTGCAACGCAAGCAGGTGCAGTTCATGTTCCTGTGGTGTATATGTCACCCCAAGGAAAGACCTTAAATGAAACTGCGGTACAAAATTTTGTCAAATATGACGGAATCATTGTACTGTGCGGACGTTATGAGGGCGTCGATGAACGTTTGATCCAGAAATATGTTGATCAGGAATGGTCAATTGGAGATTACGTCTTATCGGGTGGTGAACTGCCTGCGATGGTTTTATTGGACAGTATTATCCGGAGGCTTCCGGGTGCGATGTCTGATGAACAATCTCACGTGCAAGACTCATTTGTGGATGGTCTATTGGACTGCCCACAATATACCAAGCCAGATCATTTTGAAGGATTGGATGTACCTGAGATATTAAAATCCGGGCATCATGCCAATATTGAAAAATGGCGGTTTTTGCAGCGATATCAGCGTACACTTGAACGCCGCCCAGAGTTGGTGGAAAAAGTCGAACTGACCAAGCAGCAGAAAAAATGGCTAAAAGATTTGTAAGATATTGATGAGTAATCATTTCTATCTTCGAGTAAGTACTTAAAATTCATTTAAGTATTCTTTAATAGGCTCTTTATGGTTGAGATGGTCAACTATAAAGGGAAAGATAATCGGGTGTATGCGCTTTAGCCTCTATACCCAGCGATGATCAGACCTCTTCTGACTCGCACATATTGGAGATACCCCATGAGCGGTAAGCATCCTTTAGTTCAAGTAATTGAAAACGCACAATTGAAACAAGACATCCCTGCTTTTGCACCAGGTGATACAGTTATTGTTCAAGTTAAAGTAAAAGAAGGCGAGCGTGAGCGTTTACAGGCGTTCGAAGGCGTTGTAATTGCTAAGAAAAACCGTGGTTTGAACTCTGCGTTCACAGTACGTAAAATTTCTAGCGGTGTTGGCGTTGAGCGTGTATTCCAAACTCACTCTCCAATCGTTGCTGGTATCGAAGTGAAACGTCGTGGTGACGTTCGTCGTGCTAAACTTTACTACCTACGTGAATTGTCTGGTAAAGCTGCACGTATTCGTGAAAAATTACCAGCTCGTAAAACTAAAGCTTAATTTTAAGCTTTATACGAGTGAAAAAAATGCGCCTTTGGGCGCATTTTTTTGTGCCTGATTTTTATTTAGATTTATTCGAAATGTTCCTGCAAAGGCAAGATCATGGCATCCAAAATATCCAAGAAAATTTTATGCAGAAACATCAGGAATAATACAAAATATCCCCAAGACTGGAATCCTGCATTAAAAAGTTGAATGCAAATAAAACATTGTGTGATAGCCAGTAAAATACTGATCCATACATTTGCGATAATATGTCGATGACAAGAGGGGCAATAATAAGGCTCATATTTTTTAAATTGAAAAGGATTAATCACTTTTCGTTTGCAACAGGGGCAGATTCTTTTAAATCTGTTTTTGATTTCTATAGAACGTATCTGCATTTATTTTATTTCACAGTTCTTTTTATATTTGATGAATATTTTATATGCAGTTTAATCATGATTAACAAGTAAATTTTAAGAAAAAATTTAGCGAAAAATAAGATGGAAAAAGCCTCTGGATGAATAGAGGCTTGTGTAGCTCTATAAACCTTGCAGTTTTAAGCGGTTGGCATGCTGGCGATAAACATCGACTGGGTCTGGAGCAAAGACATTTTTTAACCCGAGTAACTGGTTCACTTCGTCCAGGTGGTTCCAGTTGTAGTTATCCCGAATGGTTTTACCGAATTTGGCACTACAGCGGGAGACCAGACCATCATTTTCCTTGCCGCCATCAATGAGCAGGGCTGTAACTTTGAGTGCTGAATCAGGATCGAGCGGGTTGGTAACTTGGCCTACACCTGTGAATGAATAGTTGTAGATACCTTTTTGTTGATATGCACCTTCACCACAGGTGGTAGTCGGCATACCCAGTGGATATTTCTGATTGAATTGCGCAGATCCTGCCAGGGTCAGGCTGCGACCACCAGCCAGAGAATCATGCGGGAAACTGTTCGGGTCTAACCCTTGTGCCCAGGTGATGGCCTTAGACACCAGGTTGATGCCACCCACTAAAGGCCCTTGTATCGGTGTACCTTCTGCTTGCAGGATCAGGTCTGCAACCGGGGAGCCCTTATGTGGAGCACCGACGGAAGTCAGGGAAGCAACTATTCCATTCCCCGCACCTGCGACATAACGAATGGTCGGGCCACCATGCGAATGACCGATCAGATTGACTTTCTTTGCACCGGTAATGGCCAGAATTTCATTTACTTGCTCTAAAAGTTGCTCACCACGAATTTCCGATGAGTTAAAAGGCGAGACACGTGTTGCCCAGACATTACCGCCATTACGCGCCAGATCCGGTAAAATCTGATACCAGTAATCCAGTCCAAACTGGTCAGTACCGATCCGGATGAAACCCGCCATACCATGTGCAAAAACAATCGGATATTGGGTCTTGGCATATTGTGAACTGGCTTTTGCTGTGACCTGACTGGCCTGGGTGGATGCCTGGGTGCTGAGACATGTACCTGCCAGCAGCAGGCCGGTGATTAATATTCCGAATTTCATTATATTTTCCTCACGTTTGTTGTTTTAACGGGATGATCCTCATCCGGTTGCCTAAAGTTCCCCTCTGTAGCAGGGACTCAGTTTCCTAAGTTTTTTTAATTAATAAAGATGATCTATTTATAAAGATGAGCGATTTATAAGCCTTGCAGCTTGAGCCGGTTGGCATGTTGGCGATACAGGGCGACCGGATCCTGCACGAAAGGACCCAAAATGCCAAAAAACTGGTTTACTTCATCAAAATGGTTATGGGCATAGTCCTGACGGATGATCTGGCCATAGCGTCCGCTACACAGTGGCAGGGCACCATCATTGGCTTCTCCTTTCAGAAAACTGTTACCTAACGTCACGACTGGAGATTCAATCGCATCCAAGGAATTGGTCGCCTGCCGGTTACCCATCCAGGAATAGTGGTAAATTCCATTGGGTGTAAGTTTGCTGCCCTGAGACTGACAGTTTCGGGGAATAGCAGCGGAACCATATTTCATATTGAAAGCCTGAATCGCCTCTGGATTCATGGCGTGTAGAGCCTCGATCATACTGACCGGATACTGGTTGCCTGTAGCAAGATTCATGCTATAGCCCAGAATTGTCCCGATGGCATGAATAAAAGGTTCAAGCAGAGGTGTCTGGCTGGCATTGACAAAAACCGGTGTGCCTTGCATGGCGCCTGCAATGGCGGTTAAAGAAGCGGCTTTATGCGGTGCAACGCCCTCGATATATTGAATCGTTGGGCCACCTTGGCTATGCCCAATCAGATTGACTTTCTTCTGACCTGTCAGTGCCAGTACTTCATCAATTTGCATCAAGAGCTGTTCGCCACGCAGTTCATTGGATGCAACAGCAGACAATTCAGCAGAAAATACCCGTGCACCATGCCGGCTCAGGTCTTGGGGAATCTGATACCAGTAATCCAGACCGATGCTCTCCGTTCCAATCTGGTTAAAACCCAGACCAAAACCATGCACAAAGACCATCGGATATTTTGTCCTGGCATAACTTGAGAGGACAAAATTGCTTTTATATTGCTGTAATGCCGCGGCTTGCACAGGACCAGTTAATAGGGAAACCAATAGCAAAAAGCTTAAGTACGATATTATTTTTTTCATTGCAGCTTCCCGATCACGGATAGGTCAAATAAAAAATAATCAGAAAAAAGCCTATATCTCAGCTGAAATATAGGCACTCTGGGGTTATAAACCTTCTAATTTGAGCCGGTTGGCATGCTGGCGATAGAGGGCGACCGGATCGGGTGCAAACATACCCTTCAGACCAAACATCATGTTGGCCAGGTCCGTATGATTGAGTTTGTACTGGTCATGAATGACCTTGCCCATAAATGCACTACAGCGTGACACCATGCCATCATTGTCTTTACTGCCATAAGATAAAGGGCCGAGCTGCATCAGAATCGTATCAATATCCAAGGCATTGGTGGCTTGGGCTACACCTGTCCATGAATAATAATGGATTCCTTTACTGTCTTTCTGCTTTAAATTTTTATTGCAGTTTTCTGTGGAGGCCAATACACCATCTTTGACCACCTGCTGCGCCACGGTGGCATTAAAAGTATTTGAACCGGTCTGGGTCAGGGATTTCATGGAAGCATCAAAATCAATTTCCAGTTCAGGTTTAAACTGGCCCAGCGCAATCAATGGACCAATAATATAATCACCTAAAATGTTAAAGGCGGTACGGGTCAGGCGATTATTCTGAATATCATCTGCCACTTTGGAGCCATGGTAGGTTCCTGCAACGCCAGTGATAGACGCAATATACTGCGGCTGGGTCGCTGCAACATACAGCACTGTTGGTCCGCCATGGGAATGGCCAATCAAGTTCAGTTTTTGCTTGCCGGTAATTGCCAGAACCTCTTCAACCTGATGGATCAGTTGTTCCCCGCGATGCATCGTTGTATTTGCCGGTGATAATTGTGCAGCAAACACGGTTGAACCATTACGAGCCATATCTGGCAGAATCTGATACCAGTAATCCAGCCCGATACTATCGGTGCCAATACGTGACCAGCCTAACCAGCCATGCACCATCAGGATCGGATATTTGGTCTTGGCATAGTCGGATCTGCTCTTTTCGATGACTTGGGTTGCACTCGCTGCGGCCTGGGTCTGTGCAGAAAAGCTGAATCCCAGCGTTGTTATTAAAGCTACAGTCATAAACTGTGCTGTCTTACTAAAAGTACGCATAACTGTCCCTTTTTAATTTTATCGTTATTCAAGCAATCATTGCTTTGTATAAAGTGCTGCAAGCCACAAAATCAGAAGATGAAAATACAGTTCTGGCCTTCAGTGGCTGAGCAAATTTTCTTTTTAAAAAGAGGTATTTTTTCATTTCAAAGCGTTTAAACCATGTCATTTCAGGACATGCAGGACAGGAGGTTTTTACATTGTAAGCATATGTTTTATTTACACATGTATTTAAATTGCAAGTGGCTGAAATACAAAAAGCTCGTGCGGGTTATTTTGTGTAATTAGAAATATTTGGAAACAACTCTTAGGAGTTGTTTTTAGCACAACAATTAAGTCTTAAATATTGAGGTCATAAAAAAGCCATCAACAGGTGATGGCTTTTGGATTTAATCCGCGAAGAGTAACTTGGCCCCTTGATCATGGACCTGTTCAAAGGTTTCTGCCCGTAGCTGTTCTTGCGGTGTATTGAAATGCTTGCTACGCAGCTGGGCAATGGCTTGCTTTTTTGCTGTATCGGACATGCCGGACTGAGTAATCTGATCTCGTTCATCTAAATAGCCCGTCACCCGGTTTTTCCAGTCGCTGCGTTCTACATCCAGTTGCTCTAGTCGTTGTGTTGCTTCAGGGCCGACCAGATTAATCCGCATCTGCCGGATTTCATCACGGGAACCGCCACGGGCTTTAATATCTGCGGTGAGTTTGCGCAGATCTTCCAGTTTATTCAGTTGTTCCAGATTTTCCTGCCAGTCCTGCGGGAGCTGCTGAAACAGTGCTTTGAGCTTTTGCGCTTTTTCAGTCTCCGTTAAGCTTTTGTCTGCCAGTACGCTCATCCGGTCCAGGGTATATTCATGATAGGCATCTTCTGTGCCGAACAAGCCCTCAATTTCATACTTGGAAAAGTATTGTTGGCGCAAATTCTGGGTACTGTTATAGATACTGCGATAATAGGCAGGATCTTCCTGATTTAGCCCGGCCGGTGCAGTGAGCTGGCCCAAGCCCTGACGGTACTGGATATAACGATCCCATAAATCCAGAATTTGCGAGAGTGCAGGCTCTTTATGATTCTGGCGAATATAGGCTTTAAAATCCTGTTGGATCTGCTGCAGATTTTTTTCACCGAACTGGGTAATAAAATATTCAAAACAGTTGCGGGTCTGTTCATTCACAATCAGACGGTTGCTGGCGTCTAGCTGCATCTGACAATTAATTTCGGTATCTTGCTGGCTGGCACTTGGGAAAGCTGCATTGGCAGGGCCATTGACCAAGAGTGCGGTTTGCTCTGCCTGAGTTTCGGTTACAGGCGTTTTTGTCCCGGTATCCGCCTGGGTATTTTCTTTTGGGGACAGCCATAAGATCAGCGTGAGGATGCACAACACCAGCAACGCCAGAATGATCCATATTTTATATTTCTGCATATCCTATGCACCTATTTTCTCGTTATTTCATTATTTTTAGATGTTCAAGCTTTTAGATATTCAAGCCGGCTCAATATGCCATAAAAATCATTAGAGACTATAGAAAAGTTGTAAATCCTCTCGCAGGGTTTTACCATGGCGCCAATTTATAAAATGTCTGATTTTTTGCCATGAAAGCATCATCTCCTAAAATTCAGCGTCGTCATCTTAGTGGTGTCTTCCTGCTTAACAAGCCTTTGGGTATCAGCTCTAATGCCGCATTGCAAAGAGTCCGCTGGTTGTACCGTGCACAAAAAGCCGGCCATACCGGTGCGCTGGATCCGCTGGCATCCGGTTTATTGCCCGTGTGTTTGGGGGAGGCGACCAAGTTTTCGCATTATTTATTAGATTCGGTCAAGCGTTATCAGACGACCGTATTTTTGGGACATAGCACCACCACGGGTGATGTGGAAGGCGAGGTGCTTCTGGAAAAAGCGGTTCCTGAACTCTCGGAAGCCTTGATTCAGGACACATTCGCACAGTTTATCGGGGATATCCAGCAAGTACCGCCGATGTATTCTGCCTTGAAAAAAGAAGGCCGTCCTTTATACGAACTGGCGCGCAAAGGTATCGAGATTGAGCGTGAAGCACGTCCGATTACCATTTTAGCGATTGAACTTTTATCCTTTACGGAGAACAGTATCACGCTGGATATTACCTGCTCTAAAGGCACTTATATCCGGGTATTGGGTGAAGATATTGCCAAAGCGCTGGGAACTTATGGCCATCTGACTTATCTGCATCGCATTAAGACCGGTCATTTTGATTTGATCCCAAATTATACCATCGAATATCTGGAAAGCCTGAGCGAAGCAGAGCGTGATGCACTGTTGTTGCCGGCCTATGCACCGGTTGATCATTTTCCAAAAGTTCAGGTACCCGAAGGTCGTGCAGAATATTTTAGCCGCGGCATGGAAAGCAATATTGAACATGAAGCAGCTGAACAGGTGCTGGTTTTTGATGGCGAGAAATGTCTGGGGCTGGCAGAAATTACCGACAAAAAACGTCTGGTACCCAAACGCGTCCTGAACCTCTAATCGAGTCAATATATGGAAATTGAGATCATCATCAGTCTGGTTGTCTTTGCATTTTTTGCAGGGGCGATTGATGCTGCCGTGGGCGGTGGTGGTCTGATCCAGATCCCGGCAATTATGGGGAGTTTACCGCATTTACAGCCTGCTACGGTCTTTGGCACCAATAAACTCGCGTCCATTTGTGGCACCGCTTCTGCGGCATTTTCCTATCTGCGTCAGGTAAAACTGCCCTGGTTGCTCTTGGGCGTGATTGCACTGTGTAGTTTTATCAGTTCTTTTATTGGTGCAGCCAGCGTTACGCTAATTCCAGTCGAGATTCTTAAGCCTTTTGTGCTGGTCATGTTGATCGTGATCGCAATCTATACCTTAATGAAAAAACAGTTTGGCCAGGTGCATACCGAACAAAAACTGAATCGGAAAATGTTGATTCTGGCCGCTTTGGGCAGTCTGGCGATAGGCTTTTATGATGGTATCTTTGGTCCAGGCACCGGCAGTTTCTTTATTTTCTTTTTTATTCGCTATTTAAGCGTCGACTTCCTGCATGCGTCGGCCTTATCGAAAATTGCCAATTTCACCACCAACCTGGCCGCCTTAAGCTTTTTTATTCCCAGTGGCAATGTGCTGTTTATGATCGGGGCAATGATGGCGGTAGCCAATATTTGTGGTTCCTTGGTCGGGGTGCGTTTGGCATTTAAATATGGCAGTGGCTTTATCCGGATTTTATTCCTGATTCTGGTCAGTCTGCTGATTTTCCGGATGGCATACCAGATGTTTTTTTAGATCTAAACCCGATGTAAATCATTCTCGATATTAAAATTTCTTAACAAATCACTGTATAAACTGCGTCTAAAACTGTTCTGAAAATCTTCTAGAATCAATGATATGAAAAATAAAACAATTGGAGAAATATCGGAATGACGACTATTTTTGAAGCATTAAGAGAGAGTCATGAGATTCAGCGTGATCTTGCAGAAAAACTATTACAGACTTCCGGGGATACACCAGAACGCCGCGAGCTGTTTAAGCAACTGAAAAATGAATTATTTGCCCATGAAGCTGCGGAAGACCGTTATTTTTATATTCCCTTGATGATGACTGATTCGGGCCTGAATATTACCCGCCATGCCTTGGCCGAACATCATGAAATGGATGAAATGATCGAGGAATTAACTGCAACTGAATTGAGTAATCCGGGCTGGATTGCCATGGCCAAAAAACTTTCCGAAAAGGTGCATCATCACTTAAAAGAAGAGGAACATGGTTTCTTCCAGCAGGCCGGTAAAATTCTGGATGAAAAGCAGAAGACTGCTTTAGCAGTGCAGTACCAGAATGAATACCAGCGTTATAAAGACATGAAAAAAGATATGCTGGTACAAAGCTAAGCTTTAAATTCAAGTCGAATAAATAAAAAAGATGGCAGTAGTACCATCTTTTTTATGCCTTCTATATTTTTCTTTCAAAGCAAGTAAAAACACAGAATGGATAGAATATTTAATTAGTTTTTCAAATTCCAATAAGCCTTTTAGGTATTCTTTTCTGCCGATCCTTGACGGGCGGCACGTACCGTCACGCCGACTGATGCCAGCATGATACAGATCAGTGCCACGGTCTGAAGAAGCGTAATTTTTTCGCCTAATAGTACAAAACCGGCCAGTGCGGCCAAAGCCGGAGACAGGCTGGACAAGGTACCATAGCTGGTTTTATTCAAATGCTGAAGTGCCTTTAAATCCAGAGCATAAGGAATGGCTGTTGCCAGTACAGCAATGCTAATTGCCTTGCCCCAGTACTGGGTGTCTATCAAGGCAGGAGCATTGTTATACAGTCCGATCGGTAACAGGCATAAGGCTGAAATACTGATCGCAATAGTCAGTGCATGCATGCCGATATTTTGCTGCACCACACGTTGGCCAAAGAAAATATACAATGCCCAGCATAAACCCGCACCTAAAGCACAGGCGGCGCCGAGCAGGTCGAAATTACTGCTATTGGCCTGTCCCCATGGCACCATCAGTACAATACCCAGCATTGCCAGCATTACCCAGACATAATCTTTGCGGTTTTGAATCGAAATAAGAGCCAAGCCGAGCGGACCAATAAATTCTAGCCCTACCGCAATCCCTTGGGGGAGTTTGCCCAGCGACATATAGAACAGGATATTCATTACGCCTAAAGCGGCGCTATAGCAGAGTAAATCCCGCCATTTCAAAAAAGGCAAACGCTGAATGATTTTCCAGGAATGAAACATCACGCCGACAATGATCGCTGCAAAACAGAGTCTTAAAATGGTCACTGTGATAGGGTCAAGGACCAGAAAAAGTTGCTTGGCGAAGGATGCACTGATCTGGTACGAGGTCATGGATAAAACCATGTACAACACAGCAAGGAGTTGGGCGTTTGGCATGGGAGTTACTTACACCAGAAAGGTGTAATCGGGACATGGAAGAAAGCGGGATTATAGCAAAATGGTTAATTTTTGATGAGTAGGGCAGAGCAATATTTTATCAGGGTCCAGTAATATCTGGACTCAATCCATCCGGGTTTTTGGCTTGATCAAATCCATGAGGATCAGCTTTTCAAAATTGAAGCGAGCTGAGGTGTGATTACAAATTAATCAATTTTTAATTTGATCTTATTTTTATATTTATTAAAATGTCTTAGATCCCGATTCGGGATGGCATTAAAATAACAATGAAAATAATAAGGTAGATAATAATGAAATTAAGAATACTTTCCTGCGCCATTTTAAGCTGTATGCTTGCAGCATGTGGAGGCTCTGATAATTCTGATAATAATACACCAGCTCCTAGCCCACCGGCTCCGACCAATCCTAGTAATCCGAATAATCCTACTCCGGGTGATGGCGCATCAGACACGGTTTCGGAATTCTATAACTACCAGTTCAACCTGCCGAATGCTGAAGCCCCAGAGATGGAGTCGAAAAAACTTCTATTGGCCAGTCATAAAAATAAAATTACTGACGGCATATTATATGCGGATGATAACAGTGCCGTGGATACTGAATATGATGTTGAAGATGACATGGTCTTTCCGACTTATGTCACAGACAAAGGTGTATTCCCTGCAGATCAGAACCGTACAGCCTTAGGTTACAAGCTGGAAAAAGTACTGGAAAATACGACAACTCAATTCAAGAGCCGTCCTGTAACCATACCGGAGAACAACATCAGTAATCATCGTCACATAGCATGGTACGATCTGTCAGGCAAAGCATTAACTGAGCGTACCAATATTGCTGGGGTGAAAATGTATGAGGATACTGAGACCAGAACC
The DNA here is from genome assembly GCF_014837015.1 of Acinetobacter pecorum. GTDB lineage: Bacteria > Pseudomonadota > Gammaproteobacteria > Pseudomonadales > Moraxellaceae > Acinetobacter > Acinetobacter pecorum. The sequence continues at coordinate 34,094 of NZ_JACSPT010000010.1, forward strand.
TTGTTTAACAGTGATAGCGCCACAGCAGCTGACCGCAAGTATTATAATGCCTTTGCGACCAATTTTATTGATTTGCAGAAGGCCCGCAAGTTCCCGAATGGGTCTAAATGTTTCCGTCTTCTGGCTGAACACCCTGAAGAAGAATATATTGAATTTAACCCGGTAGAAAAAACTCGCTATACCACACTGGCTGAATGGCAGGCACAAGCCTCTGTCCAGGAGATGGCAAAAACTATTCTAGATGGCACCATGGCTGGCTTGAAATATAAAAAGGCAGAATATAAAGATGCTGCCAAGCAATATTACAAATATTTCGGTGCGATCGAATATCAGGGAGGAATTTATGATAGTGCCTTCTCGGAACATGGGGAACATATTGATCATGACGATTATATTGCCCAATCAAGACAGGTTGCCTTGGACAGATTAAAGGCAGAAGATGCAAGCTCTTTAATGATCAAATGGACAGAATACAGTTATGATCAGCTCGCTTCTGCTTGTGATGGCTACAATGTTGCAGCAGCCAATGCACTGAATACGGCTATTAAAGACGCCACACCACGTTAAAATCATTTTAATACAGCTATCTTAAATAAAGGCGCTCTAGCGCCTTTATTTTTATTCAGGTTTTTTGTCTTTGAGTCGTGACCGTGCAGCCAATTGAAGCGCTAATAATGGTAGCCAGTGCCAGCCATTGGGTCCATAATAAGGTTTCACCCAGGAATACGAAACCGGAAAGCGCTGCAACTGCAGGTTCCAGACTCATCAAGGTCCCAAAACTCAAGGCAGTTAAATTTCGCAGGGCAACCATTTCCAGCGTAAAAGGCAGGGCACTGGCCAGCACAGCCAAAGCGACAAAATACAGCAAGCTCATCGGTTCAAAAGTATGTGCTGGCATTCCTGTAAAGAGTGCAATTGGCATCAGTACCAGCATGCCGAAAAACATGCCCAGACACACCGTATGATTGCCGGAAACCCCAGAAGGCTTCTGTCCAGCGACGATATACAGTGCCCAGCAGGCACCTGCACCCAAGGCAAATAGAATTCCGATCGGATCAAGCTGTTGCGTGGCCTGATTAAAAGGAAACAGCAGCACCAGTCCCAGAATTGCCATTCCAACCCAGACAAAGTCAAACTTTTGCCGGGCGTGGAACAGGGCAACACTTAAGGGGCCAATAAATTCAAAAGAAACTGCAATTCCGAGAGGCAGGCGATCAATCGCCAGATAGAACAGCATATTCATACCAGCCAGAGCTAGCCCATAGCTGATAATCGCTGACCATTTCACCTGTTTGAAGTTAATTTGCCAGATTTTAAAAATCAGTGCCAAAATCAATGCACCGATGAGCAGGCGCATGGCTGAAACGGTCAGAATGGGAAACTGGTCGAACAGATACTTGGCAAAGGAACCACTACTTTGCATACTGATCATGGCGATTAGCAAAATCAGCGGCGCTTGCACCACTGGTGCAATTTTAAAATTTGGCATGACTAAATTTGTTTCGATGACTCGAAGAGCGGGAGCGCAGCAAACGCTGGATCAGGCTTAAACCTAAAAACCTTGAAGCAATAAAAAAAGCCACAGCTCGAAGACTGTGGCTTTTTTAAAATCTGAATTAGAACAATACGCGTACGCGAATTGTGCCCTCAACGTTGTGAAGCGTTTCCAGTGCTTCCTGAGATGCAGTCGCATCGACATCCATGACCAGGTAACCCACATCGCCTTTAGTCATCAGAGACTGACCAGAAATGTTGATGCCGTGTTCAGCAAACAGGTTGTTGATCTTGGACAAGACGCCTGGAATGTTTTTGTGGATGTGAAGAAGACGGTGTTTGCCCTCAGTCAATGGAAGCGCAATTTCCGGGAAGTTCACAGCAGAAAGAGTCATGCCTTTATCTGAGTAAGCAACAAATTTCTCAGCCACTTCCAGACCGATGTTCGCCTGAGCTTCCATGGTAGAACCACCCACGTGTGGAGTCAGAATCACGTTTGGCAGGTTACGTAGTGGAGAAACGAATTCTTCACCATTTGCTTTTGGCTCTTTCGGGAAGACGTCTACGGCAGCACCTGCAATGTGACCAGACTTGATCGCATCTGCCAGATCTTCAATTACGACACATGTACCACGTGCCGCATTCAGGAAGATTGAACCTTCTTTCATTTGCGCAAACTGTTCTTTGCCAAAGAAATTACGGGTAGATGGCAGATCCGGAACGTGTAGAGTAACCACGTCTGCATTGGCAAGTAATTCGCCCATAGAGCCGACTTGACGTGCATTACCTAAAGGTAATTTGGTCACCGCATCATAATAGATTACTTTCATGCCCAGACTTTCAGCCAGTACAGAAAGTTGTGAACCGATTGAACCGTAACCTACGATACCTAAAGTTTTACCACGTGTTTCGAATGAACCGACAGCCGATTTGTTCCAGCCACCTGCATGTGTATCTGTTGATTTTTCAGGTACACGGCGCAGAAGAAGAATAGTTTCTGCCAATACCAGTTCAGCAACTGAACGTGTATTTGAATACGGTGCATTAAATACCGGAATACCGCGACGCATTGCAGCATCAAGATTGACCTGATTGGTACCGATACAGAAGCAGCCTACTGCAATCAGTTTGTTCGCGGCTTCAAATACTTCTTCAGTCAATTGAGTACGGGAACGAATACCGACAAAGTGTGCATCTTTAATCGCTTCTTTCAGTGCTTCGCCTTCGAGCGCTGTTTTGCGATAGTCGATGTTGGTATATCCAGCTGCATTCAATGTATCGATTGCGTTCTGGTGAACGCCTTCTAGCAATAGAAAACGGATTTTATCTTTAGGTAGAGAAAGATGTTGGCTCATTACGGCTCCGCTACAAAGGCCAAATTTAGTCGCGGTATGATAGCACAGGAATGGGGCGGTTATACATTTCCTTGATGGCTACAATATCAGCTATTTTTGCAAGTGATAGTAGTGAAAATGATAGAACTGGTTGAATTAAACCATCATTTTCAAAGGTATATTATCAAAATTGTCATTTTTTCAGGGAAACGCCAAAAAATAGCTTATAATATTGCGCCATGCTGTTTAAGCTCCCATTTTTGGTGCTTTAATCAGCATGTTTCGCCTGATTTGTATCCATGTTTTTATGCATAAAAAATGTGCAAATGAACCAGCGAAGTCTTTCTTGTTTAAATCATGCTAGGTCTGCAAACGATGAATGCTCCAGTCGCTTTAACCCCTGAGTTATTGACCCAATTGACTGCAATTGTGGGTGAAAACCGTATTAAAACCGATACGGATAGCCTCCAGAATTGGGGTCGCGATCATACCAAGCACTTTGATCCAAACCCGTCAGTCGTTGTTTTTCCATCCTCAACGGAACAGGTCCAAGACATCGTAAAACTGGCCAACCAGTTCAATGTTGCAGTGACACCATCGGGTGGCCGTACCGGTCTTTCCGCAGGTGCAGTTGCAGCCAACGGCGAGATCGTGGTGAGCATGGACAAGATGAACCAGATTCTGGAATTTTTCCCGGCAGACCGTATGGTACGCGTGCAGGCAGGTGTGGTGACTGAACAGTTGCAGAACTATGCTGAAGAACAGGGCATGTACTATCCTGTTGACTTTGCTTCAGCAGGTTCATCACAAATCGGCGGAAATATCGGGACCAATGCTGGCGGCATTAAAGTAATTAAATACGGCATGACCCGTAACTGGGTACTCGGCCTGACTGTGGTAACCGGTAAAGGTGACATCCTTCGCTTGAACAAGGGCATGATCAAGAATGCAACCGGTTACGCACTTCAACACTTATTCATCGGTGGTGAAGGCACGCTGGGTCTAGTAACTGAAGCTGAAATTAAATTAGAGCGTCAACCACAAGACCTGCAAGTGATGGTTCTGGGTGTACCTGATTTTGATGCAATCATGCCGTTATTGCATGCCTTCCAGGCGAAAATTGATTTAACCGCATTCGAGTTCTTTGGTGAACTGGCGATGCAAAAAGTCTTGGCCAATGGCCATGTACAGCGTCCATTTGAAACCGAATGTCCATTCTACGTGTTGCTTGAGTTTGAAGCGCCGTTTGAACCGATTATGGACAAGGCGATGGAAATCTTCGAGCACTGTATGGAACAGGGCTGGGTACTGGACGGCGTGATGAGCCAAAGCCTTGATCAAGTAGAAAGCTTATGGCGTTTACGCGAAGATATTTCAGAATCTATTGCGCCGTTCATTCCATATAAAAATGACATTTCAGTTCTGATCACGCACGTTCCTGCATTCATTAAAGAAATCGATGCGATTGTGAGCGAGAACTATCCTGATTTTGAAATCTGCTGGTTCGGTCATATTGGTGACGGTAACCTGCACTTGAATATCCTGAAACCTGAAAACTTAAGCAAAGATGAATTCTTTGCCAAATGTCAGGTCGTGAACAAGTATGTCTTTGATACTGTGAAAAAATATGACGGTTCAATTTCTGCGGAACATGGTGTAGGTATGACCAAGAAGCCATATCTTGAATATTCGCGTTCTGCGGAAGAGATTGAATATATGAAAGCCCTGAAAAAAGTCTTTGATCCAAAGGGCATCATGAACCCGGGTAAACTTTTCGATCTTTAATTGTTCGAAATTAAAAAAAAGCGCATCGAAAGGTGCGCTTTTTTATTGCTGTGTAAATACAGTTACAGAGTCTAAATAGTCTTCGATTCAAAAGCTCGGCATGATGTGGTGGAATAATAATGACAATTTGGGGTTAAACAATATGTTACGGATATTGGCAGTCATAACTTTAGCTTTCGGTGTGATGGGGTCGGGTTGTACCACCACGCAACAGGTCATTGCAAAAGTACAGTCATCTTCAGATACGCCCTTGGAACAGGTTTTGAAACTGAGACCGGATTTGCGTAAGGAACTGGCGACGGTTGAATTGCGCCAGTTCTTCAATAAGGCGGAGACACCTACCATTGGGCAGGTCAAAGTAACTGAAACCCGTTTAAAGGACGATTCAGTGCGTTCAGTCCAGACCATTTACTATTTTAGCCGTAAAAACGGGAGCTGGAAGCTGGATAATACTGACAGGTCCTATCGTTGCATGCGTGGGGCAAATACCAAAACTTTCCAGAAAGCGGTCTGTCCATAATAGTGTTTGATCTTTAGACAGATTTTGGTTAAAAGCGTATCTAAGTGATGCGCTTTTTTGTTTTGGAAGATTATCTCTACGATCAATTATATTTATTCAGAGCGTTTGAATATCTCATCTGCTAAAATTCCTGCTTTCTATTTTAGATAAAGCTCATTCTGCTTCATCCGGCAGACTGACAATAAAAACTCCCATGCAAAATATCCAGACCCAAAAACTGACCCGTGCCACACTCATGTTCCCGCTGGCACTGGTCTTGTTTGAATTCTCCGTCTATATCTGTAATGACCTGATTCAGCCGGCCATGCTGGCGATTACCCGTGATTTTGGCGTGAGTAGTTCATGGGCACCATCCTCCATGTCCTTTTTCCTGTTGGGTGGGGCATTTGTCGCAGCGATTCTGGGACCTTTGTCCGATCGTCTTGGACGTAAAACGGTACTGCTTGGTGGTGTGGCATTTTTTACCATCAGCTGTCTGGCTATTTTATTAACACCCAATATCGAAAGTTTCTTATTTCTGCGCTTTTTACAGGGCTTTGGCCTGTCCTTTATTACCGCTGTAGGTTATGCCGCCATTCAGGAAAGCTTTGAAGAACGTGATGCCATCAAAGTCATGGCACTGATGGCCAATGTGTCTTTGCTGGCACCCTTGCTAGGACCAGTGCTGGGTGCCTTTATGATTGATCACATCTCCTGGCATTGGGGTTTTATCGGGATCGCATTTCTTTCATTTCTGAGCTGGTTCGGCCTGAAAGCTAAAATGCCAAACCTGAACGTCAGTATTCCCAGACAGCCGGTCAGCTATATTCTGGATGACTTTAAACAGGTTCTAAAAAATAAACGCTTTGTGATCATGACTGTAGCCTTGCCTTTGGTAAGTTTGCCTTTGATGTTATGGATTGCCTTGTCACCGGTGATTCTGGTCGAGCAATTTGGATTCAGTAGTGTGCAATATGGTCTGGCGCAGTTTCCAGTCTTGGGCGGCCTGATTGCAGGTAATCTGATTCTGCTGAAAATTATCGATAAAATGCCGCTGGGTAAAACCGTATTATTGGGTCTGCCACTGATGCTGTTGGGTGCCGGTTTATTGATGCTGGGTTTATTGATTCCAGAGTATTTTGTTCATTGTCTGATTATCGGCACCACTTGTATCAGTCTAGGTGAGGGTGTAAGTTTTTCGGTACTGTACCGTTTTGCACTGATGTCTTCAGAAGTGTCCAAAGGCACGGTGGCCGCGACGGTTTCCATTATCCTGATGCTCAGCTTTTTTGTGGTCATTGAAGCAGTAAGAATTGCATATGAAACTTACGATATCTGGGCCTACTGTGCTGCCTCTTTGATTCTGATTGCACTCTGGTTTACTTTGCCATGCATGCAACTCAAACAGTTAATGCTGGAAAGACAGGAGCGTGGGGAGTTTTGATTTTTTAAAATTTATTTTTTGCTTAAAGATTATTTTCTAAAAAATTTACCTCTCTCTAACCCTCACTTGTGCTCCGTTTTAAAAGCGGTGCTTTAAAACCTGCTCAGGAGAGGGAATTTTCATTAAATTTAATGGTTTTTAGAATTAATAATGAAGAATAGATAGATATTGAAGGTCCTCTCTCCCTGTGGGAGAGAGTTAGAGAGAGCAATCAAGCTTCTTCCGCTACCGGTAGCTCTAGTTTCTTCAGTTTCATATCAAACAGGAATGGACCGAAAGGCAGAATCGAAGCGATTAAACCCATCACAAACATGCTGAGAGACCATTTCTGTTTTTCACATACCGCAAATAAAACCACCAGAAATAGCACAAACAGTACCCCATGGCTCATGCCGACATATTTGACCAGAATCGGATTATCCATCATATATTTCACTGGCATCGCGATAAATAACAGCAGCAGGAATGAAATCCCTTCAAGCAAACCGACCAGACGCAAAGTTTTGATGTTCATAATACATATTGATTTAACTGAATTAGTTTTGAGTGTACCGAATATCACCTGAATATTGAATCTTAATAATAAAGATATATTCAATATTTTTAATAAGTTATAACCAAGTAAAGCAGTTGGTTATTTAATCTCGGCAACTAGTAATTCATGACGTAATTTTAGTAATTCCGGTAAGATTTCCAGCAATAAACTGATCTGTTTCAGCACCAAAAGCAGATGTGCTGACAGGTTTTCCTGTGTACTTAAGCGGTGAATTTCTGCCAGTTTATGATCAATGTTGTAGGTATCTAAAGGCTGTTGTTGCAGCAATACCCCAGTTAAGGTTTGCTGACACCAGCGCATTAAATCCAAAATTTGTGCATCGGTAACCTGCTCACGGTGACTCCCCAATGCTGCAATATAACTGAGCTGGCTATGACTATAGACCAGATAGCGAAAGGCACTTTTAACCAGTTGTGGATCTGGATTCGGTTCTGTACTCAGGCTTGAAATCATGCTGGATAAATCAATCTGTGCATTGTGAGCCAGACGTCGTGCAGTCCGGTAAGCAATACTGTTATCTTTACCGTTTCGATATTGCTCGACCACTGCAGCAAAATAGTCCAGCGTAGCAAGCGATGATTTTTTAATATTGCTGGAAATATTACGAAAATCCCAGTCAGGCCAGATCCAGCTTACTGCCATCCAGGCAATCAGACAGCCTATGAGGGTATCAATGATACGCGGTAAAATAATGGCATAACCGGCTCCTTTCAGGTTAAAAATCAGGAGTACCATCAAGGTCGCCATGAGAGTGGCCATGGCATATTTTTTGGAACGTAGATAGAAAAAACCGACACCAAAAATTACTGTCAGGAGTAACTGACCTTCGACACTTGGCACAAAATACAGAATGGGAACGCCCAGCATGACCCCCAATAATGTTCCTAGGGTCCGCAATTTGAGCCGGCTTTTGGTGGCAAAATAACTGATCTGACAGACAAACAGGCTGGTCAGTAAAATCCAGTAGCCATTTTTCGCAAAGGGCAATAATGAAATGGCATAGCCGACTAGAAACACAATGGCAATCCGCACCGCATGCCGAAAGAGTGCCGATTGCGGACTCAAGTGCGGTTTGAGTTTCAGCCAGAGATCTGTTCTATCGCGAATATCATCATCAAACAGGCTCAGGTCATCAAAATGCTGCTGATAGCGTGGCTTATACAGTGCCTGTTGATCATGCAGGTGTTGTAACTGCTCATGTACACTCAGCAGATTGGCCAGAATAAGCTGTAAATTTTTAACTTCAATATTCTGTGGGTGTTGGGTAATCCAGTCCTGCATCGATTCCTGTAAATGTTTTAATGCCAGTTCATCATCTGCAGACAGATAAAATTTTTCATTGCGCAGCACACAGCCTGCCAGATGCTGACAGGCAAGGGCTTGCAGACGGATATTTTTCTGAATCCGGAAAATCAGGTCAGTGCGGCTAAAATGCTGTTCGATCTGTTCATAATGCAGATAATTGGCTGTGGCCTGTTCATGAATATCCTGCATCAGAAAATACAGATTCAGCCAGTAAATGGTATTGCGATTGGCACGCGAAGCTTTGAGCCGGGTCAATAGCGAATCTTTGCTGCGGTTAAAACTCTGAATGACTAAAGTATTTTTAAGGGACAACTCATAGAGCAGGTTTTCAACATTCGGATGCTGGTCCGGATCAAACAGTTTGGCTTTACTCAGCAGTAAATCCGACATGTGCTGCAAGCTTTGTGCGAGATTTTCCTGAACCTGTAAGGTAGGACGCAGCAGAAAAAATAGAATAGACGTCAGGCCGTACCATAGCGCCCCAATGACAAAATAAAGTGGCTGTTCATACCAGTGCTGATATTCGCCCAGGCCGAACATGGTATAGATTGACAGTAAAATGGTGCCAAATGAAATTGTAGCATAACGTTGGCCTAAGGCACCCATTAGAATAAACAGCGCACTCGATAGCGATAGCCATAATGCAAACCAGAGTTTATGCGGAGCAAGAAATTCCAGAATGCTGCTGACACTAAAAAACAGAATGATGACCAGTAACAGGTTGCGCAAACGCAGGCTTAGCCGGTCATCAAAATCAGTCAGCGCAGTGGCAATTGCCCCTAAAGTTACTGGAACGATCAAGAACTCATAACCCAGAAATTTCAGACCGAAAGTAGTACCTAAAAACACCAGCAGGATCTGCAGGCAATAAGTCATCAGCGCACTGGACTGAAAGGGCAGCAGGACAGGTTTTATAATTTTAACAAAAGTAGCAGTCGCAGGTCGGGCAGCATTCACAAGGACAGGATCCGGAAAGTAAAAACGCAAAGTTCTGAATGCAATTTAGACGCCAAAATAAAAGAAAAATCCATGAAAAAACGAGCATGCTGCCCGTTTTCTCTATTTGGTCATTGGCATGAGGGTATTCAGATCACACCACAGGCAATACGTTCACCGCCGCCACCCAAGGGTAATGGGTTGTCGGAATAGTTGTCGCCACCAGCATGAACCATAATGGCACGACCCTGAACATCAGCCAGTTTCAGGCGTGGTGCAAGCAGGGTGACACGCGCAGTTCCATCAGTATTAACTTTCAATGCTGGTAAATCACCTAAGTGACCGGTTGTTGGCGTACCGTGATGTGGTGCCTGATTCGGATTGTAATGGCTACCTGCTGCCAGTGCTGCACCCATCTTGCCATCTTTCATTGCAGGTGCACATGATCCATTTTCATGAATATGGAAACCGCGCTCACCTGCAGGAAGCTGTTTCAGGTTGGTGCGAATGACCAGACCAGCTGGGCTGTCACTGAGTAATACGGTACCAATCTCTTGGCCTACACCTTGAGCAGTTACTGCATTTACAGTCACTGCTCTGACCACTTCGTTTGATGGAGAGGTTGAGGCACAACCGGTAAAAAGTGCTGCGCTTAATGCGCAAAGTGTCGTAATTTTAAACAATGAAGACATGATTCTGGCATCCTGATCTTTATTCTGTTTGGTGAAATCATTTAAACAGAGCAAGACCAGAAGCTCTATATAAAATCAGTACTTAAATGTTTTGTTTTGTTTAAGTCGATTAAATATATGCTTCAAGGTGCTTTGGGTGGTGTCTCTTTTGTTTCCGGATCAATCTCATGTGCCAGGGTCGCTTTAGGCATCATTAATGGTTCATTTATATTACTTTCATGTAACCATTCACGCCAGATAGCCAGGAGTACAGCCAGAATCACCGGGCCAATAAATACCCCCACCAGACCGAAGCTGGCAATACCGCCCAGCACTCCAAACATGATCAGCAGGAAAGGAATCTGCGTTGCACCAGAAATTACCAGGGGACGAATGACGTTATCGGCGGTACTGACCACACAGACACCCCAAACCATGACTCCAATAGCTTCAATGGTTTGTCCTTGCGAAAACAGCCACAGTGCGACCGAACTATAGGCAAGAGGTGGACCGAAAGGAATCAGGGCAAAAATAAAGGTCACAATGGTTAAAACCATCGGATTTGGAACACCTGCAACAAAATAACTCATACCTGCCAGCAGAGCCTGGGCAATTGCAGTTAAACCGACCCCATAGACCACCGCTCGGGTAGTGGCAGAGATAGTAGAAAAATAATGATGCACACGTGGTCCGACCACCATTTCAAAGGCTTTACGCACCTGATTTAAAATGGTCTGACCATCACGGTAGAAGAAAAACAGCGAAAGTATGGCAAAACATAATTTAAATATATTTTTGCTGACTTCGTTCAGTACTACTTTGCCATAATTCAGATGCCCTTGAATCCAGGTCGATACCGACAGCGCAATACTCTGCGGATCAGTATTGATTTCATTTAAGGTCCGGCTGATCTCCTTGCCGACAATCGGAAGTCCACGAATAAAATCAGGTACATTCAAATGACCGGAAAAGACCTGTCGCTGCAATTCCATGTACAGGTTACGGCCTTCATGCTGCAACATGAAAATAGCAAAAATAAACGGAAGACCAAATACCAGAATCACGGCCAGAATCATCAGGGTCGCACTCAGTGTTGGGCGATTGCCACACATACGTAACACTGATTGATACAGGGGCCAAGTCATATAGGCAATAATTGCCGCCCAAACTACAGGAATGATGAAATACTTGAGTATATGAAAACTCAAAAAAATCAGGATAAAGAACAATCCAAATAATAAGACTTTTTGTAATATAGGCGCGTATTGTTGCACTGAATTTAATGACTCATTTTTTAGGTCGTGTTCAGGCATATTAACTGAAAAAAAAGCGATCGAAAATGCTGCATTGCCAAGTAGCGTGATTATTTTCCAAGAGCTGCAGCCTGATTCAGTCTATTGACTCAAAACCATTGACTTGGATCATCAATAATCGCATTTAGTACCGGTTGCCATTGATCCTGCAGCTCCCGGTAAATTTTCTGTTGTTTATCAAAGACTGAAAGACCTTCCATCGCCAAACGGCTATAAGGGGCGCGCTCCGAAATCCAGGCCACCGGCTGTTGGTCGATTTTGTCAAAAAATTGTTGTATATCCTGATTGCTGGCTGCATTTGCTTTGGTGCGATTGGCCAGAAGCAAAATTTCGACCTTGCCTTTGCGGATTCGTTTGATGTCCTGTAAATGTTTGAGAAAACGGCGGGTTGAATCGATGTCAAAAAAAGAAGGCTGGATCGGGATGATAATCGCATGTGCTTCGCTAACCAGCTGTTCCGCATGATCGTCACTTAAAGCACCTGGTGCATCAATAATCAGGTATTCGATCTGCTTGGGAGCATCACCAATGGATTTGCTATTGCGCCAGTCCAGACTTTGAATAGGTGCCGCCTGTTCCGGGCGGTGCTTAAGCCATTGCAATGTGGATTTCTGGTTGTCGGCATCGGCCAATGCCACCGTATAACCCTTTTGTGCGAGTGCTGACGCCAAACTAATGGCTGTCATGGTCTTACCACAACCGCCTTTCTGATTCGCAACTAAAATTGTTTTCATGACTCAAGGTGATTTTATTCTGTTCCAGCCTAGCATATCATTCTTTTCAAGTATGCAAATGGCCGATATCCTCAACTTCAGTCGAATGCGATGTTATAAAAATCAAGTAAATTAGGAAGATTGAATGTCCATATGGATGGCCATGCTGATTGGCGCATGTATCGGGGTGGTATTGACCACTATTATTTTAAGTCAGACACGCAACGGACGGATCAAGGCCGAATATGAGCAGTATATCGCCGAGCTGGAACTGGAGCATCAGCAATCCCTCATTGCCGCGCAAAAGCGCAGTGTAAATACTAGCCGTGCCGTTCTCAAAGGCAAAATGGCTGAACAGCTCGCACCGATCATGCCGGAATTTCAATATCTGCCGAGTGATGCTAAGTTTCTGGGCGATCCGGTAGATTATGTGGTCTTTGACGGCTATAGCGATTTTCGTGACGGGGAAGGCGCAGCCGAAGATATTGAAGTCGTCTTGATTGATATTAAAAGTGGAGGTGCACGTCTGACCAAAGGCCAGCAAGCCATTGCCCGATCGATTCAGGAAGGACGGGTACGTTTTGAAACTGTTCGGATTGATTTTGAGGATTAATCCAAACCTCATGCAGAATAAAAAACTATGCAAAAACTACTGATCACTGCACTGCTGTTTATACTTGGACTTTGGGTCTGGAATGAGTTTTTTCGTGCTATTCCACATCTGCAAGAAAAAGGCGTACTTAAAAATTTTAAAGTAGAACCGGTCAAGCATATTTCAGAAATCTATATTGTGCATGATCAGCGCTTTGTAAAACCCACCCGTCGGGTTCTGCATCAGGCGAGTCCTGTGGTGGGGAGTTTTAATGATCTGGCCTATCTCAGCAATATTGATGTGCTGTTGCTGACTCAGCCGCTGCCAGCCATGCAGGCAACATTGGAGTTTGATGAAGTAAAACGCTGTTATCAGGTTGAAGGACAAATCAGCGAGGCGGATCATAACTTCATCAATACGCATGTACAGCATTTCAGTCTGATTGCTGCCACTGAAAAAATTGCCGATCAGATTCGCCGGTTAAAACCAGGACAGAAAATTACTCTTAGTGGTGATCTGGTTACCGTTCATTCAGGCACGACTGGACAAGAATTTACGGTGGGTACAGGTTCTAAATATCGTGGCCATTGCCAGTTACTGCGAGTGACTCAGATTCAACATCACTAAAAAGATCAGAGGGAGTTAGTCTTTTGACTTACGCAGTCGAGCCAACAGCATATGCTGACCAATCTGGGGTAGACCTGCCGCATCAATATAATTCAAGCTTTCTATTTCAAAACCGGTTTCCAGCAAGGCATTTTCAATATCGCGGTTCAGATGACAGCCATCTGCGACTTTCTTTTGAATAGGAGTAAGTAAATGTTGCAGGCACTGGATATTTAAATTTTGCCGATTCAGCACATGTTCGACTACATGTAAAGTACCACCCGGCTGTAGCACCCGATAAATTTCCTTTAAGCTCTGTTCGAGATCTGGAATACTGCAAAGTGTCCAGGTTGAAACCACATGTTGCAGGCTATTCGCTGCAAAAGGCAAATTTTCTGCGCTGGCCTGAATATGCTCAACCGGAAACGCAGCCTGCTGAATCCGCGTTTCTGCCAGTTTGAAAATATCAGCATTCGGTTCCAACGCATATAGCTTGTCAACCAGTTGATAAAACGGCAGATTCAGCCCGGTACCGAAACCAATTTCCAGCACTTCATTTGACACCCCCAAGAGCAATTCGCGGCGTAAGTCCATCAAAGCCGGGGTTTGCATGACCTGATTTAAAAGATGTGGAAAGATATGTTGTTGATAAATTTTATACAGCATCCGGGCCATTTTAATGAGATGAGAATTTGTTCTAGCTTAACCGAAAATAAAATAATCGGCATATCCCGAGCTGACCAAATTTGTTCAGTTTGTTACCAAGTTCAACTGTTTATTCATTAAAAAATACGTAAGATCAAAGAAGATATCCTTAAAACGTTTAAGCAACTTGATTAGGATTAGATTAAAAATTATGTTCAAACACTTTAAACATTATGCTTTGCTCGCCAGCCTGTTACTGCCTATTTCTGGCTACAGTTCTGTTGAGCATAATATTGCCAAAGGTTTGCCTCCTGTGGTCAAAGGTCAGTCAATTTCGGTCTTGCAGCCTTTTAAAGGTGATTTCCGTATTTTGGGTTCTAAGGTTTATAGTTCTGATCCGCAAGCCAAATTCTCTCCGATTGATTATGCAGTCAGTTGGGGGTTATTTGCTGAGCCTGAAATTGCCCGGCATATCACCGTGAATCAATATGACCGTTATCTGAACTGGAAAATGGATCGGGTGCCGGTGCCTGTAGAACAAGCCAAGCAGATGGTGTCCAATATGCATATCATTCCCGCCAATCCTGAAATTGCCAAGGCAATCAAAAAGGTGAAGCGTGGCGATCTGGTGCGTATGCAAGGGGAGCTGGTTGAAGTTCGGGATAAAGATCTGGTCTGGACATCTTCTTTAACCCCGACCGATACGGGGGATGGCGCTTGTGAAGTTTTCCGCGTCAGTTCCATTCAGTGGATTGAAAAAGTTGGTAAGAGCTAAACAGACATCCAGCATACTGCTGAGATGCCTAAAAAAACCGTTCCTATGAACGGTTTTTTATCTGTTGAAGACTTATTTTGCAATTAGGGCCTGACCTTCAAAGGCAATTCCATCCCAACCATTAAGCATAAACTGGCGGATATTCTGATGATCGGTCAACTCTGGCGTCGCCAGTACAGCAGCATAATGCTCAGCAAACAGGCTTAAGGTCTGTGCCTGATCCAGACCATTGAGTTGTGCAAAAGAAAAGACTTTGGCGCTGCCTTGGTTTTCCGTAGCCGCATTAGTTTGCTGGCCATTTTTAAATGCAGTCGGTGTATGCATATAACGCGAGTCAATATATGCAATCACATCTGCAAATTTTGCTTCGCCTGCCACTAACTGGGCCAATAAATCCTGTGCCATGCTGTTTTTCCTGTATCATTCATGAAAATTCGATGCGATAAATATAGCAATTTTCTTGCGAAGTTCCATGGTATTTGATTGATTTTCCGTTCAAGATAATAGTGAAAATTATCCATGTTGAGTTTAAAAATTTGGATAAGATAAACTTGATCAATAAATAGATAGGAAAAAATATGGGCTGGCTTTGGGTGGCAATGGGTGGGGCAGTCGGTGCCAGTCTGCGTTATGCAGCAGGACTTTGGCTGTTTAAACCACAAATGCAGTTTCCTTGGCCCACCTGGTGGATCAATATTCTAGGCTGTTTATGTGCGGGGATTTTTTTTGCCTGTAGCCAAAAATATCCAATCCTTCAACAGGAAGCTCGTCTGTTTTTAATGGTGGGAATTCTCGGTGGTTTTACTACATTTTCCAGTTTCGGTCTGGAAAGCTTTTTGCTATTCAAGCAAGGGGCTATGGGCCTAGCGGTATTATATGCATTATCCAGCTTAATCATCGGCATTATGGTTCTGGCGCTGGGCTTTTATTTAACGTCATGGATGCTATCGCACAGTTAAAACGGACATAAAAAAGTCAGGAAACTGGAGGTTATTTCCTGACATAAACCACGATTCGAAGATTGAGATAATCGACGGTTTTCATTTTTAACCACGTTTAAAGCGGCCAAAACGTTTGTTGAAGCTTGCCACACGACCTTCATTGCTGGTCTGACGTTGCTCACCCGTATAGAAAGGATGAGAAGCGCTTGAAATATCTAGTGTTACATAAGGATATGTTTTACCTTGATATTCTTTAGTCTGGCTGGAGTTCATGGTACTGCCAATCACAAAATAGGCATCGGCATTGGTATCATGGAACAACACTTCACGATACTCAGGGTGGATATCTGAACGCATATCTAAATTCCTCTTGATTATTGATCAAATGTTATAATGTAACATTTACGCTTTCAAGTAATTTAGGGTTACAACGCGTAAGCCAGTCGTCTCTATTTAACTGCGACTGGGTACGAGCTCTTCAAATACATCACTTAAATCATCATTTACTTTAAGATGAATCAGGTTCCAGTACTGCCCTGAAATCGTCCGGTTCACCATTAAGGTATCTGGAGAAGGTTTAAACACATCCCAGTATTTTAAGGAAGGTTTCAGCAGTTCCATACCATCATGATGCGCTGAGTTTTCGGCGAAATCATAGTGGGTGACTAAAGGACGCATGAGTACTTCCAGCCATTGTTCATACAATTCTGTTGGGAATTTTCCGGTTTCAGTCAAAGAATGCAGTGCATCCAGTTGTTGTTCGATTACGGGAATATTCTTCTTGCGTGCGGCATGGATCAGCTCTTTGAAATGTTCAACCACTTCAGTCGACAAGGTCTTGACGCCACCATAATCATAAACAATTACAGAGCCATCTTCACGGAAGGCGAAATTGCCGGGATGCGGGTCGCAGTGAAAGCGTTTCAGATAGAAAATTTCCTGACCAATGGCACGGAATAAACGGCGTCCCAAAGCATTTCGGGTCTCGAGTGGCCAAGTGCTAGCGGTTTCAATACTTTCCCCAAGCTCCTGGCTCAAAGTCAGAATATGCCGTGAAGAGTACTCATGAAACACTTTCGGAATTATAATTTTACTGTCCAGAGATTCATGGAAAGTCCGGGCGATTTCCAGATTCTGTGCTTCGATTTCATAGTTCAGCTCATTGTCCAGACTCTGCTGAATTTCCTTAAACAGCTGATCCTGAAGTTTACGGTCAATCTTTAACACGCCCATCATGCGCAGTGCCAGACGGACTTGTTTCAGGTCACTTTCGCAGGCTTCATCTACCCCAGGATACTGCACTTTGACCACAACTTGCTGGCCATCTGGCAGGATCGCTTTATGTACCTGACCAATCGAGGCTGCAGCAAATGGCTGTTCATCAAAGTGCTGGAAAAGCTGTGCTAAGGGTTTACCCAGTTCTTTTTCTACCTGTGCCTGAATTTCTTTAAATGGCATGGGTGGTGCCTGACGTTGTAACTTGGCAATGGCTTTGGCGACTTCGGGCGGGAAAACGTCTTTATATTGCGAGGCAATCTGGCCAACTTTCATGACTGCGCCTTTCATCTCTCCCAAGGTATCTGCAATCTGTACCCCAATATCCTGAAACAGTTTGCTGCGCGCAGTATTTTTCTGCTCTTCATCGGCAGTTAAATTTTTAATGGAATTGGAGAGGGTTTTACCTGCA
This sequence comes from Acinetobacter pecorum, assembly GCF_014837015.1. Classification (GTDB taxonomy): domain Bacteria; phylum Pseudomonadota; class Gammaproteobacteria; order Pseudomonadales; family Moraxellaceae; genus Acinetobacter; species Acinetobacter pecorum. Next base: position 51,390 of record NZ_JACSPT010000010.1, read on the forward strand.
ATACTTGCGGTCATTCCGGCAAGTTTCATAAAGCGACGACCGGGTGTACTAGCCGTTTTTGCCATGCGAGATTCCTTGAAACCAATAATGAATGGATGTATTTGATCATAGGTGACAACGGTTCAATTGCCTAGATTTAATTGTAGAGGTTATGTTGTGATTTCCTTCTGCTTCTCCATGTTTAATGCATCATCTTTGATTTGATAAAGATTTATCTTTATCTCCTTGGCTAAACTAAAAGAATATGCCGGAATCCATCATCGTTTTAGATAAGGCTGAGTATTAATTCTGAATGTTGTTTTATGGCTAAAAGCTTAGAATAAACAGATTGCTGTAATGAAGAAAATTCAATGAAAGTCTATCGATATTTTACTGGGAAGGATGATGTGCATTTTTGTGCGCGGGTGACCCGTGCCTTAAATGAAGGTTATGAGTTATATGGTCCACCCACCATGACTTTTAATGGTACGGATGTGATTGTGGGGCAGGTGGTGACCAAAGATGTAGCGGATGAATCAGAGATTCCAGAAGGATTGAAGGAGGCTTTGGGAGCTAATTCTTAACTTCTACATCGAAATTAGAATGCTCAAGGCTATGCTCTCATCTTTTATTTTTATGCTGTCACATAGGTGTAGCTCCTACTTTTGTCATGGCAAAAGTAACAAAACCATCTCGTTGATCTGATGCTACTTCCCTGTATCACAGTTCAACGGTGACATCCATGTCACCTACCCAATATTTAAGATTGCTTGAAAGTCGCTAAGTTTTTACACTTTTAAGCTTAAACGTCTGTTATTGCTATAGAGTCGTGCCAGCAATAAAACACAGGCAACACTTAAACCCACGATCAGGCCAACCCAAACACCGGCGGCGCCCATCTCGGTAAAGCGGGATAAATATACCCCAACCGGAAAGGCGATGACCCAGTAAGCCAGCATGGTAATCCACATCGGCCCCTTGGTATCCTGCATGCCACGCAGACAACCTGCTGCACTGATCTGCCAGGCATCCATCAGCTGATAGGCAATAGCAAACAGAATCAGATACACCGCAATTTGGCTTACGATCAGATCTGAAGTGTAGAGTGCCACAATTTCATTGCGGAAAACCCAAAGCAGAATCATGGTCAGGATCGCCAGAATAGTGGCAGTGATCAGGCCAAGATATTGCACTTTTCGCATGGCTTGCCAGTTCTGTTCACCATAGTAGGTGCCAACCCGAATGGTCAGGGCAATCGCCAGTGACATGGGAATCATGAACAGTTGTGAAGTGACGGAAATAGCAATCTGATGGGCAGCGACAATGGTCTCTCCCAAAGGACTCAGCACAATTGCTGCTGTACTGAAAATACTGACCTCAAAGAAGATCGCCAATCCAATTGGAAAACCCAGTTGCAGAATACGCTTCACCCATTCCGGGTTTATTTTTTCCCAGTGAGTAAAAGGCTGAGTACGCTGATAGGCTCTGTTTTTAAAGATATACAGTGCCAGAGTCATGAGCATTAACCACTGCAAAATCGCTGTGGCAAACCCACAGCCTGCACTGCCTAGGGCCGGAACAGGACCAATACCATACATAAAGATATAGTTCAGCGGAACCAGCAAAACCAGGGCCAATAAACTAATCACGGTGACCGGGCGAGGATTTCCAATCGCTTCTGAGTAGCCGCGTAAGGCTGCATACATGGTTACCGCAGGCATACCAAAACCAATCGCATGCAGGAATAAACTGGCTTTAGGCTGCAAGCTTTCCGGTACGCCCAAGAGAGGTAAAAGGGCTGGCAAAACTTGTAAAATCAGGCCGGCAATTACCCCAAGAATCAGGGCAACCCAAAGCGATTGACGTGCAATGGTGGCAATTTTTTCAGGTGTACGTGCGCCGTTAGCTTCGGCAACCAAAGGCGTCGTGGCAATCATAATGCCACTAAATAGCAGCATCACCGGAATCCAGAGTCCTACTCCGACGGCAATCGCGGCAAGATCGGTAGCAGACAGGTGACCGGCCATAATGGTATCAATCAGGCCCAGACCAGCCTGAGAAAATTGGGTCACCAGAATAGGCAGCATCAGATGAAAAAGTTTTTTTAATTCAAAACTAAAGGTTGTAATTGGTGAAACATTCGACACAAAAATTACTCATCGTGATCATGTGCTTAAATAGAAGGTTTAGCGTTGTAAAGTGAGAAGCACACCAATAAAAATTACCACGCCGCCTAAAAGACGTTGCCAGTTAACCGGCATTTTTTCATTACCCAATAATCCCAGATGATCGACCAGCATCGACATTACCATCTGACCAAAAATAATGAGACCGCTAAGAACCAGAAAGCCAAGTTTGGGTGCTGCATAAATGCTCATACTAATCGCGTATACACCCACGATTCCCCCTAGCCATAAATACCAGGGAACACTCATCAATTCCTGTAAACCGGGTTTGGGATTGGACTGAAAAAGTACGATTACGGCGAGCACTATTGTACCAATCAAAAAGGAAAAAAATGCAGCTTGAATAGGAGAATATAAATATTCTTTCAGTTGTGTATTAATTGCAGTCTGGAGTGTCAATAAAACACCGATTGCAAAAACCAAAGGAAGTAAAATAATAAGTTGAGAAGATATTTTCATAATTTTAACTGACTAATTCTATTTAAATTTTTAGACATATCACACGATCAAATTTAATTTTAGCAGTGTTGCCGCCGAGTCATGTTAAAATTCCGCTATATCTTGTAATCGTTTTTGAGTAGTTCTTTGGCTGAATTGAATCCTGCTGCTGTCCCTTTGTCCTTATATATTCATATGCCTTGGTGTGTGCGCAAATGTCCTTATTGTGACTTCAATTCGCATGCGGTTCCGGATGGTCAGCTATCACTGGAATTGGAACAGGAATATTTACGAGCACTGGTGGAAGACTTTAAAACTCAGGTCGATTTTGCCCAAGGCCGGCAGATTCACAGTGTCTTTATTGGTGGGGGGACGCCGTCACTGATTTCTGCCCCAGGCTATCAATGGTTATTTGATCAGCTCAAAGCCATTATTCCCTTTGCCGAAGGCTGTGAGATTACGCTGGAAGCCAACCCCGGCACGGTCGAACATGATCCGTTTGCCGGTTATTTGCAGGCCGGCATTAATCGTTTGTCGATTGGGGTGCAGAGTTTTAATACCGCTCATCTCAAGCGTTTAGGACGGATTCACAGCAATGAAGATGCGATTTCTGCTATTGGGCTGGCACGTGAAGCAGGATTTGAGCGGATTAATGTCGACTTGATGCATGGTTTACCGGAACAGACTTTAGAACAGGCTTTACATGATTTAAAACTGGCGGTAGAACAGGGTGCTACGCATATTTCCTGGTATCAGCTGACGATTGAACCAAATACGGTATTTTTCCGGACTCAACCGATTTTGCCTGTAGATGAAGTATTGGAAGATATTCAGGAGCAGGGTGAACTCTACTTAAAAGCTCAGGGTTTTATCAACTATGAAGTTTCGGCTTGGCGTAAAGAATTGCCTTCAGCGCATAATCTGAATTACTGGCAGTTTGGTGACTATCTGGCGATTGGTGCAGGAGCACATGGCAAAGTCACTCAGCCAGATGGTGTATATCGGTTCCAAAAAACCCGTTTACCAAAGGACTACTTAGCCAAAGTACCTGCCGAACATCTGCAGTTTAAGCGCATTGAAGATGCCGACTTGCCTTTTGAATTTATGATGAATGCGTTACGTTTAAATCAGGGTGTGGAAGCCAAAATCTATGCCGAACGTACCGGTTTAGGTCTGGATCGCTTGAATGAGTTACTCAGTTCTTTGCGTGACAGAAAATTAATGGTCGATGATCAAGACCGGCTTTCATGTACCGAGCAGGGGCATATCTTTTTAAATTCGGTATTAGAAAAATTTCTTTAACTGATTTTAATTTGCTGCTCATTGTTGGAAAAACTCTCATAAATTTATATGAGGGTTTTTTTATTGCGCAGATTTACCCGGGAATTTCTTATAGTCTAGAGGTTATCTGTTTTTAGATATTCGATGTAATCTGTGAGAAGAGCAGAGCAGACTTTAAAAATCTCAGGCACAAAAAAAGCACTCTAAGAGTGCTTTTTTTCAATATCTTGCTTCTAAATTATAGAGCAACGATATTTACAGCTGTAGGGCCTTTTTGACCTTGAGCTACGCTGAAAGAAACCTTTTGGCCTTCAACTAAAGTTTTGAAACCTGAACCAGTGATTTCGCTGAAATGAGCAAAAACGTCTGGACCTGATTCTTGTTGAATGAAACCGAAACCTTTAGTTTCGTTGAACCATTTTACTGTACCGTTAACTGTATTAGACATAATATAACCTATTGAATCGTATGAATTTATAGCCAAAATTTCAGATGACTAACTGTAACTTTGAAAAATAAAAAGGATGGAGCTTTTTGATCTGTAATACGAAGGTTTATGACTAAAACTGCGATACTTAAAAGAAGACTAACCAAAACAAGAATTTTTCTAGTTGGGGTTATCATACCGCTTATTTTGAGATATACAAGCGTTTTATTTGGCTAATTTATTAGGGTGTTGAAAAATATAAAATTAAATTTGTATATTTTATATCCAGAAAGGTTTTTTAAGCTAAAAGAAAGATATTTGAGTCAATAAAAAGAGCGCCGAAACGCTCTTTTTGAGACAATTTACAGCTTAGTAATCGAAGCTAAAGTGTTCTGGCGCGAGTGCCGTCATTGTTTTAGACGGATTCACCATCGCTTCTGCATGACCTTGGGTACGTGGCAGAATACGTTCAAAGTAGAAATCAGCAGTTTTGATTTTTGCTTTATAGAATTCTGGAACTTCCGCACCATCACCAGATGCCAGTTTGGCTGAAGCGACTGCAGCTTGCTGTGCCCAGAAGTAGGCCATCATCACATAACCGGAGAACATCAGGAAATCGACTGACGCAGAAGACACGATGTCGCGGTCCTTACGTGCTGCCAGCATAATACGCACGGTTAAGGCATTCCACTGTGCACAGAGCTTGGTTAAATCCCAGGCGAAACGGCGCATGTATTTATTGCGCGCATGCTGACCGCAGAATTTCAGAATTTCAGCAGTGTAATCACGAATCACTTTGCCTTTCGAGGTCAACAGCACTTTACGGCCGATCAGATCCAGTGCCTGAACACCTGTAGTACCTTCGTACAGGGTAGAGATACGTGAGTCACGTACGATCTGTTCCATGCCCCATTCTTTGATATAGCCATGTCCACCAAAGACTTGCATACCATGATTTGATGCTTCATAGCCCATTTCGGTCAAGAAGCCTTTCAGGATAGGGGTGTAGAAACCAAGATGATCATCATGCTGTTCAAAAGCAGCGGTATCGCCACGCAGCAAAGCATCATTCATATTATCGGCAATTTGTGCTGCATGATAAATCATGGCACGGCCACCTTCAGCAACGGCTTTTTGCGTCAACAGCATGCGGCGTACATCGGCATGATGAATAATTGCATCCGCTACTTTTTCTGGATCTTTTTTGCCAGACAGGGCACGCATTGACATACGCTCTTTGGCATAAGGCAAAGCACCCTGGAATGACAATTCAGCATGGCAGATGCCCTGAATTGCAGTACCAATACGTGCCGTGTTCATAAAGGTAAACATGGCATGCAGGCCTTTATTTGGTTCACCAATCAGGTAGCCAGTCGCATTGTCGAAATTCAGTACAGCCGTTGCTGAAGCGCGAATCCCCATTTTGTGTTCTATCGAGCCACAGTTCACTGGATTGCGTTCGCCGATCCCACCATCTGCAGCAGCAATAAATTTCGGTACGATAAACAGGGAAATCCCTTTGGTGCCTTGCGGTGCATCCGGAAGGCGTGCCAGTACGATATGTACGATATTTTCCGTGAGGTCGTGCTCACCTGCGGAAATAAAAATCTTAGTCCCTGAAATCGCATAAGTGCCATCTTCTTTCGGCTCTGCCTTGGTTTTAACCTGACCCAGATCCGTACCACATTGTGGCTCAGTCAGACACATGGTACCTGCCCAAGTTCCAGCAACCAGGTGAGGCAGATACGTGTTTTTCTGCTCATCGGTACCATACTGGATAATAGTGTTGATACAGCCCACACTTAAACCCGGATACATTTGGAATGACCAGTTCGCAGTACCCATCATTTCTGATTTAATCAGGTTTAAAGACATTGGCAGGTTTTGGCCACCAAACTCTTCAGGATAAGACAGACCTTGCCAGCCACCTTGTACGAACTGTTCGTAAGCTTCCTTAAAGCCTTTCGGTGTTTTTACTTCGCCATTTTCAAAATGACAGCCTTCTTCATCACCGCTTTGGTTCAAAGGTGACAGTACATTTTCACAAAAATCTGCCGCACCTTCTAAGATCATATCTACTGTGTCGGCATCGGCATATTCACCATTCGACAAATTCTGGTAGTGCGCAGGGTAGTCAAGCACTTCATTCATAAGGAAGCGAATGTCGTGTAAAGGGGCTTTATATGCTGGCATGCGTTTAATCCTGATTGAAATAGTTTTGGATTATCTGTATCGATTCTTTGATTATTCACATTGGAGATAAAAAAACATTGATGAATTCAGTGAATAAAAATGTCAGAAAAGCGAATCGATTTTTAATTCCAGTCAATTAACTCGGTTAATTTTATTGACTAGTATAGATATTGCAGGAAGATTGAAAACTTGTTATCACATTGGACTTTAATAAATTAAAAGGTGATATGTCCAGTATACTTTTGTATGAATTGTGCTCAAATTTAAGTTAAAACAGGCCGGCTTCTAAAATGTCACTAGAACCAATCCATGGTGTCTCAGCTTCTGGACGGTTAGAGGAAATTCAGTTGCGGGCTATAGTTACAACCCGAACTGAACTCATTGGATAGATAGGGCTTTTAAAGAAACTCTTTTAAGTCCGGCTTGATGCCATTCCAGATGTAAAAAGATTCAATCGCCTGACCGACCAGCATTCCAAAGCCTTCTGACGTGGGAACACCGCGCGCCTTGGCCTGATCCAGAAAGGAAGAGGGTTTACCATAGGCCATTTCATAGGCCCTCTTAAACTGTAACGTTTCCGGTAGAATAAGGGTATCACCGCTGAGGCTTGCAGAAGTCGCGTTAATCACCAGATCAAATTCACCGCTAAGATTATCCAGAGAAATTGCCTGTAATTCGATTTGCGGTACGGCATTCTGAATATCAGCAACCAGCTGTTTCGCGCGTGCCAAGGTGCGATTGGCAATCACGATTTTTTTCGCACCCGCCTGCGCCAGAGGATAAATCACGCCACGCGTGGCACCGCCTGCACCAATAATTAAGATAGCTGTATTGTCCAGTGGCCAGTCTAAAGCACGGATCGCCTCGACCAGGCCCTGACCATCAGTATTGTCGCCATGCAGGACACCATTTTCCATCCAGAGGGTATTCACGGCTTTGGCAATTTTGGCCCGCTCACTCAACACCTGACATTGAATAAAAGCCTGCTCTTTGAAGGGGACAGTAACATTCAGGCCACTACCACCCTGACTAAAGAAGTCCTGAATATTGGCTTCAAAGCCATCCAGTGGAGCCAGACGCTTGGTGTAACTCAGGTCGACACCAGTTTTAGCAGCAAAGGCGTGATGCAATTCTGGAGAACGTGACTGTTCAATCGGGTTACCAATCACGGCAAATTGTTTGCTCATTTCACAATGTCCATGTGCGGAAATGGCCATCAATATACGTGAAAAAGCGCAGGGACTAAAGCCTGCGCAATCTTTAATTACTGCTAGGTTGTCAGGATGTTAGGAACTGCAAATCTCCATAATATGTTCCGCAAATATCAGCGCCATACTAAAAACGACTCCAACCCCAGTCAGAATACTCACCAGAATAGCTGCGCCATCCAGAATCAGGTTGTGACTCAAAAGTGCGGTACTCATCGCACTGATGGCGAGAGCAAGGAAAAGCCAAAAGGCCAATATAGGTAGATTTAATTGAAGATTATGCATTTTTATTTCTCACTAAACATCAAATAGAAGGTGATCGATGTAGCGATAGGGTGCTGCGATCAAATCAGATATTTCTATGCAACAGTATAGAGGAACTATCCATTAAAAAAGCCCTCCATTTGAGGGCTGTTTGTATCATTTCATTGCTTGGGATTTTAATTCTGTTAACCAGTCGTGTGGTTTCAGGTAATAATCTGTTAAGCGTTTTTCGGGTGAGCCTTCATCCCATTCAGGGCGATATGACCATCCGGTAAGCGGGGGCAGGCTGACCAGAATCGATTCAATCCGGCCGCCAGTCTGTAAACCAAACAGGGTGCCGCGGTCATAAACCAGATTGTACTCTACATAACGACCACGACGGTATAACTGGAATTCGCGTTGTGCTTCGGTATAGGGTTTATCCTGATTGCGCTGGAAAATTGGCAGAATGGCTTCCAGATAACCATTGCCTACAGCCTGCATATACTGGAAACAGGTTTCAAAATCCCATTGATTCAGGTCATCAAAAAACAAGCCGCCCACACCGCGCTGCTCGTCACGATGTTTCAGGTAAAAATAGTGATCACACCATTGTTTATGTTCAGGATAAACTTCTGCACCAAATGGAGCACACAGATCATGCGCCGTTTGATGCCAAGACAGTACATCTTCATCATTCGGATAAAACGGGGTCAGGTCAAAACCGCCACCAAACCACCAGATCGGATCCTGACCTTCTTTTTCTGCGACAAATAAACGCACGTTGGCATGTGAGGTGGGCACATTCGGGTTTTTGGGATGGATGACTAGTGATACTCCCATTGCTTGCGCTTTGGCACCGGCAATATTGGGATGGCGTTCAGTCGCAGAAGCGGGCAGTTTGGAAATGTTGATGTGGGAGAACATTACCCCACCTTTTTCAATGACTGTGCCGTTTTGCAGAACACGTGAACGGCCGCCACCACCTTCTGGACGCTCCCAGTCATCAATAATAAATTCGGCCGTACCGCCGCCAGCACGTTCCTGTTGCTCCAGTGCCGCACAAATCCGTGCCTGCAAGTCGAGGAGAAATTCACGAACGCGTTGAATATCCGTAGATGTAGGATGCTGCATCAGAGCCCTCGTAGGGAAATAAAAAACTAATTACATCAAAGCATAAAATCAGTCAAAGATTAAGGTCTATTTGGTGATGCAATTCATCAGCCCAGACCTTACATTCCACTATTCATAAACAGAATGCACCATTAAATCCGACCAAAGGGCTAGGTTGAATTCTTTTTTCAAGCTCAGCACAATAACTTGCAAGCGCTCATTGGCTTGAGCATTTTTCGATGGTAAAGGTGAGTGTCATGTCGGTACAGGTCAATTCCCTGATTCAAAAATATAATGTTCCCGGACCGCGCTATACCAGTTATCCCACGGTTCCGTATTGGGAAGAGCAGAATTTCTCCCTGGAACAATGGAAGCAAACGCTAAAAAAGTCTTTTGCGGAATCCAACCAAAACGAAGGCATTAGTCTGTATATCCATTTACCATTTTGCGAAAGCCTGTGTACCTTCTGCGGGTGTCATAAGCGCGTGACCAAACGCCATGAGGTTGAACAGCCTTATATTCAGGCAGTGCTGAAAGAATGGGATTTATATTGTGAGCTATTACAAGAAAAGCCCATGATTAAAGAGATTCATTTGGGCGGGGGAACACCGACATTTTTTTCAATGGCGCATCTGGCTCAATTGCTTCAAGGCATTCTGGCCAAAGCAGACGTAGCACCTGTACATGAATTCAGTTTTGAAGGCCATCCTAACAATACTACACGTGAGCATTTGCAGGGATTGTATGATCTTGGCTTTCGTCGGGTCAGTTATGGGGTACAGGATTATAATGAAACCGTGCAAAAGGCGATTCACCGGATTCAGCCGTATGAAAATGTTAAACAGGTAACCGCATGGGCAAGAGAAATTGGCTATGAATCGATTTCTCACGATCTGGTGTTTGGTCTGCCATTTCAGAGTCTGGAAGATGTCTTAAATACTATTGAGCAAACCAATTCGCTCTTGCCGGACCGTCTGGCTTTATATAGCTATGCACATGTGCCCTGGATTAAAGGCAATGGTCAGCGCGGTTTTAAAGATGCTGATGTACCCAAAGATGCAATTAAGCGCGGATGTTATGAGGAGGGGAAAAAGAAGTTACTCGCGCATGGTTATCATGAAATCGGTATGGATCATTTTGCCTTGGAGAAAGATGCGATGTACCAGTCTTTTCAAGCTGGAACATTGCATCGCAACTTTATGGGATACACAGCCTCTAAAACCCAAGTGATGATTGGACTCGGGATTTCTTCAATCAGTGATAGCTGGTACAGCTTTGCGCAGAATGTGAAAACCATTGAAGAATATTATGAATGCCTGGCGCGCAATGAAATTCCAGTATTTAAAGGACATGTCTTAAACCAGGAAGATCTGATCATCCGGCAACATATTCTAAATTTGATGTGCAGCTTTAGCACCTCATGGGAAAATTCCGAGATGCTTTTTCCTGAAATTGATGAGGTTGTGGAACAGCTTGAGGAAATGGCACAGGATGGTTTGATTCAATTTTCAGACTCGTCAGTCACGATTCTGGAGAAAGGGAAACCATTTGTACGCAATATTTGTATGGCTTTTGATTTGCGTTTAAAGCGACGGATGCCAGAAAGTCGGATTTTCTCGATGACGATTTAATCTCCCCCTAACCCCATTTTTAAGAAAGAGAGGTTGGGAGGAGTTAAGTTAAAATAAGGTAGGACAGGGGTTAAAAATATTAAAAATCATCCTTTTTATAAAGATGTGCCATGCGTTCGTGTTTGGTCTTAAGATATTGTTCATTAAACGGGTTTAAGCCTACTGTTAGCGGAACACGATCGACTACATTAATGCCTTGTGCTTTTAAGGCTTCTATTTTTGAAGGGTTGTTGGTCACGAGACGTACCGATTTTACCTGTAAATGATCAAGCATAATGCTACACATATCATATTGGCGTGCATCCGCCGGCAGGTTCAGCATCAGGTTGGCATCTACGGTGTCATGGCCTTGATCCTGCAGGGCATAAGCACGAATTTTATTGGTCAGGCCAATGCCACGCCCTTCCTGACGCAAATACAGAATAGCTCCGCGGCCCAATTCATTGATCAGTTTTAAAGTTGCTTGTAATTGTGGGCCACAGTCGCATTTGAGTGAAGCAAAGGCATCACCGGTTAAACATTCAGAATGTACACGGACCACCACAGGTTCATCTGATACTTCCTCAAGTCCTTTAGACAGTGCGACATGCTCTTCACCGGTCTTAGGATCTTGAAATACAGTAATTTTAAATTCACCGTGAGCGGTAGGTAATCTTGACGTTGCGACAAACTCGATTGGCACAGCTGAACCCGTTAAATCCTGAAATTAGCTAAAGTATAGCGTAATGATTGAACATTGGTAGAATTGCAAAGTCGAAATTCTGCATTAGATTTTCTTTTTTGTAGAAAGCGAACGATAATAGTTGATAAATAGTAAGATTATTCAGGATAATCGTAGGCTGCGATTTTTTCACCCCGACGAGATCATTGTTTAATATTGCATCGCTAGAAGCGTAGCTGAATTGAAGCTGCTACAATTCAGCTATATGATCGGGTACTCCCCATTGACCTAGCTTTAGATTTGCCAGGCTTTAGAAGGCTTTGCCATAATATGCTGTATACAGAAATCCCAACTCAACGCCCTGTAACACCGTTGCTTGATGCGATCAATCATCCTGAGCAACTGCGTGCACTCGAGCAAAGCCAGCTAGAACAAGTGGCAGATGAGTTACGTCAATTCATTTTGTATGCTGCCGGGCAAAGTGGCGGACATTTTGGTGCCAACCTTGGTGTAATTGAACTCACCGTGGCCTTACATTATTGCTTTAATACGCCGCATGACCGCCTGATCTGGGATGTGGGTCATCAAGCCTATCCGCATAAAGCATTGACAGGTCGTCGTGAACAGCTCACCACCATTCGTGCTAAAGATGGTCTGGCAGCCTTTCCGGCACGTGAAGAATCTGAATTTGATACTTTTGGGGTAGGCCACTCGTCTACTGCGATTTCTGCCGGTCTTGGCATGGCCTTGGCGCGCCGTTATCAAAACAAGCCATGTGAGGTGGTGTCGATCATTGGTGATGGTGCCATGACGGCAGGTATGGCTTTTGAAGCCATGAATGATGCGGTAGCACATCAGGCTGATCTGATGGTGGTGCTGAACGATAATGATATGTCGATTTCTTGCAGTACTGGTGGTTTTGCCAAGCATTTAGCCGCAATTTGGGAGCGTGGTGAATTCATCAACGTGACTGAAGAGGGAGAGGCTTATGTACAGCCGCATCCGGAGTGGCTGTATAACTCGCGATTACACAGTGCAGCAACCGATGCAGCAGACAACCTGTTTAAAGCCATTGGCTTTGATTATTTTGGTCCTTATGACGGTCACGATGTCAAACAGCTGGTGCATGTCTTTAATGCGCTGAAAAAACGTAAAGGCCCCCGCCTGATTCATATCTATACCAAGAAAGGCAAAGGCTTTGCTCCGGCAGAATCAGATCAAATCAAATATCACGCGATTAGTAAACTCAATGCTGTTGCCGCCAGCAATACTGCACCGAAATATTCGGATGTATTTGGACAATGGCTTTGCGATGAAGCGGCACAAGATGCACGTTTACTCGCAATCACACCTGCGATGTGCGAAGGCTCAGGCATGGTCAAATTTGCCAAAGAATATCCGGAACGTTTCTTTGATGTCGCGATTGCCGAACAGCATGCAGTTACCTTGGCTGCCGGTATGGCTTGTGAAGGCTTGAAGCCGGTGGTTGCAATTTACTCGACTTTCCTGCAACGCGGTTATGACCAGCTGGTACACGACGTAGCCTTGCAGAATCTGGATGTCACTTTTGGTATTGATCGTGCCGGTCTGGTCGGTGAAGATGGGCCGACGCATGCCGGTGCATATGATTATGCCTATATGCGTACTATCCCGAATATCGTAATCATGGCGCCGAAAGACGAAAATGAATGCCGTCAAATGCTGCATACCGCGTATTTGTATCCAGGACCTGCAGCCGTACGTTATCCACGTGGCAATGGACTGGGTGTCGAGATCCAGCAAAAGATGATGGAGTTTCCGATCGGTCAGTCGGAAATCGTGGCCAGTTTTAACGGGCAGTATGATGAATATATTTCTGTGCTGGCATTTGGTAGCCGGGTACAGGCTGCAGTCGACGCTGCTGAAGCATTTGCCATGAAACATGAAATTGGCATGCGGGTAATCAACATGCGTTTTGTCAAACCGCTAGATACCCAAATGCTGGACGATCTGGCCTTGACGACCAGTCTGTTTGTCACGGTGGAAGAACATGCGGTGATGGGCGGTGCGGGCAGTGCAGTGAATGAGTATCTGGCAGAAGCACAGATTGTTAAACCAATCCTGAATCTGGGTCTGGATGATACATTCATGGCGCAAGCGACCCATACCCAGATGTTGCAACAGGCTGGCCTAGATGCGCAAGGCATTGAAAAATCGATCAATCAGGCTTGGTCCAGCTTAGGGCAAAGCGTTTTGTCATAAGTTCTTAAAAATTTTAGACACATTTTTCCCAAAAAAGCCCCGATATTTGCTAAGATATTAGGGCTTTTATGCATTATTCTTTATCAGTGTCTTCAAATTTGTAGTGGGTGTTCAATGGAACCTATGGTGGTGATGGCTGCGCGTGCGGCTCAGTTAGTTGGTCAAGAGCTTTTAAAAGCGCATCAGAATCGTCATAAACTCGATCTACAAGTCGAAGAAAAAGGAATTGATGGTCCGGTAACGCGTGTAGATCGTTATCTGGAGCAGTTGACCATCGATACCCTACGTAAAAGCTATAAAAATCACAGTTTCCTTGGTGAAGAATTTGGCTATCAGGAAGGTAATGGTCATGACGCCGATTGGTGTTGGGTGATCGATCCGCTAGATGGCACTTTAAACTTCATTAACGGTTTCCCGCATTTCTGTATTTCTATCGCAGTTCAGCACAAAGGCATTACTCAACACGGGGTGATTTATGACCCGGTGAAAGATGAGCTATTCTCTGCCAGTCGTGGTCGTGGTGCCATGATGAACCAGCGCCGTATTCGTGTGAATGTCAAAGACAGCCTGGAAAATACCTTTATGGCTGTTGGTCATGCGTATCGTGCCAAACGTAATGGCGAAGTTGTGTCTTATGCCAAGAATCATTTCCAGTCTTTGTTAAATGTTACTGAAGCTGGTGCGCAATATCGCCGTTCAGGTTCTGCAGCATTGGATTTGGCTTATGTGGCTGCCGGTCGTTTCGACGCTTATTTTGAACTTGGTTTGAAACCTTGGGATATCGCAGCGGGTGAATTGATCGTGAAAGAAGCAGGCGGTACTGTAGTTGATGCACGTGGTGGTAGCGACTCTATGGAAAATGGTCAAGTTTTGGCTTGTTCAATGAAAATGCTTAAGCCTTTAATGCAAGCAGTTGTTCCTGCTTGGGGTGAAGCAGCAAAATAATCGGGTTTAGATGAAGCAGATTTAATATTCTAAAAGGCATCCTTCGGGATGCCTTTTTTATATACTTATCTTCTTTTAATCGGGTAATGTCTATATTTTTAACACTGACTAGATATCGGAAATGTCCGGTGAATTACAGAAAATTGACTTTTTAGACCAATAACTACACTTTTATAATTCTTTAAGTATAAGAAAATTATACATAATTTATGAATAAAGAAAATTAGTTTTAAAACTTAATGACATTGTGGAATATTCTGCTATAATTTCGGCACGCACTTAATTTTCCGTTCTTTACCTGAACACTATCTTCTAATCATTGTATGCGCGTTCTGTCCATAGAGAGGACATATCCTTCGCGCCCCAATCGCTTAAGCGATTCCTTCAGGTTTGCGGCCGTAATCATATACGTGCGTTATATCCACATCGTCGTTATTCGGATCGCTGCTGAATCCTAACTTTTTCAGCTCTATTTGCTGTGCCGCTTTTTGCCGATGTCCATATTGTAATTTATTTAATGGAGCACCCACTTCAGGGTGAACACTCTCTATGAGCAAAACTTTTGCTGATTTTTCTCTCGACGAATCTCTAACCCAGGCTCTCGACGCTTTAGGCTTTACTACTCCTACTCCTGTACAAGAACAAGCGATTCCAGCTGCACTTGAAGGTAAAGACCTTCTTGTATCAAGCCAAACAGGTTCTGGTAAAACTGCTGCATTCTTACTGCCTACGTTAAATGCGTTGGCAAACCAAGATACATTAGTACCGTTTAAAGACCGTATGAAAGCGGTTACTCAACCGAATATTTTGGTGATTTCACCGACTCGTGAATTGGCACAACAGGTGTGTCAAGACGCAATTGCGCTTGTACGTCATATGAAAGGTGTTCGTATTGCAGCAATCATGGGCGGTATGCCTTTTGGTAAGCAAATTCAACAGTTAAAAGGCGCGCAAGTTGTTGTTGCAACTCCAGGTCGTTTACTTGACTTGGTGAATCGTCGTCAAATCAAATTGGATAAAGTTGACGCGTTAATCGTCGATGAAGCTGACCGTATGCTTGACCTGGGCTTCTCTGAAGACTTGGAAGCAATTGGTGAGTTGGCTGCAAACCGCAAACAGACTCTTATGTTCTCTGCGACGTTTGCACCACGTATCATTACACTTGCTGAACGCATGATGAATGATCCAATGCGTATTTCGATCGAAACAGGTCACTCTACAAATACTGATATTACTCAGACTTTGCATTGGACTGACGGTTTCGAACACAAGAAAAAATTACTGACTCACTGGTTAAACGAAGAAGACGTTGATCAAGCAGTTGTATTTGCGTCAACTCAAGAAGACACAGATATGTTGGCTGAAGAGCTTGCTGAAGCAGGTTTATCAGTTGTAGCGCTTCATGGTGCTATGCCACAAACGGTTCGTAACCGTCGTTTACGTAGCATTCGTGAAGGTCGTGCGAAGATCTTGGTTGCAACTGACGTTGCGGCACGTGGTCTTGACGTACCAACTATTTCACACGTAATCAACTTCGGTCTTCCAATGAAGAACGAAGACTATGTACACCGTATCGGTCGTACAGGTCGTGCGGGTCGTACTGGTAAAGCCATTACTTTGGCGACTTACCGTGAACGCGGTAAAATCCGTGCTTTGGAAGACTTCCTTGATGCGCGTCTGAACGTATCTGAAATTGAAGGCCTTGAGCCATCTCCACCTCCTGCACGCGGTAGTCGTGATGGCGGCGGTCGTGGTCGTGATGGCGGTGGTCGTGGTCGTGGCGGTTTCGGCGGTGGTCGTGGTCGTGATGGCGGTGGTCGTAGTCGTTTTGAAGGTGAAAGCAATTTCAAACGTCGTGAAGGCAGTGATGATCGTCCACGTCGTAGCTTCGATGACAAACCTCGTGGCGAACGTCCAGCGTTCGGTGGCGAAGATCGTCCACGTCGTGACTTCGGTGATCGTCCAGCTCCACGTCGTGAAGGCGGTTTTGGTGATCGTCCACAACGTTCGTTTGATGACCGTCCGAAGCGTGATTTCGGTGATCGTCCAGCTCCACGTCGTGAAGGCGGCTTTGGTGATCGTCCACAACGTTCATTTGATGACCGTCCAAAGCGTGACTTCGGTGATCGTCCAGCTCCACGTCGTGAAGGTAGTTTTGGTGACCGTCCTCGCTCTAATGATGACAACCGTGGTAACCGTGTAGATTACAAACCAGCTCGTGAAGGCGGTTATGGTGATCGTCCAAAACGTGATTTTGGTGATCGTCCAGCTCCACGTCGTGAAGGTGGTTTCGGTGATCGTCCAGCACGTTCATTCGGTGATGACCGTCCAAAACGTGATTTTGGTGATCGTCCAGCTCGTCGCAACTTTGATGACAAGCCACGTACTGAACGTTCATTCGGTGGTGAAGATCGTCCACGTCGCAAATTTAACGACTAATTCAGTCGCTAGATGAAGATAAAAAAACCGGTAGAAATACCGGTTTTTTTATGCATTGAGTTTTTTACTTTTTAACGTAAAATGTCTACTAATTCATGTTTAGTCAGGGTTATGATAATTATTGATATGAAAAGCTTAACTGTTCGATCTCAATTGATAGAGGTGTATATGCCATATATCGCATTGACCTTGATTTTATGTAATATTATCTACTATTTATACAGTCTTTTTAATTAAGCAAGCTATTTGACTTAAACTTAAGTACATATTTTTTCTATAAAAAATCCGAAATATTCAATTATTGTCATTTTATTATGATATTAACCCATCTTTTTCAACTGCTAACATTTTGAACGTCGTTCCTTTATAGTATGCATGCTGAAAAAATGCAGGAATAAACTCAGCTATGAAAAATCAAACAGCGCGAGATACTCGTCAATCTCTGATTGAAGTCAAGAATTTGAGCTTCAAGCGGGGTGAGCGCGTGATTTATGACGACGTGAGTTTGAATATTCGTCGTGGGCAGATTACTGCCATCATGGGGCCATCCGGAACCGGTAAAACCACTTTATTAAGGTTAATTGGTGGACAGCTGACACCGGAACATGGCCAAGTTTTGTTGGACGGCAAAGATATTGCCTCAATGTCGCGTTCCGAGCTTTTTTCAGCACGTGCACGTATGGGCATGTTATTTCAGAGCGGTGCTTTGTTTACCGATATGAGTGTGTATGAAAATGTCGCGTTTCCAATTCGTGCCCATACCAAACTGCCAGAGCATTTGATTAAAGAAATCGTGGCACTAAAACTGGAATCAGTTGGTTTGCGTGGTGCAGAGCAGATGATGCCGTCTGAACTGTCTGGCGGTATGAACCGACGCGTAGCTTTGGCCCGGGCAATCGCGCTGGATCCTGAGCTGATCATGTACGATGAACCCTTTGCCGGGCAGGATCCGATTGTGATGGGGGTGTTGACCCGTTTAATCCGCTCTTTGCGTGAAGCACTGGACTTGACCACGATTATTGTTTCGCATGATGTCGCAGAAACCCTATCCATTGCTGACTACATTTATGTGGTGGCAGAGGGCAAAATTCAGGGCGAAGGTACGCCGGCAGAACTCAAGGCGCATCCGTCTGCTTTTGTACAGCAATTCCTGACCGGTTCGGTAGAAGGCCCGGTGGATTATCAGTTTAGTCATCGGGCTTATTTAAGTGATGAGGTACGTTCATGAATGCAATTGCCGCATTAGGTAGACGCGTTATTGAACGTGTACAGGGGATTGGGGTCGCGACCCTGATGCTGTTGCAGATTTTATTTTCCATGCCGACATGGCTTGGAGTGAAACTGTTTGTTTATCAGATGTACCGGGTCGGGGTGTTGTCCCTGCTGATTATTGTGGTGTCTGGCCTGTTTATTGGAGCCGTTCTTGGTTTGCAGATGTTTAGCATCTTGTCGACCTTTGGCAGTGAGTCGATGCTGGGAACAGCAGTTGCACTGACTTTGCTGCGTGAGCTGGCGCCAGTAGTTGCGGCTTTGCTGTTTGCTGGACGTGCCGGTTCAGCCTTGACCGCAGAAATTGGCCTGATGAAAGCCACTGAACAACTGTCCAGTATGGAAATGATTGGGGTAGATCCATTAAAGCGTGTAATTTCGCCACGTCTTTGGGCAGGGATTTTCAGCTTGCCCATGCTTTCGGTTATCTTTGCTGCAGTCGGGATTATGGGCGGTAAGATGGTCGGTGTGGACTTTCTGGGAGCCGACGAAGGCGCGTATTGGAGCGGCATGGAAAGCAGCGTGCAATTCTACAAAGATGTCTTGAATGGCACCATCATTAAAAGTTTTGTATTTGCATTAATTTGTACCTGGATTGCGGTATACCAAGGTTATGCTTGTGTCCCGACCTCGGAAGGTATTGCAACTTCTACAACCCGTACAGTCGTATATTCTTCACTGTGCGTTTTAGGCTTTGACTTTGTGTTGACTGCGGTCATGTTCGGAGGTGTTTAATGAAATCACGTACTAGTGAGCTGGCCGTTGGTGTTTTTGTTATTTTGTTTGGTATTGCCTTATTTTTCCTGGCAATGCGAGTCAGTGGCCTGGTTGGGAACAATATTTCCGACAGCTATGAAATGACGGCAACTTTTGAAAATGTGAATGGGATCAAGCCACGGGCCAAAGTGGCATTAAGTGGTGTAAAAGTAGGACAGGTGGACCAGATTACCTTGGATCCTGTCACTCGTCTGGCGACCGTACATATGACGCTGGATGGCTCGTTGACCTCGTTTAATGCCGAACAGCTAAAGCAGGTTCAGCAAAATGCGCTGGAAGAGTTGCGTTATAGTTCAGACTATACAGCGGCTACTCCGGCACAACAAAAAGACATGGAAAAACAACTCTTAGCTAACATGAAATCCATCACTAATATTGATGAAGATGCTTATATTATGGTAGCAACCAATGGATTGCTGGGTGAAAAATACCTGAAAATTATTCCAGGTGGAGGTCTGAACTATTTGCAACGCGGTGATCAGATTGCTAATACCCAAGGCACCATGGAAATTGAAGATTTAGTCACGAAGTTTATTACTGGCGGTGCCGGTAAGTCTTCGGATAGTCAAGAAGCAGCCCCAGAACAGGCGACAGTTTCAGGATCGACCGATGCAGAACCTGCATTCGTTGAATAATAGATTGAGGAGATATCAGTGAAGACTTTAGTAAAACAAACGCTTGCAGCAAGCATTCTTTCCACCATGGTTGCTGGTACAGTGTTTGCAGCTCCAAGCCAAACGCCTCCTGAGTTTATTAAACAAGTGGCGGATAATTTGGTTAAACGTTTACAGGCTGATCATAGCAAATTACAGAGTAATCCAGCCTTGGTCAAAACCATTGTGCGTCAAAATCTGGATCCATATATTGATTCACAAGCTTTTGTGCGTACAGTCATGGGCACTTATGTGCAACAAAGTACTCCAGCACAGCGTGCCCAGTTTGAAAAGAATTTCCGTGAAACCCTGATTGAAAACTATGGTTCGGCATTTGCGAAATATAGCAATCAGACTTACAGTATGCGTCCATACAAAGCCAGCAACAGCAAAAACCCTGTGGTGACCATCGACTTCAATAACAAGGGTGAGAAAATACCGGTAGCGTTCCAGTTGGTGGATAAAGGTTCACAGTGGAAAATCCGTAACATCAACGTATCTGGTATTGACCTAGGTTTGCAGTTCCGTAACCAGTTTGCTGCGACAGTCAAACGTAATGGCGGTAATATAGATACAGCGATTGCCAACTTTAAACCAGATGCAGAAGCCGCAATTGAAAAGAAATAACCAGATAGGTGAGCCGTGATTGTATTCAAGGATCAGGAATTGCAGGTGTCAGGCAACATTGACTATGCCAATGCGCAGGACTATTACCTAGAGGGCCTGCGTGTGATTCAGTCACAGAACAAGTTTCCGCTGGTAGTTAATCTGGCCGGGCTTGAAAGTGGCAGTACCTTGGCTCTGGCAGTATTGGTGCGCTGGCTGCGTCAGACGCCTCAAGCACAAGGCCTGCAGTTTAAAGCTGTTCCACCGAAGATGATGAATATCATTCAGGCCAGCCATCTCCAGGATGATCTAAAAATCATTCAGTAGAAGTAATAAAAAAGCACCGAAAGGTGCTTTTTTATTACTTTTCAAATAGGCATGGATCAGATGAGATGTATTTCTTGAGCTTCTCTTTAAAAGTAGTGCTTTAAAGCTCGCTCAAATCCATTTCTTCCATCTAAAGTAAATTAATGGTCCGATCAGAAAGCCGATCAAAATAATACTGACCATAATGAAACTCATGGAGCCTTTAGCAAAGGGCAATACATCGGTATTCATCCCATAAATACTGGCAATCAGCATCGGTGGCGCAAGCATACTTGGCAGAATAGAGAAGCGGCGAATGGTATCGTTCTGTTCGGTGTTAATGAATCCTGATGTAGTATCGAGCAGGAAGCGCACTTTCTGGAACAGGAAGGCATCATGCTCCACCAAAGAGCGGACATCTTCACTGAGCTCCCTGATATCTGCATCATAAATATGACTCCCTAAAGCGCGTGGACGCGCCAAGAAGGTCAAAACACGACGTAAATCGATCAGACAGAGTTGCGCTTTACCCAGCATATCTTCCAGTTGCGCCAGCCGGGTAATCATGTCATCCAGATCGAGAATTTGCTCACGATGACGGTTATTCAATACTTCGGTTGAATATTTTTCTAAATCTTTATGGACATCTTCCAGGATGTCGGCCAGTTCATCCAGCTTGGCTTCGAGCAGACCCAATAAAATCCAGGTCGGATCTTTATAATCGATGTCATAATCATTGCGGCGTGCCCGGGCACGAAAGGCACGAAAAGCCACCAGCTTTTCACCGCGCAAGGTAAACAGACGATCCTTATGCAGAATAAATGCCACAGTCTGTACCGTGGCCAGCATACTGGACTCATCTTCATTTTCGTTCTCGACCTGATAGTTTTTATTTTTGGTTAAGAAATATGTGCTGATGTGCAAAATTCCGTCATCATCACGGTAAAATCGGGCACTGGAGGAAATATCTTCTAGCGATTTTAAAGTCGGTAAGTTTTGCCCATAGGCATCTAGAATCCATTGCTGCTCTTCTTGTGAAGGTGCAATCAGGTCAAGCCACACTAAATCTGGATGTAAGTCGAAATCACCATTAATCGTGATATCTTCTAAACTACCGCGCTCTGTGGCGTAAAAGGCTTCAAGCATGCTGTCTTTTCTCCCTAGCGCAGTATGTGAATTGGAATGGGTGTATTTTAGACAAGGAATTGAATAAAAACACTGATATTAAGTGGTTATTTTTGGAAAAAACGCGCTGGAAGCGATTACGTACAATATACCGTCAATTAGAGGATGAAATAATGAATTCTATCGCAATTTTTTGTGGTTCAGCCCTAGGCTCGGATCCTCTTTATGCCCAGATCGCTAAAAAGGTGGGTCAGACCTTGGCCGCCAGGCATCAGACGCTGGTATATGGGGGCGGTCGTTCTGGCTTGATGGGAATTATCGCTGATAGTGCTTTGGCCGCCGGTGGCAAGGTGATTGGGGTAATTCCGAGGCAACTGGTGAATCGTGAACTGGCACATCCGCATATTACCAAGTTATTCGTGGTGGAGAATATGCATGAGCGTAAAACCCGAATGTCAGAACTGGCTCAAGGGTTTATTGCCATTCCGGGTGGTGCGGGAACGCTGGAAGAAATTTTTGAACAGTGGACCTGGGCGCAACTGGGAATTCATAAAAAGCCTTGTGCTTTTCTAAATGTTGATGGTTTCTACGATGACTTGCTTAAATTTATCTACATGACCACCGAGAAAGGATTTACCAAGGCACGTTTTAGTGATGCTTTAATTGTCAGCGATGATCTGGAAGAAATTTTACGTCAATTCGAAACTTATCAGCCACCTGAGCCTAAATGGGGTAGGAGCGATCAGACCGATCTTGTAAAATAAGCTGCCCCCTAGCATAAAGTCATAAACCAGAGATGAAGATAATTACAGTGGCTGCAGCCATTATTTTAAATGAAGCGCAGCAACTGCTTGTGGTTCGCAAGAAAGGAACGTCCTGCTTTATGCAGGTTGGTGGCAAGCTGGAGCCAAATGAAGCACCAGAAGCAACGATGTTACGTGAAATTCAGGAAGAAATTGGCGCCCAAGCACACATTCAGCAATTCATTGGACGTTTTGAAACGGCAACAGCCAATGAGCCTGATCATCAACTGGTGAGTTATGTCTATTGGGTAAGACTGGATCAGGCACCAAAAATTGAAGCGGAAATTGCTGAAATGAAATGGATAGATCTGGACGAAAAGCAGGTCTTGCTGGCACCCTTGACCACTGAAATTGTCATTCCATGGGTGAAGTCACAGTTACTTGCTCAGGCGTAAATGTTCAGATTCCCGCACCGGCCAGACAGGCCGCATAAATTTTTTGACAACCCAGTTGTTCAAGTGTTTGGCTGAGTGCCCGGATCGAGCTGCCAGTCGTGACGACATCATCGATAATCAGCACCCGACGATACCGCAGCTTGGAAATGGTGCTGATCTGGAATTGTGACTGGATATCTTCAATTCGCTCCAGCCGGCTTAGGCCCTTTTGCGAGTGTTGTTTTAGTCGTCGAACAGGTTGCCAGATGGGTGCATTCAACTGTTTTGCCACATGTTTGGCCAGTACCAGAGATTGATTATAACCGCGCTCGGCCAGACGCTCATTCGAGATCGGCATCGGTACTATCGCACTGACTTTAGGCAGGTCTAAACTTAACAGCGCACCTGCCAGTAAATTTTGCAAATGCAGTTTCTGTTCATATTTAAACAGTTGAATCAAACGATCCATCGGATAGGCATAGTCGCAGGCAATCTGGAATTGCATTTCCTGCCGTTGAATGGTTTGATGTGCCCAGGGTAATTGTCGCCAGCAATCTTCACAGACTGAATGAATGGACTGATAATCGGTCAGGCAGAGCTGACAGGGCTGTAAGCGGGTGAGCCAGGATTTTCCGTGTTGCAGTAATTTAAACATAGGCATAGCGCGGTGCTTCCGGTAGCCAGCGTTGCAATAATGCTTCGGCCTGATCAGGATAATCCTTGAGCATCTGCTGGGCCACATAATGTGCCTGATTGAGCAGGTGATCATCACGTTCCAGTTTGGCCACACGGAAATTCATGTCGCCAGTCTGCTTGGTTCCAAGCAGTTCACCTGGGCCACGCAATTCCAGGTCTTTCTCGGCAATCATGAAACCATCATTGGTTTCGCGCATGATTCTTAAACGTTCCTGACCATTTTGCGACAGCGGATGTTTATACAGTAGGGCACAGAAGCTGGCTTTGGCGCCACGACCGACCCGACCACGTAGCTGATGCAGTTGAGATAAGCCCAGACGTTCAGCATTTTCAATCACCATAATGGAGGCATTGGGTACATCGACGCCGACTTCTATCACGGTGGTGGCAATCAGGAGCTGTAATTCATTATTTTTAAACTGCTGCATTACCGCCTGTTTTTCATCGGCTTTCATCTTGCCATGTACCAGTCCGATATTCAGCGCAGGAAAGCGCTCGCGAATTTCAGTGAAAGTGGCTTCTGCGGCTTGGGCATCTAAAGTTTCGGACTGTTCTACCAGTGTACACACCCAATATGCCTGCTTGCCTTCACCACAGTTGCTGGCAATCCGTTGCAAGACTTCTTCGCGCCGGTCTAATGGAATGGTCACGGTCTGAATCGGGGTACGGCCCGGCGGCAGCTCGTCAATCACAGAGGTATCCAGATCACCATAGGCAGACATAGCCAGTGTGCGTGGAATTGGAGTCGCAGTCATCACCAGTTGATGCGGTGACATACCATCCAGACCTTTATTTCTGAGTGCAAGGCGCTGATCCACACCAAAGCGGTGCTGTTCATCAATAATCACCAGACCCAGGTTGGCAAACTCGACATTCTCCTGAAACAGGGCATGAGTCCCGATGACCAGATGGGCACTTCCGTCCCGAATCAGCTGTTCTGCTGCTGCGCGCGCTTTACCTTTCTGCTTGCCGGACAACCAGGCTACATTTAAGCCTAAAGGTTCAAACCAGCGTTTAAAGTTGAGATAATGCTGCTCGGCTAGAATCTCGGTCGGTGCCATTAATGCTACTTGCCAGCCTTCTTCCAGGGCATGGCAGGCCGCTATAGCAGCAACCAAAGTTTTGCCGGCACCGACATCGCCTTGCACCAGACGCAACATCGGTTTATTGGTTCTTAAATCCTGTGCAATTTCTCTGGATACACGTTTTTGCGCACCGGTCATTTCAAAAGCCAGACTGGCCAGTAATCGTTTGGCATAGGTCTGACTTGGCGCAAATGAAGGCGCTTCGACCTGCTGGATGAAGGCCCGACGTGTCAATAGGCTGATCTGATGCGCTACCAGCTCTTCAAAGATCAGGCGCTGCTGTGCAGGATGTGAGCCTTGTGCGAGCTGCAGCATATTGGCATTGATTGGCGGGTGATGGATATATTCCAGTGCTTGTTTCAGCGCATAACCATTGCTAAATTTTGCTGGCAGCAATTCAGGCAGATGATCGCTGTATTGAGCCAAGGCCTGCTGAATATAGTCCCGTATTTTTGGCTGGGTCAGGCCTTCAGTCGCAGGGTAAATCGCCGTGAGCTGGGTTTGAGGTAAAGGTGTGTCCTCAGTAATGACTT
Source organism: Acinetobacter pecorum (assembly GCF_014837015.1). GTDB lineage: Bacteria > Pseudomonadota > Gammaproteobacteria > Pseudomonadales > Moraxellaceae > Acinetobacter > Acinetobacter pecorum. Next base: position 76,602 of record NZ_JACSPT010000010.1, read on the forward strand.
GCAATTCGGGATGATACATTTCCAGACCGCGCGCACCTACCCGCACTTCACCAAAAATTCTTAAACGGTTACCCAGTTTGCAGCGGTCGGTAATGCCTTTATAAATATGATAAAAACGTAAAGTGACTTTGCCAAAATCATCATCTAGCAGCACAGCCATGGATTTGCGTTTGCCAGGTGGAAAATCCACGCCTTTAACGATACCTTCCAGCAGATAGCTGCGTCCCACGCTCAATTGATTCATGGGGATGATCGTGCTACGGTCTTCATAGTCACGTGGTAGATGAAAAAGCAAATCATCAGTATTGAAGATATTTAGTTTTTCGAGTAATGCGGCGGCGGCATTGCCAACGCCTTGTAACTGATGGACTGCAGCCATGTCCCCTCAACCAGATTTGTGATTCGGTGCTCAATGCATATTTTATTTATCGGTTATGGTAAAACATCCCGACGTGTGGCTAAACAACTATTTGAGCAAGGTCATCAAATTAGCACAATTAGCCAGAGTCCCAAAACAGATTCATTCGCAACTCATCTGATTCAGGATGTGCATCAACTGGATTTAACAGCAATTACACCAATTGACTGGGTCTATGTATTACTTAGTCCAAAACAAAGTACGGTTGAAGGTTATCAGCAGACTTATCTGGATTCGGTTCAACCTATTGTGGCTGCCTTGAAACAGCATCCGGTGAAACGGATTGTAGTGGTGTCATCGACACGAGTGTGTGGTCAAAATTCCGGTGGAATCGTAGATGACGAAACCGAAATTCACCCAATTGATGCTCAGGGCAAAATCTTGCAGCAGATGGAGCAGGCTTATTTCGCTGCTTATCCTGAGCAATGTACGATCATTCGTCCGAGCGGTATTTACGGTACTTCAGTAATACGCCTGCAAAAAATGGCCGCCTCGATGACGAGTTATCCGAATCTGCACTGGTCCAACCGGATTCACATTGAAGATTTATCACGTTTCTTAGCACAGATGATTCACGTGGAACATCCTGAAAAGTCTTATATTGTGACAAACAATGATCCAAAATTATTGCATGAAATATTGCAATGGTTCCAACGGCAGATGGGGCTTCCTTTGCTTAAGGTGGAAAGTGAGCAGGTGACAGGTAAGAAACTTTATGCGACCCGAATGCAAAAAATGGGATTTGAGTTAGAGCATCCAGATTGTTATGAGGATTATTTGGAGTTGATGGGGAAAAATAACCCTTCCTAACTTCCCTTTTTAAAGGGAGGAATTCCCCTCCTTTTCAAAGGAGGGGTTAGGGGAGGATTTTATCTAAAACCAACTCTCCCTAATCCTCACTTGCGCTTCGTTTTAAAAGCCGTGCTTTAAAACTCGCTCAGGAGAGGGAATGCTATATTTAAATAATGGCATTAGCTTCTCAGTTTTCACTTCTTATAAATTCTTAAATAAAAAAGAGAGGCCTTAGCCTCTCTTTTTTATTTAATCTTACTTTTTTTTCCGCTTCGCACGTTTCTTGGCTTGTTCAGCCGCAACTGCATCCAGGGCTTCTTTAAGTTCTTCATCGGTAAAGGCGGTAATGTGATGCAGCATCTGCAATTTCACTTCGTCCAATACCAGATCGGCATATTTCGCTACATTGGCCAGCTGTTCATCAAAGACAATCGCATTGTCTTCATTGGTGCACAGATAACCTTTCTGGGTTAATACTTTAATAAAGCTCTGGAACAGGGCTTTATCGAAGAACTCAGGCGAATTGAACTCATACAATACAGACAGACGCTGACCAACCAGATAGCTCAGCTCTTCCACCTGGCGAGTCGAAATATTGCCTGAACCACGTTGGGTAATCAGTGCCAAAGTCATGTAATAACGTTCCAGACTTTGGGTCACTGGGGCAGCCAGAACTTCGAGCTGATGATGCGCTTCAGTATTCGGTGCAGGTGCAATCAGGTTTTCGCCATCTTGCGTGATCAGTTTTGAAGAAATCAGGTTGTCAATATGGGCATTGACCTGATCCTGAATCTCATCTTCATGCCATTTTAAAAATAGCTCAGCTTTGAGGAAAGGATATAGGGTGCTGCTGATATTGACCACATCATGACGGCGGATGGTGCCGTTATGTTCAGTCAGGGCTGCAATCAGGGATGGCAATATAAAAGTATGCACAATATTATTACGGAAATAGGTCAGCAGAACCGCCTGATTATCTTCAATCGCAATAATATCGCCCAGTACATGCTTCACCCGTTTGATCAGTTTCAGCTTCATCGCATAGGCAATTATTTCTTTGCCTGACAGCGGTGTAACCTGCATGCGTTCATCATAAGGCAGAGCGGTGAGCAAGGTGCGATAAGTATCCAGCTGTTTGATACAGATTTCTTCATCCAGCGTATGTTTTGGCGTGGCCAGCAAGATTAAAGATAATAACGATACCGGATTGATCACGACTGCACTGTTAATATTTTCCAGAATAGCCTGTGCAGAGCTATTCACCGCGTCAGAAACCGCTTGTGGAACCGGATCATCGTTCTTTTCGATCTTGATATTTTCTGCACCATGCTGTTTCAGGATATCATCCAGAAATACCGGTTTACCGAAGTTCAGGTGCACCTTGCCAAAAATGCGTTCAATCTTGCGCAGGGTTTTCAAAATACCAAAAATAGACTCGGCTTCTTTTGGCTTACCACTCATTTCACCGACATAGGTACCACCTTCCATTAGGCGTTCATAGCCGATATAGGTCGGTACAAATACAATCGGTTTGGACTTGCCACGTAAATGACCATGCACGGTCATTGCCAGCATCCCGGTTTTTGGCGGTAGCAAACGACCGGTACGTGAACGGCCACCTTCAATAAAGTATTCTAGCGGGGTATTACGTGACAGGACGCTATACAGATATTCCTTAAAGACCGTGGTATAGAGCGCGTTGCCGCGGAAGGTACGGCGAATAAAGAAAGCACCGCCACCGCGTAAAATCTGGCCGACAAAAGGCATATTCAGGTTATCGCCCGCTGCGATGTAAGGCACCATCAAACCACGGCGATAGATCACATAAGACAATAACAGATAGTCAATATGACTGCGGTGACAGGGGGTATAGACAATTTCATAATCCTTGGCCAGTTCACGCACGGTACTGAAATTATGGACTTCCACGCCGTCATAAAGCTGGGTCCATAAGCGGGTCAGGGCTTTGTCGGCAAAACGTACGGTAGAATGAGAATAATCGGAAACGATTTCGTTCAGATAACCGATGGCACGACGTTCGGATTCCAGCATCGAGGTTTTACTACGGATACTGTCATTGCGAATCGCCGCCTGTACATCTGGTGACTTGATCAGACCATGCATCACATTACGGCGGTCGGACAGATCCGGCCCGAGAATGACTTCACGCTGACCATCTAGATAATCATTTAAAGTGCTGACAATATAGGTTGCCGGCGCGGAATTTGGATGCGTCTCTTTGGCAAAGTTAATCAATGCGCGTAAAGACTGCGGTTCATGGAACTCTAAATAAGACTGGCGACCATGCAGGCCGATATTGACCAGTTGCTTGACCCGGCTCGGTGTAGACCAGGTATCGGTAAACAGCAGCTTAAACCAGGAATCTTCTTTTTCAGGCTCGCGTCCCCAAAGTACTGTTACCGGAACCAGTTCGACATCCAGCTCAGGATGCTGTTCCAGAACCTCAATCAGGCGTAACAGACGTGGCGGAAAAGCATGCGGGGGAGAACTCAACAGGTTGTTTTCATCATGATGCTGCAAAAACAGCAACGATGCTTTTTCCTTGTGGTTACCCAGTTGCATGGGATCAAGTGCAGCCGGTAATTTTAAACGGCGCGTTTCTGCATCGACCACGAGGGCATTACTACGTGAATGGTTCTGTAAAACGTAGCAGACCAGCTTTTGCGATTCTGCTGTAGTCTGATCAGATTCAGGTGCTGTCACTTCACTTGGTACTTCCCCAAGAACATGAGGGGTAACCACAAGATCAAGTAACTTACTTGAAAGCTTGCGATACATTTGACCAAAGCCATTCTTGGACATAGCTGCTCCTAATTTTACTGACCAAAACCACAGGGCTTCTGAGGGGATTTATTTTGCGGGTTTCTAAGATGAAACGATATATCTTTTTTTAACAACTTCAACAGAAGTAGTTCAATTTTAGCGTGAAAGTAGATGCTTTTCCTAGTGACTTATGACATGAGTATGACAGAACAGTCATGCAATCTTTAGAGTTTCAGTCTGATTTTGTGGCAGAATATTCCAGATCAATTGTTTAAATCTGTTTTTCCATTTTGGGATATCTCCAATATTACGTAGGTTACTTATGAATGCCTTAACACAGGAACTGGTCGAGCTGCTCAGCTTAGAAAAGTTAGAAGAAAACATTTTCCGGGGAATCAGCCGGAATCTGGTGGGCAAGCGTGTGTTCGGTGGACAGGTTTTAGGGCAGGCATTACGCGCCGCATCTTATACCACAGACCGTCCGGCTCACTCATTACATGCCTATTTTTTGTTTGGCGGAGATGTCAACGCACCGATTATCTATGAAGTAGACCGTATCCGTGACGGCAAGAGCTTTGTCAGCCGTCAAGTACGTGCCATTCAGCATGGCCGTACCATTTTTATGTGTATGGTGTCTTTCGCTCCACAGGAAGAAGGTCTGAACTATCAGATTTCAGAGCCCGAGTATCCACCGGCAGAAAGCCTGAAAAATGAAGCAGAACTTACCCGGCAGATTATCGAGTTTATTCCGGAAAATGTACGGGCCACCTTTACACGTGATCGTCATGTCGAGATTCGTCCGGTCAATCCGCAGAATCCGTTCCAGCCGCAACCTGAAGCACCTTCTTATGCGCACTATATCCGTACCCACGGCCAGATTGCCACAGAGGTGGATGATATTTCCCTGCATCAGGCCATCGCCGCTTTCTATTCTGACTTTACTCTGATGACGACTGCACTGCGCCCCCATGGTCTGAGTTATCTTTCACCAAGTTTGCAATGTGCCAGTATTGACCATGCCATGTACTTCCATAGACCGTTTCGGGTGGATGAATGGATGCTATATGATATGGATGCGACTCAAAGTGCCAGTTCACGTGGCCTGAACTTTGGCCGGATGTGGCAAAATGGCGAACTGGTCTGTAGTACGACTCAGGAAGGCCTGATCCGTTTGCGTGAAATCGAAACACAATAATGGTTATTCTTGTTCAACAAACCGAATGTTCAGATTCGTTTTTTTTTGTTTTTTTAAGTAGCATATAAATGGCTATTTAATGTCATGTTTTCATGACCTGTTTATAAAATACTACTCGATTCTATAGAACACGCATGGCATAGTGCGGCTTAAGATCAATATTAAAAATGCATGAAAAGATGAGTTTAAATACGCAAATTTTAATTGCCGCCGTACTGGGGGTGCTGTTTGGATTCCTGCTGACGACATTTCCACAAAGCACGTTTTTTGATATCGGCCTGTACGGGGTTGGAATTGCCAGCAGTCTTTTCATTGGGCTGCTTAAAATGATTTTGATCCCTCTTATTTTTACTTCAATCGTGGTCGGGGTGTCGAATCTGCAGGCCGGTGGACAGTTGAGTCGAACCTGGAAAATCACCCTGATGTGCTGTGTGACAACCACTTCATTGGCGCTCATTTTAGGTCTGACCTGTGCCCATCTGTTTAATGTCGGTAAGGGTGTTGATGTACTGATGTTCCAGGATGCCATGGCGCAACATCAAACACCGGATACCCTGACACCTTCATCTTTCTTTACCAATTTTATTCAGAATACCCTGATCAATCCGTTCAAAGCTTTTGCGGATGGCAACGTTTTGGCAGTGGTGATTTTCGCCTTGTTTATCGGTGTGGCGCTAGTGGCAGGTGGAGACAGCTTCCGTACCGTACGCAAACTGAGTCTCCAGTTTTTTGACATCATGATGTTGATGATTGGCTGGATCATGAAATTGGCACCGCTCGGAATTTTTGCACTACTTGCCAAGCTGATCGCTACTGAAGATATTTCTGTACTGAGTCGTCTGGCTGAATTTGCTGCAGTGGTCACAGGTACCACAGTTTTCCATGGTCTTGTGGTCTTGCCTCTATTGCTGTGGGTTTTCGGCAAGATGGATCCCATCACGTTCTTTAAGGGTACTAGAGCCGCCCTGATTACTGCATTTGCCACCAGTTCCAGTTCGGCTACCATGCCCTTGTCGATGAAATGCGCACAGGAAAATTTAGGGGTACGGCCCCAGACTGCAGGTTTTGTGATTCCACTGGGTACCCAGTTAAATATGGATGGCACGGCACTCTATGAAGCGGCAGCAGCCTTGTTTATCGCCAACTTAATGGGGCTGGATCTCAGTCTGGGACAGCAGTTGGTGGTCTGTGCCACGGCGATGATTGCATCCTTGGGTGCGCCGGGAATTCCGAGTGCCGGTATGGTGACCATGATCATGGTCTTGCAGTCGGTCGGTTTGCCTGCCGAGGCGATAGCCATTTTGTTACCGATCGACCGCTTGCTCGATACTGTACGCACAGTCGTGAATGTTCAGGGTGATATGATGATCAGTGTCGTGGTGGATCGATATACACGTGAACCCGATCTTCAAGCAGCAGACTGCTAAAGCATTTAAAAATAAAAAAAAGCAGGCCATTGGTCTGCTTTTTATAAGGGAAGTTTTAATAAATCAAGAATGATCCCAGACAATTCTGATGAGATGGTTAATCTTCAGAATGCTTGTTCTGATTCAGTTCATCTGCTGCTTTAAGCTCAGATGGATCCTGCTCAAGCAGTTCAAGCGGCTCTTCAGCTTCATTTAAAGCATGCATCGATACTTCAGCAACATGCTCCAAATCAGATTCACTAAGCTCGAGTTCTTCAAGGGGTTCATCCGATTCATTGAAATCATGGATTGATGCTTCCGGAATGCTGTCCAGATCATATTGAGAGGCTTGATCTAAAGTAAAGTTCAAACGGCCACCCATGACGCTGGCCAGTTCTTCCAGACCCTGTTTATTCATTGATGAGAACAGTTGAATCGAGAAATCCAGCTTCATCTTTTTCAATGCCGCTTTGACTTCCTGCAAGGCTTTGGATGCAGGACCACGATTCAGTTTATCTGACTTGGTTAACAAGACATGTACGAACAACTGGCGGGAATAGGCCCATTCCAGCATCATCACATCGAAGTGTTGCAGTGGATGGCGAATGTCCATCAGCAGCACCAGGCCTTGTAAACTCTGGCGATGAATCAGGTAATTTTCCAGTTCTTTTTGCCAGACCAGTTTCATTTTTTCAGGTACAGCTGCATAACCATAACCGGGTAAGTCGACCAGACGCTGATCTGGATTGCCCAGGCTAAAAAAATTGATCATCTGGGTGCGGCCAGGTTTTTTGGATGCGCGTGCCAACTGTTTCTGGTTGGTCAGGGCATTAATCGCACTGGATTTCCCTGCATTCGAGCGACCAGCAAAAGCAATTTCATAGCCAGTATCTTCTACACAAAGACTAAGTTTGGGCGCACTCATTAAAAATTCGGCTTTACGTAGCCAGTTGAGTGAGCGCACAGCATATTCAGTAATGGCAGAATCAACTTTTTTCTCGTAGCTGATCTTTTGCTTAGGCGCATGAGCTGTCTTACTGTTTTTGGATTTTCCTCTGCTGTGGTGCATAACTCAACTTCAATAAATGATCTACAAAGAAGCATTATAAAGGAAGTCGCACAGGCAAGCGAACATTGCCGCAAGAATAACTCATAAGATGTGAACTGAAAGACTTTAAAGATTAATCAGGCCGATCGGGGACTTTGAACTAAAGCGTGCATCTTTGGGTAGAACAACATCTTGAAGCGTATATTGATCCAGACTGTGATAAAACTGATCGACTGCAGTATCTAAAATACCTTTCAAACCGCAAGTTGGACGTAATACGCAGGGGGGATTATTGCATTCCACCACATTGCTGTCGTGTTGCAGAATCCGCACAATCTGTCCTAGTTGAAGGTTCAGGCTGGCTGGATTTAAACGTATGCCACCCCCTTTACCACGGGTAGTAATCAGCCAGTCCTGTTTTGCCATAAAGTGCACGATTTTCATGGCATGGTTTTGCGAAACCTGTAGGCGCTCGGCTAGTTCTGCAATGGTATAGGGGAAGTCACGTGGCTGTGCGACATACATCAGGATTCGAAGCGCATAGTCAGTGAATTTATTGAGTTGCATAAGTTCAACAGCTAGAAAATGAAAGAATTGAATGCTAAAAGCTCCACGAATGGAGCTTTTAATCAGGATCTGATGTTAGTCTAAACCGTTTTTGACATTAAAGCTTGAGCGGGGCAGACACTTCGACGATATCACCCACCTGATAATGGTCAATCAGTGTTTGTGCCACTGAAAACGCGGTTGGGTTTTCTTCAGCTTTCACAGTAATCTGATATTGTCCACTTTGAGCCTGATCAAAGCTGAACTGCTGTGGCTGGCGAATGTTCTGTTCAGGCACCTGTACTCGTACTGAAATATGTTCACCTGCGTCCGCACTTGCAATCGCTGCACCATCTTTAGCTTTGAGTGTAAAGATTTTACCTGCATCCGTATCATTGACTGCTGCCACTTCAAATTCGCGCCAGCCGGCCCAGCCACCATTTTCAGAAGCTAGAGTGGCATATTTGGATTTTTCTACACCAATCAGGATGTCAGCCAGTTGCATATATGCTTCTTTCCAGGCTGCAATCAGCTCGGAGTCCATGGGTACATCTAAAACTTCGCTGATCGAATGTAACAGATTTTCACCGACAATCGCATATTGATCTGGCTGAATATCCAGACTGACATGTTTGGTGGTAATACGTTCGATGGCTTTGGCCAAAACACCCGGGTTGGTGATGTTCTCGGCATAGGCCAAGACTGCCGCAGCCAGGGCACGTGGTTGACGACCGGTACTTTGATGATCCATGTTGAAGGTGTTTTTCAACTCAGGATGGTTGTTCAGCATGCGGTTATAGAAATATGTAGTAAGTGCTACGCCGTTTTCACGTAAAACAGGAACAGTCGCTTGTACAAGTTCAATATGTTGTGGATTCATGGGAGCTGTCTGCAGTTGTTTTTAAAAGATGTATTTAAATTACATCTTTTAAAAAAGCTTTACAATAGTGTCACTCCATAAAACCCTATAAAAATTATGGAATATAAAAATATTCCATAAGAAGTGTGATAATGATCGGAAAATAGAGGGTTATGTGCGCCTGAAAAGGGGGTTAAGTAAACCTTGGATAATTTTCTGTTTCGTTCTTCTTCTGTCCAGACTATAGGCAGCACTTGTGGTCAACGTGCCGATAATATCTAAAGTTATTTCTCTACCTTGCTTGGCTGTATGTTCTTCAGCTTGTTGGGTTGTTTAGATGCCAGCATTAGCAAGCTCATTGCAGAAATCGGAAGGCGAATGGAGTGGTTTTTTTGCATCAGATCTATCCCAGATCGGCACTGGCATGGGTACACCAATTCAAAAAACTCTCTGCCAATACTTTTAAACACGGGAGCTTTACGATACCGGTGGTGCCTGCAATCAAGCCAGGTCGCTGGGCAAATGATGATTACAGAACATCGTCGGTATCCTATCTGGAATAGTTTTAGCAATAACAGCTGATCTATCCATAGATCTTTCTATTATTCATGTTTAAGTTTTTTCATTTGTTCCAAGGCGTGCTGGATATCCTGAATCAAGTCTTTCGGGTGTTCCAGACCAATACAGAATCGCACCAGTAAGCCGTCTTTTAGGTGGGAATGTTGCAGCACGCGCATGTCATTTAAGTTATATAACATGACCAGACTGACAGGACCACCCCAGCTAAAGCCAAGCTTGAACAGGCTTAAACTGTCACAGAAATTCCGGATATCCTGTATTGTGTATTTGCTGTCAAAGATTACACTGACCAGACCGGCACTATGCGCTTGCCTGCAAATTTCTTTCCAGTATGGATGGCCTGCGCTGTCAGAATCAGCAGGATGCAATACCTGTATAAGCTCAGTTTGCTGTTTAAGCCAGTCCAAAATAGTGAGACAACTTTGTGACTGATGTTCATAGCGCAGTTGCATAGACGCCAGACTGCGTTGTACCTGAGCCACATCATCCCCAGAAACACTAATGCCTTGAAGGGCATGCGCACGGAACAGTTGGTTATGCAAGACTTTATCTCGTGTGACCACTGAGCCCATCAGGATGTCGCCACCACCGCTTGGATATTTGGTCAGTGCATGTACCGTAATATCTACACTTAAATGTTCATGACCAAAATCAAAGGCATTAAAAGCCAGACCTGCACCCCAGGTATTATCCAGTACAGTCACCATATTATGCGCCTGCGCCTTTTTCACCAAACCGGTCAAATCTGGGAATTCCAGGGTCACTGAGCCGGCAGCCTCGAGCCAGATCAGTTTGGCGTTATCTGTAGGCTGAAAAGTTTCAATCTCTATCGGATTATAGACTTTAACCGTAATTCCATAACGCTTCTCCAGATTGCGTAAATGTTCCATGTTTGGGCCATAGATGTTGTCAGCTACCCAAACCTCATCCCCCTGGCTTAAAAAACAGGAATTCACCAGATTAATCGCAGATAAACCGCTCGGTGCGAGCAGATGATACAAGCCACCTTCGAGTTGGGCGATATTGTCGCCAAGAGTAAACGTAGTGGGTGTGCCATGCGTGCCATAACTATAATCATACTCATCGCTCCAATGGCGATTAAACAGGGCATCGGTATTGTTAAAAATTATGGTCGATGCACGATAGAGGGGAGGCTGAATGCTCGAAATTAATTGAGGGGCCTTTCGTGGTGCATGAATCAGGCGAGTTTGAGAGTCTTGTTTCACGTGAATGCGCTCAAATGTAATCAAATATTACTCTAGCTTAAGAGAATCTGTGACTCACTGCCAGTTACGTTATGAATTGTTTAAAAACAGCAGGGGTAGAAAAAACTTGGCTTCATTTTTGCAAAAGCTAAAGCCATATAGCTAAAAAAATAGGTTGAGGAGCATGAAGTCGCATTTAAAAGTGCATTATTTTCAGCATATTGCTGGTGAAGGTTTCGGTAGTTGTTATGAGTTTTTGAAGCAGCATCAGGCGCAAATTACCGCGACTGAATTTTTTGCTTTACCTATAGACCCACCTCTGGAGATCGAGGCATTGCCTGCAGTAGAAGAGGTGGATTTGCTGATCATTATGGGTGGAACCATGAGTGTGAATGATGAAGCAAATTTCCCTTGGTTAAAAATAGAAAAACGCTGGTTGCGTCGCTATCTTTCACACGGTAAACCGGCAATTGGCCTGTGCCTGGGCGGGCAGTTGATTGCAAATGCCCTGGGTGCAGGCGTTAGCCGCAATCCAGAGCAGGAATTGGGATGGACCACGGTGCAGAGGGTAGTCAATCTGCCGGAATCATGTTTTAGCTTGCCGGAGCAGTTCAATATTCTACAATGGCATAATGAAACTTTTGAACTGCCTAAAGGTGCAATCCATCTGGCAGAAAATGAAGCCTGTCGTAATCAGATGTATCAACTGGGCAGAAATGTATTGGGTTTCCAGTTTCATCCAGAAATTACACCCGAAACACTCGAGTTGTTTTTGGAAAATGAGGAAGAACTGGGGCAATTCTCAGGAAAATATGTACAAAACTTGGTTGAGCTAAAAAAAACCCAAAAACAGAAATTTATCGAAGGAAATCATATATTAAACCGTGCGATAGAATATGTTCTAGCAAAAACTGCCTGATATTCAATCAATAAGCCATTATTTAAGTCATGAATTTAAAACTTGGATAAAACCATAAAAGAGATTTGCTTATGCAATAAACAATGGCTATAATAAGCGACCCTTCAATAGGAAGGGGGTTAACTGCGAATAAAGTAGTTAACTATCGTTACAGTCGTGGCATCGATCATGACCTTAGTGATAATTCACTGCTCTTGACACTTGCCCACATTAAAGTGGGGTGAGATGCGTCAAGAGTGATTCTTTATATATTTGGCTTGGAGTTTACTGGTATGTCTAACCAGAGAATTCGTATCCGTCTTAAGTCTTTTGATCATCGTCTGATCGATCAATCAGCTCAAGAAATCGTAGAAACCGCAAAACGTACTGGCGCACAAGTGTGTGGTCCAATTCCAATGCCTACACGTATTGAACGTTTTAACGTTTTAACATCACCACACGTAAACAAAGACGCGCGTGACCAGTACGAAATCCGTACTTACAAGCGTTTGATCGACATCGTTCAACCTACAGACAAAACTGTAGATGCATTGATGAAGTTAGATCTTGCAGCTGGTGTTGATGTTCAGATCGCATTGGGTTAAGGCTTTCGGGTTAATTAACACTCTAAGTTAATTAGGCCGCTTTTTTAGAGGTTTATGCACATGGCTATTGGTTTAGTCGGTCGCAAGTGCGGTATGACACGTATCTTTACAGATGCTGGTGTTTCTGTGCCTGTTACAGTGATTGAGGTTGATCCTAACCGCATCACTCAAATCAAAACGCTTGAAACTGATGGTTATCAAGCGATTCAAATCACTACTGGTGAACGTCGCGAATCTCGCGTAACTAACGCTCAGAAAGGTCACTTCGCGAAAGCGGGTGTTGCTGCTGGTCGTCTGGTTCAAGAATTCCGTGTTTCAGAAGCTGAGCTTGAAGGTCGTGAAGTTGGTGGTACGCTTACCGTTGAAATGTTCCAGGTTGGTCAAGTTGTTGACGTAACTGGTACTTCTAAAGGTAAGGGTTTCCAAGGTGGTGTTAAGCGTTGGAACTTCCGTACTCAAGACGCTACTCACGGTAACTCACTTTCTCACCGTGTTCTAGGTTCTACTGGTCAAAACCAGACTCCTGGTCGCGTGTTCAAAGGCAAAAAAATGGCTGGCCATTTAGGTGCTGAACGCGTAACTACACAGGGTCTTGAAATCGTTGCTATCGACACTGAGCGTTCAGTTCTTGTTGTTAAAGGCGCGGTTCCTGGTGCTACTGGTGGCGACGTAACTGTTCGTCCTACTATCAAGGCCTGAGGGGAAATAACGTGAATTTAAATACTGTTTCCGGCTCTGCTGTTGAATTATCAGAAGTTGCGTTCGGTCGTGAATTTAATGAAGCTCTTGTACACCAAGTTGTTACAGCTTACTTAGCTGGTGGTCGTCAAGGTTCTAAAGCTCAAAAATCACGTGCAGACGTTTCTGGCGGTGGTAAAAAACCATTCCGTCAAAAAGGTACTGGCCGCGCTCGTGCTGGTTCTATTCGTAGCCCAATCTGGGTTGGCGGTGGTAAAACTTTTGCTGCTCGTCCACAAGACTGGTCTCAAAAAGTAAACCGTAAAATGTACCGCGGTGCTATGCAATGCATCCTGGCTGAGCTTGTTCGTCAAGATCGCCTAGTTTTAGTTGAAGAGTTTGCTGTTGCAGCTCCAAAAACTAAAGAATTGCTTGCAAAACTTAACGACTTGAATGCGACTCGCGCATTGATCGTTACTGATGCTGTTGATGAGAACCTGTATCTTGCTGCACGTAACCTTCCACACGTTGATGTGGTTGATGCTGCTGCAATCGATCCGGTTAGCTTGATTGCGTTCGACAAAGTTGTTATGTCTGTAGCTGCTGCTAAGAAAATTGAGGTAGAACTCGGATGAACAACGAACGTATCTATCAAGTCCTGCAAGGACCTGTATTCTCAGAAAAAGCACAAGTTTTAGGTGAAACTGCTGGTGTTCAAGTGTTTAAAGTTGCATTAAATGCAAACAAGCTTGAAATCAAAAAAGCAGTGGAACAACTCTTTGGTGTGGAAGTTGTTAAAGTTAACACGACTATCACTAAAGGTAAGTCTAAACGCTTTGGTAAAACATTAGGACGTCGTTCTGATGTTAAAAAAGCATACGTCACCCTGAAAGCTGGCCAAGATGTAGAAATGGCTGACTTGGGCGATACCGCTGAAAGCACAGCGGAATAAGGACGAGAATTATGCCTATTCAAAAATGTAAGCCAACGTCTCCAGGACGTCGCTTTGTAGAGAAAGTGGTTCATAATCACCTTCACAAAGGCGCACCATACGCTCCGTTGGTAGAAGCTAAAAAACGTACTGGCGGCCGTAACAACAACGGTCACATCACGACTCGTCACGTTGGTGGCGGTCACAAGCAGCACTACCGTCTAGTTGACTTTAAACGTAACAAAGATGGTATTCCTGCAACTGTAGAGCGTATCGAATACGATCCTAACCGTACTGCACACATTGCACTTGTATTGTATGCTGACGGTGAGCGTCGCTATATCATCGCTCCTAAAGGCCTTCGCGCTGGCGATAAAGTACAGTCTGGTAACGATGCTCCAATTCGTCCAGGTAACTGCTTGCCGCTTCGCAACATGCCAATCGGTTCTACTCTTCACAACATCGAACTTAAAATCGGTAAAGGCGCGCAGTTAGCTCGTTCAGCTGGTACTTCAGTTCAGCTGTTGGGTCGTGACGGTTCTTACGCTATCGTTCGTCTACGTTCAGGCGAGATGCGTAAAATTCACGTTGAATGCCGTGCTGTGTTAGGTGAAGTATCTAACTCAGAAAGCAACCTTCGTTCACTAGGTAAAGCTGGTGCATCACGCTGGCGTGGTGTTCGTCCTACCGTTCGTGGTATGGCGATGAACCCAGTTGACCATCCACATGGTGGTGGTGAAGGGCGTAATAAAGGTATTCAACCTGTAAGCCCATGGGGTCAAAAAGCTAAAGGGTACAAAACACGTACCAATAAGCGTACGACTAAGATGATTATTCGCGACCGTCGCGTTAAGTAACAAGTAAAGGAATCTGACAATGCCTCGTTCTCTGAAAAAAGGCCCATTCGTCGATGCGCACTTGTTCGCTAAGGTTGAAGCGGCTATCGCGGCTAATAACCGTAAGCCGATCAAAACTTGGTCGCGTCGTTCGATGATCCTACCGGATTTTGTTGGTTTAACAATTTCTGTACACAATGGCCGTAACCACGTTCCTGTGATCATTTCTGAACACATGGTTGGTCACAAGCTTGGTGAATTTGCACCAACTCGTACCTATCGCGGTCACGGTGTTGACAAGAAATCTAAACGTTAATGGGTGCTATGATGGAAGTAACTGCTAAATTACGCGGTGCCGCTATCTCGGCACAAAAAGCTCGTTTGGTTGCAGATCTTATCCGCGGCAAATCTGTTGCGCACGCTCTTAACATTCTTAACTTCAGCAACAAAAAAGCTGCAGTTCTAGTTAAGAAAGCGTTGGAATCTGCAATTGCAAACGCTGAACACAATAACAGTTTAGATGTAGACGATCTTAAAGTTTCTACGATCTACGTTGATGAAGGCATGAGCCTGAAACGTATTATGCCACGTGCTAAAGGCCGTGCAGATCGTATTACTAAGCGTACTTGTCACATCACCGTTAAGGTAGGGGTTTGATATGGGTCAGAAGGTTCATCCAATCGGTATCCGCCTAGGTGTTGTGAAACGTCATAACGCTAACTGGTATGCGAATCCGAAACAATACGCTGAATACTTGCTTAAAGATCTTCAAGTTCGTGAGTTTTTAACTAAAAAACTTAAAAACGCGATGATCAGCAATATTCTTATCGAACGCCCTACAGGCGCTGCTAAAGTAACTATTAGCACTGCGCGTCCTGGTATCGTGATCGGTAAAAAAGGCGAAGATATTGAGAAACTACAACGCGAATTGACATCTATCATGGGTGTTCCTGCGCAAGTAAGTATCAATGAAATTGATCGTCCAGACTTAGACGCGCGTCTAGTTGCTGAAGCTATCGCTTCTCAATTGGAAAAACGTGTAATGTTCCGTCGTGCTATGAAGCGTGCGGTACAAAACACCATGCGTGCTGGTGCTAAAGGTATCAAAGTAGAAGTTTCAGGCCGTTTAGGTGGTGCTGAGATTGCTCGTACTGAGTGGTATCGTGAAGGTCGTGTACCTCTACATACGCTTCGTGCAGATATCGACTATGCGACTATGCGTGCTGAGACTACTTACGGTACGATCGGTGTTAAAGTTTGGATCTTCCGTGGTGAGATCTTGGGCGGCATGAAACAAGTCATGAACCCAGCTCCAGCAGAAGAACGTCCAGCTAAACGCGGTCGTGGTCGTGGTGAAGGTCAAGAGCGTCGTGGTCGTCGCAATGATCGTTCTGCTGAAAAAGGAGAATAATCCATGTTGCAACCTAAGCGTACTAAATTCCGTAAAGTGCAGAAAGGCCGTAACACTGGTCTAGCACACCGCGGTAGCACAGTATCTTTCGGTACTATTGCACTTAAATCAGTTGAACGTGGTCAAATGACTGCGCGTCAAATTGAAGCAGCGCGTCGTACAATTAGCCGTCGTATTAAGCGTGGTGGTAAGATCTTTATCCGTGTATTCCCGGACAAGCCGATTACTTCTAAGCCTCTTGAAGTGCGTATGGGTAAAGGTAAAGGTTCTGTGGAATATTGGGTTTGCCAAATCAAACCAGGTAAAGTCTTGTACGAAATTGATGGTGTTAACGAAGAACTGGCTCGCGAAGCGTTTACGCTTGCAGCAGCTAAGCTTCCGTTTAAAACCGCTATCGTGACTCGGACGGTAATGTAATGAAAACTAAAGATCTACGTGAAAAGTCGGTAGAAGAGTTGACAGCTTTGCTTGATGAGCAACAGCTTAACCAATTCCGTCTTCGTATGGCGAAAGCAACTGGTCAATTGGGTAAATCGCATGAAGTTGCACTTACTCGTCAGACTATTGCTCGTATTAAGACCCTCCTTACCGAAAAACAGGGGAACGGACAATGAGTGATAAAACAGTCCGCACGTTAACTGGCAAAGTTGTAAGCGACAAGATGGATAAATCTATCGTTGTGCTTATTGAACGCCAAGTTCAACACCCGTTGTATGGCAAATTAATCCGCCGTTCAACAAAATTACATGCTCATGATGAGAACAACACAGCGAAAGCTGGTGATGTTGTAACCATTAAAGAAAGCCGCCCAATTTCTAAAACTAAGTCTTGGACTCTAGTTGAAGTTGTTGAAGCAGCTGCTGAGTAATTAACGTTCTTGTTGCATCATCGGTCAATTTCGAGTACTCTTTGAGCCTTTCGAAATTTCGACCGGTGTTGCTCGGTTTTGGAGTAGGGCAATGATTCAGACCGAAACTATGCTCGACGTAGCAGACAACAGTGGTGCACGCCGCGTACAATGTATTAAAGTACTTGGTGGCTCGCATCGTCGTTATGCTTCTGTTGGCGACATTATTAAAGTTACTGTAAAAGAAGCAATTCCACGCGCACGTGTTAAAAAAGGTGACGTGATGAATGCGGTTGTGGTTCGTACAAAATTCGGTATCCGTCGTGCAGACGGTTCAGTGATTCGTTTCGACGATAACGCTGCTGTTATTTTGAACAACAACAAAGCGCCGATTGCAACTCGTATTTTCGGACCAGTGACTCGTGAACTTCGTACTGAACAGTTCATGAAAATTATTTCATTGGCTCCTGAAGTTCTATAAGAGGCGATCATGGCTAAGATTAAAAAAGGCGATCAAGTAATTGTGATCGCAGGTAAAGAAAAAGGCAAACAGGGTACTGTTCTGTCTGTTTCTAATGACCGTGTTAAGGTTGAAGGCCTTAACTTGGTGAAGAAGCATCAGAAGCCGAACCGTGCTACAGGCGCTGAAGGTAGCGTTGTAACTCAGGAAGCTTCGCTTCATATTTCAAACGTGGCAGTTTTTAATGCTACAACCCAAAAGGCTGACCGTGTTGGTTACCAAGTGATTGATGGCGTGAAAACTCGCGTATTCAAATCAAATGGTGAATCAGTGGCGGTAGCGAAGTAATAGGTTGATATAGGCCATGGCCAGACTTAAAACACGTTACAATGACGAACTTAAAGCTCAGTTACAAGAGGTATTGGGCGTTAAGAATGTGATGGAGATTCCTCGCATCACTAAAATCACGATCAACATGGGTGTTGGCGCGGCTGCTGCTGACAAAAAACTCCTTGATGGTGCTCTTTCAGATATGCAAGCTATCGCTGGTCAAAAACCAGTACTTACGTTAGCTCGTAAATCAATCGCTGGTTTTAAAATCCGTGATGGTTGGCCGATCGGTTGTAAAGTTACTTTACGCGGCGAACGCATGTACGAATTCTTGGACCGTTTGATCTCGATTGCGATCCCTCGTATTCGTGACTTCCGTGGTTTCTCTGCGAAATCATTCGACGGTCGTGGTAACTACTCAATGGGTCTTAAGGAACAAATCATGTTCCCTGAAATCGATTTTGACAAGATTGATCGTATTCGTGGTATGGATATTACCATTACTACGACTGCTCGCACCGATGACGAAGGCCGTGCGCTTATGCGTGCATTCGGCTTCCCGTTCAAATAAGAGGTCGATATGGCTAAGAAAGGTATGATTAATCGCGAATTGAAACGCGAAGCTACTGTTGCTAAATACGCTGCAAAACGTGCTGAATTAAAAGCTGTTATTGCAAACGTAAATGCATCAGACGAAGAACGTTTCGAAGCGATGATGAAATTACAAGCATTACCACGTAATGCATCTCCAGTACGTCTACGTAACCGTTGTGGTTTAACTGGTCGTCCTCATGGTTACTTCCGTAAGTTCGGTTTAAGCCGTAACAAATTACGTGAAACAGTAATGCAAGGTGATGTACCTGGCGTTGTTAAGGCAAGCTGGTAAGGAGCACTATAGATGAGTATGCAAGATACCGTTGCCGACATGCTAACACGTGTTCGTAACGCACAAATGGCGAAGAAACAATCTGTTTCTATGCCTAATTCTAAGTTGAAAGTAGCAATTGCTAACTTACTTCAACAAGAAGGTTATATTTCAAACGTAGAAGTTGCGGATGCTGAAGGCAAACCAACTCTTACTTTGACTTTAAAGTATTTCGAAGGCAAACCAGTTATTGAAACTGTGAAACGCGTAAGCCGTCCAGGTCTACGTCAGTATCGCGGTAAAGATGCACTTCCAAGCGTTAAGCAAGGTTTAGGTATTGCAATTGTTTCTACAAGCAAAGGCATCATGACTGATCGCGCTGCACGTGCTGCAGGCGTTGGTGGTGAAGTTATTGCTTTTGTTTCTTAATAGGTGATTCCTCATGTCTCGTGTGGCTAAAGCCCCAGTAACTGTACCTAACGGTGTAACAGTTACTCAGAACGGCCGGCAGGTCGAAGTGAAAGGCACTAAAGGTACATTGTCTTTCAACCTGCATGCGCTGGTCGAGCTTAAACAGGAAGACGGTACATTAGCTATTGCTCCAGTAGAAGAGTCGAAAGACGCTTGGATGCAAGCTGGTACTGCTCGCGCTGTGCTTAACAACCTTGTAAAAGGTGTGAGCGAAGGTTTCGAACGTAAGTTACAGCTTATCGGTGTTGGTTATAAAGCTGCGGTTAAAGGTGACGTTGTTCATCTTAACCTTGGTTTCTCTCACCCGATCGATTATGCACTTCCTGCAGGTGTAACTGCTGAAACTCCAACTGCAACTGAAATCATTCTTAAATCTGCTGATAAAGCAGCTTTAGGACAGGTTGCTGCAGATATCCGTGGTTACCGTCCACCAGAGCCATATAAAGGCAAAGGTGTTCGTTATTCTGACGAAGTTGTACTTCGTAAAGAAGCTAAGAAGAAATAAGGCGCGAGGTTCTTATGAACGAAAAGAAACAATCCCGTTTGCGTCGTGCGAAAAGCACACGCTTGCACATCCGTGCATTGGGTGCGACTCGTTTGTGTGTAAACCGCACTCCGCGTCACATCTATGCTCAAGTTATCTCTGCAGATGGTGGCAAAGTATTAGCGCAAGCTTCTACTTTAGACGCTACTCTACGTGCGGGTACAACTGGTAACGTTGAAGCAGCTCAAAAAGTAGGTGCTTTAATCGCAGAACGCGCTAAAGCAGCTGGTGTTACTAAAGTTGCATTTGACCGTTCTGGTTTTAAATATCATGGTCGTATCAAAGCCTTGGCTGATGCTGCTCGTGAAAACGGCTTGGAGTTCTAATCATGGCTAAAGTTGAACAAAACGAAGGTCTTGTTGAAAAGCTGGTTGCCGTTGATCGTGTAGCCAAAGTTGTTAAGGGTGGTCGTATCTTCTCTTTCACAGCATTAACTGTTGTGGGTGATGGTAATGGTCGCGTAGGTTTTGGTCGTGGTAAAGCACGTGAAGTTCCAGCTGCTATCTCTAAAGCACTTGAAGCTGCTCGTCGCAATATGATTACTGTTGACCTTGTTGATGGTACGTTACAGCATCCAATTCATGCACGTCACGGCGCTAGTCGCGTATTCATGCAGCCTGCCTCTGAAGGTACAGGTGTAATTGCTGGTGGCGCTATGCGTGCAGTTCTAGAAGCTGTAGGCGTACGTAACGTGTTGACTAAATGCCGTGGTTCTACTAACGCTGCTAACGTAGTAAACGCAACTTTCAATGGTTTGCGTGATATGACTACTCCTGAAAAGGTTGCTGCGAAACGTGGTCTTTCAGTAGAACAAATTCAAGGGTAATCAATCATGAAAACGATTAAAGTTACCCAGACTAAATCTGCATCGCACCGCTTGAAAAATCACAAGCTTAGCCTGCAAGGTTTAGGTCTGCGTCGTATTGGTCATACTGTAGAAGTGTTAGACACACCTTCTAACCGTGGTATGATCAACCAAGTCTACTATATGGTTAGTGTAGAGGAATAAGCCATGACTCTGCGTTTAAATACAATTGCACCTGCAGAAGGTGCTAAACGTGACAACCTTCGTCTAGGCCGTGGTATTGGTTCTGGCGTTGGTAAGACCGGTGGCCGTGGTGTCAAGGGTCAAAACTCACGTAAGAGCGGTGGTACTCGTCCAGGTTTCGAAGGCGGTCAAACAGCACTTTATCGTCGTTTGCCTAAATTCGGCTTCACTAGCCAATTGGCTTTGAAAACTGCTGAAGTACGTTTATCTGAGCTTGCTAAAGTTGAAGGCGACATCGTGTCTCTAGAAACTTTAAAAGCTGCGAACGTTGTACGTAAAGACATGACTCGTGCTCGTATCGTACTTTCTGGTGAAATTACTCGTGCATTCACTATTCAAGGTGTTGCATTGACTAAAGGCGCTAAAGCTGCTGTTGAAGCTGCTGGCGGCAAAGTCGAGGAGTAATCCCCAGTGTCTATGACTCCTAGTTCTTCAGGTCATGTCAACATGATGAAAGGCCAACCATTTCATGTGAAATACCGTGAAATTATTCGTCGAATGATGTTTCTCATTGGTGCGTTGTTGGTGTTTCGACTAGGAGCGCATATTCCAGTACCAGGCATCAATAATGCTGCGTTGGAAAACTTGTTTAATGCAAACTCAGGTACGATCCTGGGTTTGTTTAACATGTTTTCTGGAGGGGCATTAGAACGAATGTCGATTCTTGCTTTGGGGATCATGCCTTACATTTCTGCATCGATTATTGTGCAGCTGATGTCAACGGTGGTTCCTTCGCTGGAAGCTTTAAAGAAAGAAGGCGAGCAAGGCAAACGTAAAATTAATCAATACACACGACAAGGCACCTTATTCTTGGCGCTGGTACAGGCAATAGGTATGTGTGCGGGCCTCATCAGTCAGGGAATTACCCTGAATACTGGTTTGGCTTTTTATGTTCCTGCAGTAACCTCACTGGTTGCCGGGACCATGTTCTTGATGTGGTTAGGTGAGCAGATTACCGAACGTGGGGTGGGAAATGGTATTTCCATGATCATCTTTGCGGGTATTGTTGCAGGATTGCCTAATCTGATTATGCAATCATTGTCATCTGTAGATAATGGCCAGACCAGCCTAATCGGCTTGGTAATTTTTGGTTTACTGTCTTTAGGTGTCTTGGCAGCGATCGTATTTATCGAGAAAGCGCAACGTCGCATTCCGGTGAACTATGCTCAAAAACAACAGGGTCGTCGTGTATTTACTGCACAGCAGACACATTTGCCATTAAAAATTAATATGGCGGGTGTGATTCCGGCAATTTTTGCCAGTTCATTGCTTTTGTTCCCTGCGAGCTTAGGTCAATGGGTGGGCAGTGCAGATCCAAATGCTGGATTTATTAAACGTAGCCTGCAAGATTTGGCATTGGTGTTGTCGCCTGGTCAGCCGTTGTATTTGGTGCTCTTTGGTGCGTTAATTATCTTTTTCTGTTACTTCTATACAGCACTGGTATTTAGTCCTAAAGAAGTGTCAGAGAACTTGAAACGCAGCGGAGCTTACGTGCCTGGTATACGTCCAGGTGAGCAAACTGCTCGTTACTTAGATCATATTCTCAATCGTTTGACGTTTATTGGCGCGATTTATATCACCGTCATTTGTTTGATGCCGATGATATTGCAAAGTTCATTTGGTATTCCATTCTATTTGGGTGGTACTTCTTTGCTGATTGTTGTGGTAGTGGTGATGGACTTTATGGCTCAGCTGCAATCACATCTCACTTTGCACCAGTACGATAATCAAACGTTAATGAGAAAAACGACTGCTCATCCTAAGGGATAAGCGCACTTGAGGTTTCATCATGAAAGTACAAGCTTCTGTTAAAAAAATTTGTGGTAGCTGTAAAGTTATCCGTCGTAATGGGGTTATCCGCGTAATTTGTAGCGCAGAACCTCGTCATAAGCAGCGTCAAGGTTAATCTGATTAAGACCTGTTGATTTCTGTAGGCGAATTAGGTTATTATCCGCCCCTCAAGATTTTTGTGGGGCGGTTGATTATCTACTGCCTTTTTGGAGAAAATTGAATGGCTCGTATTGCCGGTGTAAACATTCCGGATAACAAGCATGCTGTTATCTCTCTAACGTATATCTTTGGTATTGGCCGCCATACTTCAAAAGCTATCTTAGCTGCTGCTGGTATTGCTCCAACTACTAAGATCCGTGAATTAGATGACGCTCAGCTTGATGCGATTCGTGCAGAAGTTGCTAAGGTTCCGACCGAAGGTGATTTACGTCGCGAAATTTCCATGAACATTAAACGTTTAATGGATTTAGGCTGCTACCGCGGTCTTCGTCATCGTCGCAGCTTGCCTGTCCGCGGTCAACGCACCAAAACTAACGCACGTACCCGTAAAGGTCCGCGCAAACCTATTAAGAAATAAGATTTCTGGAAGCTAAAAGATGGCTAAAGATACTCGCGCACGCAAGAAGGTCACTCGTACCGTCTCTGAAGGTGTCGCACACATTCACGCTTCTTTTAATAACACCATTGTGACTATTACCGATCGTCAAGGTAATGCACTGGCTTGGGCCACTTCAGGTGGACAAGGCTTCCGTGGATCACGTAAATCAACTCCGTTTGCTGCTCAGGTAGCTGCTGAAGTTGCTGGTAAAGCTGCTTTAGACTACGGTTTGAAAAACTTGGACGTCCTTGTAAAAGGTCCTGGTCCTGGTCGTGAATCTGCGGTTCGTGCTTTAGGTGCAGTGGGTTATAAAATTAATAGCATTACCGATGTGACTCCAATTCCTCACAACGGTTGCCGTCCACCTAAAAAACGTCGCGTGTAAGGAGAAACATTCATGGCTCGTTATATTGGTCCAAAATGCAAACTCTCTCGTCGCGAAGGGACAGACCTGCAACTTAAATCAGGCGTTAAACCGTTTGATGTTAAGACTAAAAAACATGCGAAAGCTCCTGGCCAGCACGGCGGGGCTCGTGGTGGTAAACAATCTGAGTACTCACTACAATTACGCGAAAAACAAAAAGTACGTCGCATGTACGGTGTTTTAGAGCGTCAATTTAGTAACTACTATAAAGAAGCTGCTCGTGTTAAAGGCGCAACTGGTGAAAACCTGTTGAAGCTACTTGAAAGCCGTCTTGATAACGTCGTTTATCGTATGGGTTTCGGTTCTACTCGTGCAGAAGCTCGTCAGTTAGTATCTCACCGTAGCATCACTTTGAATGGCCGTCGTGTTAACATTGCGTCTATCCAAGTTAAAGCGGGTGATGTGATCGCAGTTCACGAAGGCGCTAAACAACAATTACGTATTAAAAACGCAATTGAATTGGCGACTCAACGTGGCTTGCCTTCTTGGATGGAAATTGACCATTCTAAATTAGAAGGTACGTTCAAATCTGCACCGGATCGTTCTGATTTACCTGCTGAAATCAACGAAAGCTTGATTGTAGAATTGTATTCTAAATAATCCTTGAGGAAGCAATATGACGCGTACTGCAAATGAGTTTCTAACTCCGCAAGCGATCAAGGTCGAAGCGGCAAGCGGGACCTCGGCAAAAGTTATTCTAGAACCATTAGAGCGTGGCTTTGGTCATACTCTTGGTAATGCTTTACGTCGCATTCTTCTTTCTTCTCTACCTGGCGCAGCTGTGGTAGAAGTTGAGATTGAAGGGGTCGAGCACGAGTACAGTACTTTGGAAGGCTTGCAGCAGGACATCGTCGAGCTCTTGCTGAACCTAAAAGGATTGTCGATTAAGCTGTTCGATCAAAATGAAGCTTATTTAACATTAGAGAAACAAGGTGCAGGCGACGTAACTGCGGCTGACCTTCGTTTACCTCATAATGTTGAAGTGGTTAACCCTGAACATTTGATCGGTACTTTAAGTGCCTCAGGCTCATTAAAAATGCGCCTGAAAGTGGCTCAAGGCCGTGGCTACGAAACTTCTGATTCACGCTTCCCAGAAGGCGAAACTCGCCCAGTGGGTCGCTTGCAGTTAGATGCTTCTTACAGCCCAATCAAACGTGTTTCATATACCGTGGAAAACGCGCGTGTGGAACAACGTACTGACCTTGATAAACTGATCATTGATCTTGAAACCAATGGTACTGTTGATCCTGAAGAAGCAATCCGCAAAGCGGCAACAATCTTGCAACAACAAATTGCAATCTTTGTTGACCTTCAGAAAGATCAAGCACCTGTGGCTCAAGAACCTCGTGAAGAAGTTGACCCAATCTTGCTTCGCCCAGTAGATGATCTAGAGCTAACTGTTCGTTCTGCTAACTGTTTGAAAGCAGAAAACATTTACTACATTGGTGATCTTGTACAGCGTACCGAAGTTGAGTTGCTTAAAACTCCTAACTTGGGTAAAAAATCGCTTACTGAGATCAAAGATGTTCTGGCTTCTAAAGGCTTACAACTCGGCATGCGTTTAGAGAACTGGCCACCGGCTAGTCTCCGTATGGACGATCGTTTCGCCTATCGTAGCCGTTAATTAAGTAGGACTATCACCATGCGTCATCGTAATAGTGGTGTGAAATTAGGCCGTACAAGCAGTCATCGTAAAGCGATGTTCCAAAATATGGCTAACTCTTTGTTCGAGCACGAGTTGATCAAAACAACTGTGCCTAAAGCAAAAGAGTTACGTCGTGTAGCTGAGCCTTTAATCACTTTAGCTAAAAACGATACAGTAGCAAACCGTCGTTTGGCGTTTGCTCGTACTCGTTCAGCAGCAACTGTTGGTAAATTATTTACCGTTCTTGGCCCTCGTTACAAAGAGCGTAACGGCGGTTATCTACGTGTTCTTAAAGCGGGCTTCCGTGCAGGTGATGCTGCACCGATGGCTTACGTTGAGCTAGTAGATCGCGAAGTTAACTAATTTCGTGAAGAATAACGTAAGTTGTTCAAAAAGGTCGGTTGAATAAACCGGCCTTTTTTAATGCCTGAAAACTTTATTTGAATAAATCTGAATTTGGTTTACCTATACATCCTGCATAATTGATTTGGCCTCAAAAGATAAAAAAATAGTGGCTTTTTAATCAACTTGACATTGTGTATTGTCAGTTTTGTGATTTAATTAAAACCGATAGCATCGCTTAGGTAAAAGAACAATATGGAAAAGCAGGTAGATATTTTAATTGTGGGTGCGGGGATCTCGGGGATTGGTCTGGCAGTGCATCTTTCTAAACATTGTCCACAACGCTCTTTTGATATTATTGAACGTCGTGAGAGTATTGGCGGAACTTGGGATCTGTTTAAATATCCGGGTATCCGTTCCGATTCTGACATGTCAACTTTTGGTTTTAATTTCAAGCCTTGGCAGAAGGAAAGTGTGCTTGCCGATGGAGCGTCCATCAAAGGCTATCTCTCTGAAGTGGTAGAAGAGTTTAAACTTCAGCCAAAAATCCATTTCCAGCATCGGGTGCTGAGTGCCAATTATGATTCTGCCACCTGCAAATGGTCAGTAGAGATTTTGGATGCGCAGGGCAAGAAGCAGATCTGGATCGCTAACTTCGTACTAGGTTGTACCGGTTATTATAATTATGACCAAGGTTTCCAGCCGGAGTTTCCAAATCAGCAGGCATTCAAGGGGGAATTCATTCATCCGCAGCACTGGCCGGAAAATTTAAACTATAAGGGCAAAAAAGTGGTCATCATTGGCAGTGGTGCCACTGCGATTACTTTGGTGCCTGCCATGGCTAAAGGTGGAGCAGGTCATGTGACCATGTTGCAGCGTTCACCGACTTATATTGCCTCTGTGCCTTCTGTCGATTTTATATATTCAAAAATGCGTAAATATCTGCCTGAAGATCTGGCTTATAAGCTGACGCGGGCGCGTAACATTGGTATGCAGCGTGGAATTTATGCCCTGGCACAAAAGCAACCCAAATTGTTAAAAACGCTGTTGCTTAAATCAGTAAAATTTCAACTGAAAGGTAAAGTGGACATGAAACACTTTACCCCGAATTATGAGCCTTGGGATCAGCGTCTGTGTGTAGTGCCAGATGGTGACCTGTTTAAAATCTTACGTGAAGGGCAGGCATCAGTTACAACCGATCAGATAGAAACTTTTACCGAAACCGGGATTCAGCTGAAATCGGGTCAACATCTGGATGCTGATATTATTGTCTCTGCCACTGGCCTGAACATACAAATTCTTGGCGGGATTCAGGCGACGATGGATGGTCAGCCTGTCGATACCTCGCAGCATATGCTGTATAGAGGCGTTATGGTGAGTGACCTTCCGAATATGGCGCTGATTATTGGCTATATTAATGCTTCCTGGACGCTTAAAGTGGACATTGCAGCAGAATATATTTGCCGTTTGCTTAACCATATGGACCAACAACATTTTGATGAAGTCATTGCAACAGGCGATGCCACAGAACTGATGGATGATACTGTGATGGGCAGTCTGACATCGGGATATATTGCCCGTGCAGCAAATGTGATGCCAAAGCAGGGTAAACATGCTCCGTGGAAAGTCAGCAATAATTATCTCGCCGACCGTAAGGAACTGAAACAGGCTTCGTTTGAAGATGGCGTGCTGAAATTCAGGAAAAAGAGCAATGCACTTAATCATAAGCCGCGTCTAGTTTCTTGAATTTGAATTTTTAGCGTACAGAAAAAGGAGTCCTGAGTGACTCCTTTTTAATTCGTCGGTTTTACAGTGAGCGCGCGATGAGTTCTTTCATGATTTCATTGGTACCCGCATAAATCCGGTTGGCACGGTTATCGATATAAGCCCGGGCAATTGGATATTCCAGCATATAACCATAGCCGCCATGCAGTTGCAGACATTCATCTACGACTTTGCTGTACATTTCTGAAATCTTGTATTTGGCCGCAGCAGCGGCATCCACACCCAGTTCCTGCTTGAGTTGCAGCTGCATACAGCGATCCAGATAAGCGCGGCAGACATCGATCTCGGTACGCAGTTCTGCCAGTTTAAAACGGGTATTTTGGAAATGGCTGATGCTCTTGCCGAATGCCTGACGTTCCTTGGTATATTTTACTGTGTGGGCAAAAGCCGCTTCAGCACCTGCCTGACAGATAATCGCCACAATCAGGCGTTCCCAAGCCAGTTCCTTCATCAGCATCATAAAGCCCATGCCTTCCAGACCAAGCAGGTTTTCTTTAGGAACCCGAACATTGTCAAAAAACAGTTCGCAGGTATCCTGGCCTTTCATACCGATTTTATTTAAGGGCTTGCCTTTACTAAATCCCGGCCGGTCGGCTTCGACCATCATCAAGGAGAGATTGGCCGAGCCTTTGTCACTATTACCTGTTTTACAGACCACAATGGCCATATCGCAAAGATAGCCATTGGTAATAAAGATCTTGGAACCATTAATGACATAGTCTTCGCCATCCAGTACTGCCGAGGTGCGCACTGCTTGCAGGTCAGAGCCCGTGCCTGGTTCGGTCATCGCAATAGCGGTGACGACTTCCCCGGAAGCCATTTGGGGTAGCCATTGCTGTTTTTGAGCTTCATTGCCAAAGTTCAGCAGATAATTGGCGACGATATCCGAATGCAGGGAAAACCCGGTGGCTGAGTCTCCGGCATAGGCCTGTTCTTCAATCAAGATCATGCTATACAGCCGATCTACACCAGAGCCGCCATATTCTTCAGGCATGGTCGCACAGAGTAAACCAAGCTCACCAGCTTTATTCCATAGCTCTCGATCTACATGTTGCTGATCTTCAAAACGCTCGGTATATGGAATAACTTCCTTTTCATAAAACTTGCGTACCGTTTCGCGAAAAACTTCATGCTCGGCAGTAAAAAGTTGGCGGGGCAGCATGGGAGTAAGCGGGCGAATGGCTGCAGATTGCATCTTGTTATTCCTTATTTTGATCGGTTTACTTTAACTTAGGTCAAGCTGGGAACAGCGGCAATGAGCGGAATGTTCAAATCAGCTAAATCTGCTGATGCTTTTGGTCATTTCTATGAAATCCCTCGAAATTCAGTTGATGCTTCAGGTAAACTATTCGGGTTTATAACGAATTGGGGAAATTCGATGACTGATGACATTAGCTTGGAAGAGCGCAAAGTGATTTACCGTGCGCGTCGTGGTTTAAAAGAACTGGATGTCTATTTTGATCTCTACGTCAAAAATTACTATCTGAATGCTGAACCTTTTGAAAAGCAGATGTTTGCAGAGCTGGTGGAGCAGGAAGACCCGGATTTGCTGGACTGGTTTATGGAAGTATCCGAGCCGCCGCGTCCTGAACTGAAAGATTTTATCAAGAAGCTTAAATTTTACGTTCATGGATAATCGCTGCTTCAAGCTGAAACGCAGTCTGTGTGCATTGGCGTTTCAGCTTTTTATTTTTGCACTGTTAATGTATTTGCTCTATCAGTTACTACCGTTTGCACTCTGGTTGCTGTGCGCACTCATAGGACTGCTGGTGTACCATCTGTTTTACCGCAAGACGCCACAAATTGAACAGTTTGAATATCTGGATGGCCGTGAATGGTCATTGACTGCCAAAGCAATGCCAACCCATCGGGTGTCTATTAGTCATGTCATTGATCACCAGGCATATATTGTGGTGTATTTCCAGCATGCCAAGGCTCGGCCTTTACTGATCTGGTGTGATCAATTGCCACTCAAGCAATGGAAAGCTTTAAAAGTATTGACTAAATTAATTTAATTGTAAGACAAATGTTTTTTAATTATTTTATTAAAATTTAAAATAAACAAATACTTAGATTATTGCGGGCTTTTTGTTGTCAGACAAAAATCAAGGTTAATTCATGACTTAGATGAATTGTCTGACAATTTATCCCCTGTGTTTTATTTTTAGCCTGTACATTGAGCCTACCAACAGCAAATACGGGAGACCCTGATGGAATTTCCAGTGTGGATTTTTCTGATTGTAGCGATTGTTTTGGCCCTGGTAATTGGACGAATCGGGACGGTGCTGAAGGATAAATTTTCATCTTAATCAAGCAGGGTTTAAACCACTTCTCTGTTTGTACAGTTAATAAGTAGCATGTGCTGAACCGTCGCAATGCTACTTTTTTTCGCCCAAAATTTGGGATTCTCCTAAATACAGTCAATTGCAGCGTGGTCATTTAATGGCAAAGTGTCTGGTCTAAATTAGAGTAAATACTCTTTTATTCACAAAATGCTTCTGATATCTTTAGCAGAAAGATGGACATAATCACAATTATAGAGGACAGGAAAATGTCAGGCGTCCGTAAAATATGCCAAGGTATGGCGACTATTGCAATAACAACTACAGTTTTGACGGGATGTTCTCAGGTTATTAAAACTGGTGCCAATGTGGCACTGGGTTTCACCGAAAATCATATCGTCCCACCGATTTTAGCGATGGATGATGCTGAAATGGTGTGCAATTCAGGAAATTCTTTAACGCCGGCCATTATGGCAACCAAAGAAATGGGAGCAGATCCAACCCGGGTGGCTGTACTGATGTATTCAGCTGCCGGTATTTGTGCTGAACAAAAAGCACTTGAAGCCGAGTTGCGCTATTTACGTGCTTCAAAAACCAATCAGGTAGCAGAAGCCCAGGATGCCCGGATCGAGCAGAAGCGCTGGGCGGCACTGGCAGCACAGCGTCAGTATACCGGTTATCAGCTGTTTCAAAGCCGTTATGAAAAGAAATATCAAAAAGCCTTGGGTGAAGAATGCCCGCGCATGAACAGTGACATCGAGCAAACCGTTTATCTGCTGGGCATGCTCAGTGGCTTGCAGGCCATGACCAATGATATTAACTCGGGTGGTGCAGTGCATGTACCGAAAGATATTGCTGCCGTGGTCGAGCGAGGCATGGTTTGTCTGGATAACGCGAAATTCTGGGGTGCACCGAATGCCACTCGTGCGGTGATCTGGACCTTGTTGCCAGGCGCCGGGGACGGTAAACCTGACCCTTACCAAACCTTAAAACAATCTACACAAATTGGTGAGCAAAAAGGTGTACGTTTATCTCATGCCTTGTATGCCGTAGCCGCACAGGCTAGTGGTGATGATGCCAAAGTCCGCGATGCCCTTAAAACTTTTGCTCAGGCCCGTACTGAAGACAAGCCAGTCAATCCACAATTCAAGCTGATTGACAGTATGGCTGCAATTATGGTCAGCGGTATATCTGATCGCTATTGGACAGAAAATACCGGTGTACGCAGTGGCGATGATGGCATGCAACGTTTCTGGGATGAGTCAGACAGCTCTTCCGAACTCGATGAGCTGTTCAGCGCGGATTTGTAAGCAGCACCATATAAGCTTCAGGAGTGAAGTCAAAACTAGAGAAGCAAGGAGGGCAATAGGCCGATGCTAGAGCAACATTTTCGACAAAAAATTATTTTTCTAGCGGCTTTTGTCTCTCTTTGTGCTTGTCTGCAAATTTTCAAGGACGATTTCATTTATTGGCGAGAGAGTCTGCTTGGTGAATTCTGGCGACTCTGGACGGCACACTGGGTTCATGTAGGTTGGACCCATTATTTCCTTAATATTCTTGCGTTTATCTGTCTTCCTTTTATTTTTCCACGCGTTAATATCTGGCATTTTTCCGCCATTTTACTGATCTTGTCACCTTTGATCAGTCTGAGTTTTTATTTTTTCTTGCCGAATATTGAAGCATATGCAGGGTTGTCAGGCGTATTGCATGGCGCGTATGTCGCCGTAGCCTGTATGCATTTGCAGTATAAGCGGGAACGTGGATTTGCGGCGCTGGTGCTGTTTCTCATCTTGGCCAAACTGGTCTGGGAAAATACCATTGGTAATTCCGGAACAGCCCAACTCATTGGTAGTCCAGTGCTGGTAGAAGCACATTTACTGGGGGTGATCTGGGGGGTGATTCTGGCAGTCATTTATATTGTGACCAATTATTTTAGGGATAGCTAAAGTGTAGGAATAGACAGCTACTTGGCAGAAAAAACTAAAAGAAAATATAAATTGTCATTTTTATTATGCCGGTTTTCATGCAGATTCAAAACATAGAATAAATATCCTGACTTTTGAAAAGGAATTTTCGGGAGCAGAAGGCAAGATCAGCGATCTGGATCAAGCGACAGGCCGCTAAAACAATAATAGGAAAACATATGCAAAATGATGATCAAAACAGATCAGGATTAGGTCTGTTGCGTTATATATGGACAGAGTGGATCTCGACCTTTGTCGTGCTGGTTTTACTTTTGCTCACTTTGATTATCGGCACCGGGGAAATGATTCACGGCCAGTTGCTGCGTATGGGCGAGCGTATTTACGGCGATCCGGCAACCGGAATGCAATATTCATTTTTACGTGCTGAACCGACACGCCCACAATGTGAACGTAATATCAATGTCGATCAGCGTGTTCAGCAACAGATGAAAGCCGATGCGGCCGATGAATATGCCGATTTCTTTGGCGTGCGCTCGGAAGCGGATGTCCGTGCTGCGGTATTACAGGCACAGCAGGTCTGTGAAGAATCTTACCTGTTTTATGACAAAGCCATTCAGTATGTAGAAGCTCATCCAAGTATTCGGGCTTATCGGACATTTGAAACCTCTTTCTTTGGCATATTCAAGTTTGGTACTGAAAACCGGGCTTTGCTTCTGGTCATCATGGTGGTTTTCGCTGCAATCAGTGCCACCCTAAAAACCCATCATATTGGCCTACGCAGTCCAAGTACCCGAATGGACTTTAAAGTCTATTCGGTGGCCATGCTGGTTGCTAATGCTTTTCTGGCATTCTCATCTTATAGCCAATACCAGTCTGTGTTGAATTCGGGTGTGCCGATGGGCGAAATGAAATACATCTACTGGCTGTGGATGATTCTGTTTAGCACACTCACTCTAATTAGCCTTTATCAGGTCATCAAACCACCGAAACCGACACGTGAGGGTGGTAATTTTGGTCTGGCCTTTCTGAGTGTGCCGCTGTATGCCTATATGGCCATTACTACCGGGATAAACTTTACGTTCTTTATGGACTATCCAATGGGACAGGGGATTTACCTCGGTCAATTGGTAGAATTTTCTAGTATCTTCCTGAATCTGGCCTTGTTTATCTGGGCTGGTATGTTGCTGAAACAGACCCGTGTTGTAGACATGTTCCTGAATATTCTGCGTCCATGGAATCTGGCACCTGAAACCCTGACCTGGTTAATTCTGCTGGCCGCTGCATTACCGACCGCCTATACCGGAGCATCGGGGATTTTCGTCATTGCCGCAGCTGCGATTATATATAAGGAAGTCTGGAATGCGGGTGGACGCCGTCAGTTTGCACTGGCGGCCACAGCCATGTCCGGTTCACTGGGCGTAGTCTTACGCCCGTGTTTGCTGATCGTCGTCGTGGCTTCACTGAATAAAGAAGTCACCACCGATTTGCTGTATCACTACGGGATTTATGTCTTCCTGCTCAGCTCTACTTTGTTTCTGGTCATTTCCCTGTTTGTTGCAGAAAATAAATTCCGGATTGCTGCACCTACTGTAGCTGCGCCTCAATCCGGGCGTGCCTTCGTTGCAGTTATTCCTTATATCGTGATTTTCATTCTGATCTGGCTATTCTATAAATATGCCTTGTCGACTGATCTGAATGAATTTACTGCACCTGTGATGATGCCTGTAATTCTGCTGATGATTGTCCTGTTCGACAAGCTGCGCCACGAACCTGCGCCACTACCGGCAGTGGGGCATTGGGATGACACCTTGACCGCGACTTTAAACTCCAGATCGGCTCCTGAGCTGGCAACAGCCGGTGCCGTGACCAATGCAGAATATCGTGAAGCTGAACATAGCCAACAAGCAGGCAAAGAACTGGTGGTTGATCATGGTGTGCGGCGTTCAAAAGCGACTGAAATTTTGCGTCATGTCGGTTTCTGGAAATCTATGCATATTTCTACCAGTGAAACTGTAGGACATATTGGTGCGCTGGTGATCCTGATGGCACTTTCAGTGAGTGTTGGTGGCTTGCTGGAACGTATGGAAATTATGGAAGCCTTTCCGACTGATATCAGCAGTACCATTCTGGTGATATCACTGATTGTCGGCTTGATGATTTTTGTCGGGATGATCATGGATCCATTCGGAGCGGTCATTCTGATCTCTGCAACGGTTGCTCCAGTGGCTTATCAATACGGCATTCATCCGGTTCATTTCTGGATGATTACCCTGATTGGTTTCGAGCTGGGTTATGTGACGCCGCCAGTGGCACTGAATCATTTACTGGCCAGGCAGTCGATTGGCGATGCCGAAGTGGCTGAAGCCGATGCAGAAGTACGACACTTGTCTTTCTATTACCGTTATGAACGCTGGATTTTGCCGGTGATTGTGTTGCTGCCTGCGATGCTGATCATTGCTTATGTACCTTATATCTTTAAGTTGTTCGGCTGGTATCAATAAAAGAAAAGCAATAAAAAAGCACCTACGGGTGCTTTTTTATTTATTTGATTTAAATTCTTTAATCAAACTTTGGATGAATTCAGGCGCTTTTGCAGGATCGAACTACACAGCAAAATGGCACAGAAAATCAGACCTAGCCCGATCAGACTATATAGGTCCGGAACTTCATGCCAGAACAGAAAGCCCCACATGCCAGCAAAGAAAATTGCCACATAGTTGACTGGTCCAATCTGTCCTGCCGGAGCCAGTTTATAAGCATTGGACATGAAGAGCTGACTGAAATTGGCCAAAAGGCCGGCAGCGACAAGAAAGCTGAGTTCTTTCAGGGTATAAGGTCGCCACAGCCAGAACATCGGAATCACGGAAATCAATGTGCCAATAAAACAGAAATAAAACACGATTTTTTCTGGTGACTCGGTTTTGGTCAGTGCCCGAACCGTGACAAACGCCATCGCGGCCAGAAAGCTGGCACCCAAACCAATGGCTGACATCAGGTTGAATAAACCAGAATCCGGTTTGGCGACACAGAGTACCCCGATAAAACCAATCAGAGCTGCGGCTAACATGCTTAAGGTAATTTTTTCCTTGAGAAATAGCCAGGCAATCAGTGGAATAAAAATCGGGGAAGAGTAGGTGAAGACCATGGCATTGGAGAGTTTTAAGTGCGCGATGGCATAAAAAAAGCCGTACATGGCAGTCAGACCGACCACTGCACGCCAGGTGTGCATCCACAGTTTTTCAGTCTTAAAAAAATCAATTCCCTTGTTAAAAATGAAAGGCAAGAAAATAAACAGCCCGACAAAGTTTCGAAAGAAAACCACGGTGGCATTATCAACCGTTGCCGAGGCATAACGGATGCACACGCCCATGACTGAAAACAGGAAGGCAGAGCAGGTCAGTAACAGAACGGCTTTGAGCAGATGCGGAGTGGCTGGGGCGGACATGCAAACAACTGAGCTAGAAGATCTGACGATATTCTAGCTGAAAAACCCCAACCTATTCTGATTATTGTGCCAGTTGTGCTTCGAGTAACTTGATTTGTTCTTCTTTAAGTTTAATCAGATCATCAGCAGTACTGTGCTGTTGCTTCAGGCTTTTTTCCTGTTCATCAAGCTGCAGCTGAATATCTTCCAGTCGGGCAATTTCCTCTTTGGCCAAGGTGGCATTGCTGGTAACTTCTTCTGTCATAATAGAAGCATCTACTAGCACATTGTCAGAACTAAGCGCATCTGTTACTTCTGGCTTGGTAGCCTTTTCAGAATTTTCAGAAATGGTCTGCGGTGCCGGTGCATTGATCAGGTCACCCTGATGTGTTGGCAACGTTTCATTTTGTGTGAGAAAGAATTGTATAATTATCCAAACAGCAATAATCACAACAATTAATCCGCTCACTATTCCCCATAAAAGTTTAGGATTTTGTCGATGATCTGGAGTCATTTAGGTTCCCGAAATTATTTTTTTGGCTGACGGGGTTTAAACTGAATCACACCAATTTCATCTGGAACTTCAGGTGACTCAGGTTCATCGATATGAGTAGGACGATTTTCTTCATACCCACATTCGATACATTCAATCCATTCAGCTTCACCATTGGTCAGCATGACGATCCGATCCAATGCCTGACATTTAGGACATTTTGCGCCTGCAATGAAACGGCGTTTGAGAGTCATCATGCTTACCCTGTGATTAACTTAAAAACGTAGTTTAAGCGTTTTTAGAGCCGTTCGTCCAACCTTGATGACGCAGTAATGC
This sequence comes from Acinetobacter pecorum, assembly GCF_014837015.1. Lineage (GTDB taxonomy): Bacteria > Pseudomonadota > Gammaproteobacteria > Pseudomonadales > Moraxellaceae > Acinetobacter > Acinetobacter pecorum. The sequence continues at coordinate 112,403 of NZ_JACSPT010000010.1, forward strand.
ATCTATTTTTGGCTCGCGTCCACGGAAATTGATAAATGCGTCAAGTGCTGTATCTTTTCCGCCAACTGCTAGAATTTTTTGTCTAAACTGCTTTCCAGTTTCAGTATTAAAAATCCCTTCTTCTTCAAAGCGGTCGAAGGCATCACTGGCCAAAACTTCAGCCCATTTATAGGAATAATATCCCGCTGCATAACCGCCGGCGAAAATATGACTGAAGCTGTTTTGGAAACGGTTATAGTCAGTGGTCGGCAAAACTGCATACTTTTCGCGGATTTCATTCAAAGTATCCTGAACCTGCGCTGCATTTAAGGCTGGATTGGCACGGTGGATACTCAGGTCAAACAGGGCAAATTCAAGCTGACGCAGGGTTTGCATGCCAGACTGGAAAAAACGTGCATCGAGTAGGGCTTTGAGCAATTCAGCCGGTAGGGATTCTTGGGTGTCGATGTGTTCACTGAGCACATCCAGACTTTCCTGATCCCAGGCCCAGAACTCCATAAACTGGCTTGGCAGCTCAACCGCATCCCAGGCTACGCCATGGGTACCAGCTACCGCAATATTGTCTACCTCTGTCAGCATATGATGCAGGCCATGACCAAATTCATGGAACAGGGTAATCACTTCATCATGGCTCAGTAGTGCAGGACGACTACCGACAGGAGGAGTGAAGTTACCGACCATATAGCAAATCGGCTTTTGCAGGCCGTCACTGGTCTGCATACGGGAACGGAAGCCACTCATCCAGGCACCGCCACGTTTGCCCTGGCGTGCATACAGATCGAGATAGAAGCCGCCAATCACCTGACCTTGATCTTCCAGTTCAAAATAATGTGCATCCGGATGCCAAACCGGTGCATCACGTTCAATTACCTGTATCCCATACAGGCGATTGACAATACTGAACAGGCCTTGCAGGATTTTTGGCGCAGGGAAATAAGGTTTAAGTGCTTCCTGTGACAGGTTAAATTGCTGCATTTTCAGCTTTTCAGAATAATAGCTGCTGTCCCAGGGTTGCAGGTCACTAATGCCATCTTCAGCAGCAATTGCTTTCAGTTCACTAACTTCTTTCTCTGCCGGTACACGGGCATGTTCTGCCAGATCACGCAGGAATTCATCTACCGCCTCTACACTCGGTGCCATTTTGCTGGCTAAGGACAATTTCGCATAATTATTAAAACCAAGCAGCTTCGCCATTTCCAGACGTAAACTGAGAATTTCTTCGATCAAGGCAGTATTGTCAAACTCGGTCTGCCCAGACTGATCTGATGCTCGCGTCACATACGCCTTATAGAGCTCTTCACGCAGAGGACGATTTTCTGCATGGGTCATGATTGCCAGATAGGATGGAAAATCCAGGGTAGCCACCGGTTGATCCAGTTCATGCTGCTTGCCATACTGTTTGAGCAGTTCAATATTGTTTGCCGATAAGCCCGCTAGTTCATCTTCATTTAATGGTCTGAAGTAGGCTTGAGTGGCATCCAATACATGATTCGAAAAATCTGAAGACAATTGGGACAGGCGCGCAGAAATTTCCGCAAAGCGCTTTTTCGCTTCTCCTTCCAATGCCACACCAGACAGTTTGAAATCACGTAAGGCCAGTTTGATGGCACTTTGCTGTGCGGCCGGGAGTTCATTAAAGATGGGTGCATCATGAATATGCTGATAAGTCTGATACAGCGCTGTATGTTGACCGAGTTGCGTATAGTATTCGCTTAGACCGGGTAATAAGGCCTGATAGACATCACGTGTTTCCGCATTGTTTTTCACGGCGTTGAGATGTGAAAGAATGCCCCAAGCCTCACTCATATTATTTTCGAGTGTGTCGACATGTTCCAAAATGGCAAGCTGTTCCTGAGCTGATTCAGGTGTTTCGGTAAGTTCATTCAGGAATTTTTGACCTTCAGCAATACAGCTTTCAATCTTTTGTTTAAGTTCTTCTAGGGTAATCTGATCAAATTGCGGAACAGGCAAAGTTGCCTTTTCTAAAATCATGTCGTTTCTGCCAAATTAATTTTCAGTATTAAATTTAGATGTAGGGCTTCTAGTGAGAGAAATCAAGGCAGTTAAAGTTTTTTCTCTAGCTTTGTATTTAATATTTTGAAGTTATTCAATAAATTCACTATCAGATGAGGGTAAGCCTTCTAGTTCATTTATATCGATGATGGAAATATTGGTGATTTTAGTTTTCCATAGGTTTAAAGGGTGTTGATACCAGTAGGTGACTCTCATGGTGATAGGATTATTATTTAAAGCCTCTTTAAGGCCTCAGTCATAAGCAAAGCCATTAAAGAAATGTTCAGAGTAAAAGTAGTGATGGTATCCATTTTTATAATTTTCATTTCGTAATATTTTGATTATAAATAAAAAAGAGCGCCGTAGCGCTCTTTTTAAACTGTCACAGATTATTCAGTCTTGGCTTTTGCATTGGACTTTTTCTTTTTAACCTTGGCCTTTTTCTTTACTTTACCTTTATCCTTTGCTTCAGACTTTCCTGCAGATGATTTAGCAGGCTTGTTGCTGTAAGAGCTGGGTTTTCCTTTGCCTTTTTTGCGTCGTCTGGGTTGTTCTCCATCAGCGTTCAGGTTGGATTTAGACTCACGCTCATTGCTGCCAAACACTTCTTCTGTCGCAGTAGGACGTGGTAGAGGTTTTTTCTCGCTTACTCGCGGTGCACGGGCACGGACTGCACGGCCGGCATGACTGAGCTGTTGGATCAGTTCGAAATCAATCTTGCGCTCTTCTAGATTTACACCGGCAACCTTGATCTTGACTTCATCCCCTAATCCAAAGATCTGACCGCGGTTCTGGCCGACCAGATTCTGACTGCTTTGGTCATAGACAAAGAAGTCATCACCCAACTGGCTGACATGTACCATACCATCGACATAAAGGTCTTTTAGCGTGACAAACAGGCCGAATTCTGCCGTCGCACTGACAATGCCCACAAACTCTTCACCCAGATGCTGCTGCATATAGTGACATTTGAGCCAGGTGGTTACAGAGCGGGAAGCTTCATCAGCACGGCGTTCTGTTGCAGAGAAATGTTCACCGGCAGCCTCTAAAGCCCCACCTGAAAGTGGAGATGGCTTGTGATTTAAATGTGCCTTGATGGCACGATGCAATAGCAGATCCGGATAACGGCGAATTGGCGAGGTGAAATGTGTATAAGCTTCATATGCCAGACCGTAATGGCCTGCATTGTTGGCACCATAATAAGCCTGCATCATGGAACGCAGTAACACGGAATGAATACTTGGTGCATCGATCCGGTCTTTAGTCGCCTCAATCACGGCCTGATAATCGGCTTGCGTTGGCTGTTCCGGGAATTGCAGACCCAACAGCTTGACGAAATCACGGACTTTCTGGATACGCGAAAACTCAGGTGGCTCATGCACGCGGTACAACATTGGCATTTCATTTTTTAATGCATATTCTGCGGCTGCCACGTTGGCCAGCAACATACATTCTTCAATCAGCTTATGTGCATCATTACGGGTGCGTGGAAGAATTTCTTTAATTCCACCCATTTCGTCGAAGGTCATGTAAGTTTCTACAGTTTCAAATTCCATGGCATGCCGTTCAGAACGTAAGCCTTTGAGAACCTGATAAAGCTGGAACAGGGTATTGATCGACTTGCGAACTTCACGGTCTTCGGTAATGGCCTGGCTGTCGCCTTCCAGATACTGTGCGACCTGATCATAGGTCAAACGTGCCTTGGAGTGCATTACTGACGGATAGAACTCAAAACCGGTCACACGGCCAGCACGTGACAGTTTTAAATCACAGACCATACATAAACGGTCAACGTTCGGATTTAAAGAACACAAGCCATTGGATAGAGCTTCAGGTAACATCGGTAAAACGAAGTGCGGGAAGTAGACAGATGTACCGCGTTCCTGGGCTTCATCATCCAGCGGCTTGCCAGGACGTACATAATGGCTGACATCGGCAATCGCCACGACTACACGATAACCACCACCTGGACGTTTTTCGGCATAAACGGCATCATCAAAGTCACGCGCATCTTCACCATCAATGGTCACTAGTGCCAAATCTCGAAGATCCACACGGCCTTCGCGATCTTTCTCTGTCGGTTCCTTGAAGCTTTCAGCTTCTTTAACGACTTCTTCCGGAAATTCATAAGGCAGGCCATATTCCAGAATGGTTTGTGGAATGATGATCTCGGTATCGGCCTTGTCTGCCATGGACTGCACAATATGGCCGGTTGCAAATTCTTCTTTGGTCGGGTAGCGATCAATCGCAACGCGAATAGAATCACCGACTTTGACCTTGGCATGTTCAATCAGCTCTTTTTCCAGGGTAATCGGCTGATGTGCATTTGGAGCAGCCGGCTGAACAAAGTATTCACCTTCATACTCTGATACTTTACCAATGATCTCTTTGACACGATGCTGCAAAACTTCGGTAATAAAGCCCCAAGACTTACCTTTACGATCCACTGAAGTCTGACGTACTTTAACCCGGTCACCATTAAAGACCTGACGCAGTTCACGCTCAGGGAGCAGCAAATCATCTTCACCTGAAATATTGGCGGTACCGCTTCCCTTTGAGTTGATATAGACCGTTGCTTCATGCTCAGGCTGTTCTGCCGCAATCTGGAACTTATAACCGTCTTTCATCAGTTGGCCGTCACGTACCATCGCAATCAGACGATGGCTCAGGGCATCAATACTTTTTTGATCAGCAATTTCAAAATGTTCGACCAGGTCTGCATGGGACTGGGCATTGTTCTTTTCGATAGTTTCTAAAATCAGCGTGCGGCTAGGGATAGGGTTGTCATAACGTTCGGCTTCAGCTTTTGCTTCAGGATCGACCCAGTTTTTCATCATGTCTTTAAATTTATCTTAGGAGATTGGTTTAGCATAAAACATGTATGCGCAGACTGCACGTAAATGATTGCAATAATCCATTTAAGTTTTCAATTTTCTGTTAATTTTCGATAACTGGAAATTTATGCAGTTTTTTCGCTATCAAAATGCACGAAAAATCGAGGAATTGCTTAAAAAGTATTTAAACGAGCAAAAATATGCACTTTTTTTTGATGCTGCGCTTGCAGTGCCATGCCGAAATTTGTATTATGGCCGCACGTTACGGTGAGATGGGTGAGTGGCTGAAACCACGTCCCTGCTAAGGACGCATACGGGTAACTGTATCGAGGGTTCGAATCCCTCTCTCACCGCCACGCTTACTTACATCGCGCGCTCATAGCTCAGCTGGATAGAGCACTTGGCTACGAACTAAGGGGTCGGGAGTTCGAATCTCTCTGAGCGCACCAACTTGAACAATCAACCGCACATGTTGCGGTTTTTTTGTGCCTAAAATTTACAGAAACACCAGACATCACGTGCTAAAAATAAGTCTCAGGCGATTTAATAAAAATAAAGGCAGTCGTGATGAGAAAAATCATTGTCCAGGAATTTTTGACCCTAGATGGCGTGATGCAGGGGCCCGGAGGCCCGAAAGAAGATCTATCTGGTGGTTTTCAATATGGTGGCTGGGTGGCGCCGTATTTTAATGCGGAACCTGATCCGGCATTTGATGCCATCATGCAAAACTGGATGCAGCCCTCCGATATTCTTTTAGGAAAAAATACTTTTCAGATTTTTGAATCTTACTGGCCCACACATGCTGAAGACTGGCCGGGAATTAATGATGTCAATAAATATGTTCTTTCTACCAGTCTGGAGCACTCGGACTGGAAAAATACCCTTTTTCTAAAAAGCATTGATGAGATAATCAATCTTAAAGCATCAGGAGAGGGAGACATTCGTGTATATGGTAGTGCTGCAGTGGTACAGGCGCTTTTCAAATATGAGCTTGTGGACGAACTTCGTCTGCTGACTTTTCCAATTATACTGGGTGTTGGCAAACGCCTGTTTAATCATGAATCAATACCCGCCGCTTTTCAGTTGATAGACCACTTGGCTAGCTCAAATGGTGTTGTGTTTGCGTATTATCAAAGGGCAGGCGCAGTAAAGACCGGAACAATAGGCGAGTGATAAAGCGTACAAGGATGATGGTTATCTGATATTTGAATTCTATTCTGGTTGGATACCTGGTTGAGAATACTGAGAGCTGACCTATTGTGTGCTGCTGAAATTTTTTGGAAATCCAGCTTTCTGGTCGAATTAATTAAGTACTTTTAGCTCTAAATTTGCAGAAGTTTTCGGCAGAAAGTTGTGAATATTGCTGCATCGTTTAATTACTGTACGTTCGGTTGAGATTTTATTAAAAAACACTTAACAAGACTGAAAAAACTCGTATAATGCACCCCATCAAGACGTCGCGCTCATAGCTCAGCTGGATAGAGCACTTGGCTACGAACTAAGGGGTCGGGAGTTCGAATCTCTCTGAGCGCACCAATCTTGATAAAAATTCTGAAAAAACCGCACAGTGATGCGGTTTTTTTGTGCTTGGAATGCGTGAATTTTTCATATAAAAAACCAATAACTCTCTGCCTCCTTCTTATCTTAATTTCTGCTGCACTTTCAGTGCATAAACGGTATTGCCACCCACTGCAGGTAAAACATCATGATAGGGCATACTGCGCATGGCTCTTAATAAGAACGGTGCCTGATCGTGAATCTTCATACTGCTGGTAATTTGAAATAAGGTACCTTGTGACTGCGGTAATAAGCGCATGCCACCTTTCACAAACTTCAAGTCGCCGCCATTGGCATTGAACTGGTTTTGCAGGGAATCAGGCTGGTAAAAACGCATCTTGAAGTTAAATGGAATCTGAATCACTCCTAAACCGACCGACACCTTATAGTTGGCATCTATATTCTGAGGATTGACCGGCTTAAGTTCGACCTTCTTGATCTGCCGGGGAAAAAGCTGCTGGGTTGCTTCAGCTGCTAACCACGGCCGCAATTTTTCGACCGGATGCGCAAAATATTGATAGGTGCTACTAAATCTTAAATTTTCTGAGACTTTTCCTTCTTTGACCAGATAGTTCGGCAAAATGAAACTGACCGGTTGCCCAGACTTCTGGCTGATCTGGGCAATTTTTTGTAGCTGTTGAGGGTTGAATCTCAGTTGCGGAATCGGAGTTGCTAGTGCTGCTGTATGCTCGGTTTTAAAGCGTTGTTGTAGTGCTTCCAGCAGAAATGCATTGGTACTCGGCGGAATGCCGAGTTTGGCTTCAGGCAGCGCATTCAGGATTTTACTGAATAAAAAGCCTTTGGGCTGGTTCAGGTCGCCCCATTGGGTGACAGTCACCAGCGTTCTATGCGAACCCAGTGCAAACCATTCCAGTTTTCCTGCACCATAGGGAATTGGCGCATCGATAATTAAGGTGCTGATGCTGTTATCACCCAGATGATGCTGCATCACTACGGTTTCTTTAAAGTTTAACACCGGAATCGGGGTCGGGATATGAACCTGATATTTAACCTGCTGAATCGAACCCTGCTGCTCCAGCACTTTGGCTGACTTTAAGGTTGGAAATAAACCCACATAATTCGGATAATATTGCAGCAATTTTTCGACCTGAGCTTCAGCTACCGGCAATACCACAGCTGCACTATAAAACTGTGCCTTGCTGGGTGCATTGCTGTTTAAGGTCGGAAGCTGGGTTTTAGATGAGGGATGCGCATAAATCAGAATCCGCTCGCCGGTTAACTCTGCCAGCTGGTGAGCATTTCCCTGATAGGCACTCAGACTGCTCGGCAGTTCGGCATTCCAGGGAATAATCTTGGCCAGTGCTGTGGCAGAGGTTCCTAAAAGAACACCGATGACTATGCATTGCTTTAATCCGTTCATTCAGCAACCTGTTACATATTTTTTGTTTTAATTGCTATTTATTTAAAACCAAAAGCACGCATTTCCCAAGCAAAGTTATGTAATTGATGCGGCAGGCCATAAGCGCTGTGTATATTTTGGTATAGTATTGGGCAAGATTTTATTTTTTGATGTGATGCTATGACTGAGTCAGCACCGACTTTATCGACCCGTTATTTTTTGACTTTAGAAGAATCTCAGGATGGTTTTGCCCTGGCAACGTTTGGTAAAAAACAGATTTCACGTTTTCTGACGCCTCTGGTCAGTATCGGGATTATCATCTGGGGTTTTTCGATGGGCTTTGATGGTGTCGGACGTTATTACGTGGCTTTGGGAGCATTCTTCCTGATCCTGCAAGGCATCATGCGTTACTGGTTCCTGCCGATGATGTTTAAGCGCCAGTTTATTAAATATCAGTTTGGTAAAAGCGAACAGGGTATTGATCTGTATCAGGACTATGCGGAAATTTTTACCAATGATCGTAGCAAGCTGGTGCCATATAGCGAAGTGCAGAATTTTGCTGTCGGTAAACTCACTTATATGCTGGAATTAAAAAACCGTACCGTGGTTATTGTGCCGAAGCGAGCATTTAAGGACGGCACTGAACAGAGCATGTTCGAGCATACATTTAAAAAATAATTCAGATATCTACCAAAGGAAATTTTTGATCATGAGCACACGTCCGTCCAAAATCGTTTGTGTGGGTCGCAGTTATGCCGATCATGCCAAAGAACTCGGCAATGCGATCCCTGATCGGCCGGTATTATTCATCAAACCACCGAGTGCCTTAACTTCGCTCGAAGCAGGCATTGAATGGAATCCGGAATGGGGTAACTGCCATTATGAATGCGAGTTGAGTTTGCGTATTGACCGGACTTTAAGCAAGGAAAATGATCCTGAAAAAGCCCTGCAGGCAGTAGGTGCTGTGACTTTGGGTCTGGACTTAACGCTGCGTGATTTACAAGATGATCATAAGAAAAAAGGTCAGCCTTGGGAACGAGCCAAAGCCTTTGATGGTTCCTGCCTGTTGTCGGACTGGGTGCCTGTAGCGGATGTGGTTACTGACTGGAAAGATGTGCACTACACACTTGAAATTAATAATGAGCTGCGTCAAAAAGGCGATACCGCTTTACTGATTTTTGATATTGCGACTCTGCTGGCTGAGATTAGTCAGGTCTTTACTTTAGAAGAGGGCGATGTGGTAATGACCGGTACACCGGCAGGCGTTGCGGCATTACATTCCGGTGATCAGCTCAAAATGACTCTTAAAGGTAAGTCTCAGGATTATATCTGGACGACTTTTGTTAAATAATCCCGGTATTTTATATTGTTCAAGCTAAAGGACTGCAAATGCAGTCCTTTTTATCGCCTTGTTATTCAGGCGGTGGCTGAGAATTACGGTGGTTGCGGGGAAGCCTGCTTGTAAATCCATCGATGTCATTAAAAAATCCTCTCGAGCGAGAGGATTTTTTCTATTTACGTCGGAACAATTCGGATAGCGGGAAACTGAGTTTTTCTTCCAGATACTGATCTGCTTCCTGTAACTTGGGCGAGAAATTTTGCATCCAGATATCATCAGGCTGGGTATTGATAAGATGGTTTTTGCGTGGCAGTGGATAGGGCAGTTGCGAATAAAAATTCCAGAAGCTCACCTGATCCAGATCGCGGACCAGCACATATTCATTCTCATCGGTACGTTTGATCAGATTCTGTTTTTCGAACATTTCGACATAGCTCGGCCAGCGACCAATTTCATCTCGGCCCAGCACTTCCAGTGCTTGCGCTTCACTGATACTTTCACCCGTTTTTTGCTTTTTATAAAAGAGCTCTAATAAATCCAGCAGCATGACGATCGGATGGCGTTTGTTGTCCTGACCAGATTCAAAAGCAGTCAGGGCATAACTGATCTCAACTCCCAATAATACAATAATCCATGACAGATAAATCCAGAGCAGGAAAATTGGCACAGCGGCGAAGGCACCATAGACGATTTCATAACTGGTAAAGTTTGTCATGATCCAGCCAAACAGGTTTTTCAGCAGTTCAAATACTACTGCACTAAACAGGCCCGCAATAAAGGCAGATTTAATCGGCACACTGCGATTCGGAATGGTCCAGTTCAGAATAAAAAACCCGAGTACTGTCAAAGAAAAGGAAATCGCCCAGAGAACAAAAGCACCATCTAGTTCATAACCGGAAAAATTGTTGCTGAGAATACTCAGGGACGCTACAGTCGAGGAAATTACAAATGCACTGCCCAGTAAAATTGGTCCCAGTGAAATGATGGTCCAGTAACGCATAAATCCTATAATCCCGCCTCGCGTTTCAGTCACACGCCAAATGCGGTTAAATGCCGTTTCGATACTGCTCAGCATTAAAACTGTCGTCACAAACAGGAACAGAATACCGATGATGGTTAAATTGCTGGATTTGTCGGTAAAGGCATTCAGTGCTTTATCAAATGCAATGGTGGTTTTAGGTAAAAAGTTACTGTAAATCAGCTGTTGCAATTGCTGCCGCGCAGGTTCCAGTGCTTTAATTGAAGAAATAATTACCAGAAAAACTGTCAGCATCGGCACCACCGCAAACAGGGTGGTATAAGTCAATGAACCTGCCTGTTCGCGACAGCGGTCTGCTTCAAAACGTCGTAATACAAATAAAACAAATTGAAACCAGTGTTTTTCATAGAAAGGTAATTTCTTTAAATACTTATCAATCATCTGCATCCAATCTCAATTTTTTTAATCATCATGAATTTTCATCATCAGCTTAACCAAAAAACTTGCAAAGTATCGTATAGTTTTATTTTTTTTAGTAATGAATAAGAACCATGATGCAACCTTATGTCCTTGTTTTATATTACAGCAAATATGGCTCAACCAAAAAAATGGCACATTTGATTGCCAATGGAATTGAAGCGGCAGGCGTGGCAGTAAAAATCAGGACGGTTCCCAATATATCCAGCATGGTAAAAGTCGCGGAACCAAGCATTCCCGAAGAAGGAGACATTTACTGCACTCTGGATGATCTTGCGCAATGTGCCGGTCTGGCACTCGGTTCACCGACCCGTTTTGGCAACATGGCTTCTGAAATGAAGTATTTTTGGGATCAGACCACAAGTCTATGGCTGAATGGCGCTTTGCATGGTAAGCCTGCTTGCGTGTTTACGGCGTCAGGTTCCATGCATGGCGGACAGGAAAGTACTTTGCTAAGCATGCTGCCGCCGTTGTTTCATCATGGCATGATGGTCATGGGGCTTAGCAATGCAACATCGGCACTATCGAATACCAAAACTGGCGGTACACCTTATGGTGCCAGTCATGTCAGCGGCCCAAGGCATGATCAGGGCTTAAGTCAGGATGAAAAAATTCTGTGTGAAGTACAGGGTAAGCGTCTGGGTGAGGTTGTACTGAAACTCAATCAAGGCTGATCAAGCTATCGCAGGAAATGAAGTACTCACTTCATTTCCTCAATTATATTAAGCTTCTTTTTGATCTTTTTGATCTTTTTGATCTTTTTGATCTTTTTGGCTAAATCTGTATTTGCATTTCAGACATTGATAATCCTGAAACACATTGCGGTCAACAGAAATTCCAGCTTTTTTCCCCAGAAAATTACCAATTACTCCTCCGGTAATGCCCACACTGATCGCACCTATGAAAGTACCCACCGTTCCACCCACAATTACCCCTAAAGGTCCCGCTACAGTACCAATTGCAGCGCCAATGGAAGCACCCGAAGCAGCGCCACCTACTGTTCCTGCAGTTGCGCCGGCTGAACTCATGAGGATGCCGCCAATTTTCTTTAAATTCTGTTCATGATTGCGTTGTTCAATGTTTGTTGAGCCACATTTAGGACATTGCATAGGTTTGTTCCATCAACAATTGATATTTGCTTTGCTTAAGCTCATAGATGATTTGAAATTATCTTCGCCCAAACAGTTATTCGGGTCATACAGTGTTTAGTATGGCTTTTTGACATGTATTATGGGAAAGGCTTCTACCTGACTGATTCTAGTTGAATTAAAGCTAAAACATTGTATTTCAGCTGTAAATAATTTCGCTCTAATCCTTTTGGGCACACACGCTATGTTATTTGAAGCTATAAAAACTACCAGATAGTCGGCTCTCCTGCTCTTTATTACTTTCTATTCTATAGACAAGATTACCTGAGTATTGCCAAAGACGGGTGGCTTTGAAGCCTGCTGAGGGGAGGGAAATTCGAGAGAAGAAAGCAGAGATCTTCGGTTTAAGGGATTGCCTCTAAAAGGTGCAGTTATTGAGAGCTTTCCTTATAAATAATCCAATGTGTGATCTATTAATCGTATATTTAATAATAGATGAAATATGTCACAATTATTTAGAATCTCTAATAAAATCAAAATTTATGGTATTTAAAGTAATTTTAAAATATTAATTTCGGAATTTATAAGAGGATTTCTTTATTA
>NZ_JACSPT010000011.1 GCF_014837015.1 Acinetobacter pecorum
CAGAAGTGAAACCTCTTAGCGCTGATGGTAGTGTGGGATTACCCATGTGAGAGTAAGTCATCGCCAGCTCATTATTCGAAACACCCCCGGTCTAAAGGCCGGGGGTGTTTTTTTAGGCCTGGAGTTTAGTCGAAAGCTTAGTCACTCATTCTTTATTAAAATAAATTCTATTTATAATTTTTAAAATATATCTATTTACTTTTCTATGCTGAATTTAGACCAGAAACTCTGTATCTTGATGTTAATTTGGACAATAAATCAGTATGGAGAAGATAATGTTATCGCAATTTAAAATAAAAATTTTACTTAGTTGCTGTGCTTTGGCATTTACTGCCTGTCATGCAGAAAATTCCTCCTCTAGCTCTGAGACTGCTCAACAGACTTCTATAGCTACTCATGCATCCGATTCAGTCTCTTCAAGCATGCAAAAATATAAGGTTGAACAGGTTGCTCAATTTAATGAACCTTGGGCAATTGCCACCTTAAATGATGGCCAGCTGCTGATTACTGAGCGTAAAGGAAAATTGCAGCTCTTTGATCCCAAAAATAAGAAAAAAATCGAGGTGAAAGGCATACCTCAGGTTGCGTATGGAGGCCAAGGCGGCTTAGGTGAAATTGCTTTACATCCAGATTTTGTAAAGAATCAGTGGGTATATCTGAGTTATGCTGAAAAGGGTCAAGGTGGATATGGTGCTGTGGTTGTTCGTGGCAAACTTGATTTGAGCCAGCCTACCCCCCAACTGAAACAGATTAAACGGATCTGGACTCAAGTTCCCAAATTTTCGGGTCAGGGGCATTATGCGCATCGAATAGTGTTTGGGCCGGATGGCAAGTTATGGATCAGTTCGGGGGAGCGTCAGCAATTTGATCCTGCACAGGACATGCAATCCAATGCCGGTAAAATTATTCGCCTGAATGATGATGGTTCAATTCCTGCCGATAATCCCTTTATGAATCAGGGTAAAATTGCCCAGCAGGTTTGGAGTCTTGGACATCGTAATCCTCTGGGAATGGCGTTTGATCCCAAAGGGCAGCTTTGGGTCATTGAAATGGGACCGAAAGGCGGTGATGAACTGAACAAGATTATCAAGGCTAAAAATTATGGCTATCCTTTAGTATCAAATGGCGATCATTATGATGGCAAGCCCATTCCTGACCACAGTACCCGTCCTGAATTCGAAGCTCCGGCACTGGACTGGACACCAGTAATTTCTCCTTCAGATTTGCTGTTTTATACTGCGAATATCTTCCCACAATGGAAAAATAAGGCAATTGTAACCGGTTTGTCTTCCAAGGCAATCGTGATTGTAGATACCACTCAGACCCCAGTAAAAGAAATCCAGCGTCTGAATATGAAAGAACGGATTCGTGGGGCTGCCCAGGCAGAGGATGGTTCGTTATGGGTCATTGAGGATGGTCCGCAAGTCAACCTGTTAAAAATGACAGCACCTTAATCCGCTTTTTAAAGATATGGGGCTAAGAGAAATATCATCCGGAAACTGGAAAATCTCGAGATTGTAAGCTGCCGATGGGCTCTATCTCTGATTTCAGGTTGATGTCTAATACTGAGAAATGACTATTCAAGCCAAAACAAATCGTTTAAAACAAAAAAGCCTCAACATCCTGTTGAGGCTTTTCTGGATTTGCTTCTCAGATCTGACTCCTGTCTAATCTGTCAACGTCCTGTTGATTTGCGCTTTTTATTGTTGTGGTATCGCTTTGCAGACTTTCTGTCTGTCTATGCATTCACTATAGCCTTGCAGAAAATTAAGGTATAGCCGCCAAATACCGCGCTGCATGTAGGCTAAAACGTACAGGATTTCCGTCTAATCATTAGGCACTGACATACCGAATCAGTTTATCTACAGCAGCTTTTAAATTTTTATTATCGAATTCATTGCCCTGGAAGGAATAATCTTTGTTCCGTGCAAAAATATCCCGAATTTCGATGACAGCATTAGTATCCACCAGTCCAAGCTGAGTACCCACTTGACGAATCTGGTCAATTGAACGTGAGCCATTGGTCGCGCCATAACCAATATAAGCTGCCGGTTTGCCCTGCCATTCCTTGCCGAGATAGTCCAGGGCATTTTTCAGAGCTGGACTATAGCCATGATTATACTCAGGCGTGACAAAAATAAAGGCATCTCCAAGCGCAATCTTGTCTGCCCACTCTTACTGTTTGGGCTGATCATAAATCCCGGTCAGGGGAGGATGAGCGCCAGCAAATAGCGGAAGATCCCATTCTTTTAAATCGACAATTTCAGTTTCCAAAGTGCTAAAGGTATAACTTTTAATTTCCTGCAGTACCCAATGCGCCACTTTAATTGCAGTACGCCCCTCACGCACGCTCCCAACCACAATATAAATTTTCATATTTAGTCCTTTTTCAGGGTCTTAATCATCAAATTAAATTAATTAGATTTCAGAAAGGTGACTAGACATGATTTGTATCCGGAACATAAAAAAAGCTCCCGAAGGAGCTTTTTTAAATCAGTCAATTAGTTGAAACTTTACATCAGTTTAACGCCTTGCTGGCCAGCAGGTGTCACTTTAAAGATTTCCACTTCAAAGGTGATGTTCTTGCCTGCCAATGGATGGTTAAAGTCCACTTCGGTAATATCATCATTGACTGATCTGACTACGCCATACAGGGTGGCCTTGGCTTTGTCTTCAAACTCGATCATGTGACCTTCGATCGGACGTTCTCCGAATTTTACCGTGTCAAATTTCTGGATGTTTTCTGGATTCCATGGCCCAAAAGCATCTTCTGGTGGCAGGCTGACCGTGCGACGGTCACCGGCACGTAAGCCAATCAGTGCTTTTTCAAAACCAGGCAGTAGATTGCCATCGCCAATCACCAGGCTGACTGGTTCTTCACGGCTACGGGTATTATCAATTTCCACGCCATTTTCGATTGCGACAGAAAAGTGCAGCTCGACTTTAGAACCGTCTGCAACCCGGGTTTCTTCGTTGGGATGAATAAAATCAGTCATGTTGTGCTTGCGCCCGTTGAATTCGATGTTTTTCTAAGAAAAAGGTATCAATCAGCATCAGAATAGTACCTATAGTAATGGCACTGTCTGCAATATTGAAAGCAGGGAAGTGGCTGTTCTGGTAATACACATGAATAAAATCGACCACATAGCCAAGGCTGATCCGGTCGATTAAATTACCGATGGCACCGCCCAGAATCAGGGCTATCGCCAGCGGCAAGATTTTCATGTCTTTTGGCATACGCATCAGCCAAAACACGAAGACCACAGACACTAAACCTGCCAGTGAAGTAAAGAAATAGCGTTGCCAACCACCGGCATCGGACAGAAAACTAAAGGCAGCGCCATAGTTATGTAGCAGTGTCCAATTTAAAAAGGGCAGTACAGGAACAGGATCTGCATAATTCAGATTTGTTACTGCAATCCATTTGGTCCATTGATCCAGAATGATCGCCAGAATGGCCAGTCCAATCCACCATAAATTATGTGGATAGAACTGGAATAAGCCCTTTTTCGTGTGGGTATTAGGCATACTTTCTCTCTTCGCCTTGGCCTGTAGGAAGGTTAATGATACAACGGCCGCATAGTCCCGGATGTGAGCTATGTGTATTCACATCTGGAAGAACATGCCAGCAGCGTACACATTTTTCGCCATCTGCCGCAGAAACTTTCACGTGAAGACCTTCAAGATCAGATGCTTCACCTTGAGCTGCATCAAACTCATTCACCAGCACTTGTGACGTAATCAATACGAAACGAAGTTCGTCACCCAGTTTATCAAGTACCGCTTTCAGTTCGTTCGACGCCCAAAGTTCAACTTTGGCTGACAAGTTGGAACCCACTGTTTTCGCAGTACGCGCTGTCTCGATAAACTTGTTCACCGCAGATTTCACCGCAATCAGGGTTTGCCATTCCGTTTCTGTCACGATGTTGGCTTCAGTCGCTACAGGAATGTCATACCATTCCGCAGTAAACACATATTTCTCTGTTTGTTCAGGAATTAATGGCCAAGCTTCTTGTGCTGTGAAGCTCAAGATCGGTGCCATCCAGCGAACAAATGCCTGTACCAGGTGATACAACGCAGTTTGTGCAGAATGACGTGCTTGTGAGTCTGCTTTGGTGGTGTACTGACGGTCTTTGATGATGTCGAGGTAGAAACCACCCAGGTCATTGATACAGAAGTTAGTCAAGGCGCTGGTGACGATATGGAAGTTCATATCTTCATAGGCTTGCTGAACAGTTTTCTGTACCTCAGCTGCACGTTGCAGGATGTATTGATCCAGTGCAATCAACTGATTTACAGGCAATGCATCGGTAGACGGTTTGAAGCCATTCAGGTTCGCCAACAAGAAACGAAGCGTGTTACGGATACGACGGTAACCATCAGAGGCACGGCTAAAGATTTCCTTACCAGCCGTCATTTCATAACGGTAATCCGCAGAGGCGATCCAGAAACGTAAGCCATCTGCACCCATATCTTTAATGATGTCTTGCGGTGTGATGACGTTACCGATCGACTTAGACATCTTGCGGCCTTTTTCATCGACCACGAAACCGTGGGTCAGCAGACCTTTATATGGCGCACGTTCATTGATCGCAATCGACGTTAACAATGAAGACTGGAACCAGCCACGGTGCTGGTCAGAACCTTCAAGGTACAAATCAGCAGGATCAGTCAGTTCTTCACGTTCACGCAGTACCGCAAAGTGTGTTGTACCCGAGTCAAACCATACGTCCAGCGTATCGCGTACCGCGTTGTAGTGTTCAGCATCATCGCCGATGAACTCAGATGCATCACGGTTGTACCAGCCATCAATGCCTTCCTGCTCGATCAGTTTCGCGACTTCTTCGATCAGTTCAGGCGTACGTGGATGTAGCTCATTGGTGTCTTTATGCACGAAGAATGGGATTGGCACACCCCAGGTACGTTGACGCGAGATACACCAGTCTGGACGACCTTCGATCATCGCCTGAATCCGGTTTTTACCCCAGTCTGGTACAAAGCTGATCTCATTTTCGATTGCGTTTAATGCACCTTGACGTAAACCTTTCGCATCCATGCTGATGAACCATTGTGGTGTCGCACGGAAGATAATTGGAGTTTTATGACGCCAGCAGTGTGGGTAGCTATGTTTGATGACGACATGTGCCCAAAGCTTGCCTGCTCCAGTCAAGGTTTCAATAATTTTGGGGTTGGCTTTGTAGATATGCTCGCCTGGAAAGATTGGCGAGGTTGGTAAATACACACCATTTCCGCCGACCGGGTTGTCTACTTTAAGGTTATAAATCAGGCCAACTTTATAATCGTCTACACCATGGCCCGGTGCGGTATGAACGGCACCTGTACCACTGGTTGCAATCACGTGTTCACCCAAAATAACGGGAACTTGACGGTCGGCAATTAAAGGGTGTTGTAATTGTAAGTTTTCAAGTTTGCTACCAGTAAAGTCAGCAAGGACTTCAAATGCTTCAAAGCCATAACGCTCAGAGGCAGATTGAACCAGATCTTTTGCTAAAATCAGGTTTTGTGCAACCTTGTTTTCGCCTGTTGCTTTCACCAGTTGGTATTCAATCTCTGCATGCAGGGCAACGGCCTGGTTGGCAGGTAGCGTCCAAGGTGTCGTGGTCCAGATCACGATGTCTGTTGAATCGGTAACGGTTACACCCAAGCGTGTAGATAAGTCAGCTAAATCTACAACGGTAAAACCCACATCAATCGCGTCGGATTTTTTATCTTCGTATTCAACTTCTGCTTCAGCCAGAGATGAACCACAGTCCAGACACCAGTTCACCGGTTTCAGACCAGGTTCGATATGGCCGGCTTTGGCAATGGCACCCAGTGAACGTACGATATCCGCTTCCTGTTTGAAGTTCATGGTCAGGTACGGATTGTCCCAGTCCCCGAACACGCCCATACGTACGAAGTCTTTCTTCTGTAATTCAACTTGTGTGTAGGCATATTCACGGCAGGCTTTACGGAAAGTTGAAGCATCGACTTTCACGCCGACTTTGCCGACTTTCTCTTCGACTTTCAGTTCAATTGGCAGACCATGACAGTCCCAGCCCGGTACATACGGCGCATCAAACCCGTCCATGACCCGGCTTTTGATAATGATGTCTTTTAAAACTTTATTGACTGCATGGCCCAAATGGATCTGACCATTGGCATAAGGAGGGCCGTCATGAAGCACGTATTTTTTCTTGCCAATACGCGATGCACGAATCTGCTGATAAATGTTGTCGGCATACCACTCTTCTAACCATTTCGCTTCACGTACTGCCAAATTTGCCTTCATTGCAAAGTCAGTACCTGGGAGGTTCAGCGTGGCTTTATAGTCCACTGCATTTTCAGGAGTTTGCTTATCGCTCATGCAAGTCGTCTTCCAATCTAATCAGTTTATGTCACTGACACGTTTTACAATAAAAATATGGGATATTAAAAGGGAAAAGTGGGGTGATTTCGACGAAACTCAAGCAGTTTCTCGACATCATCATCAATTCCGGCTTTTAGCGCTTCAAGCGAAGGATAGTCCTTTTCGCCATGTAAATAGTTTAAGAACGTCACCCGCATCAACAGGCCATACAGGTTAGCAGAAACATCTGGAAAATGTACTTCTAATCGCCATTCCGGATGCGCTTGTTTAATGGCTGGACGGGTGCCGACATGACCTGCCCCAAACAGGGCCGTCGGTTCATAGCCTGGAATACCTGTTTGCGTTGGAGTATCAGCTTTTACCTTGTCTTTTAAGGATAAGGTTTCGCAAATAACATCAACTCCATAAATCCCCTTCAGGCAGGGCTTATGACGGTTGAGGCGGATATTGATGGTCGGAAAATCAAGGGTTCGACCAATCTGATCGCCATATTGTACCCGCCCGGTAATACTGTAAGGACGGCCCAGCAGCTGTGCGGCCAGAGCCAGATCACCTGCGAGCAAAGTCTGGCGAATCCGGGTAGAACTGACCCGTTCACCATCCAGAGCAATGGTATTTAAATTGGTGACTTCAAAGCCATAATTGCGGAGAAATTCGCTGTTACCCTGGCGGTTTTTGCCAAAGTGAAAATCATCACCCAAGACCAGATGCTGCGCATTGAGTTTTTCTTTTAAAATATCGGCAAAGGCTTCTGCGGTCAGGCTGCGAAAGCTATGGTCAAATTTTGCCACTGCAATATAGTCCACACCCAGTTCAGTCAGGTATTCGACTTTTTCACGCAGTGATGAAATACGCGGTGGCGCTTCATAACCTTTAAAGTATTCAAGCGGTTGTGGCTCGAAAATCATCACTACAGATTTTAAACCCTGTGCTTTGGCCACCTGTTGCAGCTGACGGATCATGGCCTGATGACCTAAATGCACGCCGTCAAAATTACCGATAGTCACGGCAGTTTTGGGTAACTTGGAATGAGACGCTAAAGCATTTAGACGGAGCAGCTGCATGGGCAAATCAAGTGCTTAGAAATTTCGAGAGGCTATAT
Source organism: Acinetobacter pecorum (assembly GCF_014837015.1). Lineage (GTDB taxonomy): Bacteria > Pseudomonadota > Gammaproteobacteria > Pseudomonadales > Moraxellaceae > Acinetobacter > Acinetobacter pecorum. The sequence continues at coordinate 7,473 of NZ_JACSPT010000011.1, forward strand.
ATTGCCATAATCTCAGCGTTTCGTCTTGTTGTTGTGTTTTTAGACAATAAAATTAATGCAATGATGAATCTATAATCAGTTAAATTGATAATAAAAATGAATATTAATAAATTTAATTTATATTTAATTATTCGTATGATGGTTCTAACATCCTTTCAGAGTGAAGCTGATGAAAAAGCCATTTGCCGATTTAAATCGAGTTTCTGACCTGATCCGTGAGTTCACACCGAACTGGTTCACAGTAACCATGGGTACCGGTATTGTCGCTTTAATCATAGCAGAATCTCCGCTGGCATCTGAGCTTTTCTGGCAAATGGGTGCCGGGCTTTGGCTTTTGAATATCATCTTATTTGTTGCTTTCCTGAGTCTTTATGCGCTGCGCTGGATTTATTACCCAGTTGAAGCCAAACAGATTTTTCAGCATCCAAATATGAGTTTATTTTTGGGTGCAATCCCGATGGGGCTTGCCACAATCATCAATGGCTTTCTTAAATTTGGTATTGTTCAAATGGGCGATATTGCCGTACAGATTGCAGGACTACTTTGGTATGTCGATGTGGCACTTGCAGTTATGATTGCGTGGGCCGTGCCATTTTTTATGTATAGCCGGCAGAAGCATGAGTTTAAAAGCATGACAGCAGTGTGGTTGCTGCCCATCGTGGCGTGTGAGGTTGCTGCAAGTAGTGGGGGATTGTTGTTGGCCCATCAGGAGCCAACTCAACAGAGCGTCATGATTCTATTCGGCAGCTATATGCTGTGGGGAATTTCAGTTCTGCCTGCATTTGGAATTCTGAGCATTTTAATGTTGCGTCTGGCTTTACATCAGTTACCTGAAAAAGAAATGGCCATTAGCAGTTGGCTTGCCCTTGGGCCAATTGGTACAGGTGCATTGGCATTGTTATTACTGGGTCATCAGGCACCGCAAGTGTTGGCAGTGATAGATCAATACAGTCTGGGGCTATTTTTAGAACAGGTGGGTATTATGGGTGCCTTAATCCTGCTTGGCTTTGCTGTCTGGTGGTTTGGTATCGCCTTATTGACTACCTTATCTCATGCCAGAAAGCAGTTGCCCTTTAACTTGGGCTGGTGGGGACTCACCTTTCCAATCGGTGTATTTACTTTGGCGATATTTAATCTAGCTGCCGCACTAGAGCTTCAATTTTTATATGCGGTTGCTTATGCACTGGGAGGTGTATTAGTCATGTTATGGATACTGGTTGCAACTAAAACGGCAGCGGGTTTTTACCATGGAAATTTAATCTTTTCACCTTGCCTTAAACAGTATTTGCAAAACCAGCAAATTGCGAAGGCCACAGAAAAATAAGAATGCAATTCCTTGTATGACTAAGTATTTAAAATGATGCAACTCAGGCTGCCTTGCGCTGCTGTTTTATGGTATATCACTGCCATATAGCGCAGGAGACGATTGTGAGTCAAGAAATTGCATTAATTATGGCACTTCCGAATGAGTCCAAAGGCTTGTTTGAAGCAGAAGGTATTGAAGTACATTACAGCGGGATTGGCAAAATTAATGCAGCCTTTAAAGCCTTTGAAGTGATTCAGAAGACGGGTTGCACTACCTTACTGAACCTGGGTACAGCAGGGAGTACTCATTTTAATGCACATGAACTGATTGAAGTGAGCCAGTTTGTACAGCGTGATATGGATGTTTCACCACTCGGTTTTGAAATCGGCGTTACGCCGATGGATCATCATTTCCCGGGTGCTATTGAGCTGGAATCGTTCTTTGAACATTTGCCGAAAGGGATTTGCGGGACAGGTGATAGTTTTGAAACCAGCATGTCGAAAGTCACGTGTAATCTGGTTGATATGGAAGGCTATGCTTTGGCAAAAGTCTGTAAAAAACTGGGTGTTCGCCTGATTTCAGTCAAATATATCAGTGATGGTGCCAATGAAACTGCGCATCTGGACTGGGAAGAGAATCTGTTGCTGGGTGCGAGGAAGTTATTAGATTTATATCGAATGGTAAAATAAAAGGGAGGCTTAAGTTTGCTCGGCGACCATAGGAGCTATGGCCGTATGCCAATCATAAGTGTGCTTATTGATCCTTACGTGGGATCACGCCATATAACATCATGTTTACCGTATGCTGGATAATGCGTTGCTGCATGCTGCGGTTACGCAAGGTTTTACCTGTGACCATTTCCATCTGGATAGAGAAATCTGCATAGTTTTGGGTGATGGCCCAAATATTCAGAATCAGTAATTCAGGATCAATGTTCGCAGAGATTTTGCCTTGTTCCTGCCAGTTAGAAATCACTTTGGCTTTGCGCTTCACCAGTTTTTTCAGCGGACCTTTTAAAATCTCCAGAATGTGCGGTGCTCCTTGAATCACTTCTAAAGCAAATAAACGTGATGCTTTAGGCTGGGTACGCGATACTTCAATTTTTTGCATCAAATAATTGGTGATCGCTTCTTCAGGTTCAAGTTCTGCTTCAAGGGTTTGTAAAGGCGCCAGCCATTTTTGTAGAACGGTGGTTAATACCTCGACATACAGGGCTTCTTTATTTTCATAATAATAGAAAATATTCGACTTATGCATTTCTGCAATTTGTGCGATTTCATCCAGACTTGCCCCACTAAAACCATATAGGGAAAATACGTCTAGTGCAGCATTTAGCAGCTGATTGCGTTTTTGAGTGCTCTTTTTTTGTTCCATTAGCAAATATAAAAACAATGAAAAAAGGGAATCTTCAATTGTACGGCAAATCATCAGATTTGTGCACACAGTCACAGGCTAATTTTTTGAATAATGATGATTTATTCTCTAGATTAATATTTAAAACAGGCTAGATCCATCCACACAGAGAAAATTCAAGTTTCTGAAAATATTTCATTTTCTTGTTGGTCTTGTGACTAAATGACAGAGGAGAGTGAAGTTCAAAGGATGGAAATTGAAGTATATCGGATTAAACTTAAGATAATTTTTAAGCATCAAACCCATAACCCTGTGTGATTTTGGGTTTGATCCAAGCTTCAGGTTGCTAAAACCGCTTTTAGAACCTGCTGTTCCAGTTCTGCAAATTTGACACTTTTTTGCCGGGGACGAGGTAAATTAACCCTAAACTCTTTGGCAATATGACCTTTGTCCAGCAAGATAATCCGGTCTGCCAATTGCACGGCTTCACTGACATCGTGGGTCACCAGAATGGCGGTAAAACCTTGTTCGGTCCAGAGACGCTCAATCAGGCTTTGCATTTCCAGTCGTGTCAGGGCATCCAGGGCGCCGAGTGGTTCATCCAGCAGCAGAATACGCGGCTGATGCGATAATGCTCGTGCCAAGGCGGTACGTTGCCGTTGTCCTCCGGAAAGCTGTGAAGGCCAGAGTTCGGCTTTTTCTTTGAGGCCGACTTTTTCCAGCATTTGCGAAGCTTTGGCATGCTGCTCCCTCGGTAAACCGAGTTGCACATTCTGTTCGATGCTGCGCCAGGGCAGCAGACGAGGGTCCTGAAACATCACCCGGATATCATCTGCAGTAATGCCTTCACGAATATGCCGGGCGGACTTAAACTTGATTTCGCCATAGCTTTGTTTTTCTAGGTCAGCAATCAGGCGCAATAAGGTACTTTTACCACAACCACTGCGACCGACAATCGCCAGAAACTCGCCCGGTTGAATATGCAGGTCCAGGTCTTGCAGAACTTTGACCGAACCGTAAAATTTGTGCAGCTGTTCAATGATAATTTCGGCACCAAGCACTGTAGCAGGATTGATCTCTGCCGCAGGTTGCTCGAGTGGTCTAATCGGGTCATTGGCATGACGCCCTAAACTGAGATCAGTCATCACATGCTCCTTATTTATTCTTTATTTTTGATACCCGGCATGCCAGCGCAGCAGGAATCGTTCTAAAGCGACGGCCAGGACATCGGCCAGTTTGCCCAGCAGGGCATACAGTAAAATACCTACCAGAACCACATCGGTTTGCAAGAATTCACGTGCATTCATGGTCATATAGCCAATACCGGACTGGGCAGAAATGGTTTCGGCAACGATCAAAAGTACCCAGACCAGACCCAGAGAAAAACGCAGGCCGACCAGAATTGACGGCATCGCACCCGGCAGAATAATTTCTCTATAAAGCTGCCAGCGAGTTAAACCATAGCTTTTTCCCATCTCTATTAATTGTGGATCGACCGAGCGGATACCGTGATAAGTATTGATATAAATTGGGAAAAATACCCCAATCGCCACCAAGAACAATTTGGCGGATTCATCAATCCCGAACCATAAGATCACTAGGGGAATGAGTGCCAGTGCAGGAATATTGCGGATCATCTGCAAGGTCGTATCGAGCAGGGTAGAGGCAGTTCTGGATGAGCCATTTAACAGTCCCAGTAATAGACCCAAACCACCCCCCACCAATAATCCGCTGATGGCACGTCCTGCACTGACTTGCACATGTGTCCACAGTTCACCGCTGAGCAATAAATTCCAGAAGGCTAAAACTACGGCACTCGGTGCAGGCAGAATCCGGCTTTCCAGCAGGCCTGTGCTAGAGGCAATTTGCCAAACTGCAATCAAGAAAATTGGAACCAGCCAGGGCAGCAGGTGCTGCCCCAGAATTGTTCCACGTGAAACCGGTTTTTGGGCCAGGGTTTCAACGGAAACGACTTTTGACATTAAGCAGACTCCTGAATTTTCTCAGCCTGCTTGTTCTCGTCCGGTGTGTAGTTGTTCGCCACGATTTCACCAAATGGACCGGTCAAGTTTGGTTGAGTGAGTTTTTGCTGGGTTTCCAGTGGAAGTAAAGGGAATACTAGTTCGGCAAAACGGATTGATTCTTCCAGATGTGGGTAGCCTGAGAAAATAAAGGTGCTGATTCCCAGATCTGCATATTCCTGGATACGTGCAGCGACAGTTTCTGGATCGCCGACCAGTGCCGTACCGGCACCACCACGTACCAGACCTACACCTGCCCACAGGTTCGGAGAAACTTCGAGTTTGCTGCGGTCGCCGTTATGCAGTTCTGCCATACGGCGCTGACCGACCGAGTCCATGGATTTAAACTTGGCTTGGGCCGCAGCGATAGTGGCATCATCCACATATTGAATCAGTTCTTCAGCCGCCGCCCAGGCCTGCTCATTGGTTTCGCGTACGATCACGTGTAAACGGATCCCGTAATTCAGTTCACGACCTTTAGCTGCAGCCTTGGCTTTTACCACTGCAATTTTCTCTTTGACTGCGGCCGGTGGCTCGCCCCAGGTCAGGTAGGTGTCGACCTGATCCGTAGCCAGTTCAATGGCATCATCCGATGAACCGCCAAACCATAAAGGTGGATGTGGTTGCTGAATTGGTGGATACAGCAATTTTGCCTCATCGACACTTAAGCGTTCGCCATGGAAACTAAAGCTTTCCCCAGTATGTGAACGTTTTAAAATTTCACGCCAGATAGTGGTGTATTCGGTCGCCGTTTTATAGCGGGTTGTGTGATCTTCATAGACGCCATCACCTTTTAACTCCTGTTCGTCACCGCCAGTCACCAGATTCAGCAGCACCCGGCCATTGGACAAACGGTCAAAGGTCGCAGCCATGCGTGCAGCCAGAGCCGGGGTGGTCACGCCCGGGCGCAGGGCCACCAGGAATTTTAATTTTTTGGTCGCGTCAATCAGGCTGGCTGCAGTTAACCATGGATCTTCACAAGAACGGCCGGTTGGAATCAGGACACCTTCATAACCTAAGTTATCTACCGCAACGGCAATCTGCTTCATGTAGGCATGATCTACAACACGTGCGCCCTTGCTGGTGCCTAAGTAACGACTGTCACCATGAGTGGGGATAAACCAGAAAATTTTCATGTGATATTCCTTAAATTAAATCATCTTGTTTGCTAATTAATGTGTGGCTGCTGGCGACCAGATCTGTTGCTGGACGCTGATGGTTTTGGGAATCAGTTGAACCTGCTGGAAGAGATCGGCAATATTCTGTTGGGCTTTGATCACTTCCGTCGTTAAAGGCTGAACCGGCGAAGGTTTAAGACGACGCTCAAATGCAAGCTTTGCCACTTCTGGTTTCAGACCGGTACTTTTCTGATAAATATCTAGGGCTACAGCCTGGTTTTTAAGAATCCACTGGTCAGAGGCATTTAAAGCCTGAATAAACTTCTCGGGACTATCCGGATGCTTCTGAATAAATTCGGGATTGCCGATATAAAAGGAGTAGGTTTGCGGAAAGTCACTGGATTCAATCAGTACCTTCACCTGGCTGTCGAACTCGGCTGCGCCCAGGAAGGGATCCCAGATTGCCCAGGCGTCAATGGCTTTTTTGTCAAAAGCAGCACGTGCATCCGCGGGTGGAAGCCAGACGGCTTGAATCTCTGACCAGCTTAAGCCGGCTTTTTCCAGAGTTTTGGCCAGAAGTTCATGGGCACTTGAACCTTTCTGCACCGCGATCCGTTTTCCTTTCAACTGTTGAATCGTCTGGATGGCACTGTCTTTCGGCACGACCACGGCCAAAGAGTTTCCAGCCACTTTTTCAAAGGCTACATAGCTCAGGGCTTTATCTGCAGCCTGGGCAAAAATGGGTGGGGTATTCCCTACATAGCCATAATCCACTGCACCGACTGCCAGTGCTTCCAGCATTTGTGGACCCGCCGGAAACTCTTTCCACTCAATTTTGGCATTGGGAAATTGTTGTTCTAACAGCTTTTCATTGCGTGCTACCAGCAGATTCAAGGCTGATTTCTGAAAGCCAATCGCAATGCTTTGTACCTGTTGTGCTGCTTTGGTTTCTGCAGCAGCCGTTTGCTGTGATTCCTGTTTCTGGCAGCCAGTCAGACTAAAGCTCAATAACGCTAAGCTGATATAAAAAACTGTTTTTAAATGACTCATTTTTATTCTCAAAGTATTCTGCTGTTATTTAATAATTGCTGCATCAATATTCAGCTTTTGTGGAATTAGCTGCTGCGCATAAAACGCATCGGCGACCTGTTGCTGTTTTTGAATCACGTCAGTCGTGAGGGGTTTAACACCGAAGCCCATGCGTGAAATAGAGGTTTTTAAGACATCGACGGCCAGACCTGTCGGTTTTTGCAGGAGCTGAGCAGCAGCATCCTGATTTTTTGCCACCCAGTCCGTGGTCAGGTTCAATTCATTGACAACTGCCTGTACCACCTGAGGATGGCTTTCTGCGAACTTGCGATCTGCCAGATAGAACTGGTGGTTGCTCACCACATTTTCACCACTGGCAATGACACGCGCACCAATCTGATGTTCAGCAGCTGCAAAAAACGGATCCCAGATCACCCAGGCATCGACTGCACCACGTTCAAATGCAGCACGTGCATCGGAAGGGGGTAAATAAATTACTTCGATATCATCAAGGCCAAGCTGGTTGGCTTCCAGAACTTTTAACAGTAAGTAATGCACATTTGAACCTTTGTTCAGGGCCACCCGTTTGCCTTTCAGATCCTGAATGGACTGGATTGGTGAATCTTTCGGTACAATTAAGGCTTCGGCTTTAGGTGCTTGCGGCTGATTGGCCACATAGACCAGATTTGAGTTGGCCGCCTGAGCAAAAATCGGCGGTGCTTCACCGGCTTCACCAAAAGAGACGCTGCCAACGTTCAGTCCCTCAAGCAGTTGCGGACCAGCAGGAAATTCTACCCATTTCACATTGATCCCTTGTTGCTTCAAGGTCGTTTCCAGCGTGCCGCGTTCTTTTAAAATCGGTAATACGCCGTATTTTTGAAAACCGATATTCAGGGTAAGGGTATCTTCCTTTTTCGAGCAGCCTGAAAGCATCATGACACCCGCCATCGCAGTACCGAGTACCACAGTCTTTGTTAAAAACTGAACATGAGATTGGCGCATGAATCAAAACTCCCGAAAATGACACACTAGTGAATGAAAACTTAGGGACACGCTAATCGTTTTTGTTTTTCTAAAAAAATAACTATTCAGGAATTTCTAATGAAGAAAAAAGATAAATAAAAAAGCGCAAAACTTATGCGAAAAAGTGATTTATATAAAAATGAATATTTACTATTTAAGTTAATTAAGATTTTGAAATATATAATTATATTTTTAAGTTAAATATGTTGATATGTTTATCTGAAAAGCAGCAATACAATCTTAACAACTAAATCAAAATTACAAGATATCTTTATCTGAAATTAAGCTAAGGCACCAAAAGAAAAAGTCACTTTAAAGTGACTTTTTGCAAACAATGGAATTGCGTTGATAATTATAAAAAGCCTGACGGGCATCCGGCAGATCATCGACTGAAGCCGGTTCAAAGCCCTGTTCCAGAAACCAGTGCGCGGTGCGCGTGGTTAGAATAAACAGTTGCTGAATCTGCATGCTTTTGGCTTTTTCTTCAAGATAATGCAGGATCTGGCTACCCCGATTGGACTGGCGATAACTTGGATGGACCGCAACACAGGCAATTTCTGCAGAACGCAATTCATCCCCTGTTGTCGGAATCGGATAAAGGGCGGCACAGGCCAGAATCATGCCGTCCCGTTCGATTACAGCAAACTGGTTGATTTCATTTTCCAGACGTTCCCGGGAACGATAGACCAGAATGCCTTCTTCTTCCAATGGACGTAGCAGACTGATCAGGCCACCGACATCCTGAATATCGGCCATACGCACTTCTTCATAATGTGCATCGGTGACCAGAGTACCGGAACCATCCCGGGTGAACAGTTCTTCCAGCAGGGCACCATCATAGGCATAAGAAATCAGGTGCACCCGATGGACGCCGTTCATGGAGGCTTCTTGTGCGGCTTTTAGCTGTAATCCTCTTTCAGGTGCATCTTGCAGCGGAATATAGTCATTCAATTGTTGCGGCGTGACTTCCCGTTTGAGCTGGCCGTTACGATCTATCAAACCATGCTGCTTGCCCAGAAAAATCAGTTTATCTGCCTTGAGCCGAATTGCAGTTTTGGTCGCGACCTCTTCAGCAAGCAGATTAAAGACTTCTCCGGTGGTGGAATAACCCGTCGGGCCAAGTACCACAATATTATGATTGTCCAAATGGCGCTGAATCGCATCGGTATCGATCGCACGGACTTCCCCGGTCAGTTGAAAATCAATACCATCACGAATGCCATAAGGCTTGGCAGTGACAAAATTCCCCGAAACGGTATCAATGCGGGCACCATACATGGGTGAATTGGCCAGTCCCATCGACAGCAGTGCTTCAATTTGCAGACGGATTGAGCCGACAGCACTCATCACGCAGCTTAAAGATTCACGTGTGGTGACCCGACGCTGCTGGTAAAAAGGCGTGGTAATCTGGTTTTGGGCCAGATTCTGGTTAATTTGCGGACGAGCGCCATATACCAGAATCAGCCGAATCCCCAATGAATGCAACAAGGCAATATCATGAATAATATGCTGAAAGTTGTCATCTAAAACGGCTTCACCATCAAACATGATCACAAAGGTTTTGTTGCGGTGCGCATTGATATAAGGCGCAGAATTGCGAAACCAGTGCACATATTGCAGTGTTGTGCTTTGTGACGTGTCTGCCGAAGTCATGCCTGTGCCTATTTCAATGATGAGATCCAACTTTGATTCTAATGAAAAAAAACGCAAGTGGAAGTACAGATATAAAAAAACACCTGAAGGGGAACTTCAGGTGTCTGCAAGACGAGCAGTAATGGAGAAAGATTAGTTCATGATCCGTACGATTTTATTGGTACGCTCATTCACCAGAACATAGTCATTGTTGACTTTATACCACTGCTGGAAACGGCCGGTATTCGGTAGACGACGTGCTTCACGATCACTCACTTCAAAACGTTTGTTGTCGTATTGACGTGGTAAAGTTTGCCCTACGCGCCAGTCCCGGCTTGGATTGACTACACGGTTGTTATGACGGCGGTCATCATTCCATTTTTTACTATCTTTGGCGTCCCAGTGTGGTGCCGATTTATGCGGATTATGGTCATAACGTGAGTCATGCTGTGGTGCTGCCATTGCAGAAGTAGCTAACAAAGCACTGAGAGATAACGCAACTGTAGTTAAAACTTTTTTCATGGCTCTCACCTAAAGATGTAAATCTAATTTCGATGAGACTAAATTAGCGAACAAGTGCATAGAAAGCATGAGGGCTATTTAGTTAAAATGTTAAATTCGTGAAGAAATTTAGAAGATGGTTGCGCTAGAGCTAGATAAGCACAGGACAGCGAAATCATGGGCAGTTGGAAAAATCAGTCACCTAAATAAAAAAGACCCAAACAATGTTGGGCCTAGAGCATGAGATGTAATTTAGTCACCAACAATACGGATAATATTGTTATTTTCTGAATCGACCAGAATATAGTCGTTATTGACTTTGTACCATTGCTGCTTGCGATCAGGTCGAGGCAGGCGATGATCTTTGTATTCGACTTTATAGCCATTACCACGATAATGCTGCGGCATTACATAACCTGGCTGCCATCTGAGCTGTTGTAGACGTTTCACTCCGCGTTCTTCCCGCATACGACGGTTATCCTGCTGCTCTTGAGGAGCCTCGCGGAACTCGCGGCCTTTTTTCTTGTCTGCGCCATAATGCGAATCATCATTGAAATGAGGGGCAGCGATGACGACATTGCTCAGCATGAATGTACTGCAAGAAATTGCCAGTGCCATCAAAACCTTTTTCATGTTGAACCCTCATTAAATTGTTCACTTTCTACAGTACCTAATGTACGGAAAAATTGCAGAGAAACTGTGAAGAACAGGCACAAGTTTTATAACAAATGCAGAGATATTATGATGATGTCATAATATCAGACTGCGGTCTTGATCATAAGGCTCGGTATAAAGAGCTATGTTCTTATCTGATCAAAGCGAGGGCAAACATGCAAGCTAAAATCGATGATTTTGTTCAAAAAAGCAGCATTGAATCACTCGTAAAATAATCAATCCTCTACTGAAATGGCAGAAAATTTTATCGGTTTATCTCAAGATTAATTCCATTGTTCTGCTAGACCCTGTAAGGAGTGAATCGCTTCAGCGACTGATTCCGCTTGCAGGGCATCATCTAATGCCACAATCAGGGCCTGTGATAATTGTAATTGTTCAATCTTATGAATTGTTTCAATTTTTCGTTTCTGGTCAGCCATGCTGTACTCCTGTCTGATCTATCTGGCGATATAAGAAGCATAGTTCATATAGATTTATTTGGAAAACCGTATAATTTTATAAAAATGATGTGAAAATTCGATTAATAAATTCTTTTTTTAAAAAAATCAGCTAAAAAAAGAGTACTTTTCAAAAGTACTCTCTCTATAAACTGCTTGGCTTTTAATAAGCGTAGTTCAGGTCAGTATAATCCATTAGTGATTTATGTACATGTGCCTGGATAAAAGTACGTACATCTTCAGCGGTCATGGCTTTGCCCTGATTGCTGATGACATGTTCGATTTCTGGTTGTCCTTCAATCTTAATGCGATAAACAAAATGCTTGGCCAGACGATAACAATCGTCTAATTTTTCAATTCCGGTCACATAATAATAGGCATGTTCAAAATTCAGATCATGATGTGAAAATACAAACTGCTCGAACAGTTTGAGTTTCTGGGCATTTTCGAGTGCTTTGATGTCATCCACAATACTGGCTTCAAACTTGGTGTCATATTTTTCAGAAATAGGCTGTTGATCAATCAGCAGCGAGACCATGCCATCGTCTAAATGGGTCACCGTAATATTGTTTAATTCAGTCATGATGCACTCTTGTTAAATGTAGTGAGGCTTAGTATGCGGGGATTTTAGTGAAATTCAATGCGATCCGGCGAGAGTCATTCCCGGTTTATGCGCCATATGCAGCCTGAAAGCATAGAAAAGGGAGCAATTGCTCCCTGAATAAAGTAAAAAGAAGGTTAATCCTGCGCATCAATACTTTGACCATTCATATGCAGGCTGTCATCGCCCATCAAATACAGATAAGCCGGCATAATAGAATCGGGAGTCGGTAAAACTTTTGGATCTTCATCCGGATAGGCCTTGGCGCGCATTGCAGTACGCGTCGCCCCAGGATTGATACAGTTATAACGGATATTGGGATGTACCTGCTCTTTGGCAAATAACTGGCTTACTGCTTCAATGGCAATTTTAGATACGGAATAAGCGCCCCAGCGTTCGCGGGCTTCACGGCCTACACCTGAACTGGCAAATACGACGGAAGCATGTTCAGATTTGGATAATAGCGGTAACAGCGCCTGGGTCATGACAAAAGGGGCACGCAGATTAACTGCCATCACATCATCCCAGACATTGACCGGATAATCCGCCAGGGGAACCCGGTCACCCAAAATTCCGGCATTATGCAGAATTCCGTCCAGACGGCCAAACTGACGGTCTAGGGTATCGAGCAGAAGTTCATAATCCCGTTCCGAGGCGCTCGAGAGCTGTAACGGCAAGATGGCAGGTTGCGGTGCACCTAAACTTTCAATTTCATCATAGATGACTTCCAGTTTATTCAAGGTACGTCCATGCAGCACCACTGTTGCACCATGCAAGGCATAACTGATTGCTGCTGCACGCCCGATGCCATCGCCCGCACCCGTGATCAGGATAATACGATCCTTGAGTAGATCGGGGCGAGGTTGATATTCTGAATATTTCATTATCTACCTCCTTATTTCTTATTGTTTGGTTTTAAGCTTTCAAGATACCGCAGTCTGCCGTTGCACGAGCAGTTTCTGAATCAGCCGCTGTAATTCTGCAACTGTATCCACTATATAGTCGGCTTGCCAGGCTGTTAAGTCATCTTTGTATTGCAGTGGTAAATAACCATAAGCTGCCAGAATGGTGGTCATCTTGGCATGACGCCCTGCATCAATATCACGCGGATGATCACCGACATAGATACAGTCTTCTGCAGCAAGCTCGAGCTGTTTGGCTGCCAGATACATCGGTTCAGGATCAGGCTTGGTGCGGATGACATCTTCCGGGCAAACCAGTACCGCACAGCGTTCAGTTAAATTCAGTGCTTTCAGTAAAGCCTCACTGAGCCAGCGCGGTTTATTGGTGACGATGCCCCACGGAATATCTTGTGCTTCCAGCTGTTCCAGCAAGGGATACATACCATCAAACAGATCGGTATCGACCGCAATATCGGCACCGTACATATCCAGAAAACGCTGACGATGGGCTAAAAATACCGGATCTTCCAGTTGCAGTTCCGGATAGACCAGTTTCACCATGGCGCGTGCACCTTCTGAAACCTGGGTACGGATCAGCTCGGGTGCAACCAGTGCGCGGCCTTCTTCACGGCACATCTGCTGGATAATCCGGACAAAATCGGCCGCAGTATCAATGAGGGTACCATCGAGATCAAATAAAACTGCTTTCATTCTGTGGGCTCTGCTGCATTCTCTTTCACGGTATAGACCATATAATTTACATCTACATTCGCTGCCAGCCAATAATGCTTGGTCAATGGATTATAGTGCAGGCCGGTCATATCTTTGAGTTTTAAACCGGCATTACGAATATCATGCGCCAGTTCGGACGGCTTGATAAATTTGCTGTAATCGTGGGTGCCTTTGGCCAACATCCGCAACACATATTCTGCCCCGATAATGGCAAATAAATAGGACTTCGGATTACGGTTAATGGTCGAGAAAAACACATGACCGCCTGGCTTGACCAGCTTGTAACAGGCCTGAATAATCGATGCTGGATCTGGCACATGTTCCAGCATTTCCATGCAGGTCACGATGTCATATTGACCAGCCTGTTCGTCTGCCAGTTGCTCGACCGGCACCTGTCGGTATTCGATATTGCTGACACCTTCTTGTTCGGCATGGATGCGTGCCACATTCAGAGGCGCTGCGCCCATATCAATCCCGAGTACATCAGCACCCCGACGTGCCATGCTTTCGGCCAGAATCCCGCCACCACAGCCGACATCCAGCACTTTTTTACCATTCAGACCACCGGCATGTTCATCAATCCAGTTTAAACGTAGTGGATTAATCATGTGCAAGGGGCGGAACTCGGAATGCTGATCCCACCATATAGCTGCAAATGCTTCAAATTTGGCAATTTCTTGTGGATCAACATTCAATTGCGACATTGGTGTCACCTCAATCAGTCATGATTAGCTAAAAATATGTACGTGCCGAAAGGCCAGGGAAACTGATGTAAAACCTTGAAAATCAGTTCGATGGTTTAGTGTAGCGATTCTGGCAGAAAAAGCGATAAAAGCAGCAAAAAAGTTCACAGAATGAAAACGAAACCGGCATAATTGATTTATATTGAACACATAAACTTAAGCATAATGATTTAGAGGACGATAATCCGAATGAAAAAATTCCTTTTAGGCGCTGTTGCCGCATCTGTTTTGGCCGTTTCAGGCAATGCTATGGCCAATTTTGTGGCAGGTCAGGACTATCAGGTGGTTGCAAAACCAGTCAAAGTCGAAAAACCAGGCAAAATTGAAGTGCGTGAATTCTTCTGGTACGGCTGTGGTCACTGTTTCTCGCTTGAACCACATATGCAGAGCTGGTTAAAGAAATTACCAAAAGATGTACGTTTTGTACGTACACCGGCTGCGATGAACCCACTTTGGGAACAGGCAGCGCGAGCTTATTATGTATCTGAAGCATTGGGGGTGCGTCAAAAAGCACATTTACAGCTATTCCATGATATTCATGACAAACAGCGTCCAATTTTAGAACAGGCACAGCTGGCCAAGTTCTATACCCGCTATGGTATTCCTGAAGCGAAATTTAACAGCACCTATAAATCTTTTCCGATCACTTCAAAAATTGCCCAAGCCAAAAATCTGGCTGCCCAATATCAGTTAAGTGGTGTTCCGGCAGTCACCGTGAATGGTAAATATATTGTGCAGGGGGATGGTGCCAAAGTCATTCAGGTCGTGAATTATCTGGTTGAAAAAGAGCGTAAGGCCAAATAATGTTAAACTGAAGACCAGCCAAAAACCTGCATCTTATACGGGTTTTTTTGTTTAGGTCGGGGGAGTGACCATTGCATGGGTTAGGGGAACTGCTGTTTCGGCAGGACTCCGATACCAGTGCAAAACGCCACGCAGCAAGAGCTGCATCTGTAGCACGCTTTGGCTTTTAAAGACATTGGATTGGACTTGGCGCAGCTCGGGATCAGCCTGCTGCTGCAGATGAATCCAGCCCATGGCCCAGTTCAGGGACAGCTCAATCAGCATTTGTGCCAGAGCCTGCAAGTCCTGTGGGGTCTGGATATGCCGGGTGGTTTGCATCTTGGCCAGTTCATGCATGACATCTTCGGCCAGAAAATGAATTTCCCGTTCAATTCCGGTACGTAACACATCCGAGCCGCCCCAGCGTTCTGCCACAAAAAAAATCCAGGATTCAGGATGGTATCCGACGGCCTGAAAAAACAGTTCTAGCCCGGTTCGGGTCCGGGTATTTGGCTGATACAGATAAGCCTGTCCCAATTGATGAAGTACCCCTTTGATGTGCATCGCCACCTGATCCAGCAATTCCAGACCGAGCTGGTCCATATCCTGAAAATGCCGATAAAACGCCGCGGGTACCAGTCCAACAGCATGTGCGACTTCCCGCAAACTGATCGTGCTGAAAGCGCGTCCCTGACTGCTCAAGGCCAGAGTCGCATCAAGTAGTGCCTGATGACTTTGCTGCTTGCGATCTTCACGTAAGGACATAAATCGGTTTCCTGCCACTGGCTTCCCTTATGGGGTGTTTTAGTCTAGCAAAAATCAAGTCAAATCGTAGCGTCACAGGTCGGCAGAATTTTGATATTTCTTCGCGCTCTGATGCACTGATTTTGTAAATGAATGCCCCGCTTGCCTAATCTTGGTCAAGGCTTCTGCTATACTGGGCCGCAATTATTTTGAACCCCTACAGGACTTATTATGCGTATCGACCAACGAGCATTAGATCAATTACGTGAAGTGAAAATTACCCGTAACTATACACGTTATGCGGAAGGCTCTGTATTGGTTGAATTTGGTCATACCAAAGTACTCTGTACTGCCAGTGTAGACAGTTCTGTACCGCGTTTCCTGAAAGGTCAGGGCCAAGGCTGGGTGACTGCTGAATATGGCATGTTGCCACGTTCAACTCATACCCGTAGCGATCGTGAAGCGGCACGTGGCAAACAGAGTGGCCGTACCCAGGAAATTCAGCGCCTGATTGGTCGTAGCCTGCGCTCAATGGTTGATCTGAAAAAGCTGGGTGAAAATACCATTACCATCGACTGTGACGTGATTCAGGCTGATGGCGGTACCCGTACTGCAGCGATTACCGGTGCTGCAGTGGCTTTGGTCGATGCTATGAACGTATTGCTGGAAAGAAAGAAAATCAAACATGATCCATTAAAAGGTTTGGTGGCTGCGGTTTCTGTGGGTATTTTCAAAGATGAAGTATTACTGGATCTTTGCTATGAAGAAGATTCAAACTGTCAAACGGACTTGAATGTGGTGATGACGCAGGCAGGTGAATTTATTGAAATTCAAGGCACTGCAGAAGACAAACCATTTACCCGTGCCCAATCGGATGCCATGCTGGAAATGGCCGAGAAAGGGATTCAGGAATTGGTGAAAAAACAGCAAGAAGCTTTAGGCTGGTAATTCATTAAAGCTAAAAAAACGCATCTAAAAGATGCGTTTTTTTATGCCTCAACATTAGCTCACAAAAATTGAACAGGACCTGTCTACTGTAGCGCTCGGTTTCAGGAGATGATTTTAAATCTACTAACTCGTAGAGGATTGAGATATGAAAATATGGTTCATCGCACTGTCAGTGTGTACAGTTCTGGGTCTGGCTGCCTGTGATAATAATAAGTCCAAGTCCCATGATGCAAATCAGGATAGTACTTCTACACCAGCAGGACAAAATAACAATAAGTGATGAAAATCCGACATCACTTCATCCTCAATATATTTTTTGTACAAAATATGCGCAAAAAATTTTAAAAAATAAAAAAAGGGTGCTTCGCACCCTTCTCCTATTGCGTATCAAATTTAAGCTTCAGCATTAAAACGCATCGATAGATCAATGGCTTTGACATCTTTGGTTAGCACGCCCATGGAAATATAATCAACGCCGGTACTGGCAACCTCACGTAAATTCTCAATAGTAATATTCCCTGAAGCTTCTAGCTTACAGCGGCCGGCTACATGTTGTACCGCATCAATCATTTGTTGCTGACTGAAGTTATCCAGCATCACGATATCGGCATGGGCTTCCAGCGCCTGATTCAGCTCATCCCAGGTTTCGACTTCAACTTCGACCGGTTTGCCCGGCGCAATCTGATGAGCCTTGGCAATTGCCTGTGCAATACCACCCGCTGCCATAATATGATTTTCTTTAATTAGAAAGGCGTCAAACAGACCCAAACGGTGATTCTGACCACCGCCAATGGCCACGGCATATTTTTGTGCAATACGCAGACCCGGAAGTGTTTTGCGCGTATCTAACAGCTTGGTATTTAGACCTTGCAACTGTTTGACATAGTGGGCTGTTTTAGTGGCAACGGCCGATAGTGTCTGGACAAAGTTTAGGGCAGGGCGCTCCACGGTCAATAAACTACGCGCAGATCCCGCCAGTTTTAAAAATGCTTCGTTGGCCTGAACATGATCGCCATCATTTTTCAGCCAGATCACTTCAACACTCGGATCGTAGGCCTGAATCAAGGCATTGACCCAAGGCTGACCGGCCAAAACCATGTTTTCACGGCTAATGATGGTGGCAGTGGCCTGTTCGTCTTCAGGGGTCAGCAGGGCGGTAATATCGCCTTCACCAATATCTTCTGAAAGTGCCTGTTGGATGTTGATTTGAATCGACTGGTCTAGCAAAGCTTGAGATATGCTCATGTCTACTTCCGTATCTTTTTAAGCCGTAAAAATTGCGCCTTATCTTAGCACCGTTACATAAAAGATGAGCGATTTTTCATCCAGTTTGCCGGGATGAATTGAGATTTGTCCTTGAAAGTTTTAGCATGAAGCCGGCTGCAATGCTGATCTTGCAGATTTTATTTTTTGGGGAGAACGGTTCTATGCAACAGGCAGCTGAGTTTCAGGTTAGGGACGGGCAACTAATCGGTGTACGTCAAATCCCATCTCCCAATTTTAATCAGCGGCCAGTACAAACTGAAATCCAATTGCTGGTGATTCACAATATCAGCCTGCCTCCTTCCCAGTTTGGCGGCGGTTATATTGAACAGTTTTTTCAGAATCAGCTGGACTGGTCCGTACATCCTTATTTTCAGACAATTGAAGGGATGCAGGTTTCAACTCATCTGCTGATTTTAAGAACGGGAGAGGTGCTGCAATTCGTCAATTTTAATGACCGTGCCTGGCATGCAGGCCGCTCGACCTATTTGGGCAAAAAAGAATGTAATGATTATTCGATCGGGATCGAGCTGGAAGGCAGTGATGATTTGCCTTTTGCAACCGCACAGTATGAAGCCCTAGTCAAAGTGACTGCCTGTTTGCAAGATTATTATCCTAAAATCCAGCAGCATATTGCCGGACATTCAGATATTGCACCGGGCCGCAAGACTGATCCGGGGCCGTATTTTAACTGGGCTGATTTTCGTACACAGTTACAGCATTATAAAAACACTTCAAACTCGCTTGCGGGATGAAATTAAGCAATGAACTTCTGACAAAAGTTTCATTACAATAGCCACAAATTTATACATTAGGTGAAGAGGATGGCGCTTTGGCGTTCGACCGTCATTGTCAGTGCGATGACCATGTTGTCACGCGTACTGGGATTGGTTCGAGATATTGTTTTACTGAATGTCTTTGGTGCTGGTAAAGACTTCGATACTTTCGTAGTTGCATTTCGTATTCCAAACTTTTTCAGGCGATTATTTGCCGAAGGCGCATTTTCACAGGCTTTTATTCCGGTACTGACCGAATACAAAACCAGTCGTACTCATCTCGAAGTCCAGATTCTGATCAGTCGGGTATTCGGCTGTCTGGCGACAGTGATGACAGCGCTGACCATGGTCGCGATGATTGCTGCACCATTGATCATGTATATCTATGCGCCGGGTTTCCATAGCGATCCTGAAAAATTCGCCCTGGCAACGGACATGTTTCGCCTGACCATTCCTTATTTGCTGTTCATGTCGCTGACTGCCTTTGCCAGCAGTATCCTGAACAGTTATGGCTCTTTTAGCACACCGGCATTTGCACCGGTCTTGTTAAATGTTGCCATGATTGCCGGAGCAGTCTGGCTTACGCCTTATATGGCAGAGCCCATTATGGCACTGGGCTGGTCAGTTATTATTGCCGGTATTTTACAGCTGGCGATCCAGATTCCTGAATTGTGGCGTAAAAAGCTGCTGATTCCTCCAAAAATTGACTTCAAACATGAAGGTGTTGATCGCATCATGAAGTTGATGCTGCCGGCACTATTTGGGGTATCGGTCACGCAAATTAATCTATTGTTAAATACCATCTGGGCTTCGTTCATGCAGGATGGTTCGGTGTCCTGGCTGTACAGTGCCGAGCGTATGACCGAATTGCCGCTTGGCCTGATCGGTGTTGCGATTGGAACTGTAATTCTGCCATCATTATCTGCGCGGCATACCGAGCAGAATCCGGAAAAATTTCGTGGCATGATGGACTGGGCTGCCAAAGTGATTGTGATGGCAGGTCTTCCTGCCAGCATTGCATTATTTATGCTCTCGACACCGATCATTCAGGCCCTGTTTGAACGTGGCCAGTTCACCTTTGAAGATACTCAAATGACGGCTCTGGCATTAAAATGTATGAGTGGTGGTGTGATCGCCTTTATGCTGATTAAAGTCTTTGCGCCCGGTTTTTATGCAAGACAGGATACCAGAACACCAGTACGTATCGGCTTGATAGCCGTGGCAGCCAATGCGATTCTGAACGTGATTTTTATCGGTTTCTTCAAGCTAATTCATTGGGAAGCAGAGCATATGGCGCTTGCACTGGCATCAACGGGTTCAGCCATGGTCAATGCCGGTTTACTCTATTATTATCTGCATAAACGTCATATTTTCCGTTTTGGCTCCCATTGGAAAAAAATCTTCCTGCAGTTTATGTTTGCCAATACCATCATGATTGCCGCTTTAGCCTATGGCCTGAGCTGGTATAACGCAGATGTATCGCAATGGATGCGTGTTTTAGAAGTGGTGATCTTATGTGTTGTCGGTGTGGCAGCTTATCTTGCAGCCTTACTGGTAGCGGGATTTAGGCCTCGTCATCTAAAACCTTAAGCTTAAAACCGAGCTGGTATAAATTAATAGAGCCATAAAAAAACAAGAGCCAAAAGGCTCTTGTTTTTTTCGAAAGTTAACACTTGCCTCGGGCAAGTCTAGTTTAAATCTAGACTTTGCCGCGAGAAAGAAAACCCACGATCGCAAGAATCACCGCAATTACCAACAAGATAATTGCAAAATCCTTAGATAAGCCTGCAACGCCACCAAAACCTAGTAGACTCGCAATTAATGCAATAACAGCAAAAATAATAGCCCAGCGAAACATATATATTCTCCATGTGTTTTTATTTTCAAATTTAGTATAGAAATAAACGATTCTAGCGACTGTTAGTGTTTTGTTGATGAACTGTCTATGATTTAACAATAGTTTACGTGATAGTAATAAGAATTTGAGCGATAGGTCTGTAAGGTTCGGGCTGCTATAATAAGCTGATTTTTGAATGTGCCGACCTGATCATGAGCGATACTTTACGTCCTGAATTCTGGAAAAACTATTCACTGGCTGAACTGACGCAGGCCGAGTGGGAAGCTTTATGTGATGGTTGCGGCTTATGCTGTCTGATTAAACTGGAAGACGAAGATACCCAGGAAGTTGCCTATACCAAAGTGGCCTGCAAGCTGCTGGATTGCACCACTGCACGTTGCTCCAATTATCCGGATCGCCTGCAATATGTGCCGGACTGTATTCAGCTTACCCCAGAAAAATTGCAAACCATTCATTGGTTACCATCAAGTTGCGCCTATCGCCGGGTAGAACAGGGCAAAAGCTTGCCATCCTGGCATTATCTGGTCAGCGGTTCACGAGAAAGTGTGATTCAGGCACGCAAGTCAGCAGCAGGACGCTGCCTGAGTGAAAGCGACATTCATGAAAATGACATCGAAGACTATATCGTACGCTGGGTGCGTTAAATCTGTCTGCATGATTGCTGAATAGTTGCTTCTTGCGCTAGCGGATGCAGCAAAGCTTGGGCCGAAGCACCGGCCATCGGACGATAGAAATAGAATCCCTGTCCAATCTGGCAGTCACAATGAATCAGGGTGTCCAGCTGTTCTGTATTCTCGATACCTTCGACTAGAACATCCAGTGCAATACTGGAGCCAATCTGGGTAATGGCTTTGACAATAGCCAACGCAGATGGGTCACTGTTCATGCGTTCTACAAAGTTGCGGTCAATCTTGATGCAATCGACCGGATAGTCCTGCAAGCGGGTCAGTGAAGAATGTCCGGTACCGAAATCATCCAGCGAGATCTGGATTCCAGCCTGTTTCAGCAGGTTCAGAGCACGGACCACATAATTGGCACCATGCTCGGACAGACTCTGTTCGGTAATTTCCAGTTCAACTTTGTGGGCCGGAATATCGAAATTGGACAGGCGTGCCAACAGTTTTTCGGCATAGTCATCGCGCAGGAATTCAACCGGTGCAGCATTGATTGAAATTGGCAACAGATCCAGACCTTGAGCCTGCCAGCGACTCATATCTGCAAAGACTTTCAGTTGCATGGTTTCACTGATACGTGAGGCCAGCTCATAGTCCTGAAAGGCGCCAAAAATTTCAGAAGGTAACTGGATATTCTGGTCCTGATCCTGCCAGCGTAACAGGGCTTCAAAACCAATCACTGCACCATCAGATAGACGCACCTTGGGCTGATAATAGGGAATGATCTGATCGGCCAGAATAATCTTGCGCGCCAGAGTCAGCTGCTTGGTCATATTTTCCAGTGATCCGCACATTTCCTGATTAAACATGCGGATACCACCACGACCACTATTTTTCAGGTCATTCAAGGCAATATCGGCACATTTCAGCAGATTAGAAGTATTCAAGGCATCACGTGGATAAATTGTGCAGCCTATGCTCATGGCACTGTTGATGCTATTGCCGACATAATTGATCGGTTGCTCCAGCTGGGCATACGCCATTTGCGCTGTTGCCAGCAGCTGTTCTTCACTTTCCAGATTTTTGACTAGTACGGCAAACTCATCCCCACCCAGGCGGGCAACGATGGTATTTGGCCCGAAACAGGCCTGGAAACGCTTACCCAGAATATGGAGCAGATGATCGCCAGCAATATGACCCAGGGTATCATTGATGTGCCGGAAATAGTCCAGATCAATGAGTAGTAAACCTGCCATGGTCTGCTGTTGCTTGGCCTTTACCAAGACCTGTTTGAAGGTTTTATAGAAGGTACTACGGTTATACAGGCCAGTCAGTTCATCACGTTTAATCACTTCTTTTAAACGGGTTTCTGCGATTTTTTGCTGACTGATATTCCGTGATACACAGAGGATATTTTGAGTAATATTCTGCTGATCCAGAATCGGGGTCAGCAGGTGATCCCAATACTGGATTGGTTGATCTTTAATCTGAACTTTGCTGGAAAAACGACTGTTTAAGCCTTGGGCAGCCTGATTTAATGCGCGCTGCGCGGGTTTTCGCGCTTCAGGGGTTAAGCGATTGAACCAGGACAATGAGCGGTCCTGATCCTGTTCTTCGGCCTCATTTGCTTGTGTCAGACAACCCGGCTGGTTGCTATGTCGAATTTCACCTTCAGGACTGATAATGTTAATGCAGTCTGCACTGGCATCCAGCATATTTTCCTGGGTGGAAACAATATGAGAAAGTTGCTGCTGGATTTCAAAATAATCATGCACATCGGTCAGGGAAACGGCCCATTGCAGCAAATGGTCCGGCTGATGATGAAATTTTACAGCCAGAGTACACATGCGATAATGGGTATCACTGCGTTTAATCCGGCACTGGGTTTCAAAATCCTGATGCTGGTCCAGCGCTGCATGCCACTGCGTTAAAAACAGCTGCAGGTCCTCTGCATGAATGAAGTTCTGCCATTGTGGATTGCCCTGTTCATTCAGGTTTACCCCAAGATAGTCAGTCATGGCATGGTTAAAATATTGCAGATGTTGTTTGTTGCTGACCCATAAGGGTTGGGGTAAGGCATCAATCAGATTTTTTAACAAAATAGATTCAGACAAGTGAACGTGTGGCGCAATCAGTGATGATGATGCCAGTGGCTCCGACCAGCTCACAGTTCCCTGTTCAAATTTATCATGCTTCATGCATTCACCACTACAGCCCAGAATTGCCCAATGGGCTAGATAAGTTTCTTTTAATTAGAATAAACAATATGAAAATTACACTGTAATTAATTCACAATTAATCATGTTCAAATTATTTGCTTTTATAGAGATTAATTCATTCAGAATTAAAAAAATAGGGGATATCTATATAAATTAATTTTTTGTGCTTGGGGCTTGCAATCTTGGAATCAAAACTGCTGGTGTTAGAATGAGATCAGAATTTAATTTGAGCCAATAATAACATGTCAGATAGTCATATCCCGCTTCCAGAACGTTTACGGCCACGCGACCTTACACAGATTATCGGGCAGGAACATTTGCTGGGTGAGCAGGCGCCTTTACGCCAGATGATTGATCAGGGACATCTGCCTTCGATCATTTTCTGGGGACCACCCGGGGTCGGTAAAACCACCATTGCCTTACTGCTGGCTCAAGCGGTAGACCGGCCTTTTATCAGTCTGTCTGCTCTGAATACTGGCGTAAAAGAGCTGCGTGAAATCATTGCCGAAGGTGGTGATCTGCTGACGCCTGTAGTATTTATTGATGAAATTCATCGGTTTAATAAATCTCAGCAGGATGCGCTGTTAAACGCGGTCGAGAAGGGGAAAATTACCTTAATTGGTGCTACCACGGAAAACCCGTCCTTTGAAGTGAATAGTGCCTTATTGTCACGTTGTCAGGTGTATAGCCTGAATGCCTTGAGTGCTGAATCAATTCAGAGCTTATTGACGCAAGCCTTGCAAAATGACTCTTTCTTGCAGGAAAGACATATCCTGATTGAAGAATTTGACGCCCTGATCCAGTTCGCGGCAGGAGATGCCCGTAAGGCACTAAATCTACTCGATCTGATCGCCAGTACCTTTGAACCGGATATGGAAAATATCATCACCAATGCGATAGTGGTGAAAGTGGCTCAGCAAAATATTGCCCGTTATGACAAGTCTGGTGAGCAGCACTATGATTTAGTTTCGGCCTTTATTAAATCAATTCGCGGCAGTGATCCGGATGCAACCCTATACTGGATGGCGCGGATGCTCAAAGGCGGTGAAGATCCAGTGTTTATTGCACGCCGTATGCTGATTGCCGCATCTGAAGATATCGGTAACTCCAATCCGAATGCCTTGTTACTAGCCGGTGAATGCTTCCGTTCGGTACAGGCTGTAGGCATGCCGGAATGCCGGATTATTTTGGGGCAATGTGCAGTTTATCTGGCGACTAGTGCCAAAAGTAATAGTACCTATCTGGCAATTAACAAAGCGATGGAACTCGCAGATAAAACGTCCAACCTGCCGGTACCTTTGCATTTAAGAAATGCACCGACCAAGCTGATGAAAGAGCAGGGCTATGGGGTAGATTATCTGTATCCGCATAATTACCCTGAGCATTTTGTGATGCAGGAATATTTGCCACCAGAGCTAAAAGGAACAAAACTGTATGAGTCAGCGCGGAATAAGCGTGAAGTAGAGGCCGAGCGCTTGCAGCAACGTCGCTGGCAGCAACAACAGCAACAGTAAATAAAAGCCCGGGATCGGGCTTTTATTTTAATTACTATTAAATAATTTGAATCCTGTTTTAAAAATGGTTAAATATTGGGACAGATAATTAGTTGAAATAGCAGAAATAAATGATTTAAGTATTTTTAAATAGATTTAATATAATGGTATTAATCTGCCGGAAAATGTTTTTAATCCAATTATTTAATCATCTAAAAATTCAGGACTTAATAATAATGATTTAACTCGAAACAGATTGATTTTTTATGTAAAAATAATGCCCCAAAGATGATTAAATCTATGGAGCATCATTTGGAAATTTAAAGCTCGATGAGTTTTAGTCTTTCCCAGACAGATTATTGAATTGACTGCTTGGCAGCTTGTACTCTACCCAGGTATTCAGGAGAGTATTTTAAAATATTCATAGCCATTGAAGCGATGCCTTTACTTGCTTCAGTATCACTTAACCAGTGTACCCGGCAGACTATACGACTCTTCGCATAATCAACTGCAGTGTTTTCAAACTCACTTCTTCTGCTATTGTCTACATCGGACAGGCTGTAGCCGACCAGATATCCTCTTAAGCTATGGCCTGATGGATATGAGGTATTCGTCAACAGGAAGTCGCGGTCTTCAGGGGTACATATTTCACTGTTATAGTAAACAAATGGCCGTTCACGATTATATTTCGCCTTAATTTCATTTGCGACTGGCTGTTCAAAATCAACCATATAATTGATTAGCGCGGTAACTTCAGTGGTATAGTACTTGTAATTGAAGCCGAGAAAACGTCTGGCTAAATACTGTGAGGTGATATTGGCATCTTGTTGAGCCAGTGTCCATCTTGATGCAGAAGGGTTGAGCAGTTCCTGATAGGTCTTTTTATCAAGCTCGAACGCTGCTGAGTTCTCCGCAGGCGGGTCTGGCGTTAACCAGTTTGCGGTGATTTTAATTTTTTCAAGGTTGGACAGATTTTCAAATACAACCTGGTCATGTGCACTGAAGTAGATGCGGGATGGCTCATCTACCTTAAAGTCAATTGCTAGAATAGGAAGATATTTTTGGGTGTCCTCATAATATGCTTGCTGGAAGCTTTGAGCTGCTTCTAAACCTGCTTCATTACCCAGATTATAATAAAAAGCTTCGATCGGTGCAGTGGTGGCCTTTTCGTCATTCCAGGCAGTGACCAGAATCTCGTCATTCCACCAGTCTGGGCGCAAATCAGTTGGAACACCTTTTCGGATAGCGGCAAACATACTAAAGTAATTCGCCCGAGTCGCAAATTTAGCCTGATCAGATACAGACATGGTATACGAGCAGGTCTGTCCCGGGAACTGATCTAGGGTACCTTGTGCCTTGGTAGCCCGCATGACGGGTATAAATATATCCAGCCATTTCTGTGGCGTATCGATGCCCCAGTCCTGACAGTCTTTTACTGTATAGTCGACCGAGCCATACTGGACTTCATCCGATTTCAGACAGTTATTAAATGAGCCAGTTCTGGCATCAGTATTCATGTCCATAGGCGATGCACAGCGGGTCGGTGCTACATCTTCATAATCCGGTCTGATCACAATACCTGCCTGATAGGTATCATCGGGTAACTTGAAATTCAGATCCTGGCGAATATAAGCAAAAGCTACAGCGCCTTTGTCGCGGTCTCTTTGCCGGTGAACCCAAGGTTTCGGTTGAGCTGCGATCCGAATACCTCTAAATAACAGTCCGGAACATTCATATTGTGGCGCTGAGTCAGACCCACAGTTCTCGACCACATTATTATATCTCTGCTCGTATTTTGTCGCAGCAATATAATTATTCATGTCTTCCATGTCATAAGGGGGCGGTTCAACAGGATTAGGAATTGGGGTAGGAGGCGGATTAGAACTGGAAGAGTCATTATCGCTGTCATGACATGCACTTAATAGGGCAGCAAGCAGCAATATGGTAAAGCCAGATGTTTTCATAAGAAAATCCTCAACTTATTTTAGTTTTTTCTCGATCATTATTAATTGGTTATAAATTAAGTGGTGAGCAGTGAAAAATTTATACTTCCTTATCTTTTTTAAGCAAGGATTAATTATAATTAACATGCTTTGATAAGCTAAAAAAATAATTATGTAATGAATTATTTTAAAATAAATATTTGTTTTAAAATGTAGTTTTTTATGAATAAAAATAATTAATTATTTTAATGATTTAATTGGTTGAATTTTATTTTAAATGAATAATGTGTTGAATCTGATTTAAATTAGTACACTTTATTTTAATTATCAAAAACTAATGAAAAAGTGTTAAATAAACTATTTATTTATATGACAGGTTTATTTTTAATTTCTCTCTTTAAAAACTGAATTAAATAACTGGAATGAGAAAGTAGCAGGGATTAAAAAACCGGATTTATAAATCCGGTTTTTTAATTAAGGAATAATTAGATATCGGAAAGATCAATACCTAGACGGCCAGCGACTTCTTCATATGCCTCAACCACACCGCCTAAACCTTGGCGGAAACGGTCTTTATCCAGTTTTTTCTTGGTGTCTTTATCCCATAAACGGCAACCGTCTGGAGAGAATTCGTCACCCAGTACGATACGGTCGTGGAATACGCCGAATTCAAGCTTGAAATCGACCAGAATCATGTTACCTGCGTCAAACAATGCTTTCAGCACGTCATTTACTTGGTAAGTCAATTCTTTCATTTTTGCCAATTGTTCAGCAGTTGCCCAGCCTAAAGCAATTGCTTGTGACTCATTGACCATTGGATCGCCAAGCGCATCATCTTTAAAGAACAATTCAAATGTTGGAGGAACCAAGGCCTTGCCTTCTTCCACACCTAAGCGGCGGCATAAAGAACCTGCTGCATAGTTACGAATCACACATTCAACCGGGATCATATCCAGTTTTTTCACCAGCACTTCATTTGGAGTCAGCAGCTTTTCAAAGTGAGTTTCAATACCCGCTTCTGCCAGCTTTTCCATAATGAAGGCGTTAAAACGGTTGTTCACCTTGCCTTTACGATCTAGTTGCTCGATTTTTTCGCCATTGAATGCAGAGGCATCATCCCGAAAGACTAAAATCAGATGGTCTGAACTGTCTGTGGTATAGACAGATTTCGCTTTACCAGTATAGAGCAAGGTTTGTTTTAACATGAGGGAACCTTTTACAAAAAAAAATGCCTAGAAATGTCTAGGCTGGCCAATTTTGGTAAATCTGGTTGAGCAGTTCTGCGGCTTTTTCACGGTCGGCAAAACTGTTATCGGCATTGAACACAGCGAGGTTATTACTTGAACCTACAGAAGATAATCTTAATACATAGGTTTGCTGATCGATCTTAACCGTAATTTCGTAACGATCTTTGCTCTGGGCAACGACGCTATGATTCAGACTGCTGAGGGTGGCAAGGGTGTATTGCCAAATTGTAGCAGAATTTCCCTCAATTTTAAGCAGAGGATTAAGATTTCCGTCAGTGACCAACTGCGGTTTACCGATAGTATTGGTTTCGGTCTGATTCGCTGCACCTGAGTTTGCAGTCTGGGCTGGCGGGCGTGGCAAGGCAAAACGGTTGCCACGCTGGTTTTCAAGCTTAGGTGCATGCTCAATTGCAAGCGGATCGACCGTTGGAGCAGGGTACAATGGCGTTGCCGGACGAACCAGAGTGCCTTCAGGATATTGTAAAGCTTCCAGGCTTGTAGTCTCTTTATAGTCTAAAGAGCCGTTGTTAACGGCCAATGAACTACAACCTGCCAAACTGAATACTGAAAGTGTAAGGCTAAGTCCTAAACGTAATTGCATAATCTTCTGCTCTTTTATTTGATAACGCCCGCTTCGACCAGTGCTTCATGAAGCGGAGCGCGATATTGTTCTGCAAGTGGTGTTAATGGAAGGCGAATACCTGTACCAATTAAGCCCATGTCGTGGAGTGCCCATTTCACAGGAATTGGGTTGGATTCGCAAAATAAAATATTGTGTAAATTTGCAACCTGAGCATTTAACTGTTCAGCAGTTGCAGCATCACCGGCAATGGCAGCGGCACATACTTCGCTCATGGCTTTCGGAGCCACGTTCGCCGTAACCGAGATATTGCCTTTGGCACCATAGCCCATCAGCTGATACGCAGTCGCATCATCACCTGAATAAACAGTCATATCCTTACCGCTAAGACCTTGCAGCAGTTCAGCACCGCGTGGCACATCACCAGTCGCATCCTTAATACCGATAATTTGTGGAATATCGGCCAGGCGGATTACGGTTTCATTGGCCATATCCACACCGGTACGGCCTGGTACGTTATACAGGATCTGAGGCAGGTCAACCGCTTCAGCAATGGCTTTATAATGCTGATACAAGCCTTCCTGAGTCGGTTTATTATAATACGGCGTTACCAGTAACGCGGCATCTGCCCCCAGCTCTTTGGCTTCGCGGGTCAGTTCGATTGCTTCACGAGTCGAGTTTGCACCTGTGCCGGCAATAATAGGAATACGTTTGTTGGCCACACGAATGATTTCTTTGATCACCTGGGTGTGTTCACTCATGCTGAGAGTAGAGGCTTCGCCTGTTGTTCCAACGGCGACAATACTGTTGGTACCCTCTGCAATATGCCATTCAACCAGCTTCTCGAGACCCTTCCAATCTACGCTGCCATCTTCAAACATAGGGGTGACGATTGCGACTATGGAACCTTGAATGGTCTGTGCTTGCTGAGTCATTTTAAAAAACTATCCTATTTGTCCATCCGAAAGGAATGAGAAAACATAAATTGGGATGGATTTGTATTTAGATTTATAGCAAATTCAATAGATTTGCATTGAATTGAATATTGCTTATGCAAATTATGACTGATCAAACGCATAAGAACAATATGCTTTAGTAAAAGCTACTGAATTCTTTATACAAAGCCTTCTGGAAACAATCAAGTAATAAATAAGATGATTTATAAAGCAAAATCCTGAGACTAAAGTCCTGCCTCTACCTACATAGCAATAGATAATCCAGCAAATCGACTCAAAAATGTTAACGCTTGTGCAAAAAGCTCAGCTCAAAACCGCCGTTTCAGTATGTTTTGCTTATGGATTAATAGTTATATTGGATAAATTGAGATATTACACATCTTGATAGCCTCTTTCGGCCCAGACAAATAAAATCCAAAACTGTTAAAACTAATCTCTTTTAAATATCAATATATTGAGGAATTTTTTTCTTATCGGTTGATTTTTTAACTTGATGTATAAGCCTTAAGGTCAAAGTCTTGCATTTTATGCTGTTCTGATTAAGTGTTTTTGCGACTTTATCTGGTCGTATCCTCTCTTCACCCGCTTCTGCTCCTTTGGGAATATCCAGGCAAAACCTTCCACTTATTGATAGTTATTTCTGCAGTCAGGCTCATAGATGATGACTCTCTTTTGTAACGCTGATTGAACAAGGATAATCCAATGGAAAAATCAGACAATAAGCATGCTATCGTCACGGTCGCGATCTGTTTTCTGATTGCGGTGATTGAAGGCTTAGATATTCAGGCAGCCGGAATTGCTGCTGCAGGTATTCGTGAGCATTTTGGTCTCGATAGTTCCCAGTTGGGTGTGTTTTTTAGTGCAGGGATTCTGGGTTTATTACCTGGTGCACTGATTGGTGGTCGGTTTGCGGACCGCATTGGCCGTAAAAAGGTCTTGATCTGGTCGACAGCAGTATTTGCTGTATTTACCTTATGTACCGTCTGGGTGAATAGCTTTAACAGCTTGCTGGCAGTGCGTTTTCTGGCCGGGGCCGGTCTGGGCGGCGCGATGCCAATTCTGATTACACTCGCTTCTGAAGCTGTCTCTCCACAAAACCGTGGCCGTGCAGTCGGCTTGATGTACTGCGGCATGCCAGTCGGCGCAGCAATTTTATCTTTAATTGCGGCGACTGAATTTGGTGCCAACTGGAAGAATGTTTTTTATCTCGGTGGTCTGTTACCGATTTTTGCCATTCCGCTGATGATGCTATTTTTGCCTGAGTCGAAGGAATACCTGAAAGCACAGAACAAAACTGCAGCAGAACTTGCCGTTACACCGAAGGGTTCATTCAAGGACCTGTTTAATTCGGACAACCTGTTGCGTACGCTATGTATCTGGGTGAGCTACTTCTTTACCTTGATGGTGGTTTACATCATGTTGAGCTGGCTGCCATCATTATTTATGGAACTTGGCTTCACACGTAAAGATGGTTCAACCGCACAGTTCTACTTCATGGTTACAGCGACGATTGGTACGATTATTCTAGGTATGCTGACCGACCGCTGG
Organism: Acinetobacter pecorum; assembly: GCF_014837015.1. GTDB lineage: Bacteria > Pseudomonadota > Gammaproteobacteria > Pseudomonadales > Moraxellaceae > Acinetobacter > Acinetobacter pecorum. The sequence goes on from NZ_JACSPT010000011.1 coordinate 38,518, forward strand.
AAGAAAGCCTATGTGATCCTGTTGATGTACGGTGGTATCTTGGCAGGTCTACTGGCGCTGAATGGTGCAAGCTCGCTGAACCAGATGTATATGGCAGCCGCATTGGCCGGTGCTTTTGTCATTGGTTGTCAGGGTGTACTGTATGCCTTTGGCAGTATCGTTTATCCGACAGAAGTACGTGGGACCGGTGTCGGTGTGGCATCGGCCGTTGGTCGTATTGGTGCCATGCTGGGTCCAGTCATTGCCGGTCAGTTACTGACGGCAGGTTTTGGGGCTGCGGGAGTCATTACCGCTGCGATCCCATGTATCATTATCTCTGCATTATGTATGCTGTTTTTAGTGAACCGCACCAAAGTGTAATGTTCAAAGATTTAAAAAAGCCTGCAATTAGCAGGCTTTTTTATTTTTAGAATTTAAGAACAAGACAGGGCTATATGATTAAAAACCTGCATGGCCTTATCTACGATAATCTAGAATTCATTTTTGTATAGGTCTAGATCGGCGCACGTCCAGAACTCATCCTAGATTTTCAAAAAAGAAGGAATCTCTCGATCTGCTTCTATGAGCGCATTCAGCATTCAGAATGCACAGTCATGCCATTTTTAACCGTAGGGCTAAAAATCCTGGAGTATTTTGCGCTATGCTTGGGTATAAATCGAGATTTCAATGGATGAAAACAGATGCAGAATAATATCGCTTTACTGGTCGTGGACGTACAGAGAGGATTTACCCCAGGAGGTAATCTGGCTGTAGCCAATGCTGACCAGATTATTCCAAATATCAATCAATTGGGACAGCATTTTAAGCATATTATCCTGACTCAGGACTGGCATCCGGACAATCATATTTCTTTTGCAGATAACCATCCTGGCAAGGCCGCCTATGACAGTATTCAGCTGGATTATGGCACTCAGGTCTTATGGCCAAAACATTGTGTGCAGGGAACATTAGATGCCGAACTGCATCCGGATTTGAATTTACCGCAAGCACAACTCATCATTCGCAAGGGTTTTCATGAGCAGATCGACAGTTACTCGGCCTTTATGGAAGCTGACCGGAAAACCATGACGGGTCTTGCTGGCTATCTGCGTGAGCGTGGGATTGATACCGTATTTGTGGTCGGGATTGCCACGGACTTTTGTGTGGCCTGGACTGCCATTGATGCCTGCAAACTGGGCTTTAAAACCTATGTGATTGCCGATGCCACCAAGGGCATTGATCTGAATGGTTCCCTGCAACATGCCTGGCAGGATATGCTGTCGCATGGAGTGAAACGGATTTATGTCAAAGATATCGTCCAGACAGTTTAAAAGCTTACAAGAATAGGCTTTAGATATCTCGTTAATTGTCTTTGTATTTAAATCTATAAACTCAGGTATCAAGAGATACCTGTTTTATTTAATCTCCCTTGATGTCATACCTGGATGAAACCCATGTCAGCCTTGCTCCAGTTTAGCCAATTTATCCAAAAAACCTTTGCGCTATGGGTCGTGCTCTTTTCTGGCATTGCCTTGCTGGTTCCTGAAGCTTTTGTCTGGTTGAGGGCTTATATTCCGTGGATGTTGGGCATCATCATGTTCGGCATGGGTATCACCATGACGGTAGGCGATTTTAAAAGTGTCCTGCAAAGTCCGAAAGCTGTGGCAATTGGTGTCGTCGCCCAGTTTGTGGCGATGCCAGGCTTGGCTTATCTGCTGTGCAAACTGTTTCAGCTACCGCCAGAGATTGCAATCGGGGTGATATTGGTGGGTTGCTGTCCGGGCGGAACGGCATCCAATGTGATTACCTATATGGCCAAGGGCAATACCGCCTTGTCTGTCGCCTGTACCTCGGTTTCGACTTTACTGGCGCCCATTTTTACTCCGGCCATTTTCTATGTGTTGGCCAGTCAGTGGATTGAGATTAATGCCTTATCCATGCTGGTATCAATCTTACAGGTGGTGTTATTTCCGATTGTTCTGGGTTTAATTGTTCGGGCGCTACTCAAGCAAAAAGTCAGCACCTATATTCAGGTCATGCCCTTGATTTCTGTGATTGCCATTGTTGCAATTGTCGCGGCGATTATTGCCGGCAGCAAAACCCAGATTTTACAATCGGGGCTAATAATTCTGGGGATTGTAGCCTTACATAATGGTATGGGCTATCTGCTGGGTTATTGGGCCAGTCGCATGTTCAAGCTGGCAGAAATAGACTGTCGTGCAGTATCGATTGAAGTCGGTATGCAAAACTCTGGTCTAGGCGTGGCCTTGGCGGCAACCCATTTTGCTGCTTCTCCATTGACAGCTTTACCAAGTGCCATTTTCAGTCTGTGGCACAATATTTCAGGTCCGGCATTAGCCACTTACTGGGCTGCCAAAAATAAAGACAGTGCCTCAGTGCCAAAGCAGAATCTGGATACAGAGCGCTAGAATTTTAAAAAAAGTTGATGTCTAAATTCTGCTGAGAAGCTAAAAGCAGCATCTAGCCAGTGAAAATTTGCAGAACTAAGCTATAAAAAAGCCCGATTCAATATCGGGCTTTTTAATTTAAAAAATTTATGAAGCTTTGGACTGTTTGGATTTTAAAATCTCGGTTCTAAAAGTCTGTGCCAGCTCTGCCGTTTCTGCATCCATTCCGTTCACCACAAAGGCATGACGGGTCAGGACATTGGTTGGATTAGGCATACTCACCAGCTGGAAGTGATCACTTACATCTTTCAGCAAATGATTCGGTACATGCAGGGCACTTTCTTTCGAGACCAGATGCTGTGTCAGACGCTCAGAGGCTTGTACCGAGCTGAGCTGCATCTCCTCGACTTTAGAGGCAATTGCGCTGCGGGTTTGCAGCACAAAACGTTTTTCTTCCCGGTAACGTTTATACAGTACTTCGGACAACAGCTGGAACACGGCACTGATCATGGTCAGGCAAGCCAGGGCATTTGGTTTATCTGCTGCAATACTGATCGTGGCCCCTTTTTCATCAAATTTATGTACGGTACAAATATCAGAACTATTCAATTTATAACGTTGCACACAGAGTTCGGTGGCTTTGTTCAGAAAAATCTGACAGAGATTGAAATAAGGTACCGAAACGGTTTTATTGACGCTATCCAGTAACTGTTTTGGATCATAGAACTGGATATTTAAGCTCAGGCTATCCTGCTCCAGGACCGCCGGCTTATGTTCTTTTTCTTTGGCTTTATTTTTCACTGCCTGTTGAGCCTGGGCAATGGCCAGTGCTGCATTATGCTTTTCCTGTTCCAGTGCCTGGGTCAGGGTCTGAATCTCGAATTTCAGCCGCGATTCGTTATTGATGCGTGCCAGATATTCGGTACGGCTTGGACGTGCCACAGCACGATAAGCAACCCAGAGCAGGGCATGAATGATGAATGAGAACAGAATCGCCAGCCATTGCGTTCGTAGAATTTCACCAATACTAGGCTCAATCAGCGTGATTTCAATCACACCGACTTTTTTCTCGTTTTGCAGGGCATCACGGACAAAAACTTCACCTTCCCGGGTTTTGGTCAGTCCGCCTGTGGCTAAAACCTGACCTTTTGCATCCAGGATCCGAATTGAAGCTACGCTTGGATTGGTGGCGTAACGATTTGCCAGCAAAGCCAGAGAAACACGGTTAGGCGGTTCAAGCTCGGACAGGCTGTCTGTCACCAGCTGACTGGTCATCAGCTGCCCCTGATTGGCACGGTTTTCATTCAGTTGGTGAGTGGTTGCCAATACCAGTAAAAAGGTATGCAGAGCAAAACTTATAATCAATAGGCTAGCAAATAGCCCTTGTCTAGGCGCATTCAACGTAAACTTCCAAGGCAATTCTGTTCAATTTCGATTATGATTCTAACAATAGTTGTAGCTCAGACCCGAGTCAATTCATGCGAGAAATCATTCTTATATCATTCTTAGGACCTGACCAGCCTAATCAATTTACACGATTAATGCAGGTTTTGTCCGCCCATTCCCTACAGATTTTAGATGTAGGGCAAGCGGTTATTCATAATCAGTTAACCTTAGGTATTGTTGTAGCCTCTGAAGACCAGACAGCGACAGCATTAGCCATGAAGGAGATCCTGATTCTAGCACATGATATCGGGTTAACTGTGCGCTTTAAACCGATCTCTGCGACTGAATATGATCAGTGGGTCAAAGAGGGTGGACGCACACGTTATATCGTAACGGCATTGGCTCCTGAATTAAATGCCTCTCATCTGCAAGCCGTGACCCAGATTGTCTCGGCTCAGGGTTTTAATATTGAAACCGTGACCCGTCTGTCTGGCCGTCCGGCTCTGGATGGTCAGAGCAGCGGGCCGAAACGCGCCTGTGTGGAGTTCGGTTTAAAAGGACAGATGCTCGATGCAGCCGCAATGCGTGCTGCCTGTTTGCGTTTATCCACTGAACTTAATGTCGATGTCGCGGTACAGGAAGACAATGCCTACCGCCGTAACCGTCGTCTGGTGTGCTTCGATATGGACTCGACCCTGATCGAGCAGGAAGTCATTGACGAACTGGCAATTGAAGCCGGTGTCGGTGCACAGGTTGCAGAAATTACCGAACGTGCCATGCAAGGCGAACTGGATTTCCAGCAAAGTTTCCGGGCGCGTGTCGCCTTGTTAAAAGGCATGGACGCATCGGTACTTCCAAAAATTGCCGAGCGCCTGACCATTACAGAAGGTGCCGAACGTCTGATTTCAACTCTAAAAGCATTGGGTTACCGTACCGCAATCCTTTCCGGCGGTTTCCAGTATTTTGCTGAATACTTGCAAAGCAAACTGGATATTGATGAAGTGCATGCCAACGCGCTTGATGTTCAGGATGGGGTCGTTACCGGTGAAGTCAAAGGTCATATCGTTGATGGCGCGCGTAAAGCATTCTTGCTCGGTGAAATTGCTCAGGAGATGGGCATTTCTCTGGAACAGACCATTGCGGTCGGTGATGGCGCTAATGACTTGCCTATGTTATCCATTGCAGGACTGGGGGTGGCTTTCCGGGCCAAGCCGCTGGTTCGCCAAAATGCCAATCAGGCGATTTCTAGCGTCGGTCTGGACGGAGTGCTATATCTGCTCGGTGTCCATGATAAAGACTTGAACCGTTCATAAATCAAGGCTTTAACAGATTTTAAAGGCGACCGCAGGGTCGCTTTTTTTATCTTGAATGAAATGACTTAAATGCGTGAAGGATAAAATTTGACTACAAAAACATCGATCATCTTAAACGGAAAAATAATTTTTTCCCTCAAAAAAAGCACTGATAATTTTGTAATGACACGCCAACATTGGCGCAGTCATTAATCCACAAAAATGTGAAAAGCAAAAATTGTAATGACAATATAATATCGCGACAAAGTATGTCGTTAGGCTGGATCGCAGGACTTTTTTTATGCAAAAAACTCAGCATAATGCAGACATAGAGATACAAATCAACAGATTCCATTTTATTGATGTAACGAAATTCAATAGATAGAAACTTTGCAATATCAGGCGGAAAACTATCTATCTGGATGGAGGGGGTTATATGGTAACAGCGAATTTAGCAACGATTGTGGGCTTCAGTTTAGTCGCTGTAGCTGTGCTTGCTGTATTCTTCTCGCCTTATCGTCGCTGGTTAAGCTTTATGGCTGCCGGGATGCTGGTTTGGGGCCTGATCGAGGTGATCCGTATAGGGACTCAGACCTGGTTTGAGCTGCCAATGACGTATAGTTATCTGAGTGCATTAACTGCGGTCATGCTGGTGGTGACCTGCCTGTTATTGCGTGAAGATCGTCGTGCCGAGCGTGCTTTGGCAAAACGTCGCTATATCGAACACACACCAGTCTATGAAGATGACCAGCAGCAGCTTTCTAGCCGTTAAGTTCTCTAATATCAGTGAAATAATGCACCTACGGGTGCATTATTTGTTTAGAAATATGATACAAACTGCTGCATCCACCTAACCCGGAACTATGCTAGGATATTTGTCAATTTTCGTACAATTAGAATAGGCATCCTTCATGAAACTGTCGTCCATTCCTGTGTTAAAACTTCCTCTTGTTGATGTAAGTACAGATCCGCTGGACTTACTGGTCGCAGGTTTAGCATTACGTATGAAACAGTTGGCACGTACCAGCCCAAAATTCATCGAACTGGTACATGGGCGTCAATTCCGCATCCAGATTGGTACGGATGAGGGTATGGCACGTCAGATCATTGTGAATAACGACCATATCGAGACCGTTTCTGGTGATGCTGAAAAAGCAGATTTTGTTTTGCAGTTTGCTGATAGTGAGCAGGGCGTAAAGACTTTAATTAAAGGTGATCCGACCGCATTTATGACCGGCATGCAAAGTGGCACCATCAAAATGGAAGGTGACTTCGGTTTGCTGGTCTGGTTTAACCAGGTGGCGAAGATGATTCCACCAAAACTGCCAAAGCCAGTCAAAGAAAAAGTGAAAATGGTACGCCAGTTTATTAAAGAAAAAACTGGTAAATAAGAAACTTCCGCTTAGTTCCCCCTCCTTTTTAAAGGAGGGGCTAGGGGAGGATTAAATAGAAAAAGCCCTCAAATATGAGGGCTTTTTGAATTCTGGAATAATTAAAACTTATTCAACTTCTAAATTAAAAGTCACCGGCCCATCATTGACCAGATGCACTTTCATGTCGGCAGCAAAAATACCGGTTTGTACATGCTCAAACTGGCTTCGAGCATATTCCACCAGCTGCTCATATAAGGCTTTTGCTTCAGCCGGTGGCATGGCCGGACCAAAGTCTGGACGTAAACCTTTCTGGGTTTGCGCCATCAGGGTAAATTGTGAAACCAGCAATATACCACCGCCAGCCTGGGCAACGTTCCAGCCCATTTTGCCCTGTTCATCATCAAAGAAACGGTATTTCAATATCTTATCAATCAGTTTTTTGCCTTTTTCCAGATTATCGTCTTTGCCCAACCCCAGAAAAACCAGAATTCCTTTTTCAATTTCTCCGGTAATTTCACCCTCGACCACGACTTTAGCTTCTAAAACTCTTTGTAATAAGGCACGCATTTTACATATTGACTGAAAACCATAGATAGACGTGATTGTAGCAATAAAAAAATCTGGAGCAGTATGAGATGCTGTTTTTATGAACTTTAAATATCTGAAAATCAATTGATTAATTTTTATAAATTCATTAAAACGATTGAATTTATAAAAATAATCTGTTTTATCTATTTATTGTGCTCGCGTATCTTAGTCTGTGCAGGAAAGGTAATAAATTAAGAGATTTAGAAATGTTTAAGTGTTCATTACTGGTTGCAATGCTTGCAACTGTCACAGCCGCACAAGCTGCTCCTTTAACGAAAGACAATGGTGCGCCAGTGGGGGATAACCAGAACTCGATCACTGCAGGTTCAAATGGTTCAGTGTTACTTCAAGATGTTCAATTGATTCAAAAATTACAACGTTTTGGTCGTGAACGTATTCCTGAGCGCGTGGTACATGCACGTGGTACGGGTGCCTATGGTGAGTTCGTCGCAACCAAAGACCTGTCTGATCTTACCCTTGCTTCATTATTTAAAGCCGGTACTAAAACTCCAGTTTTCTTACGTTTTTCTACCGTAATTCACGGTAAGGGTTCACCCGAAACCCTACGAGATCCGCACGGTTTTGCAGTGAAATTCTACACTCAGGAAGGCAACTGGGACTTGGTCGGTAACCAGACCCCGGTATTCTTTATCCGTGATGCGATCAAATTCCCGGACTTCATTCATGCCATGAAGCCAAGCCCGGTGACGAATGTTCAAGATGCCAACCGCGTGTTTGACTTCCTGTCGAGCCAGCCATGGGCCACCAACATGCTGACTTATGTGTATGGCAAGCAAGGTGTTCCAACCAGTTACCGCGAACAGGACGGTTTTGGGGTACACGCTTACAAACTGTATAACGACAAAGGCGAATACAAATACGTGAAATTCAACTTCCGTTCAAAACAGGGCGTGAAGGGCTTGAACGTAAAAGAAGCGGCTGAGCAGCAAGGCAAAGATTTCAACCACTTGACCAATGATCTTTATCACAACATCTATGCAGGTAATTTCCCGAAATGGGACCTGTACATTCAGGTGATTGATCCTAAAGACTTGGGCAAGTTTGATTTCGATCCGCTAGATCCAACCAAAATCTGGCCAACCGAGCTGGTGCCGGAAACCAAAGTCGGCACCTTGACCCTGAACCGTATGCCGAAGAACTTCTTCAACGAGACTGAACAGTCGGCATTTGCGCCAGGTAATCTGGTACCAGGTATCGAGCCGTCTGAAGACCGTCTGTTACAAGGTCGAATCTTCTCTTATTCAGATACCCAAATGTACCGTCTGGGTGCGAACCACCAGCAAATTCCGGTAAACCGTCCAGTGGTGAATGTGAACAACAATAACCAGGATGGCTACATGAATATCTCTGAGCGTGACTCGGATGTGAACTATGAGCCAAGCCGTAAAGAGCCAAAAGCTGCCACTGAAAAAGCACGTGCAGTACAAACTCCTTTAACTGGCCATGTTCAGCAGATCGGGACCAAAGAGCAGAACTTCAAGCAGGCAGGTGAGCTGTACCGTTCATATACGGCCAAGGAAAAAGATGACCTGATCATGAACCTTGCTGCTGACCTTGGTAATGTCAAAGATTCAGAAACCAAGCACATCATGTTGTCTTATTTCTACAAGGCAGATGCGGACTACGGTACCCGCATGACCAAGGCAGTGAACGGTAACCTGGCGACTGTTAAAGCCAAAGCTGCAAAATTAAAAGACTGATTTCGATTGGTCTTGAGGAACTGGTGATTAGGGCATAGCGCATCACCTCCGAAAAGTCCTGTAAAACTCCAAACCTTTCCTGCACCCTAGGGGGAGTTTTACAGGCACTTCGTTTTTTATCTCATCTCAGGTGAATTTGATCCTGAGTGACTGAAATTTTCTTTTCGATTTCTGTTGGAGTTCATCATGAACGTTATGCCACACGCATTTTTAGCCAGTATTCTTGCCTTCAGTTCTATATTCGCAACGGCTGTTGAAGTGAAGAATGTCTCCCTTGCAAAAACAGCGGCAAGCATTCAGATGAACTCACAACAGGAATTGGTCAACCTGTTCTTTGCTGCGGCTAAAGTTGGCAATAGTGAAGTTATCAACGAATTTCTGAAACATGGCTTCCCGGTCGATGTACGCAATAAAGACGGTTATACGCCGCTGATGATGGCGACTTATTATGGCCATCAGGAGATTGTCAGCAGTTTGCTTAAACATGGTGCTGACCGCTGTGCCCGGGACAATCGAGGCAATACGGCCTTAATGGGTGCCTTGTTTAAAATGGAATTTGCCATTGCCAAGCAGCTGCATCAGGCTGACTGTGATGCCCAGGCCCAGAAAACCGGGCAAAAGACTACTGCTGAGTTTGCCAATGTGATTGGTCAGGAAAAACAGTTACAGCAATTGATTCAGGAGCAGGAAAAAACCCAGGTCAAAACCCAGAAATAAGCCGGTTTATGTTGGGATACTGTTGTTGAAAATCCGGCCGGCTGTACGTAAATCCTGCAATATTGCATGACTTTTTATGCTTTAATGCAAAGATAAGCACAGCGATATTCCTTTAGTTATGGCTCCAATTATCCATTCTCTGTTAGATACTGACTTGTACAAATTCACCATGTTGCAAGTGGTCTTACACAAGTTTCCACAAACACATAGTGTCTACCATTTCCGTTGTCGTAATCTGGAAGATACAGTGTATCCCCTGACGGATATTCTGGATGATCTGAACCATCAACTCGATCTGCTGTGCCAGCTTAAATTTAAAGAAGACGAATTACAGTATTTACGCAGTCTACGTTTTATCAAAAGTGACTTTGTTGACTATCTGGAACTGTTCCAGCTGAAACGCCGTTTTATCAAGGCCAGTATTGACAGTCAGGGGCGTCTGGATATTGTGATAGAAGGTCCGATGGTTCAGGCCATGATGTTCGAGATCTTTGTCCTTTCCATTGTCAATGAGTTGTATTTCAGCCGGATTCGTACCCCCGAAGTGCTGGTTGAAGGTGAGCGCCGTTTAAAGGCTAAAGTGGAGCTGTTAAAACAGTATGCTGCCGCACAGGACCCAAATGATCCCCCATTTCTGGTATCGGACTTCGGTACCCGCCGTCGTTTCAGCTTTGCATGGCAGAAGCATGTGGTTGAAGAATTTAATAAAGCTGCGCCTTATGTGTTCCGTGGTACCAGTAATGTACTGCTGGCCAAAGAGTTGGGCATTACTCCAATTGGCACCATGGCGCATGAATTTTTGCAAGCTTTTCAGGCACTGGATGTACGTTTGCGGAATTTCCAGAAAGCCGCACTGGAAACCTGGGTACAGGAATACCGTGGTGACCTGGGAATTGCCCTGACTGATGTGGTGGGAATGGATGCTTTCCTGCGTGACTTTGACCTGTACTTTGCCAAGCTGTTTGATGGCCTGCGTCATGACAGTGGTGATCCTTACGAATGGGGTGATAAAGCCTATGCCCACTATAAAAAGCTGAAAATAGACAGCAAAACCAAGATGCTGACTTTCAGTGATGGCCTGAATCTGGAAAAAGCCTGGAAATTACATCAATACTTTAAAGACCGTTTCCAGGTCAGTTTTGGAATCGGGACCAATCTGACCAATGATATGGGACAGACACCACTGAATATTGTCCTGAAACTGGTGGAATGCAACCGTCAGTCGGTGGCCAAGATTTCAGACAGTCCGGGCAAAACCATGACAGATAATGATACCTTCCTGGCCTATTTACGTCAGGTGTTTAGCGTTACAGAAACTGCTTAACAGGGACACATTCTATTTAAAAACTGCTTCAGTATTGAGGCAGTTTTTTATTTCTGAGTCAGCTTTTTCTACTTTTCCTTAGCTAAAATTATGCTAAGGATCTTGATAAAAATATCATAATTGAAAAAATGAGCTGTGCTAAGATCAGACAGATTTGACCGTGACGACACCTGATAATGATGACAGCTTCAGCCTTGGATTTTGGCCTGCTGATTGAAGCAGAAGACCTGGTTCCGTATCTGGGACATGAGAAACTCAGAATTGTGGATTTAAGCCGGGCTTCGGTCTACGAGCAATTGCATATTCCACATGCCCTACATTTAAAGCCTAAACTTCTGGTGCGCCAGGAAGAAACGGCGATGGGACTATTACCGGATACCGAAGGCTTACAGGCGCTCATCAATTATCTGAATATTTCTCCAGAACATCATGTCGTGGCTTATGATGATGAGGGCGGTGCATGGGCCGGACGTTTACTCTGGAACCTGCATTGTCTCGGCTTTGAAAATACCAGTTTACTCAATGGCGGGATTCATGCCTGGCTTGGTGCCAGTCTGCCTACTTCATCTGATCAGGAAACTGTTCAGCCGGTCGAGCATTTAGTTCAGGTACAACTCGAGCACAAGGCCCAATTCCAGATTGGCTATGAGGAATTAAGACAACAGGTTGAAAATGAAAATATTCAGCTCTGGGATTGTCGTACAGAAGAAGAATATACCGGCCTGCGTCTGGCAGCGCGACGCGGTGGTCACATTCCAGGTGCACGTCATTTTGAGTGGAGTACTGCCCTTAACCGGCAAAATCATTTAAAATTACATCCTTTACCACGCACACAGCAGCGTCTGGAACAACTGGGTTTTGATTTGAATCAACCGGTTGTAGCGTATTGTCAGTCCCATCACCGTTCAGGTCTGGCTTATATTCTGGGCCGGTTATTGGGCTGGAATATCCGGGCCTATGATGGTGCGTGGAGTGAATGGGGCAACCGCCTCGATAGTCCAATCGCTACAGGAGAGGTGCCATCTTGAGCATCACATCGCGTCTAAAACAACAACTGTTTATCCAGGCCCAAAAAGTGGTGCCGCAGCATCGCCTGTCACGTGTGGTGGGAAAAATAGCAGCCAGTGAAAATCCGATTGTAAAAACAGCGGTCATTACAGCATTCAAGACCAAATACGGGATTGATATGTCGATTGCTGAGCAAACTAATGCACTGAAGTTTAATTCATTTAATGACTTCTTTACCCGTGGTCTGAGAACAGGTGTACGTGCGGTAGATGCGGATTCAACTGCAATTGTTTCTCCTGCGGATGGCGCGATTTCCCAACTGGGTAAAATTGAAAATGGCGATGTATTTCAGGCCAAAGGGCAGAAGTTCACTGTTGAAAATCTGATTGCCGATCCGCAACTGGCCGAACCATTTAAAAATGGTGAATTCGCAACAGTGTATCTGTCACCACGTGACTATCACCGTGTACATATGCCATTTGCCGGAACACTGACTGAAACCCTGTATGTACCGGGTGAACTGTTCTCGGTTAACCAGACGACAGCAGAAAACATTCCGGGCCTGTTTGCCCGTAATGAACGTATGGTCTGCCTATTTGATACAGAACTCGGCCGTATGGCAGTGGTATTGGTGGGTGCGATGATCGTTGCAGGGATTGAAACGGTTGCTACGGGTAAGGTGAAGCCTTCAGGACGAATCGAACTGAACCAGCATGATTTATTTCTGGAAAAAGGTGCTGAGCTGGGCCGTTTCTACCTCGGTTCAACCGCGATTATCCTGTTTGAAGAAAACAAAATGCATTGGGATGAGAAGTTTAAAGCCAATTCAACTGTATTGATGGGCGAAGCACTCGGGCATACGGTTTAAAAATTTTAGCTTCCCTTTATTAAAGGGAGGCTGGAGGAATTAAATATTTTCTAGTTTAGAATAAATAAAAATCCCCCTCAGTCCCCCTTTTGAAAAAGAGTGAGGTTCCCTCTCCTTGTAGGAGATGAGCAGCACTGCTGCGCAAGGGAGAGGTTCAAAAAAAGCGCCATCAGGCGCTTTTTTATTGTTAAGGTTTATCGTTTTACGACGATTGAATCGATTCCGCTATTTTGCAAGGTTTGCTGCGCGATGATTGCAGCTTCTGCTGAATCGTAAGGACCAGAAACCACGCGATACCAGACTTTGCCATTTTCCACACTGCGCACTACATCGGCAGATAAGCCATTAAGAATAATTTCTGCACGGCGAGCATCTGCCTGATCTGGGTCATCAAAACTGCGCACCTGCAGAATATAACTGGCCGGTGCGGCAACAGGAGCTTCACTGGCTTGCAGGCCAGGCTCAGTTGTGGTCGCCTCAGGTTCAGCCGCTTCAGGGCGGGGGGCTTCAACAATGACTACCGTATCCTGCTTTTTGTTTTCAGGAACTGCCTGTTCAGGAATTGGCGTCACTTGCTGCTGTGGTAACAGGTCATAAAAACGGTAATCTTTGTTGGTGTCTTCTTCTTGGACAGATTCACTTGTTTGAGTCTTCGGTTTGACTGGTTCCCATGGCTTCCAGAGCATGAGCGCCATCAAAAAACTTAACACGATTAAAATGATCACGAGTGTGCCGAGCCAGGTTGGAATAAGTGGCTTTTTAGGCTTATTCGGTCTTTCAGATACACCGCGCTGCGTTTTTCCAAACACTTGGGATTTTCCTCTTATTAATCGGGACATATAGAAAAGGCATAACAGCAGTTATGCCCCTACTATCATTTCATCCTATGTGATCAGGATCTAAAAGTCATCCTCTAGATCATAAATCACACAGAATTTTAATTTTTCTGTATCTTCAAGCATATAGCTCAAATTAAAAAATTCTGCTTGGCAGATAAACGGTAATAAAACATGCTTTCAAGCTAAGATATTTAAGCTTAAGAGCATGCCAATTGCTTACATGCTCACTTCGAGCATAGCTCTCGTCTTGCGAGCGTGCTCACCTTCTTGCATTAATGTAAAAGCAGTGCTTTACATTGATTCAGGAGCAGACACACCTAAAAGCTCTAAACCATTACGTAATACCTGGCGAACATTCACAGATAACAATAAACGTGCCTGAGTCAACTCAGCATCATCACCCAGAACCTTATTGTCGTTGTACCAGCCATGGAACAGCGCAGCCAGTTCTTTCAGGTAATTACCAATCTGATGTGGTTCATAACTGTTTGCAGCACGCACCACGATCTCCGGATACGCTGCCAGTTTTGCCAGGATTTCAGTTTCCGCTTCCAGCTCGAGTTTAGCTGCTAAACCACGCGCCACTGTCGCATCAAAGTTTACACCGATAGAGGCTGCCTTTTCTAACATACGGCAGATCCGGGCATGTGCATACTGGATGTAATACACTGCATTGTCCTTACTTTGTGACACGGCAAGATCCAGGTCAAAGTCGATGTGCTGTTCAGACTTGCGCATTACGTAGTAGAAACGTGCTGCATCATTACCGACTTCTTTACGCAGGTCACGCAAGGTCACGAACTGGCCTGAACGGGATGACATTTGTACCATCTCGCCACCGCGCCACAGGCTGACAAACTGAACTAAAAGTACAGTCAGTTTTTTCGAGTCATAACCCAGCGCATCAATGGCCGCTTTTACCCGGGAAATATAACCGTGGTGGTCTGAACCCCAGATATCAATAATATCGGTATAGCCACGTTGCAACTTGTTCAGGTGGTAGGCAATGTCAGACGCGAAGTAGGTGGTCTGGCCATTACGGCGTTTCACCACGCGGTCTTTTTCATCACCGAATTCAGTCGACTTGAACCAGATGTTGCCATCTTTTTCGTACAGGAAACCGCGCTGATCCAGAGTTTGTAAGGCTTCTTCAATTTTTTCAGTGAGAGAAGCTTCGCTGAACCACTGGTTGAAAGTCACTCCGAACTCACCCAGATCGTCTTTAATGTCATCCAGAATGGCTTTTAAAGCAGCCTGATGGAAAACACGGTAGCCTTCATTTAATAAGGTTTGTGAATTGAAGATCAGGCCATCGATATGCTTTTCTTTATCGCCAGAAACAACGACTTTATTGCCTTCAGCATCGGGCTCTGCAGCATATTGCACATCTTCCGGTACATCTTTATAAACATCTGCAACAGGGCGGACATAGGCATCACCATCCTGGTCAATAATGCTTTGCGCGATTTCTTTAACGTAGTTGCCCTGGTAAGCATTTTTCGGAAAGACCAGTTCCTGACCGGTTAATTCTAAGTAACGCAGGTAAGTAGAAGTCGCCAGAATATCCATCTGACGGCCAGCGTCATTGACATAGTATTCACGGTCGACTTTGGCACCGGTTGCTTCAAGCAGATTCGCCACCGTCATACCATATGCAGCACCACGACCATGACCCACGTGCAGGCTAGAGGTTGGATTGGCAGAGACGAACTCAACCTGGATACGTTTGCCGGCATTGACCTGGGTACGACCATACGTTGCCTGTTGGGCCTGAATTTGATCCAGAACAACAAAGCGCTGGTCGGCATTCAGAAAGAAGTTAATAAAACCGGGACCGGCAATTTCTGCCTTGCTGATATCTGCCACTTCAGGCAGGGCAGCAAGAATCTTTTCTGCTAAATCACGTGGCTTCATACCTGCAGCTTTCGACGCGATCATGGCAATATTCGACGCAAAGTCACCATGGCTTCGGTCTTTGGTACGCGTCAAATTACTTGTATTATTCCAGTCAGATGGGAGTACGCCTTGTGCCTGTAGAGTGTGCACTGCATGATCGAGAGCTGCTTGTATTGCCGTATTCATAATCAGTCGAAAATAGAGATCGCAGAAAAACAGCAAATATAGCAAATTTCCGGCTGTTTAGGTAAAAGCATTTATGGAGAAGAAAAACTATACAATTAACAGTCATAAATTTTCTAATTAAATCAATAGAGAATAACGGGATAAATCTCATGAAAATTGAATTAATATCAGGCAAAACTATCTAAATAAAAAAATCACTCAGCCAAGTCTGAAGATTTGGCTTATATTGTGGGTAGTCGAAGAACAAACAAAAAAAGAGGCAGTATGGCTTCACCACAACGTCCAACTATTATCGGGAACATTCCTAAACTCCCTGCAAAATGGGCACTGATTATTGTGCCTTTTATCCTGTCCTGCCTGATGAGTGGCATTATTTCCATGATCAATATGCTGCGTACCCTCGGCTGGACTGAAGGATTTATCGCGCTCTGGTTTCATAACTGGATGATTTCCTGGGCGATTGCTTTTCCAATTGTAGTGACTTTATTGCCGTTTGTACGCAGATTTACCGGGCTACTGGTAGATATGTCCGGACCTCAGCCACCCAAATGATCATTTTTAAATTTAATCGGGTGAGGAACAACTCTCTGACGACTTAAAAGCTGGGCTGTATGGGGCAAATAGCCTCACCTTTAAATTAAATGCTCCACTGCCGCCCGGATGATCCCGAGCACCAGACCGATACAGGCCCCAACTACCACGCCATTGACCCGGATCATATGCAGGTCACCACCGACCTCATTTTCAATCTTGTCAATCATCTCGCTTGAATCCCATTCGTGGATGCGCTCGCTGATAAAGCGGATGACTTTTTCACTGTACTGGTCGCTCAGGTCCACCGCGATTCCGCTGAGACGTTTATTCAGCAGCTCACGAACCGAGACATTCGAGATAATATTTTCTCCAACCTGCTGGATAGCAATCCTGAGATTTTCCGCAATACCCGAATCTGGTTTTTGCAAGTCTTCCTTGATTGCATCACATAAAATCACCACGGCACCACTGATAAAATTCAGCACTTGTGGACTATCCAGTAAGGCATCTTTGGTTTCATTCAGACGCTGGCTGGCTTCACTGTCATTATCCGACAGCTGTAACATCCAGCTATTTCCCATTTCCTCAATTTTAAGTCGCCATGGATGATCTGGGTCGGCCAGCATGGCCTCAACCCGCTGAATGACAGAGTCGATACTGCGTTGCTGCACATCAATCCCGATCCAGCTGGCACCTTTGGCCAGTTTCCACACACCCATTTCCTTAAACAGGTTACGGGTCAGTTCCCGGGTCTGTTCGGGATGAGAGGTCATCCAGGCATGTACCACATCCAGTCCTCGCTGTAACACATCCTGATGGAAATCATTGTCCAGTACTGCGCGTAGCATTTCACTGGCCAAGGTATTGATCTGGGTGTTTTTGACCCATTGCACGCTGTTGCTCTGGATAAATCCGGCAATCTGTTCCTGCCCGACAAATTCAAAGATTTTCGGAGCTGTCTGCTGGATGACCTGAGTCACCTGGACACTGTTCTGTGGGTTGGCCAGCCAGCGCCCCGCAGCCAGACTGAGGTCGGTACTCTCCAGACTGCGCTGTACAATTTGTGGAGAAAGAAAGTTTTCCTGGACAAAACGGCCCATCGATTCTGCAATCCGGGCCTTGTTGCGTGGAATAATTTCGGTGTGGTCACGTAAAAACTTGGGAATAGGCAGACGGCCAAAGGGATTGCGGAACAGAACCGTAATCGCATACCAGTCTGCCAGACCACCAACTACCCCTGCTTCTGCCGAAAGCATCAGGATCTGAAGCAGCCAGACATATTCCGGCAGCAGTTTGGCTGCCACCATCAATGCCAACCAGATCAGAACCGCAACCACCAGGGCAATGGTCGCGAAACGTTTACTTCGTTGTAGGCTCGGGGAAATACGCTCTGTCTGCATGAATCATCCTGTCAGGAGGGATTGGCCGGTTGCGGTTGCAGCACTGTACCAGATGGACTTAAACCATATTTAGCGCCAAGTGACTGTAAAATCAAGCGGGCATCAAAAGCATCTTGAGGTGCCTGATTGGCTTTGAAGCATTCAATGGTATAGGCCACCTGGGCAGGATCCAGAGTCACGGTATAAGGACGGTCATAGAATGGGTCAGGCCAGAAACCCGGATAACGGCGGTAATAACCAAATGGATAGTAGCTCGGTGCTGGATAAACCACGGCCTGCCGCGGCGGTTGGGTCCGGTTACTTGGATCATTGAGCACCCTGAAGAACTGAAAGCCATTCTGTACGGTGGTCTGGGCGGCTTTGAGCAGGGTAATTTCTTCCGCTGTACCAAAACTCATATTGGGGCGTGCCTGAAAGCTGATGCGATAGGTATTGGCATTCAATGGCGTGGTGCTGTACTGGCCGAGCTGGTCAAAGGTCAAGGGTTTGGAAGGTGTGGTGGCACAGCCCGTCAGGCTAAGGGCAGCAATTACACCCAATCCCAGTAGTGTATTTTTCATGTTCGGTCTCCTGATGCAATGATCCAGTCCGGACAGCCTGTTAAAAAATCTTAAAAGCTGCTGTCGGGCTGGGTCAGGAAAATAAGTTCTTCATCGGTCGATTCACGGCCCAAGATTTGATTTCTGTGCGGGTAACGTCCAAAGCGGTCAATAATGACCTTGTGCTTTTTCTCGAATTCAAGATTGGTCGGATTACCCAGACGCTGGAACAGTTTCAAAGCGAATTCATGAATCAGTCTGGATTCACTGTGCATAAACGGCATATAAAGAAAGGCACGCTGTTCCGGACTGAGCTGTTGATCCAGGTTCAGGCTGATGGCTTCCTGAGCCAAAGCCAGTGCCAGACTGTCTTGGGCAAAAGCCTGGGGAGAATCCCGGAATAAATTTCGTGAAAATTGATCCAGAACAATAATTTCAGCCAGCCGGCCTTCTGCGGTTTTACGCCAGGCCCAGAGTTCAGCTTGGGTTGCCTGCCGATGGGTGCTCATGAACTGCTGTGCAATACTTTGGTCGAATTCATGACTCTGGCTAAACCATAATGGCTGGCTGTCCGCATGAAACCAGAAGTCTAAAATATCTTGATAATTCATAATATTTACAATTCATTAGCATCTATTTGTTAATAAAATCACAAATTATCCATGTCTTATAGAGGAAGTTTGTGTTAAATATTTGCCAAATTAAAAATCAAAGGTTTGCCTGAAAACTAGGCAGCCTGTCATATGCCGGCATGAAATCACGTTATACTGATTAAACTGATGATTTTAATTTATTTAATAGTTTAGCCCCCTTAAGCGAGATTGTAATGAGTCAACCTGAATCGACTTCCCTAAATGTGTTACCGACCTGGGTCGAGTCGTCACTCATCAAAGGCATGCTGCGTGGTATTGAGCGTGAAAGCTTACGCATGCAAAGTGATGGATTCCTGTCACAGGCAGCGCATCCTCGTGCCTTGGGTTCAGCCTTGACTCATCCCCATATCACGACGGACTATTCTGAAGCATTGATGGAGTTCATTACTCCGCCACAAGACAGTATTAAAAAAGCGCTGGATTATCTCAGTGATATTCATGCGATTGTGCATCGTCATCTGGAAAATGATGAAAAACTCTGGCCCTTGTCGATGCCGTGTATGCTGGACAGCAGTGATGACAGTATTCCGCTGGCACAGTATGGCAGCTCGAACATCGGCCTATTCAAGACCTTGTATCGTCATGGTCTAGGTGTGCGTTACGGCCGTCGTATGCAGACGATTTCAGGCGTGCACTATAATCTGTCTTTTCCGGATCATCTGTTCGAGGCCTTACAGCAGCAGGAACAGGACGAATCTCTCAAGGCATTAAGCTTGCAGGATTATCGCAGCCACCGCTATATGGGGCTGATCCGTAACTTTATCCGCCTGACCCCACTGGTCATGTTCCTGATCGGGGCCAGTCCGGCAGTCTGCCAGTGCTTCATGACCGGCCGTGACCATTTCTTGTTGCCATTGGTCAAAGGCACCCTATATTCTCCATATGCGACTGCACTGCGTATGGGGCGTTTTGGTTATCAGAACTCTGCGCAGAAACAGCTCGGTATTCACTACAATAATTTGCAGGACTATCTGGATGGACTGCAAAAAGCCGTCAAAACGCCCTATGAGCCGTTTAGCCGTTTAGGATTGGACGATGCAAATGGTCAGCCGATCCAGATCAATGATCATGTGCTGCAAATCGAAAATGAATATTACAGCTTAGTGCGCCCGAAACAGGTACCGCAAGCGGGTGAAACACCCTCCCAGGCCTTGGAAAATCGCGGAATTGCCTATATCGAGTTGCGTGCAGTCGATGTCAATCCTTATAGTCCGACTGGTATCAATGAAGATACAGCCGGTTTTCTTGAAGTACTGGCCCTGTACTGTCTATTACAGGACAGTCCGGCACTACTCGGTGATGAACAGGACCTCATTGAGCAGAATCAGGCCGAGGTCGTCAACCGTGGCCGTGCACCTAATGCAGCGATTATAGAAAATGGCCAGTCTTATCTGATTGAAGACTGGTGTGGCATGCATTTGCAGCGCATGCTGCCCCTGGCCAAGCTGCTTGATTCGACCTATGACATCACCGTGTATACCGATGCCCTCAAAACCATGATGCTCCGGGTCGATGAAGTTGATGCTACCCTGTCTGCCCTGGTGGTCGGGGATATACGTAAACAGGGCGGTATGTGGCATTTTGGCCAACATCTGGCACAGCAGCACAGCCTGGTCTATGAAGAACATCAGCTCAGTCCCGAAACACTGGCTTATTTTGAAGAAATGTCACAAAAGTCATTGCAGCAGCAACAGCAACTCGAGCAAGATAGCAGCATCAGTTTTGCTGATTATTTAGCCCAATATCGATAAAAAACAAGAGGATTCACCATGCAATGGGGTTATCGCTTCGTGAGTGGGGTGTTGTTTCTGGCTGCTGTCATCGGCATGGCATTTGCCTTATATCTTGAGCATGTACAAGGGCTTGCACCTTGTCCGCTCTGTGTGTTTCAACGTGTCGGATTAATCGGACTGGGGATTATCTCCCTCATTGCATGTCTGCATAACCCTGCATCCAATCTCATGAAACGGTTTTATGCCTTGCTGGGTTCGCTCAGTATTTTGTGGTCTGTGGGGGTGGCGGCGCGGCATGTCTGGCTGCAGAACCTGCCCCCAGATCAGGTGCCGAGCTGTGGTCCCGGTCTGGAATACTGGCTGGAAACCTTGCCGTTGCAGTCTGTATTACAACAGGTGCTCAATGGTTCAGGGGAATGTGCCACGGTTGACTGGACCTTCCTGGGCCAATCCTTGCCTGTCTGGTCCTTGATCTTTTTCAGTATTTTACTGCTGGTCAGTGTATGGCAACTGCTGCGTAAATATAAAACCGTACCGGTTAAACGACTGAGAGACAAATATTAATTCAGTCAGTCATAAAAAAGCCCTTAATCGAGGGCTTTTTTATGTGCTTGAGTTTAGGTCAGGGCAATGCCTTCCAGGCTGTCCAGGTCCATTAGATATTCATGAATCTGATCAAAGGCTTCATCTTCTACACTTGGATAAAACCAGCGTACGATCTGTTCGGCCACCAGTGGATGATACTGAATTTCAAAATGGTTCAGGCCATAGAAAATAGCCTTATGTGCATCCGGGACTTTGAGCTGGAAACGAGGATTAGGGTGCTCGCCCAAAGCACTTTTCAAACTGACCAGATAATCGCCAATCATATGCAAGGTCTTGTTCTTGCGGTGTTCAAACTCAATGGTACCTGCAACCAGATAGGTATCGATATGAGAGGGAATCGGGGCAGGTTTGCGGTGATCATCCATAAGGCCGATACGAAGCGGATTATGCTCCCAGTCATCATCACGAACACTACCATGGCGTAAATCCAGAATCCCGTTACTGCGGATATTGACCAGATGGCCAATTAGCCGGATCAGTGGAAAATGTCCAAGTTTGTCCTGCAGGCTAAAGCCAAAACGTTCCAGTACCGCACCATGATGCGGTGAACCCAGACAAACCAGATTCTCCACCATGTTGACCCAGCCATACATATTTTGCTTGCCATAGAACAGTGCACTGCGTGAGACCAGTCCACCCATACTATGTCCAATCAGGTCAATACTGGTAATTCGCGGATTGCGGGTGACCAGTTCCTGTAAGGTATTTGCCAGACTGCGACCATTGGCAGAAATCCGGCGTCCGGTATTGTAGTTCAGGTAGAGCATGGTATTGCGGCTGCGCTGCGCCAGTAATTTTTCACCGATTCCTTCATATTTGCGATTTGACCAGTCTAAATGGTTCATGCACAGGCCATGTACAAACAGGGTAATACGGCCGCTCAGCTCACCTTTTTGCAGCGAGCCATAATGGTCATAGATCACCATCGGTAGGGCGAGAGGGTTTTGATATTTCAGCAGGTAGTCCCCGATAATGCCATTTAAGGCACTGACCAGGAAATGCAAGGAAGGGGTCAACGGTTTGTTGTGCAGTTTTGGAAACCGTTCAATGATCTGGCGCAAAGCGGGAGCAATCAGGGTATTGCCATAATGAAACAGCATGTCATAAGACATTTGGTAGAGCCGCACAATCGAAGGAATATTCTGAATTTTCTGTGAATTGTTTTCACTTAAACCAAAAATACTCATTAAAATTTCGCGTTGAAGACTTTTGACCAGCTCCTGGATCACATCATTAAAGCGCATCGTGACCAGCTGCGCCAGACCTTCCAGTACATCGGCCTGACTCGGCGGGGTTCGGTCCCAGCGACAATAGGTTTCATGTAACGGTGTCAAACTTGGCATCTGATCCTGTCCTTTCATTGAGCCGCGTGTAGTACTGTCTTTCTTTTTAAAGAACTTCGCGGTATAAATTCTTTTTCTTGTTGGGTTTCCAGATTTTTAAGAGCCTTCGATTAAAATAACGAGAATGAGAAAAGATTTTGAGCTTTTTTGTCAGACAATTTAAGCAATTAACAGGTTATAAAAAGTAGTGTACTTCACATTTTTAAATTAAATTTTGATGATTGATGGGTTTTTTGTTGATAGTTGATGAATATCATTTATTTGCATGGATTTAAGAGTAATTCGAACTCGATCAAGGGGAGATTGCTGCAACACTACTGTGCACAGTATCCAGAGATCCGGGTACATTTACCTGATTTAAACATGCCACCGAATGCTGCCATTGCACATGTGTCCGCGCTGATTGAGTCAATGCAAAAGGTCGCATTGCTGGGCAGCAGTCTCGGGGGATTTTATGCGACACATCTGGTCGCACAGCATGCTGTGCCTGCTGTACTGATCAATCCGGCAATGCGACCATGGCAACTGTTTCGTGAACTGTTTGATGAGCAGTTACCTTATCAGGTACATCCAAACTGGTGTCTGGATGAGGCAGATCTGACACAACTGCAACAATTGGCCCTGCCGGTTGCACAAGATGCAGACAAAATACTGGTTCTGCTGCAACAAGGTGATGAAGTTTTGGATTATCGTGAAGCACATCGTTATTATAGTGCTGCGCATCCCCCGGCTATGCTGATGACTGAAGCGCATGGCAGTCACGGGATGGATGATTTTGCGGAAAAAATTCCGTTCGTCTTACAGTTTTTATTGGACTGCATAAAAAAGGAAACCGAATAACGTGTCTCAATATACGGCTCAATCTCTCGAAGTTCTGTCTGGTCTGGACCCGGTCCGTCGTCGTCCGGGCATGTATACCGATACTTCTCGTCCCAACCATTTGGCCCAGGAAGTGATTGATAATGCTGTCGATGAGGCACTGGCAGGGCATGCCAATAAAATTACCGTCACGGTCTATAAAGATGGTTCTTTGTCAGTCGAAGACAATGGCCGTGGTATGCCGGTAGATATACACCCGGAATATGGCCAGAGCGGTATTGAAATCATCATGACCAAACTGCATGCCGGCGGCAAGTTCAGTACCGATAACTACCAGTTTTCCGGTGGCTTGCATGGCGTCGGGATCTCGGTGGTGAATGCACTGTCGACCCGTGTTGAAGTTGCGGTACGGCGTCAGGGTAACCTGTATAAAATGGCCTTTGAAAATGGCGAACCGGTTGCACCACTTGAAGTACTGGCAGGTAAGGCACCAAAACGGGTATCCGGGACAACAGTTCACTTCTGGCCAGAAGCTAAATATTTTGATTCGCCTAAATTTGCCTTAAAAGCGTTAAAACATAATCTCAAAGCCAAAGCTGTTCTGGCCGCAGGTTTACAGATCAATTATATTGATCAGATCAATGATGAAAAGATCACCTGGCAGTTTGAAAATGGTCTGGTTGACTATTTGATGGATGAGTTGGAAGACCGTGAAATTATTCCGGCACCAGCTTTTGTCGCCACAGGTGATGCAGAGCGCGCCAGCGCAGAATTTGCGATTTGCTGGAATGTTGAAGGTGGTGAAAGTGTTCAGGAATCTTATGTCAACCTGATTCCGACCGCGCAGGGCGGCACCCATGTGAATGGTTTGCGTTCAGGCGTGACTGATGCGATGCGCGAGTTCTGTGAACTGCGTAATTTGCTGCCGCGGAATATGAAACTCTCTGCCGAAGACGTCTGGGACGGCGTGAACTATATCCTGTCACTGAAATTCCAGGAGCCGCAGTTCTCAGGTCAGACCAAAGAACGTCTGTCGAGCCGTGAAGCAGTAGGGATTGTGCAGAATATTGCCAAAGATGCCTTTGCATTATGGTTGAACCAGAATTCTGACATTGCCATGCAACTGGCTGAAATGGCCATTTCCAAAGCCGGTCGCCGTCTGAAAGCGGCCAAGAAAGTTGAGCGTAAGAAGATTGTCGCGGGTCCAACTTTGCCGGGGAAACTGTCGGATTGTGTAGGCCATGATCTAGACCAGTCAGAATTGTTTATTGTGGAAGGGGATTCTGCGGGCGGTTCGGCCAAGCAGGCGCGTGACAAGAATTTTCAGGCGATCATGCCAATTCGTGGCAAGATTTTAAATACCTGGGAAGTCTCTTCTGATGAAGTACTGGCATCTCAGGAAGTACACAACATCGCGATTGCCATTGGCGTGGATCCGGGTTCAGATGATCTGTCTGAGCTGCGTTATGGCAAGATCTGTATTCTGGCCGATGCCGACTCGGATGGTCTGCATATTGCGACCCTGCTTTGCGCCCTGTTTGTGAAGCATTTCCCAACTCTGGTCGAAGAAGGGCATCTGTATGTCGCCATGCCGCCTTTATTCCGGATTGATGACAACAAAGATGTGCACTACGCTTTGGATGAAGACGAGCTGAACAGCATCCTGAAAAAATGCAAAACCAAGAATCCGCAAATTACCCGATTTAAGGGTCTGGGCGAGATGAATGCCAGCCAGTTGCGTGAAACTACACTTGATCCGAACACGCGCCGTCTGGTGCAGCTGGATCTGGATGATGCGCATTTTACCGCAGGTCTACTGGATAAACTCTTGGCAAAAAAACGTGCCAGTGACCGCAAAGACTGGCTGGAGCAAAAAGGTAATCTGGCAGATTTGGTGGTTTAAACTATCGAATTTGAGCAATCAAAAAATCCCGCAAGCGCGGGATTTTTTGTTTTAAAACAGTGCAAAAAATATTCAATGAGCTGCACTTTTTTTGTACACGCTCTTCCGTTTTAGTTTGATCATATTTTCATTGGTCTTTACCAAAGCTATTTAAGGATGGATTGGGGCTCAGTATTTAAATAGACCATGATTTCTTTTCAGTATTACTAAATCTATGATTAATAATACAAATAATGAGGTAGGTTAAAGTAATTTTTTTATTTTTCGAAGTCTTGGCACAGAAATTGAATCACTCCAAGCAGATGTAAAACAAGACAAGCATGAAACATGCACCATTATAAAGTTTGGAGAAAATCTGATGTTCCAACGCAATTTATTTTCAAAAAGTATTTTAGCCGTAACTATGGCAGGGGCTGTTACATTAACAGGATGTTCAAAATCAAATGATGCAGCACCAACAGGTGAGAGTGAGCCAAAAGCAGCCGCCAGTGGTGACACGATTAAGGTCGGTATCCTGCATTCATTGTC
This sequence comes from Acinetobacter pecorum, assembly GCF_014837015.1. Taxonomy (GTDB): domain Bacteria; phylum Pseudomonadota; class Gammaproteobacteria; order Pseudomonadales; family Moraxellaceae; genus Acinetobacter; species Acinetobacter pecorum. Next base: position 64,161 of record NZ_JACSPT010000011.1, read on the forward strand.
AGGCACGATGGCAATCTCCGAAACATCACTCAAAGATACTGCCTTAATGGCTATTAAAGAAATTAATGCCAATGGCGGTGTGCTCGGTAAAAAATTAGAGCCTGTGGTCGTTGATCCTGCATCTGACTGGCCGCTATTTGCAGAGCAAGCACGGCAGTTGATTACCCAAGACAAAGTTGCGGTGATTTTTGGTGCATGGACATCGGTATCGCGTAAATCTGTTTTGCCCGTTGTTGAAGAACTCAATGGTTTATTGTTCTATCCCGTACAGTATGAAGGCCAAGAACAATCAAAAAATATTTTTTATACCGGTGCTGCACCAAACCAACAGGCCATTCCTGCGGTGGAATACTTGATGAGTGAGGAAGGAGGTAAGGCTGAGCGTTTTGTATTGCTCGGTACGGACTATGTGTACCCACGGACCACCAACCAGATTTTACGTGCTTTCTTAAAGTCTAAAGGCGTTGCAGATGCCGATATTATGGAAGAATACACTCCATTTGGTCATAGCAACTATCAAACTATTGTGGGCAATGTGAAGAAATTTGCAGCCGGTAAAAAGACTGCCGTGATCTCCACCATTAATGGTGACTCGAATGTACCGTTCTATCGTGAATTGGGTAATCAGGGCATTAAAGCTTCTGATATTCCAGTGATGGCGTTCTCGGTGGGTGAAGAAGAACTGCGTGGTATTGATACCAAACCATTGGTGGGACATTTAGCCGCATGGAACTACTTCATGTCAGTGAAAAATCCAGGTAATACTGAATTTATGAACAAGATGAAGCAGTATGCGGTGGAATACAAACTGCCAAATGCAGCCAAGTTTGTGACCAATGACCCCATGGAAGCGACTTATGTCGGTATCAATATGTGGAAGCAAGCGGTTGAAAAAGCGGGCAGCACAGATGTCGATAAAGTGCGCGAAGCGATGGCAGGTCAGGAATTTAAAGCACCATCGGGTTATACCCTCAAAATGAATGCAAGCAACCATCACTTACACAAGCCAGTCATGATTGGTCAGATTCGTGGTGATGGTCAGTTTGATGTGGTCTACAAAACATCTCAAACTATTCAAGCAGAGCCTTGGAGCCCGTACATTCCTAAATAAGACCTATCTTTTGCCTGCTACAGCCGTAGCAGGCATTCCCTGATTTTTTTCTTACTCTCCACGGAAAACTTCCAATGGAATAGGGGTGTATATAATGAATATTCGTGTGAATATCGCCACTATTTTTCTGTTTTTTATACAAATATTTTGTATGCAAATGGCAACAGCAGAAACCTCTTTACAAGACAATAATTCAACCATAGCGATACAACAACAAGATGCGATTCAGCAATTTGTGCAAGGTGATTTTGCTCAACGTCGTGCTTTACTCAATCAATGGCCAGGCAGTATTGAACAGTTAGATCAGCTTGCAGAATATGTTGAAAACAACCAGCTTTATAGCGGTTCTCAAGGACAAACTTATATTTTAGAAGCCGATAATCAGTTGCTCAGTTATCCAAGTTTAGATGTCGTTGCAGATTGGCCAAGTGACCTTGCACAAGTCACTTTGGTGAATACCTTGCGTAAAGCACTGACCTTTGGTTTGGCACAAAGCAAGTTGAAGTCGGATGATGCCTCTGAGCGTTTAGAAGCGATTGATATTTATGAAAGCAATCTTGCAGAACTTGATATAGCACATATCAATGCGCTGTATTTAAAAGAACAAAACAATAAAGTCAAAGCCCGTTTGGCACAGTTGAAAGCGCGTCTGGATTATCAAAACTCAGATGTGCTCGTCAAAATTCAAGCCGCAAAAATTTTACAAGATTCTAATCGTCCTGATGTCTTGGCGATGATCGACAATGAGTTGGCACAGCCGAATATCCATCCTGAACTGAAAGCGGCTTTGCTTGAAGCGAAAAGCAGTATTAAAACCCGTATTCAAGCCAGCGAATGGACAGGACATTTATTTTCAGGTTTAAGTACCGCCAGTATTTTGTTGCTTGCTGCACTGGGTCTTGCGATTACCTACGGTTTGCTCGGTGTCATCAATATGGCACATGGCGAGCTCATTATGATTGGCGCCTATACCACTTATGTGGTGCAAAGCCTGTTTAAAAGCTATTTGGGCAGCTATGTCGATTGGTACTTAATCGCCGCGATTCCTGCGGCATTCTTGGTAAGTGGGCTGATCGGCATGTTGATTGAACGTACCGTGATTCGTCCACTCTATGGTCGCCAGTTGGAAACCTTGCTTGCCACTTTTGGTGTCAGTCTCATTCTGATGCAATTGGTACGGATGACTTTTGGTGCACAAAATGTTGAAGTATCGAACATTTCATGGCTGTCGGGCGGGATCTCTATCACGCCTAGCTTAATGCTGCCCTATAACCGTATTGCGATTATTGTCTTTACCATTGCAGTGCTTTTACTGTTGGTTTACCTACTGAATAAAACCCGTTTTGGTCTATTCGTTCGTGCGGTGACACAAAACCGTCAAATGGCGCGAGCAGTCGGTATTCGTTCTAGTCGTATCGATATGATGGCCTTTGGTTTAGGTTCAGGTCTTGCAGGACTAGCCGGATGTGCTTTGGCACAAGTCGGTAACGTCGGGCCGGATTTAGGGCAAAACTACATTATTGATGCCTTCTTGGTTGTAGTTGTCGGTGGTGTAGGTCAGGTGTGGGGTGCAGTCCTTGCAGCGCTTGGTCTAGGTATTAGCGGTACCGCCTTGGAAATTGGCATTGGTGCGGTACTGGCAAAAATTGTTCTCTTGGTGCTTGTGATTTTGTTTATTCAAAAACGTCCACAAGGTTTGTTTGCCATCAAAGGTCGTTTTGTGGAGTAAGCACATGAAGATTAAACAATTATTATCCGACAAACCACATAGCGGGATTGCCATAGCCGTGTGCTTTGCCATCTTATTGGCATTGCCATGGCTACATTTATTACCTGCCGATTCAACCCTGCATTTATCTGCTTATTGGGTTACCTTGATTGGCAAAATCATGTGCTTGGCCTTGGTCGCTTTGGCACTGGATTTAGTCTGGGGCTATGCCGGCATTTTAAGTTTGGGGCATGGTTTGTACTTTGCCCTTGGCGGTTATGCCTTTGGGATGTACCTGATGCGCCAGTCTGCAGGGGATGGCATTCCTGACTTTATGCGCTTCCTCAGTTGGACGGAAGTGCCATGGTTTTGGGTGGGTACGGAGTACTTTCTTTGGTCGCTCGCACTTGTAGTGTTAGTGCCGGGCATCATTGCCTTTATTTTTGGTTTCTTTGCTTTCCGCTCGAAAATTAAAGGCGTGTATTTCTCGATTATTACCCAAGCCATGACTTTTGCAGCAGCATTACTGTTCTTCCGTAATGAAACCGGTTTTGGGGGTAACAACGGCTTTACCGGTTTTAAAACTATTTTAGGTATGGACATTACCTCGGCATCGATGCGGGCAAGTTTGTGCTTTATCACGGCATTGGTGTTGTTGCTGTGCTTTATCGGCTTACGTCATTTGATGAATAAACCTTATGGTCGTGTACTCGGTGCCATTCGTGACAGCGAAAACCGTCTGCAATATTTGGGCTACCGCACGCTTTGGTACAAGCTCTCGGCATGGGTGCTGTCTGCGGTGATTGCAGGGATTGCAGGGGCGCTGTATGTGCCACAAGCCGGCATTATTAATCCAGGTGAAATGAACCCGGTGAACTCGATTGAAATGGCGGTTTGGGTGGCAGCGGGTGGACGTGGCACACTGATTGGTCCATTGATTGGTGCAGGTGTCATTAACGGGGTAAAAACCTATTTCACCTCGGCTTATCCTGAAGCATGGTTACTCATTTTGGGTGCGCTATTTATTGTGGTCACCATTTTCTTACCGAAAGGCATTATTGGTCTGTTTGACCGTTTTAAAAAGGAGCGTAGCGAATGAGCGAGATCCTACAACCTCATGGTGGTCATGCTTCTGAAGGCTATGGTCGTCCAAGAGAACAAGGCGCAGACTTTACTCACGGCATTGCGTTATATCTGGAAAAAGTTAGTGTATGGTTTGATGCCTTTCGTGCCCTAAATGATTTGTCGTTGTATATCGAAGAGGGTGAATTGCGCTGCATCATCGGGCCGAACGGGGCAGGGAAAACCACCCTCATGGACGTGATTACCGGCAAAACCCGACCAACCGAAGGCAGCGCTTTTTTTGGGCAAAACTATGATTTGTCGAAAATGAGCACCGAAGAAATTGCCGAAGCTGGTATTGGGCGCAAGTTTCAAAAACCAACAGTGTTTGAAAATTTCACAGTGATGGAAAATCTGCTGCTGGCTGCACCCAAAGACAAGCGGGTGAAAAAGAGTTTCTTTAGCAAGCTCGATCCTGATGCACAAAATGCTTTAGATGAGTCCTTAACGCAAATTCGTCTGCAAGAATTTATTAATAAACCTGCTGGCTTACTGTCACATGGTCAAAAGCAATGGTTAGAAATCGGCATGTTGCTGATGCAACGTCCAAAACTGATTTTACTGGATGAACCTGTAGCAGGCATGACCGATGCAGAAACTGAACGCACGGCGGAGCTGTGTTTAGAACTCAAGAAAAATCACACCCTAGTCGTGGTCGAGCATGACATGAGCTTCATTGATACCATTAGTGAAAAAGTCACCGTGTTGGCACAAGGCGCAATTTTAGTAGAAGGCACATTGGCAGAAGTACAAACCAATGAAGATGTCATTGAAAAGTATTTAGGACGTTAAGGAGACCGCGATGTTAGAAGTCAAAGACGTCAATCAATTTTATGGTGGCAGTCATATTTTACGTGATGTGTCGTTGGCTGCACCTGTGGGTGAATGTTCGGTGGTACTTGGACGCAATGGTGTGGGGAAAACCACGCTCCTTAAATGCCTGATGGGTATTTTACCGATTAAATCCGGACAGATTTTGCTGGATGGTAAAGACATATCCAGGCTCAGTCCTGAACAGCGTGTACGTGAAGGTTTGGCTTATGTGCCACAAGGTCGAGATATTTTTTCAACGCTGACGGTGGAGGAAAATATTCTGATTGGCATGGCGAAATTTAAAGGAGCAAAGACACGTAAAGTGCCTGAGCATTTGTATGAAATTTTCCCTATCTTGGAGGAAATGAAGCACCGCCGCGGCGGAGATTTGTCCGGTGGTCAGCAGCAGCAGCTTGCCATTGCACGAGCCCTTGCTTCTGAACCGCGTGTGCTGATTTTGGATGAACCGACTGAAGGTATTCAGCCATCCATTATTAAAGACATTGGCCGGGTCATTCGTAAACTGGCGGATGGTGGTGAGATGGCGATTGTGCTGGTTGAGCAGTTTTATGACTTTGCTGAAGAACTTGCCGATGGTTATACCGTGATGGCACGTGGGCAAGTCGTGGCGCAAGGTGTAGGCAGTGAAATGCCGGAGAAGGGAATTCGGGAGTTGGTGGCGATTTAATGCTTCTGAAGCCTCCCTTTTTTAAAGGGAGGTTTGGAGGGATTAAATTTTAAATCTCCTCTTACCAAGCAGAGTTTCTCATCTCCTAAAGAGAGAGGGGAAATCTTCTTTTAAATAATGGAGGGATTAGATTTCTGTATTTTCATCCCAAAGGAAGTACATGCCAAATTGTCCGGTTCTAAATTCACCGCCTATCGCTTTGCCCGTATCAGCCATATTTTCCCTATAATATTTTGAATATTATGTTTTTTTATAGGGCAATAAGATATCGCTGAATCGGCAATCACTCAACCTTTAAATACATGCCATCCGCCGAGACATTATGCCCAAAACCGCAAGACATCGGATTTCTGCTATTGACCATAATCTGTTGTCCAATTTGAGCGTTAAACTGAAATTTCAAATCAATTCTGCAGTCGTCATAACGATATTGGGTATGTGTTTTGTTCAGTGGCATGCGGATTGAAAATTCTCCCATATTAGGACCATAAATCAGACTGCGTAAACCCATATAGAGTCCATTAAACTCAATCTGGTAGGCATTCGAAGCCTGTTTAACTTCCATCGTATTCCACTGACCAAAACCTGCATAGCGGACATATTTCCCTGCAAGACTCTTCGGTTTTTTTGGTACAGGTAACTGTTTTAGATTGAACTGGCTGGCTTTAGCATTCGGGAAAACGGAAAACCAGGCGCGTGCCCATTGCGGCTTGCCTAGCTTGGCATAACTTATACCGACATTATTAAACGCCGTGGTGATATCACGTTCAGAAAAAGCTGTACCGCCATCTTCTACATTCATCGCACAAAAGGATGACCAGGCCGCTTGTTGCTCAAATTGCGCGATGGCCTTTTGATATTGTTTCTGGTCGTAGAATTTCTTGCCATTATTTGCGTAACTTTGCACTTTGCTACAGCCTGAATACAATTCTTTCTCGAACTCTGAATCAGCAAAAGTGAGCGCGCTTAAACTTAAAAGAGCAATAGAAAATAGAGATTTGTACATGGTGTTATTCGGTATGAGTTTAATTCGAATAAAACATAGCAAGCCTGTGAAGTAAATAATATCTCTGTTGTAATCCAATCCAGTAAAAATCAGATAATATGAAAGTGATAAAGACAGTGGGAGGCTGATGTTAAGAAAATAGATCAAGAGAAGAATTTAAAATAAAAGTGAATTAACCCTGATCCAGATTGAGTTGTAATAGGACCAAATCACGCCATTGCCCAAACTTCTGTCCAACTTGCGGCATATAGGCAGTTTGAACGAAACCCAGTTTTTCATGCAGGCGAATTGACGAGGTATTTTCTGAATCAATTGCGGCAACCATAATATGCAATTTCTGTACTTGAGCCTGTTCAATTAAATACTGCAATAATTTAGAACCCAGACCTTGTCCTGCATAATCCGGATTTAAAAAAATGGAATGTTCAACCGTCTGTCGAAAGCCCTGAATACTGCGAAAATGATCATAACAGGCATAACCAGCCACGACCCGATTTCGAGTATCTTCAACCACAAAAACTGGAAAATTCTGATTTTTAAGCTGCTTAAACCAGATTTTGAAATAGTTCAGATCAAAGGCTGTTCTGTTCCAGGTCGCAGTGCCATAGAGCACTTCCTGATTATAAATCTCAAGGATGGTTTCAAGGTCACGTTCGGTCGCAGGGCGAATGTCAAAATCAGGCATATTCTTGTTCTGTTAGGATAAAGCTGAAATTATGGTTTAAAAAAAAGCAGAACCGAAGTTCTGCTTTTGATCATACATCAATTAGAAGTGATACTTCACAAGGGCACTGACATTGTTTTCGTCCGTACCTTTTACAGCATATTTGTTATTCCAGACAGAATGTTCAATACCTAGGTATAGACGGGTTTCTGGAGAGATATGTTTGCCCAGATTCCACTTGTATTGGGTGGTCCAGTTAAGCTCGCTCGCATGACCATTTTTTTCAGCAGTAGACCAGTCAAGGAATCCATCAACAAGAAAGTCTTCGGTGCCAACTTTGAAAGGAATAGCGTACACCACAGTCATTTGGTAATCGTCTTCAGAGCCTTTTTCATTATCGGCCTTGTAGAAGTTTAGCTGAGTATACTGAAAATACGGAATTTCAAGGTCAAAGCCAACACCATACAGATAATTGTTAAAATCACTGCCAGGATAGTTAGCGCTATTGCCTTCCCATGTACCCGCAATCAATACATCTTTAATCGGTCCAAGTTCAAGCTTTTGACCGGTGACAGCACCCAGACTCAAACGAGGTGATACTTCAAAATACGTTGCATTACCTGAGTCATTATGAGTACGGTCAGCAAAACCGAAGAAATCCCCGTAGTTCAACTTGGCAGCATATTCAAAGGTTGCAGTGGTTTGCTGGTTATCGTCACCTGCACCCGGGAAGGCATAGTGTTCACCATAAAGACCAGTAATGCTGAAGTCCTGCCATACAGGTTTTGCTTGAGCAAATACTGCAGTTGAAGCCAATGCACAAAGTGCTGCGAGTTGTGTAAATTTCATTTAAATCTCTCCCCCAAGAAAGCAGAATAAGCATACAGATTAATAAGTAAAAATAAAGTTAAAATTGCGGATCTAGCCAAAATATTCAGGGAGTCATGACCGCGGAGGAATCAGTCTTATTACTGCTATTCCGGTCTGAATTTTCTAAGTCTTTATTTTAAAAAGTCGAAAAAGAGTGATCTTTGTTTGCTTGTTAAGACGGCAAAACATTATTTATCTATAAATAAGCATAGAAAATCCAGTAGGTATAAGAGGGTTATCTTGGTTTTAAATTGTTAAAAATAATAGGATTTTTATCATAAAATATTATTTTCAGGTAAGAGCAGATGAAAAGAACTCATGGCTTGGTACTTACAATCTTGAAGGTATTGCTCTTTTAGATTTTATTCACCATTGATGTCATAAAACCGGGTCTAAAATTTTAGATTATTGGTTACTTGTCCAGCTTTATTCAGATAAAAAAGTATCTGGATTGTTTAATCTTGCTGCTTAAACAGCCAAAACTAAGCTTTTTGCAAAGCTGTTTCTGCTACGGCACACTAGAATGAAAAAATAATCTGCTTATCCGTAGTGATTCTAAATACAAAATCTATTATTTTTAATAATTTGCTCTCATTTTGTATTCTTGGGGATAATGGGCGGCTGCAAGTTATAAGCAGATTTTATAATGAAGAGTTCAATACCCAGTCACATAAATAATATTGCAACTACACCATAACTCATCAGTTGTTTTTAACTCGGTAAGTACTTGTCACAATCAATTATTCTTTTGCTAAAAATCCAAAATACCACTTGCATATTTTCCAGATAGGGCCGATATTCTAGATATAAGGACACGATTCTGCAGACTCAAAAAATGTGTTCATCATTCAAAGTGGAGGTTAGAAGTCCAGTCATTTGGAGATGTAAAATGCAATGTGAAACAGCAAGTTAAGAGCGTGCCAAGATAAAGAATTTTGCACTAAAAAAGTTACAAAGATTCGAGGGTGGTAATTTATGAATATTGAAATCCGTACAGATAAGCACATTCAGAATAGCGATCGTTTAATTGAGTATGTACGTGCAGAATTGAATCAGGAATTCCAGCGCCACAGCGAACGTATTACCCATTTTTCAGTCCATCTTAGTGATGAAAATGGCGCCAAAGGCGGTGAAGACGATATTCGCTGCATGATTGAAGCACGGCCTGCAGGATTGAAACCAGTAGTGGTCAATCATCGTGCACCGAGTGTAGCGACTGCGATTAGTGGTGCTATTGACCGGCTGAAACGCAGTCTGGAGCATGTTATCGAGAAAAATGATGACCCTCGTGCAGGTACACTGGAACTTGCAGATACGGATACAGTAGATACAGAAAACTGATTTCGGAACGATTTGAAAAGAGCCCTGCGGGGCTTTTTTCATATTAAAACCAAAATATACTTGCTGGAAATACAACAAAAGCCTCTTTATTCGGCATAATAGTCGAAAACGAATTAAAGTGAGTTCCATCATGTTAACTGCGCAACAACAGCTTTTTGTGCAAGCACTCGAAGAATTGAATCTGGAACAGGTCAAACAGCTGCTGGCAGGTGGACTCAATCCAAATTTTGTAGATCATGACAAAGGTCCGGTGATTTCGGTCTGGTCGGATGGCCTGTTTAAATGGTGGGAAGAGGTGTGCGAGTTGTATGAAGCCGGCACCCCACTTTCAGAAGATGAAAAGCAGGCACGTTTACAAGTGCATTTACAGATTCTGGAAGAGCTGATCCAGGCCAAAGTAAATCTGCATCTCTGGGATGCTGAAGAAATTTATGGTCCGCTTTGGGATGCTGCAAGTGCCGCATGTGCACCTGCCGTACAGCGTTTACTTGATGAAAAAGTAGATCCGAATAGCAAAGATGAAGATGGCATGACAATTTTATCTTCAATTAGTGACCTGTTCTTTGACTGTGATTTTGATGAAATTAACTGGTCAGAAGCCCTGCAAGAAGAAAAACAGACGCTCGAACTACTTCGTAGTCATGGCGCAAAAATGACCAAAGAGCTTGGTTAAATACATTTTATAAAAGAGCCTGGATATGACAACATTAAGAATTTTGGGTCTGATAGCACTGGCGAGTTGTAGTGCCCAAATTTTCGCAGCTGATTTTGAATTTGACCGGCCTGGTGAAGGTCTCGGTACCGGCATCACTCCCGTAGGAAAGGTAGCCTGGGAACAGGGATTGCCCACAGTTCAGTATAGCGATTCAGGCGAGCAGACGATTACCAGACTTAATGCAGATATGTTGTTACGTACCGGGATTGCCAAGGATTTAGAACTACGTCTGGGCTGGGATGGTCCTGGATGGAAGCAAGTAAAATCCAATGGTCAGACCGATGACGAAGACGGCTTGGGTGATATCAGTATCGGTCTAAAAAAAGCCATTGATCTGGATGATGACAAACTGAGTATGGCCTTGCTGGCTGAAGCAATTATTGCGACAGGCAATGCCGGTTTTAGTAATGAAGAGGATATTTACAGCCTCAGTTCTGCAGTTTCTTATCAGTATAATGAGTTGGTAAGCACAGCAATCACCATGCGTTATGAATGGCAGGACAGTCACTGGGCAGTTGTGGCAGTTCCATCTTTAGGCTACCAGATTAAAGATCGCTGGTCAGGCTATTCTGAACTGGTTTACCGTAAGGCTGAAGGAGTCAATAATGAATACGCGCTTGGCACTGGAGTGATGTATGCATTAAACGATCGTGTCCAGTTGGACGCCAGTGTAGGTGTAGATCTGAATGGTATAGATCGAAGCTACTTCTCAGGCCTAGGCTTATCTGTCCTGTTCTAAGCGGTTTAGTTTACAGATGATCAAATACTCGCAGTTTCCGGTCTGGGGGAAAGTACTTGTCCCGCTCATTTTAGGCTGCTCTGTATTCAGTAGTCCTGCTCAGGCGGAAACGGCATTGTTGTCTGCCGAGCAGGCTTTTCCGTTAACTGTGATCTCCACCAGTCAGCAGCAGGCTGAACTGAGCTGGCAGATTCCAGACAATTATTATCTGTATCAGCATAAAATTGAAGTGCGGCAGGGCAATCAGGCATTAGTGCTTGAATTGCCGCCAGCTGAAGATTTATATGATGACAACTATGGGCATACCCAGGTTTATTACCAGCAGTTAAAGTTTCAGGTTCCGACCCAGGCGGGGCAATCCTATCAGGTCAGTTGGCAGGGCTGTGCTAAAGACCGGATCTGTTATCCGCCACAAACCATCCAGTTCAAGACCGATTTATCTGGTCTGGTACAATTTGAAGCAGCCGGATCAGGAACAAAACGTTTACTTGATTTGAATAGCGCCTCACCGCAACAAAATACCCTGTTTAATACAGCAGGTTCCTCAGAGTCTGCTGTAGATAACCTCTCCGCATCAGACTGGCAAACCGGACCCTATGCAGCACAAGACCAAAAATGGTCAGCCCAGCTGCTTGAACGCTCTTTAGGTTATGGGCTTTTGCTGTTCTTTGGTTTGGGAATATTACTGGCTTTTACCCCATGTTCCTTGCCGATGCTGCCGATTCTGACGTCGCTGATTGTACGAGACAGCAAAGGTCTGAAAGCCTGGATGATTGCACTGACTTTCGTCAGCAGTATGGCTGCTGTCTATGCGGTACTTGGCTTAATTGCATCTTCAGCCGGCCTGAACTTCCAGCGCTGGTTGCAGCAACCCGCCACCTTGATCGGATTTAGTCTGCTATTTGTCCTGTTTGCCCTGAATCTGTTTGGCCTGTTTGAAATCAAACTGCCACAACGTCTGGTTCATCGTCTGGACCGGGCACAGGCCATGCAGCAGGGAGGTAGTCTGGTCAGTGCGGGTATTATGGGAGTGATTTCGGCACTCCTGGTCGGACCCTGCATGACTGCACCGCTGGCAGGTGCATTGTTGTTTATTTCCCAGACCCAAAGTCAGTGGCAGGGAGCTCTGCTACTGTTTACCCTGGGTTTCGGAATGGGCACACCTTTACTACTGGCCAGTATTCTGGGGGCGCGGATTCTACCGAAAGCCGGGCACTGGATGAACCAGATTAAAGTGCTCTTTGCCTTTATCATGCTGGCGCTGGCGCTGTATTTTATTCGGCCGCTGATTTCAGAAGCTGTTTTACAGTGGTTATCCCTAGCTTTGGGCATGGCCTTTGTTGCCTATGTGCTATTCCGGATTTTCTGGCATCGTACTGGTCTAAGATGGCTGTATATCCTGTGTCTGGCATTGGCCGTGCCTTATATTGCTTATAGCCAATATCAGCACAGTCAGCGGTTTTTTGTGGAGCAGGCGAGTACAGAAGCCAAGTGGCATGTGGCCCGTAATGCGGCAGAATTTCAGCAGATTTTGGCCAAGGTCCCACAAGGACAAAAGGTCATTATTGATGTCTATGCCGACTGGTGTGTCGCCTGTCAGCCGATCGAACACCGGATTTTAAAATCTGCAGCGGTACAGCAGGCCCTTGCGCCATATTTCCTGATCAAGCTGGATTTAAGCCAATATAATGCTTCTCATCAAGCACTGTTAAATCAATGGGAAATTCTTGGACCGCCGACGTATTTATTCTTGAATGCGCAGCAGCAGGAAATCCGGGGGTTGCGATTGACTGGTGCATTTAGCGAAGCTGAATTGCTGGCCCAGTTGCAAAGTTTGGCGCAAAGCGAAAAGCCTTAGTATTCAATATTATCCAGAAATTGGGCTGTTTAGGAAACTTGCATCTGGGCAGTCAATGGCTCAACATAGGCTTTGACCAGATTACGTCCATCCGCTTTAGCCTGATAAAGTGCCTGATCGGCCTGACTCAATAATTGTTGTGGGCGTAAATCAGCTGTCGAAATGGCAATCCCGAAACTGGCCGTGACCGGAATCAACTCACCCTCATCACTGAAAATCTGCAATTGCTGAATGGCAATGCGGCAGCGTTCAGCCACTTGTTCGGCTTTTTCCAGACTGGTATTTTTAAGCACCAGAATAAATTCTTCCCCGCCAAAACGGCCGACCACATCACTTTCACGCAATTGCTGGTTCAGCACGGCGCTCACTTCTACCAGGGTTTCATCACCCTTATGATGGCCAAAATGGTCATTAATCTTCTTGAAATGATCCAGATCCAGCAACACCAGGGCATAATTGGGAGTCGCTGCGGCATTCAGTTTGTCCAGACACTGATTGATGCTACGACGGTTAAACAGGTTGGTAAGCGGATCGATCTGGCTCAGCTGTTTGATCAGCTGCTCGCGATGCCGCCACTGACTGAGCAGAATCTCGAATAATACCATGCAGACGGCCAGAATTGGCAAAATGAAATACAGCATCGATAACAGCCAGAAACCATTATAGAAAAGCTCGCCATCGAGATTAAATAGCGGTGAATAAGGCAATTGATGGCTGAAACTTAAATAGGCACATCCGCCTAGGAAAATGGATGCTGGAATCAGCATGCTATAGACCAGTGTGCGATGGAACAGCACCAGTCCCACCATAATTAAACAGACATAGGAGGTCGTGGCCACAGGGCTGATCACCCCGACGAGATAGGCGTCACGACACAACGAGATAACAAAAGTACCCACTGCCATGTAGGGCAGATAACGTTCAATCAGCTGATTCCCCTGAAATTTATAACAGGGAAAAATCAGGAGAAATAGAATTACCAGAAAGCTGCTGTTCAGAGTAATTTGTGTATAGACCCGTTCTAGATGAACATATTGCCAATATTCGGGATTTAATAACACGAAAATATCCCAGCCGAGCCAGGTCAGATGTACTCCGCATCCCAATGCCAGCATCAGGATGCACTTTTTTAGAATACTCCAGTTCATCACGACTTCATCTTCGACCAGATATTTCGTGATTTTATGCTTCAGTATTTTTTCTGGTACAGGCGATATTCGCTTCATGGTCCCGGCCTGATTTTAATTGCTATGGCAGTTTTTTTTAAGACTTATCGGATATTTATGGCGTTATTTACATAAGATAACATAAGTTGGAGTACTTGATAAACAACAATATTTAATCCAGTTTGGTTATTTTTATATCTGGTTTGGTGGGCTTTAGCCTGTGATGCAGGCGCTCAGTGCTATGTCAAAGCATCCTTAATTAAAAATCGGAGAGCTTAAGCAGTATACAGTTTTGTTCTAAATTCAGGATGATGTGTTTTATTGGTGCTAATTATTTCATTATGACGAATATTTAAAATAGCTGGATTAATTATCCAATAGAACCGTAAAGAAAGAGCCATATCATGAAAGTTTTACAGATAGATTCCAGTATTTTAGGAGAAGCCTCAATTTCGCGTCAGTTGACGCAGGCTGTGGTAGAGCAATTACAGCAAAAATATGCTGAGGCAATTGAAGTTGACTATCTGGATCTGGCTGCACAGCCCATTCCACATCTGAATGCTGAGATTTTAATGGGTCAAAATGCAGAACAGACCGCCTTGGGTGACAAAATTTTAGAGCAATATTTGCAGGCTGATATCGTGGTCATTGGTGCCGCGATGTATAACTTTGGTTTACCCTCGACTTTAAAGGCCTGGATTGATCGGATCTGTGTCGCAGGACGTACCTTTAAATACACCGAACAAGGTCCTGTGGGGCTGGCGGGAAATAAGAAAGTATATATTGCCAGTAGCCGTGGTGGTGTTTATGGTGAGCAGAGCCCGGCTGATTTTCAGGAAGCTTTCCTGAAAACCGTATTTAACTTTACTGGTGTGACGGATATTGAAGTGATTCGTGCCGAAGGTGTTAACATGGGCGAAACTGCCAAAGCACAAGCCCTGCAAAGTGCATTACAGCAGGTTCAGGCTATTTAAGACTTAGCCCTTTCCTTTCTGAATAAAGTCAGCTGCGGCTGACTTTTTTACATATTGAATTATATTTAATCCCGATCCAGACCATGGGCAAATTCAGCAAGATCACCTAAGGCCTGTTTGGCTTCATCGAACCAGGCACTGAACATCTGGAAATTATGCCACATGCCGGTATACAGTTTGAATTCAACCTCGATACCTGCCTGCTCGGCTTTTTCTTTAAAACGGGTCGCATCATCCAGCAGAATTTCTTTGGAACCTACCTGAATATGGATCGGGGGCAAGCCGTTTAAATCGGCAAAAAATGGGGAAACTTCCGGATCGCCACGGTTAATTGAGCGCGGGACATAATATTCAATTCCGGTTTGAAGTGTTTCCAGAGAAAGCAGGGAATCATGTTTCTGGTTATAGCGTAAAGATTCGCTGGTTAAGGTCAGATCCAGCAGGGGAGACAGGAGAATCAAACCGCTAACCTGTGGGAGATTTTCCTGCTGTATTTTAAGTGCCAGCGCCAGTGCCAGATTGGCTCCGCAAGAGTCGCCGGACAGGATGATATCTTTGGCCTGAACTCCTTGATCCAGCAGCAGGTAATAAACATCAAACAAGGCTTCCAGGGCTTCCGGATAGGCAGATTCAGGGGATAGCGGATAATCTACATGTAGGACCTGCATTTGCGTCCGAGCTGCAATTTGCGTCATAAAAGCACGATGGGTTTTTAAGGAGCCTAAATAAAATGCACCACCATGAATATGAAAAATCAGCTGGCTGGATTCCTGCTGTGGTTTGATCTCCTCAGCACGTAGCCCCGCCAGACGTAGGGAGCGAATCTCCACAGTTTTGTCCTGAGGGAAAAGTTTGCACATTTGTTCCAGTGCAAGACGCATGGAACTAGGTGGAAGATTCAATCTGCTCGGGGCACGAATGGCTGTTTTTAAAAAGCTTTCTGTAATTAATTGTTTCGTTAGCGCGTTTATCTTCATTTTCCTTCCATCTTTTTGTGCTTTTATTAATCATGTAGATTATTTACCAACCATATTTACAAGGTTACACTAAATAGTCACAGCTAAAAATTGAAAATTTGTTGTGACTTTTTAATACTAGATTGGTCTATTTTCAGACTAAGGAAATGAAGAAAAATGAAAAAAATAGCGCTTATGTTAGGACTACTAGGCTTATCTGCATTGGCTAATGCTGCGGATCCTTTAAATGGCACGGTATGGAAAACCATTGATGACAAAACCAAGCAGCCGAAGGCGATGGTTAAATTCACTGAACAAAAGAATGGCACTTTGTCAGCTAGCATTCAGTCGGTGTTAACTCCAGGTGAAGAAAATGCCTGTACCAAGTGTGAAGGCCCTTACAAGAACAAGTCACTCAAAGGCTTGACTATTGTTAAAGGTCTTAAAAATACTGGTGGTACCAGCTATGACAGCGGTTCAATCCTGGATCCACAATCTGGTAAAACTTATAAGTTGAAAGGTCAGCTAGCTGATGGTGGCAAGAAGCTTGAGCTACGTGGTTTCATTGGTGTAGCGGCATTGGGTCGTAACCAGACCTGGATTCGTGCCAACTGATTTATTTAAGTAGATATTTAAAAGCCTGACGGATGTCAGGCTTTTTTTATGGCGCTTGTTTAAAAAAGGAATCAAGAATCTAAGTTACGATAGGCAGATTCATCAAAACCCGCAATAAATCCTGCAGAGGTCGCCAAGATAGGGCGTTTAATCAAACTGGTGTGGGTGGTTAATGCATTAATTAAAGCATCTTCACTCGATAGGGCCATCTGTTGTTCTTCTGCGCCGAGTTTACGCCAGGTAGTACCTTTCTTGTTCAAAACTACATCCTGACCCAGGGCGTCCAGCCAGATTTTCACTGTTTCAGCATCGATGCCCTGTTTTTTATAATCATGAAATTCATAAGCGAGACCTTGCTCATTAAGCAGATCAAAGGCTTTTTTCATTGAACTGCAATTTTTAATTCCGTAAATTTTTAACATAGCTGTCATCTAGAAAATTTAAATCATGCATTAGCTTAACCAAATTGGCCACAGCAGACCATGTAAAACCCAAACAGGAAAAGGAAATTTTTTTAAATATCAGTTTTAAATACCCGCCAAGCCCTGTCATTAAAATGACATCAAGCTGCTTTAACATTGGTGGCAAGAAAAAGAATAATCTGCATCATAAAAAATGAAATTGAGGTGTAGCAGAAGTAATAAAAATAGAAAACCCGCATTTAATCATCCTGATCATGCGGGTCTCAATCCAACGTCCATTGTCACATCCATGCAAAACAGGCTACATCTATAGTCTGTTTTATTTTCGTCCTACGGCGTCCTGTCCTTATATGGTCATCCTGACCTGTCCCTGTGCCGTAGCGCTATAATGCTATGTTATTACATGGAGATAAACCCAAGAAATACGTCATGTCATGTAAGAGATAAACCCTAACTGAGTGAACATATGTTTACTATGTTGCATCGTACGGATTTATAGTTTGTAGTCAATAATCACGGGAGCATGGTCACTAAACCATTGATCTTTATAGACCCAAGCATTCACAGTGCGCTCTTTCCAGTCTGGAGAACAGGCCTGATAATCAATCCGCCAACCCACGTTCTTGGCGCGTGCTTGACCACGGTTTGACCACCAAGAATATAACTCGGCTTCTTTGCGCACTTCACGGAAAGTATCGACATAACCCAGCTCATCGTAGATATGATCCAGCCAGGCACGTTCATGCGGCAAGCATCCTGAAGATTTCTGGTTACCTGACCAGTTTTTAATATCAATACGTTTATGCACGATATTATAGTCACCACAGACAATCACCGACTTATTTTCATCACGCCACTGTTTCAGGATTTTCGCGTATTCTTCCAGAAAGTGATCTTTACGTGCTTGCGCTTCATCTCCTGATGAACCCGAAGGCAGGTACAGTGAACAGATCTGTACAGTTTGCTCTAGACCCAAGTCAAATTCAGCGGCAATAAAACGACCTTGTGAATCGGCCAGTTCAAAACCCAGGCCATCGGTTAAAGAGACAAAAGGCAGGCGGCTATAAATGGCAGTACCGGCATACCCCGGACGTTCGGCAGGAAACAGGTGCGCGTACCAGCCTTCAGGCTTGAATTTATCGGTCCACTGCGCATGCGTGATCCGACTTTCCTGCATGCAAATTACATCAGCTTCAGACTGTTCCATCCATTCTAATAGACCTTTGGTGACAGATGAGCGTAAGCCGTTGACATTAATCGAAACGACGCGAAGAATTTTTTGATCACCTGGATAGCTACTCTTTGGTATCATGCGCAAGTCTTACCTTAATTAATGGATTTAGGAGCACCTCATGTCAACGCCAGCTCAGTTTAACCCGCAAGCTTTTATCGAACTCGCATTATCACGCGGTGTGCTTAAATTTGGTGAGTTTACTTTAAAATCGGGACGTGTGAGCCCCTATTTTTTTAATGCGGGCCTGCTAAATGATGGTGAAGCCTTAACCCTGCTGGCTTCTGGCTATGCTGCGAAACTGACTGAATGTGACCATGTGGAAGTGATCTTCGGCCCTGCATATAAAGGTATCCCTTTTGTGGCAGCTACGGCGGTTGCCTTATCGCAAAATCATGGGGTGAGTGTGCCGTGGGGGTTTAACCGCAAAGAAGCCAAAGACCATGGTGAAGGTGGGGTATTGGTCGGTGCTTCTGTAGCAGGTAAAAAAGTCTGGATCATTGATGACGTGATTACCGCAGGCACAGCAATTCGTGAAGTCGTTACCATCTTGAAGAATGCCGGTGCTCAAATTGCCGGAGTTTTGGTAGCGCTAGACCGCCAGGAAAAAGGCCAGGGGGATTTATCTGCGATTCAGGAAGTACAGCAAGAGCTTGAGATCCCTGTACATGCCTTAATTACAATGAAAGATTTAATGGACTATCTGGAAGCGAAAGGTGATCTAGAGGCGTTGGCGAAAATGGAAGATTACCGGGTTAAATACGGGATCTAAGCCTTAATTATGAGAGAAAAGGAAGTTTTGGCTTCCTTTTTTTATTTACAGGTAACAGGACCTACGATCAAAACTATTGCTCAGAAGAAGGAATTAGATCGTACATTTTTATTTTAAGATTCAATTTATTTATAAATTCAGCCATTTAATAGCTATCTAGGTTAAACCAAGTAAAATAATTGAAATTTAAGTTAATCCATTGTTTTATAATAATAAAATAAATTAAGAATACTGGAGATCGAAATTAATATTTCATTATTTTTTGTACGCATTTGCTTACGTTAATTCAGGCACTTTGCATCTATACGAGCTGCCCGTCATTTCCTATGATGAAGTTATCAGGAACAGGATGTTCCATAGAAGAATAACCAGAGATAAATACAAGGAAAGTAAGGTACGACAGGAGTTATACCAAGCAAATCAACACGAAAAACCCTTGGCAGGATGCTGGGGGTTTTTCACTTTTATCTTTTTATTTTTTATAAAGTCCAACTCAGAACAGCAATGACTCAAAATTATTTATCTTCAGAGCTAAAAAAAGCACCTTCAGGTGCTTTTTTTCATTGTTGGGCTAAATTATAGCGCAACGATATTGATCGCATTTGGACCTTTTTGACCATCAACGACGCTAAAAGAAACACGTTGACCTTCAAATAAAGTTTTGAAACCAGAACTGCTGATTTCTTTAAAGTGTGCAAAAACGTCAGGACCTGATTCTTGTTGAATAAAACCAAAACCTTTAGTTTCGTTAAACCATTTTACTGTACCGGTAACTGTAGTAGACATAATATAAACCTGTTAAATTTTAATAATTTTAGTCATCGAAATGACTATGGATAACTTGGAAAAACAACAAGAATTGAAATAAAGATCTGAAAAAACTGAGGATTATAAATAATACTGCGGCACTTAAAGAAGTTTAACTAAACAACGCTTTTTTCTAGTTAAAGACAGCATAACCTAAATCATAAAATATTCAAGTTTTTTTATATTTATTATTTATTTTTCTTATAAAAATGACTCGCATTTTTTGCTTTTAAATTTTGTCCTGATCAGTTTGCGCTTTATGCAGAGCATTCCAGCATCAGCAAATTAAAACCCCTAAATCTATGTGGTGGTTAAGTTGTTTTATGTTAATCAAAATCGTTTTTTAAGTAATAATGTTTTTATAAGTATATGAATTTTATTAATTTGGTTAAAATAAGGTTTTTGTCTTTAAGTTAGTTATTGTCATTGCCGAGATATAAGAATCCACCTATATTAAAAATTAATTGGAAAAATTAACTATAAGAATTTCTTAATTTTAATTTAAAACCATAACAAGAGTGAGTCTCATGGATTACTGGAACGGTGTGTTGCTTATATCCATCATCACCATGGTCGGGCTGGCCATGATCATCCTGTTTGTCGGATGTAAAATGTGGAAAAATCTGGTGGTGACTTTGCTGATAGCCACCTTGATCGGTTTTCTGATTATGTGTGCGATCAACTTTATCCTCGGTGACCGTCTGCAATTTCTTTGGGGTGTGCCTCAAAGTCACAATAGTAATTTCATGCTGGAAATGGGTCTGATGAGCCTGTTAATCGGTGGCGTGAGTACTTTTATCATTATGCTCGGCACGCTGGTAGCAAAAAGTAACAATAGAAATCAAAGTGATGAAGACTAGTTTTTCGCAAAATAACAGATATCGGCATAAGCGGGAGTGTACCGGAAAACCCAAAAAGTATAATGAGAATGCTTATAAAATCTAAAATCAAAAAAATTATCTTTAGCCTAAAACACAGCAGCATAGGGCTACGGAGTATGAATGTAGTTTCATCTTCCGTAGCGACATGATTAACCTGTAAAAAATTAAAGTTAAGAAAAACTTAGAACATCATTCTCAGGCCTGCCCCATAGATCCAGCCTTTTTCAGAGTCAGAGCTTTGCTGCCAGTCCGTCTGTTTGTTACCTTTGCTGTATTCATAACCCACTTCCAGATAAGGCATGAGCTTTTTGCTCAGCTCATAACGTGTTTCCAGACCCAAGGTTGCATGACGAAGACCGGTTTTTTTCGCATTCGCTGCCTGATCATTCAGGGTAAGATCCAGCTCGATAAAGGGCTGCATAATCAGTTTCTGCGTCAATAACAGGTCACGTTCCGTTTCCAGCTTTAATCCCACAAAGTCATCTTCACCGATATACAGATAAGCATCAGTTTCAAAAAAGTAGGGGGCCAGGCCATGCAGGCCAAATACAGCATCGAAGCGCTTGTTCTGCTGTCGTGTTGCAGGCTCAGCTAAATTTTCCTGACGGTAACGCACACCGGCCTGTACATCCCAGAAATCGGAAATATTTCGGCTATACAACACTTTGGCCTCATATTCGGCCGGCTGGGATTCATGTTTGTCGGCTTCTAGCTTGAGGAAGATTTTATTTTCATCCGTGCCGACTCTGGCCTGGTTCTTGGACTTGAAGGCTCCATTTCCCTCTGAACTATGCTGCCATTTCTGGTCCAGAATAATCTGGCTATATATCTGTGCACCATGTTCTTTACGGTGGTCATGTTCGTTGGCAGAACTGACTGAATTTTGTGGTGTACTCAGCGCCTGCTGTTGATGCAATAACTTTGGAGGCGGTTGATAGGATGCTTCATCTGCAGTTTCAGTATGCTGTGCGTGGTCATCAGCCATGTTTTGCATGGCATGATGTCCGCTATGATGCTGATGTTCATTATGACCCGTATGCTCGCTAGAAGCTGCCGCAAAAATACTCAGACTGCTTAGGGTAAGCGCACTGCTGAGCACTGACTTTACCAAAAGATTAGTGATGTGCATGGCTTTCTCCTTGAGCTGCTGCTGGCTTTGGCATTTTTTGTGAAGAAGGGTGAGATGCTTGATCTTCGTCAACCTGTGCCACAATCAGCTTGTTCATCATGCCAGCACTCATGTGATAGAGCAGATGGCAGTGAATCGCCCATTCTCCCAGTTCGTCAGCCGTGAGCAGGGTGGTCACTGTTTTCCCGGGCGGCACAATCACGGTGTGTTTATTTGGCATATTTGCAGCAGACTGACCATTTTCCAGCTGCATAAACATGCCATGCAAATGCATCGGATGGGCCATCATGCTGTCATTGATAAATTTCAGCCGGATCCGCTCGCCATATTTCACTTGAAGTGGCTCGGCATCACTGAATTTTTTACCATTAATGGTCCAGATGTAGCGCTCCATGGTTCCACCCAGACGAATCACCAGTTCACGTTCTGCTGCGCGGGTATCAGGTTGCGGTGTCAGGGCTTTGAGGTCTTGATATTGCAAGGCTTTGTGCCCTGCAGGCGTAGACATATTGGCCCAGCCCTCAACCGGCTGATGAGGCTGATTGGTCCCGGACATGGCACTATGACTTGCATGCATGTCGTGCTGGGCATGATCATCATGTTTAGGCGTATCTGTTGCAGATTGTGTGGTCTGACTGCTGTGTGTGTCATGTGACATGTCATGTTGTCCGCCATGTCCCATATCTTGCATGGTCAATAAGGCACGAGGGCGCGGTGTTAGTAATTGAACCGGAGCCGGGGTTTTGCTTGAATCAGTTGCCTGATGCAGACTGCCAATGGCAAAGCCTGATCGGTCGATCGATTCCGCTTCAATCTGGTAATGCGCTGTAGTGGGTTCCACAATCACATCATAGGTTTCAGCAGTTCCAATCCGGAATTCATCTACAGTGACCGGCTGCACAGCTTGTCCATCGGCACTGACCACAGTCATTTTCAGCTGGGGAATACGCACATCGAAAAACGACATGGCTGAGGCATTAATGAATCGCAGGCGGACTTTTTCATTGGGCTGGAACTGGCCACTCCAGTTCTGTTGCGGCGTTTTTCCATTGACCAGAAAGGTATAACCGGTAACATCAGACAGGTCGGTTTTCAGCATGCGCATCTGGTTCCACATCTTGCGATCTGACCAGGTGGCCTTGAGGCCGTCACGTTTTATCTGCTTAAATACATCGCCTACGGTTTCGCGCTGGTTCTGATAATATTCGGCCGATTTTTTTAAATTGTTCTGAATCTGCTGGCTGCCCTGTTCGTGAAAATCCGACAGCATCACCACATAATCCCGCTCGGTCTGTTCATGTGCAGGTAGCAATGTCTGGGCTTTGGGGCGAATCACCAATGCGCCATAGAGGCCGTCCTGTTCCTGACCTTTGGAATGTGCGTGATACCAGTAGGTGCCGTTTTGACGAACCTTGAAGCGATAAGTAAAAGACTGTTTCGGTTTGATCCCCTGAAAACCGTTAAATCCGGGGACGCCATCCATCAGCCCGGGCAGGAGCAGGCCATGCCAGTGCAGCGAGGTATCCTGATTGTTCAGGTTGTTTTGTACATGAATGACTGCATCATCACCTTCTTCAAATTCCAGCAAGGGTGCAGGGAATTTTCCGTTTACAGTGATACGCTTGACCGTCTTTCCGGTGAGATTGATCGGGCTTTCATCAATGACCAGATGATATTCTTTTACGGCTGCAAACAGGGCAGACGACGAGATGAGACCGAAGCCCAGACACAGGCTTTGACTGATTTTAAGCAACATAACTTAATCCTTAATGAATAAAAAAATTTAAAAATTCAGGATCAAGCTTTGGGTGGGCGTAAGATTTCTTGCCAGTAACCGGCAAGGTGCTTGGCATGGTAAGCAGGGAGGAGGGTTTTTTCCGGATAACCGTAATCAGGCACGCTTAACTCGGGCGTTGCAATGGGCAGGCTGGTGACCAGGTTCTGGCAGGCCATAGTGCCACAATCCAGACAGTCTGATGACTGCTGGGTGCTGTCACTGACACAATCCGGTTGTACCAGAATCTGATCTTGATGATAATCAGTCTCATGCAGCGAGTGAGAAGCAGATGGTTTTTTCATTTCCAGACAATGACTGCTCATTTTTTCAGTCGACATGACCAGATGCATGGTGTTTGCAGATGCGACAGACACACTGCTCCAGCCTATGGCAAAAACCACAAGCATCACCAACCAGATCTGTTTGACGAGCCGTATGAGCAAAAGTACACCCTGAAAAAATGCGCTGCATGTTTGAGCAATAAAAGCATAAACGCAGTAACTCAAATTAGCAAATTCTGGACAAGATTATTTTTTAGGTCACCTACATACTACTTTTTTCATAGGTTCAGGTTTCAGTTTCGCACTTTTCACACTTTTTACAATCCAGCAGTATCCCGATCTTTTCCTTGCGCCCTTGCTCGGTCATCACCCAAGGACGGTTTTGCCATGGCGGGGTATGCCGTACATGCTGGCCATGTCCGCAGGCCAGCCCTGCAACCCAATGCTGTTCTTCATCCAGATGAAAACTGATAATGGCCTGTTGCATGGTATACCTCCTGTGAGTTCAATCTGCCTCAGTATTGTTCTAAAAACCTATATAAATAAGTCATGCAAAATCACCATAAACAAAAGAATCCACACAAGCTATACTCCTTGCCAAGTCATTTTTTGAAAAAGAGCAGAGACACATGCGCGTACTTGTTGTGATGGATCCCATTGAAAATGTAAACCTGAAGAAAGACTCGACCATGGCGATGCTATGGGCAGCCGCACGTCGCGGGCATGAACTCGGTTATGCATTGCAGCAAGATTTATATATCGATCAGGGCAAGGCCTTTGGTCTGATCGCGCCGTTACAGGTGTTTGAAGACTACGACCATTATTATGAACTTGGCGAAAAACAAAAAGAGTCGATCGCTGCTTATGACGTTGTCTTGATGCGTAAAGATCCGCCTTTTGATATGAACTTCGTCTATACCACTTATATTCTGGAACAGGCAGAGCGCGAAGGGGCATGGATCATCAACAAACCGCAAAGCCTGCGTGACTGTAATGAAAAACTGTTCGCGACCCAGTTCCCGCATCTGCAAGTTCCGACCTTGGTGACTTCACAGCAAAGCCTGATCCGGGAATTTTTAAAGGAACAGGTCGATGTGATTGTAAAACCGCTGGATGGCATGGGCGGCACCGGGATTTTCCGCCTGTATCAGGATGGCATCAACATCGGTTCAACCATTGAAATGCTGACCAATAATGGTACCCAGCCGATCATGGCGCAGCGTTATATTCCGGAAATTGTCGAAGGCGATAAGCGCATCCTGATGATTAATGGCGAGCCAGTGCCATATTGTCTGGCCCGTATTCCGCAAAATGGTGAAGTGCGCGGTAATCTGGCCGCGGGTG
Source organism: Acinetobacter pecorum (assembly GCF_014837015.1). Lineage (GTDB taxonomy): Bacteria > Pseudomonadota > Gammaproteobacteria > Pseudomonadales > Moraxellaceae > Acinetobacter > Acinetobacter pecorum. Next base: position 89,151 of record NZ_JACSPT010000011.1, read on the forward strand.
GCTTGGGCGAGGCGCGCCCACTAACTGAAACTGACAAGGCCATTGCAGCAAAAGTAGGGCCGTATCTCAGAGAGAAAGGTCTGGTTTTTGTGGGGCTGGATGTGATCGGAAATTATGTCACTGAAATTAATGTGACCAGTCCAACCTGTATTCGTGAAATTGACGCCCAGTTTGGTACTTCGATTGCGGATGATCTGTTTGCCGTGCTGGAAGCGGGTCAGGCCAATCAGGTTTAAAGGTAAAATCAGGTGAAAGAAGAGTCTGCTTGCAGGCTCTTTTTACCTTTTTATTTCGGGTAACGCTTAAATAAATATGCCGTCATTACCATGCCTAGCATCGAAAGGCAGACGGTGATAATGGCAAGATTGGCCCAGTATTGGGTGGCAGATATCAGCGCAGCGCTCAGGGTCGGTATAAAAAACTGTGCGCAGGCTGAAATTTGTAAAACCAGACCCACACTGGCCGCTGCTGCATAGGCGCGTGGTGCATAATGCAGGGTAATCGCAAAAACAGTGGTCGGGATCATCCCGCCAATCAGTGAAAACAGCACGGCACTGACAACCTGCAATTCAAATGAGAGCCAGGAATTTGCGGCAAATACCAAGCAACTGCTACAGAGCATTGCCACAAATCCGGTACTCAATAAGGTGCGCGGTCTATAACCCTGTTGCAGCAACATGCCTGCGCCAAAAGTACCACCCAGATTGGCCAGAACGACCATCGAGACCAGCATCCCTGCGCGTTTTAAGTCCAGCCCCTGTTCAACATACAGCGTAGGCAGGAAGCCCGTGACAGTAATCCATTGACTGGTATAACAGGCAAAAATAATCGCCAGACAGATAATGGGAGGATGAGTCAGGGTAATTTGAACAATCTGCCAGAATGAGGTGTTTTCTGTAGCTGCCTGGGAAGAGTCTGGCTGTGTTACCAGGGCAGGTTCAATATTTAAATATTGTTTGATCATGCCAGCAATGACAAGGCACAGGCAGCCCAAAATGGCCCAGATCGTTTGCCAGTCCAGATATTCAAGCAGGAGAGGAATCATCAATACGGCCAGACTGACACCGATGCCCATATAGGAACTCCAGAGTCCCATCTTGAAATTCAGTGTTTCAGCGCGGCTGGTACGTTTTAAAATTGCTGGCGCACACAAGGAGATGGTTAAAAACCCGATTCCTTCCATAAAACGCAATACATATAAAGTGGCAGGCTGCGTAATCCAGAGCCCGGCAAGACTGCTCAGCCCTAAAATGATTAAGGCCATGATCAGGCAGCGCTTTAATCCCATTTTTTCCGAGAAGGCGCCAATGCATAGCGCAAACAGCATTCCGGCGGCCTGCACCAATGCTAACGAAAAACCAGCCTGAGTAAAACTCAGGTTTAAATCCTGCTGCAACACAGGAATCACGGCCGAAAGTTTGCCCACATGGATCGCAGCCAGATAACCGGCCAAGATAATCCATACATCACGCAATGAGATTTTTGACATCTATCCGAACTGAGTCCATTTAAAGCATCTGCTTGTACATCAAGCATCATTCATATATAGATATGAATAACATGAAAGTTTTATAAAATTTATAGGTTTTAAGCCTAAGCTCATTAGTCGATGATAAGACATGGATTGACCGGGAGTGAGCTGTAAATGGTTCTAAATAAAGCCCTATCCGGGGCAAGATCATTGATAATATAATGAAAAGTGAGTTTAAAATTGATATGATATGTCACTTAAGTCGAAGGAAAAGTGCAGACCTTATAAATAAAACGAGTCCAAACTTGAAATTTGCGTGAAAAAAACAATTAAAGCCTTGTTGAAATAAAGTAAATAAACTTTCATGGCCTGAGGTTTGTGATTACAATTGATTACTTAAATCAGATTTCCTGCTCCATTTTTAGTATTGAAGAATTAAACCGTGACCGACGCTCAGCAAAAACAGCCTAAACATGTCATGATGATGGCCGCAGGTACAGGTGGACATGTGTTTCCAGCGTTAGCTGTTGCCAAAGATTTACAACAAAAAGGTATACAGGTTTCATGGTTAGCCACCCCCACAGGCATGGAAAACCGCCTGTTAAAAAACCAGAATATTCCCATTTATCACATTGATATTCAGGGTGTGCGTGGCAATGGTTTCTTACGTAAAGCCTTGGCGCCTTTTAAAATCATGAAAGCCACCTTCAGTGCCATGAAATTCATGAAACAGCTTCAGGTCGATGCCGTGGCAGGCTTTGGCGGTTATGTGGCAGGCCCGGGTGGTTTGGCCGCGCGTATCTTAGGCATTCCGGTGCTGATTCATGAACAGAATGCAGTCGCCGGTTTTACCAATACCCAATTGTCGCGTGTGGCAAAGACGGTGTGTCAGGCTTTTCCAAATACCTTTCCGGCCCAAGAAAAAGTCGTGACTACAGGTAATCCGGTACGACAAGAAATTAGTGAAATTTTAAATCCGTCCTGGCGTTATCAGGAGCGTGACAAGGCAGGACTGCCCTTACGTATTCTGATTGTTGGCGGATCTTTGGGGGCGCAAGCCTTAAATGAACGGGTTCCGGAAGCTTTAAAGCAACTCAATGTGCCATTAAGCGTCTATCATCAGTGTGGGCAAAACCATGCCGAGTCGACACGGGCACGTTATGAAAATGCACCAGCCAGTTTGCAAGTTGAAGTACAGCCCTTTATTGAAGATATGGCCAAAGCCTATTCTGATGCCGATCTGGTGATTTGCCGTGCCGGAGCTTTGACTGTAACTGAAATTGCCACTGCCGGCGTAGCTGCGATTTTTGTGCCGCTTCCAAGTGCAGTGGATGATCATCAGACGGCCAATGCCGGTTTCCTGGCCAATATCAATGCGGCAAAGATTTGCCCGCAGGCCACAATGACCCCGGAAAGTTTAAAAACATTATTAGAGCCGATGCTGAATCGCCAACTGTTAATGGAAATGGCCGTGAAAGCACGCCGACAGGCTCAACCCGATGCGACTCAACATGTGGTCCGTTTAATTCAAGAATTGTAATCCGAGTAAACTATGTCTCCAACAACCCCAGCTGAACAAGCGAAAAAGTTAATTAAAGTGCCAGAAATGCGCCGTATCAAACACATTCATTTTGTGGGGATTGGTGGCGCAGGCATGTGTGGTATTGCGGAAGTGCTGAAAAACCAGGGCTATAAAGTTTCCGGTTCAGATATCAAGACATCCAATACCACCGCACAGCTGGAAGCGAATGGCATTAAAGTCTATATCGGACATACTGCAAATAATATTAAGGGCGCCAACGTGATCGTGGTCTCTACCGCGATTGATAAGGAAAATCCGGAAATTAAAACCGCGATTGAAAACCGTATTCCTGTGGTTCGCCGTGCGGAAATGTTGGGTGAACTGATGCGTTATCGTCATGGTATTGCCGTTGCCGGCACGCATGGCAAGACCACGACCACCAGTCTGATCACCTGTATGCTGGCTGAAGAAAACATGGATCCAACCTATGTGATCGGTGGTTTGCTGAACCGTACCGGTATGAATGCAGCCTTGGGCGCCAGCCGTTATATTGTGGCCGAAGCCGATGAGTCAGATGCTTCTTTCCTGCACCTGGAACCAATGGCTGCCGTGGTGACCAATATTGATGCCGATCATATGGATACCTATGGCGGTAGCTTCGATGTCCTGAAAGATACTTTTATCCAGTTCCTGCAAAAACTGCCATTTTACGGCTTGGCCGTAGTCTGTGGTGATGATGCCAATATCCGTGAAATCATGCCGCGGATTGCACGTCCATTACTGACTTATGGCTTCAATGAAGACAATGACATCCGCGCAGTAGATGTTGATCAGGATGGCATGCAAACCCACTTTACCGTATTGCGTAAAGAGCGTGAGCCATTGCGTGTAACGGTCAACCAGCCAGGTTTGCATAATGTGCTGAATGCCTTGGCTGCGATTGGTATAGCAACTGATGAAGGCGTGTCTGATGCTTCAATCTGCCGTGCACTGGAAGGTTTTAGTGGTGTGGGTCGCCGCTTTGAAGTTCAGGGTGAGTTTGCGATTGAAGGCGGTGACGTGAAACTGGTGGATGACTATGGTCATCATCCAAAAGAAGTCGAAGCGACGATTAAAGCTGCGCGTCAGAGTCATCCGGACCGTCGTCTGGTAATGATGTTCCAGCCACACCGTTATAGCCGTACCCGTGACTGCTTTGATGATTTTGTGGAAGTACTTTCGACTGTAGACCAGTTATTGTTGCTGGATGTTTATCCTGCTGGCGAAAAACCGATTGTCGGGGCGGACAGCCGTACTTTGGCCCGCAGCATTCGTCTACGTGGTGAAGTCGAGCCAATTCTGGTCGATGCGGCGGACGGCAACCTGAATCAGATCATGAGAAAAGTATTGCAAGCAAATGACTTGTTATTAACCCAGGGCGCAGGTAATGTTGGAGCAATCTCAGTCGAACTTGCGCAAAATCACTTATATATAAAATAGTCATCTTGCGTGACTGAATTGAATTGACCAGATTGAAAAAAGTTTAAGGATATAAACGTGTCAAATGCTTCAAAATTCGGAAAAGTTGCCGTGTTGCTTGGTGGTAAATCTGCAGAGCGTGAGGTTTCTTTAGACAGTGGTACGGCGGTACTTGAGGCATTAGTGCGTTCAGGGGTCAATGCGGAAGCGTTTGATCCGCAGGAGCGTAGTGTCACAGAATTGGTGAATTATGATCGTGCATTCATTGTATTGCATGGTCGTGGCGGGGAAGACGGCCAGATCCAGGGTGTGCTGGAATGGTTAGACGTACCATATACCGGTACGGGCGTACAAGGTTCTGCCATCGGCATGGACAAGGTCAAGACCAAACAGGTCTGGCAGGGCTCGGAATTGCCGACAGCACCATATCGCATTGTCACCAAAGATTCCGATGCGGCTGACATTGTTAATTCTTTAGGTTTGCCTTTGATTATCAAGCCGGTACATGAAGGTTCCAGTATCGGTATGAGCAAGGTCGAAAAAATTGAAGACTTTGCCGAAGCGATTGCCAAGGCAACTGAACACGATGCCGTAGTGATGGCAGAAAAATGGATTACCGGTCGTGAATTCACCATTGTGGTTTTAAATGGTCAGGCGCTGCCGGTGATTCGTCTTGAACCGCCTCAAGATGTTGCCTTCTACGACTATGAAGCTAAATATAACCGTAATGATGTGCAATATGGCATCCCGTGTGGTTTAAGCGAAGCTGAAGAGCAGCAGTTAAAAGCCTTGAGTTTACGCGCGTTCCAGGCAGTCGGCGCCAGCGGTTGGGGCCGGATTGATGCCATGCAGGATGAACAGGGCAATTTCTGGCTGCTTGAAGTCAACACCGTGCCGGGTATGACCAGTCATTCTCTAGTGCCAAAAGCGGCAGCTGCAGTCGGATACAGTTTTGATGAGCTGTGTGTTGCGATTCTGGAACAGACTCTGACCGGTTCGGCACACTAAATATGGCTCAGCTTCCTGTTTCCATGCGCCGTAAACGTGCTGCAATTACCTCGATTCACGACAAGCCGCCAACACGCAAAGAAAAGCTGGCTAATTTTGGTGGTTGGTTATTGTTGTGTATCGCGGTGCTGGTACTGGCCGCTGGAGTATGGGGTTTATATAAAGTCATGACCAATACTGATGTAGCAGAACTGGGCGTAGTAGGTACGCGCTCGGCTGCTGAACAGCATCAGGTCATGCAATATGTATCACCGATTGTGACCGAAAACTATTTTACTTCGGATTTGGAAGCGATCCGCGACCGTACCCTGGAATTGTCCTGGGTGGACCGGGTCGTGGTTTCTCGAGCGTGGCCAAATGGTATTCGGGTCAGGGTCATGCCGCATCATGCAATTGCACGTTGGGGAACAGGGCGTTTATTAAGTGACAGTGGCGTGATTTTTACGGAAGTCACACCCAAGAATTATCAGGCATTACCGTTACTACATGGGCCGGCGAGCCATGCAGAAACCATGATGCGTCGTTATAATGAAATTAATCAGTTATTTTTACCACAAGGCATTCGTCTAAAAGAATTATACCTCACCGAGCGAATGACCTGGTTTATGCAGTTTGATTCGGGTTTAAGAATAATTGTGGATAAAGATCAGACCATGAGCAAATTACAGCGTTTGAGTCAGCTGTCCCAGCGTGATTTGAAGCCGGTCTGGTCTAAAATCTCGGCTATCGACCTGCGTTATCGCAATGGATTGTCGATACAGTGGAAAAATTCAATTTCGCCTAAAATTGTAAATGGACATTTTATTGTAACCATTAATGACATGGGCGTTGAGAATAATGTAACAGTAAAGCCATAATGACCGGCTTTAAAAAATAGAGGCATTTAAAGCCATAAATCTAACAAACACGTAATGGTAGTAGTGAATAATGAGTGAAGCTGTTCCCTCGGTTGTGGCGATTGACATTGGGACACACAAAGTTTCAGTTTTGATTGGCAAGGTACACGCGCCAGACAATATCCAAGTGATTGGTATGGCCACCGCTCGTAACCGAGGCATGAGTAAAGGGAAAATTGTCAGTCTCGATAAAGTTATTACTGCAATTAAAAATGCCGTTCAAGAAGCAGAAGATATGGCAGAATGTCGAGTACATTCTGCCTGGGTTTCTATTCCAAGTGCCGAATTAAAAAGCTTTTATGCATCGGGGCGTACCTCGATCGACAATAGCGAACATGCGATTACCACCAGCGAAGTGGTACGTGCACTGGAGTTGGCCAAAGCCAGTCATTTGACTTCAGACCATTATCTGGTCAGCGCTGTGCCTCTGGGCTTTGAGCTGGATGATTCACCGGAATGGGTGCTGAATCCGATTCGGATGTCGGCACATAGCATGACCGGACATTATCATCTGATGATGCTGCCGATCAGTACCATGCAGAATATTGACCGTGCCCTGAAAGGGGCCAATATCGGCGTAGAAAAAATGGTGGTGTCGAGTCTGGCCACCGCTGAAGCCAGCCTGCTCAAAGACGAAAAAGAATATGGCGTATGTCTGGTAGATATTGGGGCTGGCACGACCAATGTTGCAGTGTATGTAGATGGCCGTCTGGCCTTAACCCATACTTTCCAGCGTGGCGGTGAACATGTGACCCGTGATATTGCAGCAGTATTGCAAACCACAACCGAAGAAGCTGAACGTCTGAAATTGCTGTACGGCTGTGTTGACCTGAAAGTGGTCAAGCCTGACCATATGATTCAGTTCCAGGGCATTGATGGACCACAGACCATCAGCCGGATCGAGCTGACTGAAATCATTATGGCGCGTTATGAAGAAATTCTCGGACTGGTGCGTGATGAGCTGGTGAAAAACGGTGCTCTCCAGGGCTTATATCATGGGGTAGTCCTGACCGGGGATGCCAGTCATATTGAAGGAATGGTGAGTTTTGTCCGCCGTACCATGGGAGTCTCGGCGCATTTAGGTAATCCGCCGACTCAGGTGTATGCGGATGAACCTCATCAGGCCGCTTTGCGTCGTTCGCAATATAGCACTGTGGCTGGTTTGTTGATGTTTAGCCAGAGTGATACCCAGGACACGATAGTGGAGCAGGATGATGTAGAACGGTTGTCATTGGCTCAGCGGGTGAAAAGAGCCTGGTCTGGCTTTAACGACACCTTGAAATCCATCTTTTAAGTCGATTTTTATTGTGAATATTGTTGAGAAGATGTAGTTAATCGGGCTTGTACTTGACAAGTGAACGCATGAGCAGCATTCTTAAAAACAATTTTATCAAGATTAAGGCAGTATACGGGCTTAGTGACTGCCAATTATGAATTAGGAATTTTATAGGTCATGGCCTCATTTGAATTTTTCGAAGACGATCATAGCGATAGCAATGGTCAAGCCCGTTTCACTGTATTTGGTGTAGGTGGTGCGGGTGGTAATGCTGTACAGCATATGTTGCAGTCCGATATTCAGGGTGTAAAGTTTGTTTGTGCCAATACGGACAAGCAGGCACTGGATCGCATGGAAGCTGAATTTAAAATTCAGCTGGGCGAGCAGAGTACCCGTGGTCTGGGTGCCGGTGCAAATCCGCAAGTGGGCCAGACTGCAGCGGAAGAAAGTCGTGAACTGATCCGCCAGCAGCTTGAAGGCACAGATATGGTATTTGTGACAGCAGGTATGGGTGGTGGTACCGGTACCGGTGCTGCGCCAGTCGTAGCTGAAATTGCCAAAGAAATGGGTATCCTGACTGTAGGTGTGGTAACTACGCCCTTCAACTTCGAAGGTAAACGTCGTTTACAGTCTGCTGAAAAAGGTATCGAAGCCCTTGAGCAGCATGTAGACTCATTGATCATCATTCCAAACCAGCGGTTATTGAAAGTCTTTCGTGATATTTCAATGAAAGATGCATATAAAAAAGCGGATGATGTGCTACTGAATGCTGTACGCAGTATTTTTGATTTAGTGGTACGTCCAGGTCATATCAACCTTGACTTTGCTGACTTGAAAACCGCTATGAGCACACGTGGTTATGCCATGATGGGTGTTGGTCTGGGTCGTGGTGAAAACCGTGCCCGTCAGGCAGCTGAACAGGCGATCCGTAGTCCATTGCTCGATAACGTGACCATCATGAATGCCAAAGGTATTCTGATCAATGTAACCGGCGGCGATGATGTGACTTTTGGTGAAATTGAAGAAATTACCGATGTTGTCAACCAGATTGTCGATTTAGATGAAGGTCAGGTGTTCTACGGTACCGTTTTTGATCCGGATGCACGCGATGAAATCAGTGTGACCGTAATTGCAACAGGTCTCACCCGCCATGCAGCCGATTCAGTTGAGCCGACCAAACGTACCAATGTACAGGCAACTCGTCCAGCTGCTGCACAGGCCGTGGTTGAAGATGACGATGTGCCGGCAATTCAGCGTCAGCAGCATGAAACAGGAGCAGCAGCGAACCCGGCAGCAGCTTCAGTTTCCAGCCCGCGCCCAACGCCAATGAGTATTCAGGATTATCTTAAGAATCAACAACGTAAATAACATGTAACATGATGTGTTTACTTGGATTACACAGTAAAGGTGGCTTAAAAGCCACCTTTTTGTTTTTTATCAATGGCCAAATATGCTAACGTATAGCGGTTTTATAGATGAACAGATGATAAAAGCATGTTGAAACAACGCACCCTGAAACGTATCGTGAAAGCGAGCGGAATCGGTCTTCACAGTGGGCAGAAAGTCATGATTAACTTTGTGCCGCACCATGCCGATGGGGGAATTGTGTTTCGTCGTATAGACCTGAACCCACCAGTGGACATTCCGGCTGATGCCATGCTGATTCAGGAAGCCTTTATGTGCTCGAATCTGGTTCAGGAAAATGCCAAAGTGGGTACGATTGAGCATGTCATGAGTGCGATTGCCGGTTTGGGAATTGATAATCTGATAATTGAAGTCTCTGCCTCTGAAGTACCGATTATGGATGGCAGTGCAGGTCCGTTTATTTACCTGTTAATGCAAGGTGGATTACAAGAGCTGGATGCTGCCAAAAAATTCGTCAAGATTATTAAACCGGTTGAAGCACTAATTGATGACAAGCGTGCCGTTTTTAGCCCCCATCAAGGCTTCCAGCTTAATTTCACCATCGATTTTGATCATCCTGCCTTTAAAAAAGAACATCAGTCCGCCAGCATCGATTTTTCTACTGAAACTTTTGTTTATGAAGTCAGTGAAGCACGTACCTTTGGTTTTATGAAAGATCTGGATTATCTCAAAGCCAATAATCTGGCGTTGGGAGCCAGTCTGGAAAATGCGATTGGAGTGGATGAAACCGGGGTCGTTAATGAAGAAGGCTTGCGTTTCTCGGACGAATTTGTACGGCATAAAATTCTGGATGCCGTCGGTGATTTATATCTGCTCGGACATCAGATTATTGCCAAATTTGACGGTTATAAATCTGGACATGCCTTGAATAATCAACTTTTACGCAATGTGAAAAGTGATCCAAGCTGCTATGAAATTGTAACATTTGATGACGAGTCTAATTGTCCAATCATGTATGTGAATGTGACATAAGTCATTGTGTTTGTGTCTTTATGTTTTTATTACTGCGTTAATACTGTGATACAGGTCACATAATGGTTACTTTTTAATTTATTACATTTGATTGCTATGTTACTTTTTATTGCTTGCCAAACGTAGTAAAGCTTGGCTAAGCTTAGGGTCGCTTATAAAGTCAGCCGCACTACGAAGTAATTCCTGTGTTTCTGCATTTAAGGCTCTTTCAGGTGTTACTGGAGCAGGGGGCATTTGCGAAGGATTCCGCAAGCAAACTTGAATTTTAGTGAGATCTGTTAATTCATTTATTTGAGAGAGTTGTGAGATGTATTGCTTTTGAAGATAGGCCAGTTGACTGATCATGGCCTGGTTTTCACCAGTAATCGTTAACACACCATTTTGATAGCAAACAACTTGCCAGCGTTCCGGTTGGGGCAACAGCGGTTGTACGAGTTTCGTAAGTTTCTGCCAAGCGGCAACTTGTGATGAGAGAAACGAAAAGTTTCCTGTTTTTATCTGCTTTCTTGTTTGTTGAAAAACGTTGACAGGTTCAGACATACATTGTTCCTACATATTTATGTCTTAATCTTATGCGCTTCTTTTAGTGGATATCAAGGATAGAGATCTTCAAGAAACTCGATTAAAGCAGTTTAGAGAGGTTTTTTATGCATATGCGACGTATTTTGTTGGCATTTTCTTTGTCGGCTTCAGCTGCCTCGGTAGCGTTTGCAGATTTAGTCAATCTAAATCAAGAAAATGGTTCAACAGATCGTATCGAGCAATTGACACGGACTTTGGCACAGGGTGCATATACTCATCCAGATGATATCGATATCCCAGCGCAAACCAAATTAAATGTTCAACTGCGTGAGAAACCTGTTGAGCTTAACAATCGAACACTTGCTCAGAAGTATGCCAGTACTTCCTCTAACAAAGCGGCAGCAAACAGCACTTACTCTTGGTTGATTTCCCATCCTTTACCTAATTCTCGCATAAGTTCAAGTTACGGCGGGCGTACCATGGGTGGCCGTGCTGAAAATCATTCAGGCCTTGATCTCGCTGCACCAAGCGGTACACCGATCTATGCTACTGGTCCCGGTATTGTGACCAAGTCAGGTTGGGGTACAGGTTATGGCCAATATGTTGAAATCAATCATGGCAACGGCTATTTAACACGTTATGCTCATGCTTCACGACTTATTGCACGTGTGGGAGAACAGGTGCAAGCGGGTGATCATATTGCCAATGTAGGCTGTACTGGTCGCTGTACCGGTCCACACTTACATTATGAAGTAGTAAAAGACGGTCAACGTAAAAACCCATCGACTTATTTGGCCATGTTACCTTAAATATAGTCTGGGATAGCGAGATATATCTCTATACATAAATAATCTCCATTAAGCAGTTTTAAACACTTAATCTGAAAGCTCTTCAAATCAAATTGAGGGGCTTTTTATTTAATCGCTTTTAAATATCATATTATCACCAACTATTATAATGATTGTATAATAAATCGCCTTTATTGGCTGTTTTTTGTTATGTAGTGTAATTATACGTCACCAATCATTTAGTTCCTAAATAGTACTGCCAAATCGCATTCAGCTAGGGCCATACCAGCTGAGGTCTCAAATATGGTACATATAGGCTATTAGATTAGGCTTTTAGGAACTGTAGATTATGGCGTTTTATGGTGATACAGACGCGCAAGAAACCCAGGAATGGCAAGATGCATTTGATTCGGTTTTGCAGCATATGGGCACTGAGCGTGCAGCATTTTTATTAGAAAAACTTTATCAACGCGCAATCGCAAAGCATGTTCCTATTCAGCGTTTAAATACTCCCTACTTAAATACGATTTCTGTTGAAGAACAGCCTGCCATGCCGGGTGATCAGGATATGGAGCGTCGTATTCGTGCGCTGATCCGTTGGAATGCTCTGGCAATGGTATTGCGTGCGAATAAAACCGGTGATGACCTCGGTGGTCACCTGGCGAGCTTTGCTTCTTCTGCGACCCTTTACGATGTCGGCTTTAACCACTTTTTCCGGGCCAACAGTGACCACTTTGGCGGTGACATGATCTATTACCAGGGCCATTGTGCACCGGGTATTTACGCGCGTTCATTTTTGGAAGGCCGTCTGACCGAAGAGCATCTGAATAATTTCCGTCGCGAAGTCGGCGGTAAAGGTCTGCCATCTTATCCGCATCCTTATCTGATGCCGGACTACTGGCAGTTCCCGACTGTATCGATGGGTCTGGGTCCAATCATGTCAATTTATCAGGCACATATTCAAAAGTACCTGATGAACCGTGGCCTGATCAAAGAAGAAGACCGTAAAGTCTGGGCTTATCTGGGCGATGGCGAGATGGATGAGCCGGAAAGCTTGGGTGCAATTTCTCTGGCCGGTCGTGAAAAGCTCGATAACCTCATCTGGGTGGTGAACTGTAACTTGCAACGTCTGGATGGTCCGGTACGTGGGAATGGCAAGATCATTCAGGAGCTTGAGTCGCTATTCCGCGGTGCAGGCTGGCGTGTAATTAAAGTCGTGTGGGGCCGTCACTGGGATCCATTACTAGCGAAAGATAAATCTGGTGCACTGAAAGCAGTGATGGAAGAAGCGGTGGATGGCGATTTCCAGCGCTACCAGGTAAAAGGTGGTGCTTATGCACGCGAAAAGTTCTTTGGTAAATATCCGGAAGCCAAAGAGCTGGTGAAAGATTTAAGTGATGAAGATATTGATAATCTGAACCGCGGCGGTCACGATCCGTACAAAGTCTTTGCGGCTTATGCCGAAGCTTGTACTGCCAAAGGTCAGCCGACCGTGATCCTGGCGAAAACCGTGAAAGGTTATGGTTTGTCGGAAGAAATCGAAGCAGTTAATAAAACGCATCAAATCAAGAAGATGCAGATTAATTCTTTGAAATATGTGCGCGACCGTTTCAATCTTCCTTTCACTGATGAACAGCTGGAAGAAGTGCCGTTCTATCGTCCTAGTGAAAATTCTCCTGAAATTAAATATATGAAGGCTCGTCGTGAAGCGCTGGGTGGTTATCTACCTGCACGTCGCAAAGACAGCGAGCAGTTGGCAATTCCTGAGCTGTCTGTATTTGATTCGGTCTTGGCGGGTTCGAACGGCAAAGAACAGTCCACCACGATGGTGATGGTGCGTTTAATCTCGGCACTTCTTAAAGAGAAAGCGATTAAAGATCGTGTTGTGCCAATCGTACCTGATGAAGCACGTACTTTCGGTCTGGAGGGCATGTTCCGTCAGTTGGGTATTTATGCCGCGCATGGCCAGAAATATACTCCGGAAGACCAAGAACAGCTGATGCATTACCGTGAAGCCAAAGACGGTCACATGTTGCAAGAAGGGATTAACGAAGCCGGTGCCATGAGTGCATGGGCGGCATTAGGCACCAGTTATTCAACCAATAACCTGCCAATGATTCCGATGTACATGTACTACTCGATGTTTGGTTTCCAGCGTATCGGTGATATTGCATGGGCTGCAGGTGATGCACAGGCACAAGGTTTCTTGCTGGGCGCAACAGCAGGCCGTACCACACTGAACGGTGAAGGCTTGCAGCATCAGGATGGTCATTCACATATCCTGGCCAGTACCATTCCAAACTGTGTCGCTTATGACCCATGTTTCGGTTATGAGTTGGCAGTGATCGTGCATGACGGTTTACGACGTATGTATGTGAATCAGGAACGTGTGTTCTATTACCTGACCGTAATGAACGAAAACTACGAACATCCTGAAATGCCAAAAGGTGTTGAAGAAGGTATCAAGCGCGGTATGTACCTGCTTGAAGAAGACGAGAAAGCTACCGTTCAGTTACTGGGCTCAGGTGTGATTCTGCGTGAAGTGATCAAGGCAGCGAAGATCCTGCGTGAGGAATACCAGATCCACTCGAATGTCTACAGTGTGACCAGCTTCAATGAACTGGCACGTGACGGCATGGCATGTGAAGAATACAACCGCTTGCATCCGCTGGCTGAAGACGTGAAAGAAGCATGGGTATCGAAACAGCTCCGTGGTACTGAAGGTATTGTGGTATCTGCAACCGATCACATGCGTGCCTATAGTGAACAGATTCGTGCTTATCTTCCGGATAACCGTCCATTCGTAGCACTGGGTACTGACGGTTATGGCCGTTCAGATACACGTGGCAACTTGCGCAGCTACTTTGGTGTTGATGCTGCACATATTGTAGTGGCCACCCTGAAAAAACTGGCTGATGAAGGTGAAGTTGATCCGCGTCTGGTTAAAGATGCGATCTCGACTTTCGAGCTTGATACCGATCGTCCAGTGGCTTGGGCACCGCAAGAAACTCCATCAGTACATGCTGTTGCTGACTACAAAGAGGAGAACTAAGCATGCAAATTACGACTCCCGATATTGGTGTAGATAAGGCAACAGTGGCCGAAATTCTGGTCAAAGTCGGTGATACGATTGCGGTCGATGACAGCATCGTATTGCTTGAATCTGATAAAGCCTCTGTTGAAGTGCCTAGCACTTCCGCCGGTGTGGTGAAAAGCATTCTGGTCAGCCAGGGTGATGAAGTGGCTGAAGGCGCGGTACTGATTGAACTGCAAGCTGAAGACGGTAGCACTGATGTGGTCGAGCCACAGCAAGCAGATGCATCACAAAAAACTTCAGAAAATACGCCAACCGCATTGCCTGATCAGGAAATCATGCAGGAAATCGCTTCACATCAGCCCAAAGCTTCTGCTGCTCCTGAAGCGCAAGCAGGCTCACAAGTGGTCGATGTGCAAGTGCCTGATATTGGTGTAGAGAAAGCCACAGTGGGTGAAATCCTGGTCGCTGTCGGTGATGAAATTGAGGTAGATCAAAGCATCGTGGTGGTGGAATCAGACAAGGCGACTGTTGAGGTGCCAAGTACGGTTTCAGGCATGGTGGAATCCATCGAGATTAAAGATGGCGATACCATTAAAGAAGGTGTAGTCATTCTGAAAGTGAAAACGGCTGTTTCGGCAGCGCAAGCACCGACAGAAGCACCTCAAGCACCAGTTGCTCAAGCGGCGACCCAAGAGAAAGCAGTCGAAGCACCACAAACGCCAGCAGCACCTGCAGGTGATGTTGAAATTGCCGTGCCTGACCTGGGTGTAGACAAGGCGGCTGTGGCTGAAATTCTGGTTCAGGTCGGTGATACGGTTGAAAAAGACCAGAGCATCATCGTGGTTGAATCAGACAAGGCGACTGTTGAAGTACCAAGTACTGCGGCCGGGGTTATCAAAGCCATTCATGTTGAACTGGGTCAAAATGTCTCTCAAGGTCTTGCACTGGTGACGATCGAAGCAGAAGCTGCTCCTGTTGCAGCCAAGGCAGAAGTAGCAAAAGCAGCAGAAGAATCAAAAGTGCCTGCTACAAAAGCAGTACCGGCACCTGCGGCATCTTCTAATCAGGCAGTCGCGACGTCGGATAATGTCGACAAGCTGACCAAAGAGCAGAATGCGGCCAACTCGAAAGTCTATGCCGGTCCTGCTGTGCGTAAACTGGCTCGGGAGCTTGGCGTCGTGCTGGCAGATGTCAAGGCCTCTGGTCCACATGCGCGCGTCATGAAAGAAGACCTGAAAGCCTATGTCAAATCGCGTCTTACTGCGCCGCAGGCGGCTCCTGTCGCCGCTGCTGCCCAAGTCGCAGGACTGCCAAAACTGCCAGACTTTAGCGCTTTTGGTGGAGTGGAAGAGAAAACCTTGACGCGTTTGCAACAAGTGTCCATTCCACAGTTGTCGCTGAATAATTTCATTCCGCAAGTGACCCAGTTTGATGCAGCAGATATTACGGAACTGGAAGCATGGCGTAATGAACTGAAAGGCAACTTCAAGAAAGACGGCATTGGTCTGACCATTATGGCGTTCATCATCAAAGCAGTTGCGCACTTGTTAAAAGAAGAGCGAGAGTTTGCCGGTCACTTGGCTGATGATGGCAAGTCAGTATTGTTACGTAACGAGATCCATATGGGTATCGCGGTCGCAACGCCAGATGGTTTGACCGTGCCTGTGCTGCGTCATCCAGATCAGAAGTCAATTAAACAGATTGCAGTTGAGCTGGGAGAACTAAGCCAGAAAGCGCGTGACAAGAAATTGTCACCGAAAGATCTGCAAGGCGCGAACTTCACTATTACTAGCCTGGGTTCAATTGGTGGTACGGCATTTACACCGTTGGTCAACTGGCCACAAGTGGCGATTCTGGGTATTTCACCTGCAACCATGCAACCGGTCTGGAATGGTGAAGGTTTTGATCCACGCTTGATGCTGCCGCTTTCATTGTCATACGATCACCGTGTGATCAATGGTGCAGATGCTGCTCGTTTCACCAACAAGCTGACCAAGCTGCTTAAAGATATTCGTACTTTGCTCATCTAAAACCTTATCTCTAGGCCTTTGTTTTTCTCTCTGGGAGAAAGACAAAGAGGATATAAAAAACCCTGCTTCGGCAGGGTTTTTTCTGCTGCATTGAAAAATAATCTATTTGATTCTATACTTGGCGCACTTCATTGGGGAGTAGCCGCCTTTTGCGCAAAGCAGAAGGGTGATGGTCAACATATTTGCTCAACCGGGCATGGTCATCATAGCAAAGAACCAAGTCAGCTTTTCCAAGCTTTCTTTTGTTGGCAAGACCTTTGATTTACCACTCTGCAGATTTTGGCTAGCAGGAGCGGTGAGTCATTGGTATTGGATGCTAGCCAGAGAAAAACCTCATGTATGAATTCCTACTGTCGACTGCAATCGTAGCACTGGCTGAAATGGGTGATAAAACCCAATTGCTGGCATTGCTGCTTGCCGCACGCTTTCGCAAACCTGTTCCTATTTTAGTTGCCATTTTATTGGCGACGGTGATTAACCACGGCCTTTCTGCGGTATTGGGACAATGGGTCACTACAGTGATTGGGCCAGAGGTACTGATGTGGATCGTTTCGCTTGGCTTTATCGCGATGGCTATCTGGATGCTGATTCCGGATGAACTCGGGGATGAAAATGCCAGCATCAATAAATGGCAAAAATTCGGGGTATTTGGTGCGACCTTTATTCTGTTCTTTCTGGCAGAAATTGGCGATAAAACCCAGATTGCCACAGTTGCACTGGCGGCACGTTTCGACAGCGTATTCTGGGTCATGCTTGGGACCACTTTGGGTATGATGCTGGCCAATGCACCTGCGGTCTTTTTAGGTGATAAACTAGCCAACAGATTGCCAATCAGCCTGATTCATAAAATTGGTGCGGCGATTTTCCTGGTGATTGGTGTGGCAACCCTGGTTCAACATTATTTCTTTTAAAGAATAAAATAATATTTATGTGAATCCTGAGCTAAAAACTCAGGATTTTTTATGCTTAAAATGCTGTCGAAATGTTGATAAATAGCATGATATGGTCAGTTCTATTGATTGTAAGTTTGACTAATTCCATATATTTTATACGGGTATAAAAGTGTCATTTTTATTATAAATTGGGGAATTTACATGGCTTTCGAACGCACCACATCGCAGGTTCTGTTTGATAACGGGACGCATAAATGCATCAGCTTTACCAGCCTGGTTAAAGGTGAAGGCGTTCAGGCAAACCAGTTTCTGATCATTGATCATGAACGTGCTGCGGTGCTCGATCCGGGGGGTGATTTAACCTATGTGCCGCTGACCATGGAACTGAATAAATATACCCGTTTGACCAATCTGGATTATGTCATGGCCTCGCATCAGGATCCGGATATTATTACCTCGATGCCACGCTGGCTGGTCTATACGGATGCCAAAGTCGTCGCATCCAAGCTCTGGGCACGTTTCTTGCCCCACTTAAACTCAGCTTTTATGAGTGACCGGATGAAAGGTAACTGGCTGGACCGCCTGGTAGAGCTTCCTGATCACGGTCAGATCGTTCCGCTCGGTCAATCTCATATTGTGGCAGTACCGGCGCATTTCCTGCATTCGGTTGGGAACTTCCAGTTTTATGATCCGGTTGCCAAAATCCTGTTTTCCGGTGATATGGGCGCGTCCATGGTTGAAGATGCCGCAAAGCCACTGGAAAACTTTGCCGCGCATATTCCGAAAATGAAAAGTTTCCATCAGCGCTATATGTGCAATAACAAGGTCATTCGTCTCTGGGTGCAAATGGTGCGCGGCATGGAGATCGAGATGATCGTGCCGCAGCATGGTACGCCATTTATCGGCAAAGAACAGATTACCCAGTTTCTCGACTGGATTGAAACGCTGCAATGCGGTACCGATCTGATGGATGAAACGGTTTTTACCTGTCCTGAATAGTTCATCCAAAAGATAAAATTTTTCTTGTATGGAAAAACAACATTTTTTATATTTCTTCTTCAAAAAATTTTTTTGATGACGAGAACTTATAAGAAATGTTGTCTCAAATTCCAACACCGGATGCGTGTTTAAGCTGTGGGGCGTGTTGCGCCTATTTCAGGGTTTCTTTTTATTGGGCTGAAGGGATTCATATGCCTGAGCACTATACTGAACCTGTTAATGCAGTTTATTCATGTATGGCTGGAACCAATCAAAAAAATCCACGCTGTATCGCACTGGATGGCACCATCGGCCAGCAGGTAAGCTGCGGTATGTATGAGCTGCGCAGTTCATCCTGCAAAGAAGTGCAGATTGCCGATCAGCAATGCAACAAGGCACGTGTGGCACACAATATGTTGCCCTTTGTTCAGATTGAAACTGATGAAGCCGAGAATGATGACAGTTTTGAATATGTCAGCTGAATCCATCCGTAGCAGAGCTTAGGCTCTGCTTTTTACAACAGTCTCGAAGGATCAGGGTATATTAAGTTAGGAAACTCGATTATTAAGCATAAGGGACTACCCCAGAATACAAATCGCTCTGCTGGTACAACGCTTGAAGAAAAAAATAATTTTGCAATTGCAATGAAATTTAAGCCGATATTTGTTTATAATAGTGCACGGAAATTACCAGTGAGACTGTTATGTTGACCATCGTTCAAGACGCGTTAACCTTCGATGATGTCCTATTACTCCCTGCCTATTCTACTGTTCTTCCAAAAGATGTCTCCCTAAAGACACGTTTAACTCGTGGCATTAACCTGAATATTCCTCTTGTGTCCGCAGCAATGGATACGGTGACTGAGTCCCGTATGGCAATTGCAATGGCGCAAAATGGTGGTATCGGTATTTTGCACAAGAACATGGATATCGCTGTTCAGGCTGCAGAAGTGCGCCGTGTGAAAAAATTCGAAGCGGGTATGGTCAAAGACCCGATTACAGTGACTCCTGAAACCACAGTACGTGAACTGATTGCCTTGACTCAAGCCAATAACATCAGTGGTGTGCCCGTTGTGAAAGACGGCAAAGTGGTGGGTATCGTGACCGGTCGTGATACACGCTTTGAAACCAATCTTGAGCAGCCAGTCAGCAACATCATGACTGGTCAGGATCGTCTGGTGACGGTTCGTGAAGGCGAATCGAAAGAAAACATTCAAGCTTTATTACAACAGCATCGTATTGAAAAAGTACTGGTGGTTAATGATCAGCAAGAGCTGAAAGGCTTGATTACGGTAACAGATTTCCGTAAAGCTGAATTGTATCCAAACAGCTGTAAAGATGATTTGGGTCGTCTGCGTGTTGGTGCTGCAGTCGGTACCGGCGCAGAAACGCCAAGCCGCGTAGAAGCCCTGGTTGACGCAGGTGTGGACGTGATTGTAGTTGATACTGCACATGGCCATTCTGCAGGTGTGATTGAGCGTGTACGTTGGGTGAAAGCCAACTATCCACAAGTGCAGGTGATTGGCGGTAACATCGCCACAGGTGATGCTGCGCTGGCGCTTCTTGATGCAGGTGCTGATGCAGTAAAAGTCGGGATCGGTCCTGGCTCAATCTGTACCACACGTATTGTGGCCGGTATTGGCATGCCGCAAATCTCTGCGATTGATTCTGTTGCCAATGCACTAAAAGACCAGATTCCTTTGATCGCGGATGGCGGTATTCGTTTCTCTGGCGATATGGCCAAAGCCATTGGCGCTGGTGCAAGTACCATTATGGTCGGTTCATTGATGGCAGGTACTGAAGAAGCACCAGGCGAAGTTGAATTCTTCCAGGGCCGTTACTACAAAGCCTATCGTGGTATGGGTTCATTGGGTGCAATGGCGGGTGCAACCGGTTCTGCAGACCGTTACTTCCAGGACGCTAAAGCCGGTGCCGAGAAATTGGTTCCTGAAGGCATTGAAGGTCGCGTACCGTACAAAGGTCCAATGGGCAATATCGTGCATCAGATGATGGGTGGCCTACGTTCTTCGATGGGTTATACCGGTTCTGCGACAATTGAAGACCTGCGTCAAAATGCCAAGTTTGTAAAAATCACTTCTGCCGGTATGTCGGAATCACATGTACATGATGTGACGATTACCAAAGAAGCACCAAACTATCGTGTGGGTTAATCTCCCGTGATTTAAAATTTGAAAAAGCCGTCATGCAAATGACGGCTTTTTTATTTTGGTGTAAAGTGTGGCACAAGGAAAAAAATGGGTGATATCAATCATCCGCGAAGAAGTGAGATAAAGATGAGTTATTTTGGTACGGACGGTATCCGTGGAAAGTTTGGCGAATTGCCGATTACCCCTGAGTTTGCCCTGAAACTGGGATTTGCAGCCGGAAAAGTTTTAAAACGTCATAGCAAAAAATCCAAACCGCTGGTGGTTTTAGGTAAAGACACCCGTTTGTCTGGCTATATTCTGGAAGCGGCCTTGCAGGCAGGTTTAAATGCTGCCGGTGTGTATGTTCATCTCTTGGGTCCATTACCGACACCAGCGATTGCCCATCTGACTCGTGCCCTGCATGCCAGCTTGGGAATCGTCATTTCTGCGTCACATAATCCTTACTTTGACAATGGGATCAAGTTCTTTTCTGCGGAAGGCAAGAAATTGCCAGATGCTATCCAAGAAGAAATTAATCAAGAACTTGATAAAGAAATGGTCATTGAAGATACGGCGAATCTGGGTAAAAGTGTCCGGGTCAAAGATGCCAACGGCCGTTATATTGAGTTCTGTAAATCGACGTTCCCATATCACCTGGATCTGAATGATTTAACTATCGTGGTGGATTGTGCCAATGGCGCGGCCTATAACGTCGGACCTGCGGTGTTCCGTGAACTGGGTGCCAAGGTCATTGCCATTCATGATGAACCAACCGGTTTAAATATTAATGATAATTGCGGTTCCACCCATCCTGAAAGCTTGCAACAGGCGGTACTTGAGTATAAAGCGGATCTGGGCGTTGCGTTTGATGGCGATGCCGACCGTGTGGTCTTGGTGGATCAATACGGCAAACTGATTGATGGCGACCATATACTGTATATCTTGGCCACTCAAAGCTCGAAAAAACCGGCTGGGATTGTGGGTACCTTAATGAGCAACATGGCACTGGAACTGGCGCTAGAAAAAGCGCAAGTACCCTTATTGCGTGCCAAAGTGGGTGACCGTTATGTATTGCAGGGTCTGGAAGAAAATGGCTGGACCATTGGTGGTGAGCCTTCAGGTCACATTCTGACTTTGGACAAGAGCACCACAGGCGATGCGATTATTGCCGCCTTGCAGGTCTTAACGGTGATGGTGGAACAGAAAAAAGCCCTGCATGAACTGGTAGCTGACTTTAAACTGCTGCCAAATGTCCTGGTCAATGTACGTTTAGATGCCATGTTTGATCCTTATTCAGTACCGGCACTGGCAGCTGAATTTGAAAAAGCCGAACAGCACCTTAAAGGCCGTGGCCGTTTATTGATTCGCAAATCAGGCACAGAACCGGTCATCAGGGTGATGGTCGAAGGTGATGATCTGGCTGAAGTTACCACACTTGCAAATAGCTTGGCAGATGCTGTACGTGCCAATGCTGCTTAACGGGAGCATAAATGATGAGTGATCTGATCAAGGATCTGAGTGAGCTACGCCTGAATTATGAAAAAGGCGAGTTGCAGGAACAGCAAGTCAATCCGAATCCGCATATGCAGTTCCTGCAATGGTTTAACCATGCACTGGAAGCGAAATCGCATGAACCCTATGCCATGTCGCTGGCGACTGCCAATGCACAAGGGCGTCCGCATGTGCGTACTGTGCTGTTACGTGGTGCCACTGAAGCAGGCTATGACTTCTATACCAATTATGACAGTCAGAAGGGTCTGGATCTGGCTGAAAATCCGTATGCCGAACTGTTGTTTTACTGGCAGGATCAGGAGCGCCAGATTCGTATTTCGGGTCGTGTAATGAAAATCTCGGAAGAAGAATCCACCGATTACTATCATAAACGTCCACGTGATAGCCAGATTGCCGCACATGTCAGTACGCCGCAAAGCGGGGTGATTGGTAGCCGTGAAGATTTGCAACAGCGGTTCTGGGATTTGCATCATCAGGTCGCGAATCAGCAAGAGCTGGACAAACCGGTCTTCTGGGGTGGCTATCGTCTCGAGCCAGATTATTATGAATTCTGGCAGGGTCGTCCCAACCGTTTACATGACCGTCTGAGTTATCGTAAAAGCGATGATGGCTGGACTTTAGAGCGCTTAATGCCATAACCATGCAAAAACTGGAAATCAAACAGCGACCTTTTTTAACCCGTCCTGAAAACTTATCGGGTGTTCCTGCATTTGTAGCCGAGATTCTGGCCCGGCGTGGGGTGGCATCTGGGCAGGAGCTGGAACTCAAGCTGAAGCATCTGCTGGCACCGACCATGAAAGGATTGCCTGAAGCCATTCAACTGATCGATCAGGCGATTGATCGTGGCCAGAAAATCGTGATTGTCGGTGATTATGATGCTGATGGCGCGACCAGTACTGCTTTGATGGTGCTGGCACTTCGGGATATGGGTGCAAAGGTCGATTATCTGGTACCGAACCGTTTTAAATATGGGTATGGACTGACACCTGCAATTGCAGACCTGGCCTTTGTCAATTTTACCCCTGATTTACTGATTACCGTGGACAATGGCATTTCCAGCCATGACGGAGTAAAACAGGCGCAGGATCACGGCATGCAGGTGATCATTACCGATCATCATCTCACGACCAAGCCGACACCTGAAGCTGAAGCGGTGGTCAATCCCAATCAGCTGGGTTGCGACTTTCCAAGTAAAGCCTTGGCCGGGGTCGGGGTGGCTTTTTACGTTCTTGCTAATTTGTCTACACATCGTAAAAAACTGGGAAAATCCACCACCTCAATTATTAACTATCTTGATCTGGTGGCGCTCGGTACTTATGCCGATGTCGCGAGTCTGGACTACAACAACCGCATTCTGGTCGATGCAGGTCTGAAACGGATTCAGCAAGGGCAGTGCCGCGCAGGAATCAGTGCGCTACTTGATATTGCCAAACGTGATCCCGCTGGTCTGAAAGCTCAGGATTTGGGCTTTGTGCTGGGCCCGCGGATTAATGCCGCTGGACGCATGGAAACCATGGACATCGGCATCGAATGTCTGCTGGCTCCTGATCTGGCCACGGCCTATCCACTGGCTGAACAACTCAATAAGCTCAATGTTGAACGCCGTCAGGTGGAAGGAAAAATCAAGCAGGAAGCGCTGCTTGAGCTGGATAAAATTCAGTGGGATGCAACTGAACTGCCTGCTGCACTGATTATGTTTGAACAGCATTGGCATCAGGGTGTCATCGGGATTGTAGCAGGACGTTTGAAAGAGCAGTTTCATCGTCCAAGTATTGTCTTCGCTGCTGATGAGGATGGCATTCATATTAAAGGTTCGGCACGCTCGATTGAAGGTATTCACATTCGGGATAGCATTGAACGGGTTGCGGAACAGTTTCCGCATCTGGTCAGCCACTTTGGTGGACATGCAGCTGCGGCAGGTTTGACGATAAAAAAACAGTACTTTTCTGAATTTAAACAGGTTTTTGAAAATCTCGTTGCACAGATGGATGAGGATTTATTCACTGCAACTTTATGGACAGATGGGGAATTGCCAAGTTCTGCTTTTCAGATTGAAACAGTCGACTTGTTGCAAAACTTAAGTCCTTGGGGGCAAAAATTTCCCCAGCCGACTTTTGAGGGTGTATTTAAAATTATGGACTATCGCTGGCTCAAAGATGTCCATCTGAAATTGCGCGTGGCTTTGGAGAATGGTCAGGTGGTGGATGCGATTGCCTTCAATGCAGCGGATAAATATAGTTTTGACCCAATGAAAAATACGCGGTTGGTCTATGAGCTGGATAAAAATATCTTTAACGGCAATGTCAGCCTGCAGATGCGGATTATTCATTTAGAACAGTAGCTAATAGGCCATAAAAAACCGCTCACTAGAGCGGTTTTTTCTTTTCAACGGAGAGATTAGAAGCGGAAAGTACCGTTAATTCCAAAAGAGTCAGCACCGTCAGTAGTCGTATAATTTACGCCAGCTGCAATAGCAGGGGTAAAGAATTTTTGTGCGCGTACTGAGAAGACAGTATCAAAATCTTCTAAAGTTGTATCGTTAATAGATACACCAACGCTTAACGTTGGATCAATATAAAGATCAGCAGCAACACCATATGCTGTTTCATCACCGAAAGCAGTTGACGCTTCAAAGTTAGCGTAGTGGTTGCCAATGAGAGTTACATATTTAGCACGTAGAGTAAAAGCAGTATCATCTGCTAATGCAGAAGCAGAGCTAAAAGTATTGATAAAGCCTTTTTTGCCTGCTTGATACGCATCGATATTTTCTTTTGAAATACCAACAGCTAAAAGTAGGCCATTAATCGGTAAATAACCAGCTTCAACAGCGTAACCTGTATTGTCATCAGACACTTTACCAAATTCATTTTCAACAGTTACTTCTGCACGGTTTAAGCTACCAGCAACGTAGAATTGCGAATCTGGAATAAAGAATTCACCATTGATGCCTACAGTATCAATTTTAAGCTCAGCGCCTTCATCGTCAGTATTCGCATGAGCATAAGCTAAACCAATATTACTTGCTCTACCTAAAAAAGCTGCTTCAGCAAGAGGTGAATTTTTAACTTGCACTCCGTTTAAATAATATTTTCCACCTATAGAAAATGTATTTACATCATCACTAAAACCATCAAGATCTGTGTTCTCATATCCAGCATTGAGTTCAGCTTGATAAGCATGTGCAGTTCCTAGGCTAGCAATAAGTGCTGTAGCAAGAGCAAGTTTCTTAAGCATTTAGATTTCTCTCTTTGTTATAAAAATATAACTGTTTGATTAACAGTTGTAACAAATTGTACGGTTTATATTTGATCCGTCAATGTGCAAAAAATACCTAAATGCCTGTTAAAAGTGCAATAAAAAAACCCATCCGAGGATGGGTTTCTTTTGAATGAAAAGTATCGTGGTTTAAATTAGAAGCGGTATTTCGCAGCTACACCAAATTTGTTGTAGTCATTATTCCCTACTTCACCAAAACCTACGCGACCTTCCAAGCTTACTTGCTGGTTAATGAACTTACGTGCACTGATACCAAATTCATTGGTATCTGCAAAACCATGATCTTTACTATAATAATCTATACCAACACTGAGAGTTTTATCGATGAAGTAGTCTGCTGCCAGATTCCATTCATCTAGATCACCAAATCCTGCACCTGCTTCCAGGTTAATATCTTTACCATTGCTTAATGTAGTCACATATTTAGCACGAAGCGTTGGATCTACACCATCATCGTAGTCATTATCATAACCTTTCAGACCCGCAGCAATTAATAAGCCTGGTGCTGGAAGATAACCAATTTCGGCGCCATAGACAGTTTCATCAAAATCACGGCCGTTGTCGCGTTTGATATCATCACGACCCACGTTACCACTTAAATAAAAATCGGAATTTGGTACAAAGTATTCAACGCCTACACCATAACGATGACGATCATCATCACCCACTTCATCATATTGGTATTGAGCGCTTACATTGCTAGCACGGTCAAGGAATGCCGCTTCTGCCAATGGTGCATTACGAGTTTGAACTGGATTGAAGTAATATGTACCATCAACACCGAAAGAACCGCTGGTTCCACCGTTGTCCGGATCAATTACTCCCGCTGATCCACCAATTTCAGCTTGGTAAGCATGTGCTGCTGTTCCAGTCATGGCTATTGCTGAAAGTAGTGCTGAAGCAATCGCTAATTTTTTCATGGTTAATACCCCTCAAATCGTGAGTTAAAATATTACACTTTTTGTTACAACTTTAAGTGTAGACCAATTCCAAAGATCGTCAATCACAGGAAAGTTACCGCAATGTGAATAGCGTAATCTTATGTAATTTTATCTAAATAAGTCACTGAATAATAAGGTTAAATTTATAATGTAGTGTTTTATTAAAACTGTGTAGATATTGTGGAATGTATTGAAATTGCTACTTTTTATTTTTTTTAGTATGCCTTTTAAAAAACTTAGATTAGCATTTGAAGTGCAACACCATATTGTTGCCATAATACCTGACTCGGACTTTTAAAGCCGAGTCTTTTT
>NZ_JACSPT010000012.1 GCF_014837015.1 Acinetobacter pecorum
CGTGGCGAGATTGTGATTAACGAGCGCAACGAAACCAATGTGAAAGGTGTATTTGCTGCAGGTGACTGTACCACCGTGCCATACAAGCAGATCATCATTGCGACTGGTGAAGGTGCGAAAGCCTCGCTGTCTGCATTTGATTACATCATCCGTTCAGGACAGTAAAAAAAGAGCACCTGGAATCCCCAAATTCCAGGTGCTTTATCTCAAAGAGTTATTATTATTTTCGCTTTATAGGAACTCAGGATGCTAACACCAGAGTTCCTTTTTTTACTTCTTGTTAGATCAGCCAAAAGCGTCCCCAATCGCTTTTAGCCGTTCCTTTTCTCCACACTTTTTTTGTTTTCAACCCTTATTTTTCTGCTTTCCCCAAGGTTGTTTTTAGAATCACGAATAAATCAATTGTTTTACTTTTTGTTTAAGCTTCAAACAGCTTCAAGCTCTTAAACTTCTCCAGTAATTGTTCCTGTGTTTCACGATGCTCCGGATGAGGAATAATGCATTCAATCGGGCAGACATCTACACAGGTCTGATGTTCATAAAAACCGACGCATTCCGTACAACGTTTTACGTCAATTTCATAGAACTTTTCACCCTCGTAAATCGCTTCATTCGGGCATTCCGGTAAACACATATCGCAATTGATGCATTTGTCGGTAATCAGCAGTGCCATATTTAACCCGCCTGATAAGCCAGTGAAGATGCCGAAATATCCGCACTCGAACTTGGCAGATTACGGATGAGCAGGGCATATTGCATATCTACATCTGCTGGGGCCGGAATCTCGACGATATGACCTGAGCCTTTGGCATCTTCAATCAGATTACCTTTTTTGTCTTTCATTTCCGTTAAAGTAAAGGTGATATTGCCTCTAGTCGTCATCAGTTCCAGTGAATCACCGAGGACAAAACGGTTTTTCACATCAATCTTGATGTAGTCTCCATTACGTTCTAACACTTCACCACAGAACTGCTGATGATCGAAACTGGATGAACCATTCTCATAGTTTTGATATTCGCTATGCACATGA
Organism: Acinetobacter pecorum; assembly: GCF_014837015.1. Taxonomy (GTDB): domain Bacteria; phylum Pseudomonadota; class Gammaproteobacteria; order Pseudomonadales; family Moraxellaceae; genus Acinetobacter; species Acinetobacter pecorum. The sequence goes on from NZ_JACSPT010000012.1 coordinate 1,031, forward strand.
CGGCGCAGGAAACCTTCGGTATAACCACGATTCGCCAGACCTTCAAGCTGGGTCATCAAGGATGGATCAAACGGCTTACCAGCAAGGGCATCATCAATTGCTTTACGATAAATCTGGGCAGTACGCGCACAGTAGAAATAGGACTTGGTCCGGCCTTCAATTTTTAAGGAATGTACACCAATTTTGGTAAGACGTTCGACATGCTGAACCGCGCGCAGATCTTTGGAATTCATGAAATAAGTGCCGTGTTCATCTTCTTCTGCGGCAAACATGTCTTCTTCATTGCGCTGTAACAGCACTGGCTCGTTGAATTGGTGTTGTGCCTGCATATGTGCTTCGTCGGCATCTTTGGAGCAGCAGCCTGAATCCAGATTTTTCACTGGAATCACATCACCGGTTTCATCTTCCTTGGCATCCAGCACTTTATATTCCCAACGGCAGGCATTGGTGCAGGCACCCTGATTGGCATCACGTTTGTTCATATAGCCAGACAGCATGCAACGGCCAGAATAGGCCATGCACAGTGCGCCATGAACAAAGACTTCAATCTCCATATCCGGCACTTGCTGTTTGATTTCTGCAATTTCTTCAATCGACAGTTCACGTGACAGAATGACACGGGTCAATCCCATGTTCTTCCAGAATTTGACGGTTGCCCAGTTCACGGCATTGGCCTGTACCGACAGGTGAATATCCATATGCGGGAAATGTTCACGGACCAGCATAATCAGACCGGGATCGGACATGATCAGTGCATCCGGCTGCATGTCAACCACAGGAGCTAAGTCACGAATGAAATTTTTCAGCTTGGAGTTATGTGGCTGAATATTGACGACCACGTAGAATTTTTTGCCTAATTCATGGGCTTCTTTAATACCAATCGCGAGATTTTCATGGTCAAATTCATTATTACGAACCCGCAGGCTATAACGCGGCTGGCCTGCATAGACTGCGTCTGCACCATAAGCAAAGGCATAGCGCATATTTTTTAATGAGCCTGCAGGTGAGAGAAGTTCGGTAACGTGAGAAATGCTCATGATCAAATTGAAAGACATAAAAAAAGTACGGCTTTATTCTAACCATCTAAAATCAGGATTCAACCTAGTAAATAACTCGGAATTGGAGTAATTCAACTAAATTTCAAGTTAAAAATGAAGCACTCATAAAGTTAAGAATTCCAGAAAGTTTTATGTATTTTCAAGCGATTCTAAAGTTTTTAAAATCTGGCAATGATCGATTGTGGTGGGCGTATTGCAGCTGTCACGAAGCAGCATCAGCTGTTGCTCAAATATTTGTAATTCTTTAATTTTATTTGAAATTTCCAGAAGATGCCGATCAATCATCTGATTGACTTCACAGCAGTCCTGTTCAGGGTTCTGCTCCAGTTTAATCAGATGTTCGATTTCTTTTAAAGACATGCCTAGGGTACGGCAACGTTTGATAAAAATTAAACGTTTCAAGGCTTCTTCAGCATAATAACGATACTGATTACTTGCTCGAAAATTCGGCTGTATCAAACCTTTTTTCTCGTAAAAGCGAATGCTGTCGGTACTTAAACCGGTCTTAGTCGCGATTTCTGAAATGAGATAATGTGACATAAACACCTCAGGCTTGACCTTGGAGTTACTCCATAGTTTCTAATGACTATAGCGTATTTTATATAGAAAATCCTCGGAGAATCATATGGCTTGTAGTTGTAGTCATGAACCTGCACCATCCACGCCCAATAGCAAATTCAGAACCGCCTTATGGATTGCATTATTCATTAATTTGACCTTGTTCATTGTAGAACTAGTGGGTGGTGCTTATGCGCATTCATCCGCATTATGGGCAGATGCGCTAGATTTTTTTGGAGATGCAGTAAATTATGGGATTTCACTGGCTGTATTAGGGGCAAGCCTGTATTGGCGCGCAACAGTTGCCCTGATTAAAGGATTGACCATGGCTGTATTTGGCTTGGTGGTGATCGGAAAAGTCATCTACGCTTTTATACAAGGTATACCGCCTGAAGCGCTGACTATGGGAGTTATTGGTGTGCTGGCCTTAATTGCTAACGTGATTACAGCAGTAATTTTATATGCTTTTCGAGATGGGGATGCCAATATGAAATCGGTCTGGCTCTGTAGCCGAAATGATGCGATCGGAAATGCTGCCGTGATTTTGGCGGCTGTCGGGGTGTTTGGGACGGGTAGTATGTTGCCAGATATTATTGTGGCGATAATTATGGCAGGCTTGGGGTTGACGGCCGGATACCAAGTGGTTAAGCAGGCATTCATAGAGCGAACATCTTCGAAGCAGGTTCAAATTTAAGACAATAAAAAACCGGACTTTAATGCCCGGTTTTTTAATGACATTGAATCTTATTTTTCAACGAACGCACGTTCAATCACGTAGTCGCCTAGAACGCCCATACGTGGAGATTCTTTCAGGCCATGTTGATCAAGAAGTGCAGCAACATCGTCAAGGAAGGCTGGGCTACCACATAACATGGCACGGTCAGTTTCCGGATTGAAACGTGGCAGACCGATTTTTTCAAACAGTTCACCGGTTTCAATCGCAGTCGTGACCCGACCTTGATTTGGATATTCTTCACGAGTTACGGTTGGGTAATAGATCAGTTTTTCTTTTGCGCCAAGTTCCGAGAAGAACTCATGATTTGGCACTTCATTCAGGATTAAATCTTGATAAGCCAGTTCTGAAATAAAACGCGTACCGTGAACCACGATAATTTTTTCAAAACGTTCGTAAGTTTCAGGATCGCGAATAGTGGACAAAAATGGCGCAAGTCCTGTACCTGAAGAAAGAAGATACAGGTTTTTGCCTGGATTCAGGTCATCCAGTACCAATGTGCCTGTCGGTTTTTTGGAAATCAAAATCTCATCGCCGACTTTAACTTTCTGTAAAATCGAAGTCAGTGGACCATCAGGCACTTTAATTGAGAAAAACTCTAACTCTTCTTCGTAGTTGGCGCTTGCAATTGAGTATGCGCGCATTAACGGCTTGCCATTGACTTCAAGGCCGATCATTACAAACTGACCGTTTTTAAAACGCAAAGCAGGATCACGAGTCGTTTTAAAAGAGAATAAAGTATCATTCCAGTGGTGGACGTGAGTAATCTTTTCGACGTTAAAAGCAGCCATTAAAGGTCTCAATAAGTTATCAAATTAGAACAGCTTGCTATTCTAATCTAAATTCATTCTCGATAAACTGAATATATTTAATTGAGCTTATCAAAAAAAGTGATGATGACTGAACTGACGCTACCGATTATTGGCTATATGCGTTCTCCCTACAAAGAAAAATTTGGTATCCCGCGCCAGCCCAATCTGGTTCAGGTCGAAAGTTATATTGAAATGGCCGGACCCTATAATGATCTGCTCGCCTTTGAGGGAATTGAAGAATTCAGCCATCTCTGGTTAGTCTGGCAATTTCATGACAATAAAAACCAACACGAGAGCAGCCAGTTTCGTCCACAGGTTCGTCCGCCACGTTTGGGCGGCAACAAGAAAATAGGCGTATTTGCTACGCGCAGTATGTATCGTCCCTCACCAATTGGCCTTTCAGTCGTTAAACTCAAAGAAGTTAGTAAGGTGGGCAAGCATGTCCGGGTATATGTCACAGGGAGTGACTTACTCGATGGCACACCCATTGTAGATATCAAACCTTATATTCAATATTCGGATGCGATTGTTGAAGCGCAAAGTGGTTATGCGCAGGATGAGCCTGAGCGTAAAGCCGTCATCTGGAGTGAAGAGGCGGAGCAGCAAAAACTGCATTTACTGAAATGCGGGAAAATCTCACCACAGGGTATTCAGGAGCTGGAAGCGGTTTTATCTCTAGATCCAAGGCCAGCCTATCAGGATGATAAGGAACGGATTTATGGGATGAAGTTTGCTACGGTAGATACCCATTTCAAAGTTCATACTCAGCAAGTGATAATTACTGCTATTCATCACGCTCCCTCCTGATTTATAGACTCCACCACACTAGTCCAATCAATACTGCCATTTGAATAAGCTGGACTGGGGCAAAATACAGGGCAAATTTAAATCCACCAGTCAGGGCAGCATTTACTGATTTGGCCACTGCATGGGCACCCAGACCTAATAATAGGGCATAAATAAGATGGGTGTTGGAAGGATCTCCCTGAATCACCACACCTGCCATTGCGGCATGAACCTCAAATAATGAAGCAAGCAAGGTGCCGGCCAATAAGCCGGCATTGCCAAGCCACAATTCCAGCGCATAAATTCCGGCCTGAATCAGGGTTAAAGTCACTGCAATAATGACAGCTTCTTTTAGGCTGAACATCGGGCTGTCCGCAGATTCGAGCTCTTGGACCGGTTTGGCCTTGCGCAATAATAGAAATGCGCAGGCGACCAGAATAACCATGCCCACAACGGAAGGAAGGAGCAAGAGTTTAAGCCAGGCCCAAGACACACCTCCAACGACAATAAGCAGCAAGACCAGGGTAGAGACACATGACATCAGTGCAGCCCCGGCATTTGGCTGCGCATCCATTTCACCTTTGCGTACCTGCAGGCCTAATTGGGCAATGGTCGCAGTACTGGAAACAAAGCCTGAGGCCAGTGAAGAGAGCATCAGGGCATTTTTAGTGGATAAAAAACGTTTCGCAATATGGGCTAAAGCTTGCACGACTAAAATCAGGGTCAGTAATTTCAAGATAACATAGGGGTTAAGAACTTCTCCCCATAATGGACGGTCAGGGGTAAGCGGCAAACCGATCAGTATAAGTGCAAGTAGTAACAGTCCATCCCTGAATTCAGCCTCTTTAATCCATTTTCCCGCAAAATCATGCATGGAGTGCTTGGCCATCAAAATAATGGTTAACAAGACGGCCAGTCCCGCAGACAGCGGAATATTCCAAAGACACATTGCCCCTATAAAATAAGTCATGAGGAAGGCGAGTTCTGTAGTAATGCCCGGGTCTTCAGGCTGATTACGAAGGGAAAAAATGACTATCCCTCCAATAATAAGCGCACCAGCCAGCCCGATGACCATGCCGAATAAAAAACAGAGTGCGCCCAGCAGAGCACTGAGCGCAAAGGAGCGTAATCCTGCAAAACTGGGGTGGCTTTCGCGCTGTTTATGACGTTCTCGTTCCAGGCCTATAAGCAGGCCACAGCCAAGTGCGGCAGCCAAGAGGGTTATAAGGTCCTGGAAAGAGCTGATGCTATTAAGGGGCACTGCGCTAAAATCCATATTCGGCCTCAGCGATTTAAGACGGACTGGTTAAAATATAGAAGATAAACTCCAGCTTAAACAAGCAGGAAATGGTTATGTTCCGAAACAATGTGATGGTTTTGGCATTGCATGAAGAAATAGGAACATAGTGGATCGGCCAGTGTAGATAGAGCCTGCGAAAAACTGCAAAAAGTTGTTATAGTGGAGTCAAGTTTGGGGACTGATAATAATGAAATTTGACTTTGAAATTGATACAGCCTGGTGTTTAGAGCAACTTTTTAAAGACGGTAAAATCAGTGAACGCGACCGAATGCTGGTACAGACGACGCATCGGCAACGTGAACAATTAAAATGGCATCCTTTGCAGTGGATCGCCAATTTTCATCTGGTCGATCAATCCCATCCTCAAACGACACTCACCCTGAACCGTTTATGTCAATGGCTGGCAGAAAAAACCGGCTTGATGTTCTATATCATTGATCCACTCAAAGCTGATGTGCAGGCATTGACCAATGTCATGTCACAGGAATATGCATTACGTAACCGTATTCTGGCAGTAGAAATTCAGGCAGACAAAGTTCTGATCGCTACAGATCAGCCTTATAAAACTGAATGGATGTCGAATCTTCAGCAGAATATTGCACCGAAGAAAATTGAACGGGTACTGCTTAATCCGGAACAGCTCCAGCGTTATATGGTTGAGTATTATCAGGTCAGCCGTGCAGTGAGTGGATCGCAGAAATCCTCTGCCTATGACCGGGAAAATAAGGGCGTCGAAGCCTTGCTGCAACTGGGCGATTCCCAGAATCCGGACGCCAATGACCAGCATATTGTCAAACTGGTGGACTGGGTGCTGCAATTTGCCTTTGAGCAGGGCGCCAGTGATATTCACATGGAACCGCGTAAAGATACGGGCAAGATCCGTTTCCGGATTGATGGCGTACTGCATACGATTTACAACATGCCGGCCAATACCCTGACCGCGGTCATTTCCCGGATCAAGATTCTGGGCCGGATGAATGTGGCAGAAAAACGTAAACCGCAGGATGGCCGACTAAAAACCCGCACGCCGAAAGGACAGGAAACTGAACTACGTTTATCGACCTTGCCGACGGCCTTTGGTGAAAAACTGGTAATGCGTATTTTCGATCCGGAAGTACTGGTCAGAAGCTTTCAGCAACTCGGTTTTGAAGGTCATCTGCTCAACGACTGGAACAATCTGACCAGCCACAGTCATGGCATTATTCTGGTAACGGGCCCGACCGGTTCCGGTAAAACTACTACGCTTTATTCAACCCTGAAGCAGCTGGCGACGGAACAGGTTAACGTTTGTACCATTGAAGATCCGATCGAGATGCTGGAACCCAGCTTTAACCAGATGCAGGTCAATAATGGTATTGATCTCGGTTTTGCTGATGGCGTGCGTGCGCTGATGCGTCAAGATCCGGACATTATCATGGTCGGGGAGATCCGTGATCAGGATACTGCCAATATGGCGATTCAGGCGGCATTGACCGGTCACCTGGTTCTATCGACTTTACATACCAATGATGCACCGTCGAGTCTGACCCGTCTGCATGATCTGGGGGTGCAACCTTTTCTGACGGCCGCGACTATACTTGGGGTTTTGGCCCAGCGTCTGGTACGTCAGCTGTGTCCACACTGCAAACAGGAAAGTTTCCTGAACGAGCAGGAGTGGCAACATCTAGCCACGGATTATCCTTTACCTCGGCCAGAATTTGTCTTTAAGGCGGTAGGCTGTGAAGAATGCCGGCATACCGGCTATAAAGGCCGTATCGGGATTTATGAGTTTATGCCGCTGAGTCTGACCACCAAACAGTTGATTGGTGCCGATGCTAACCTGAACGAGCTGCGTCAGCAGGCCAAAAAAGAAGGGGTAGAGCCGCTCAGAATTGCCGGCGCGCGCAAGATTCTGGAAGGTGTCACTACGCTTGAAGAAGTCCTGAGAGTGGTACCCTTAAATTAATTTTAAAAATGAGGCAATCTTAAGATTCAATTCATCTTTGGCTGTTTTAATAGCATCATCGAAACAAGGGCAGAACTTTAAAAGAGGTGATTGCGATGAAAATGATGATAAATACAGTTTTGGCAGCTGCATTGATGGGTTCTATTGCAACTGCTGCAGTAGCAAGTAGCGAAACAGTTGTGAATCAGGCCGCTTTTGCCAAATCGACTACGGTCAAACAGGCACTTGCGATGAAAGATGACAGCAAAGTCCAGCTCAAAGGTTATATCGTAAAAGCAGTCGGGGATGAAAAATACCAGTTCCGTGACAGCACAGGTACTATAACTGTTGAAATTGATGATGAACTTTGGCAAGGTAAACCGATTTCAGCCAAAACCCCGGTAGTGATTACAGGTGAAATTGATATTGACTATAAACCGGCAAAACGTGTTGAAATTGATGTTGAACAGGTTCGCTTTTAATCTCGACTAAGTTACCAAAATTAATCTGAACACAGCAACAAAAAGCCACATGCAAGTTACCAAAAAGCATGTGGCTTTTTTGAGTCTGGTGCTTTTTCAGGGCAAGATAGAATAAATAAGCAGAGGGAGCACAGCATGCGTATTCTTTTGGCAGAGGATGATCAGTCTCAGGCAGAAAGTATCCAAACCTGGCTGGAAATGGATGGTTATGTAGTTGATCGGGTTGAGCGTGGTGATCATGCTATTCTGGCGATTGAGCAGCATCAGTACGATTGTATTTTGCTGGATCGTGGTCTGCCGAATGCAACAGGTGACGATATTCTAAAAAGTTTGCGTAGCCAACAGCGAGATACCCCGGTAATTTTTATCACCGCCAAAGACAGCATCAACGACCGGGTTCAAGGCCTTGATTTGGGGGCTAATGATTATCTGGTCAAGCCTTTTAGCCTGGAAGAGCTTTCCGCACGGGTACGAGCCCAGCTCAGACTGAAACAGCAAACACCGAATCATATTCTGCACTGGCAGGATCTCAGTCTGGACACTCAGGCCAAAACCCTGACCAAAGCGGGACAAGCGATCAATCTGACTGCGAAGGAATTTCAGATTCTATACAAGTTGATGCAGCAGCCTGAACATATTGTCACCCGTGAGCAGCTGGAAGAATCGCTGTATGCCTGGGGAGATGAAATTGAAAGTAATGCCATTGAAGTGTTTATCTATCAGCTACGTAAAAAAATTGGCAGTCAGATGATAAAAACCATTCGCGGTCTGGGCTATCGCATGCATAAAGCTGAGGCCTAAGCTCATGTCGGCTCCAATTTCCTTGCAAACTAGGTTAATTAAACATGCGCTGTTCAGTTCCATATTGGCTGGAGTATTGGCCTGGCTGTTGTTATTGGGGATTGCCAGTTATCAGGCCAATCAGTTGCATGATGAATTAATGGAACAGATTTCTGAGCTGTTACTCGGTGATGTCACCCAAGCCAAAGACACCCAGGTTGATGAGCTCAGCGAAGAGTTTGATATCCAGTATGTTCTGTTACTTGATCAGCAGGTACTGACCACTTCTGTTAATCATGAGCTAATTAATGCCATTCCCGTGACACATAAGAATGGTTTTCAGTTTGCTTATGAAAATGGCCGTTTTATCCGTATCCTGAATGAAGAAGAGGACGGTTTACAGGTAAAAATCGTACAGCCGTTTGCAGTACGCTTCAATGAGCTTTGGCAAACCACACTCGGTTTTGCCGGGATTTTATTTATTTTATGGCTCATGCAATGGCTGATTCTAAGGGTCTCGGTCAAACGCCAGTTGCGGCCATTAAACAAGATTTCGCGTGCCATTGGTTCTAAAACTGCCCAAGATCTCAGTCCGATCAAAATGCCTGATCCTGAAATCACTGAGCTGCAACCGATTGTACGCCAGCTAAATGCTATGCTCGGCCGGCTGGAGAAATCATTGGCTGCCGAACAGCGTTTTACTGCAGATGCTTCACATGAGCTGCGTTCGCCACTGTCTGCCATTCAAATGCGTCTACAGGTTTTAAAACGTAAATATCAAGATGATACACAGCTCCCTCAGGCATTGCAGTTGATCCAGAATGATGTCAATCGTGGTACGCAGGTGCTGGAAAACTTACTTTTACTGGCACGACTTGATCCGGAGCGAACAGGGCAATTACCTATGCAGGCGATCAATCTTAAAAATCTGGTTCAGGAGGCTTTACAGGCCTTGCAGCCTTTTGCACAGGAAAAGGACATTCACTGGAATCTCAACCTTGAAGATGTCGTTATTGAAGCGAATCCAGAGCTGATGTTTAGCTGTATTCGCAATCTGGTCGACAATGCCATTCGTTATACGCCGTCACAGGGACGGGTTGAGATTAGAATGGTTAAAACACCGCATTCACAGTTACTGATCGAAAACTCAGGAGAGGGAATTGCTGCTGATGTACTGGAACGTTTGGGTGAACGTTTTTATCGGGTATTAGGAACACGCACTCAGGGTTCAGGTTTAGGCTTATCGATTTGCCAGAAAATTATGGCACTGCATGCAGCCAAACTTGATTATGCGCCATCGGACTTGGGTGGACTTAAAGTGTCATTGAGTTTTAAGCCTGAAAGTAAAATTTCATGATGGGCAAACTAAAAAAGCAGTATGCGCTGATTCATACTGCTGCTTCCCACGTTTGTTATTATTAGAACTGATTTAATTATTTGGTCAGAATAAGACGGTTGTTACGGGTCAGACGCAAACGATATTCTTCGCCGGCATGCATGATCCGGATTTCACGACCCAGTGCAAACAGATTATTGGAGTGCAGCATTGGCAAGGCATGGTTAGTATCATTGTTACGGGTAAATAGGCTAAATGGGGCGTTCATTCCGTCGACTCCGTGGTGTGTTTTGGATTGATTTAAATGATAATCATTATCGAATAGGTCTGTCAACGAAATATTGAGCAATTTATAAAAAACTCTAATTTGCTTACAATCTGTAAAACTTTACTGGTTCTGTACATCATGACTAAAGCTACGATTCATGTCGCAATTGCTCTTTTATTTTATCAAAATCAAGTTCTAGTCGGCTGGCGTGAAGCCAAGCAGCATCAGGGCAATAAATATGAATTTCCAGGCGGAAAAGTTGAAAAGGGTGAATTACCAGTAGAAGCCTGCCGACGCGAAGTGATGGAAGAGGTCGGTATTGATATTGAACGCTGGCATGCCTCTGATTTTATCTCCCATGAGTATGAAGATATCATCGTCAATTTGCATATTTTCCACGCTTCATTACAGCCTGCGCAACTGGCTGAAATCAAACAGCCCTGGCGCTGGTACAGCCGGGAAGAACTTGGGCAGTTGAATTTTCCGAAAGCCAATCAGTTTATGATTCAAAAGCTGCAATGGCCGCAGCGGATCAAGATTTCTGAAGATCTGAATATCTTATCAAGTCTGGATACAGACCAAATGCTGTATTGGCGCGTAGACCCAACGTCTGAACGGATCATGCAATTAGCACAATGTCCGGTAGATCAACTCTCCAAGTTAATTGTTAATCAGCAGCTTTGGTCATACTTGAATGAATTGCAGCAGCAGACGATTCGCACGATTCATCTAAAACAAACCCAACTGATGGACTTCAACCTAAGTGATCTTAAAACTGGTTATCGTTACTTGGCAGCTTGCCACGACCAGAGCGCTTTGATACATGCAGAACAGATCGGGTGTGAAGCTGCGCTCCTCAGTCCGGTACTGGCGACCGAGACGCATCCGGACACTCCTGCGCTAGGCTGGGAGCGATTCAAACAAATGGCAGAGCAGGTACAGATTCCGGTTTTTGCTTTAGGTGGATTAAGAACGGAAGACCTGCATGATGCAAAATGCCAGCATGCCTATGGCATTGCCGGCATTCGTTATGTGTAAATGCTGTATTTGAACATAAGCTTTCTTTTGGTAGGTCAGATTCTATAAAAAATGACTTTAAAGCTTTTTTAATGCCTGCTGGGCTTGCTGAATCGCTTTGGCATTTTTTTGCTGCTGTGCAGATTTGAGACGAACTTGCCAGAGCTGCTTTTTCATGGCACTGGATTGGGCATAACTCAGGCCCCGTAAGGCAAAGGCATCCGCACGTGCTGGCTGATTTTTACGGTTGGCAATCATGCCCAAATACAAATACGTTTCGGATGCCTGAGGAGCCAGTCGCTGTGCCTGAGTTGCAGACGCTTCAGCTTGATCGTACTGCTGCTTGCTGTATGCCTGCTGGGTTTGCTGCATCAGACTTTTGAATGCCGGCAAATTACGGCCATCATCAAATTTTTGGCTTTTCTGCTTTTGCTCAGGAATTACAATCTTCTGACGTTTGATCTCAGGACGCTCATAAGGCGTAATCACTACACCGTCTGGTGTAGGTGTTTTAGGCTTTTCCGTTGCAGGCTTGGCAGGGCTTACTGGCTTTTCAGGCTCTACTATGGTTTGGCAGCCCACCAGACTGAGGATGAGCAAACCAGGGAGGATTTTTTTAAACATATACATGGACTCAATTATTGGCTATAACTTCCACTGGCGATAATACGTGTTTCGCTTTCAAGATCACGTTCTATTTCTGTTTCACTTTCTTGTATATAGCGATTCATGTCATCCTGTTCTGCATCAGATGCTGGAGGTTCTGAGTTAATATCATAAGGCTCAGTCGCATAATGCGAGATTCCGCAGGGAGTTGCCTGACTTGGCAGGGCATGCCGCGAAATTGGGATGTACATGGCACCTTCACAACCTTGCGCAGACAATAAACCCGTATAACGATCCAGCCAGTGCCATTGTATTTCATTCGGCTGTGGCAGGTTCACCGGTTTCTGACGTAACTGTTTCATGACATTGGTCCAAACCGGCAAAGCACCTGAAGAACCGGTTAATCCAGTGACTTTATTGTTATCCAGCCCCAGCCAGACCACAGTCATATAATTTCCCGAATATCCAGCAAACCATGAGTCTCGACTATCATTGGTCGTACCGGATTTTCCGGCAAGATTCAGACTCCGTGGCAAGCTGCTATACGCCGCACGACCTGTACCACTCGCCATAACCTGCTGCAAGCCATAATTCAGGGCATAAGCGGCAGCCGGATCAATGGTTGGTTGTACACTCAGACTATAACGATCGAGAGATCGGCCATTGGCATCGACCACAGAACGGATGGCTTTTACTGGATATCTAAAGCCGCCTGTAGCAAAATTCCCATAGATATTCATAACTTCCATAGGCGACATATCCACTGCACCCAGATAGATAGATGGATAGGAAGGTATGTTTGAAGTCACGCCAAATTGTTTGAGATGATTAATAAAAGTCGACAGGCCAAATTCCTGACCTAAACGAACGGTCGACAGGTTATAGGATTGGGAGAGCGCCTGAATCATCGGCACCATGCCATGTCCGCGCCCGCTATAATTTTTGGGTGTCCAGGTTTTTCCGTCACTCTTGATACTGATTTCACTGTCTTCGATCGGACTGGCCCAGTTGTAGCGATTAGACTCCAGTGCAGTCAGAAAAATGACCGGTTTCAATAGCGAGCCGACCTGACGCTTGGCATCTACTGTACGGTTAAAGCCAGTAAAATCTTGGGTAGAACCCACAGCGGCTACCAGTTCTCCATTTTCCGGATGTGCTACCAATACCGCACCCTGTAAATCTTTCAGGCGTCCTGGATTGGATTTACTTAAGCGTGCCACGGTATCTTTAAAACTTTCTTGAATTCGGGTTTGGGCTAAAGGATCTAAAGTGGTAAATATTCGCAGACCCTGATTGGTTAAATCGGTTTCCTGATAGTCGGTACGTAACTGACGGCGAACGATATCCAGGAAATCCGGAAAACGCGCTGGACCTAAAGTCGGTTTTGAAATGACATTAAGAGGGCGGGCTTTTTCTGTTTCATACTGATCCTCTGTCAGATACCCCATGACCAGCATGTTATGTAGGACCACATCACGACGTTTTTTGGCAATTTCCGGATTACGCCACGGGTTATACAGGCTTGGACCCTGAACCAGACCTACTAGAAAGGCCTGTTGGGAAATATTCAGTTCACGTAGCGGCAGGCCAAAATAGAACTGTGAGGCCAGACCATAACCATTAATGGAATAGTTACCATTTTGGCCCAGATTCACTTCGTTTAAATAGGCTTCCAGAATTTCATCTTTGTCATAATGCAATTCAATCAGCATTGCCATAAAGGCTTCATTAACCTTACGCTTTAAAGTACGTTCAGGGGTTAAATAGAAATTTTTGACTAGCTGCTGGGTCAGAGTTGAGCCGCCCTGACGTTTACCGCCGGTAATGTTGCTGACCACTGCGCGCGCAATCCCGCGAGGAGATACGCCATAATGATGGTAAAAATTACGGTCTTCAGTGGCAATTAAGGCGTCAATTAAAGGCTTAGGAACCCGGTTAAGTTTAATTAGCACGCGGTCTTCATTATGCTGCGGGTAAATACCGCCAATCAATAGAGGTTCCAGACGGGCAATGCCGCTAGAAGAAGGCTTGGTCGCACTTACTTCAGCAATCTGATCGCCACTAAAACTGACTTTTAATACCTGTTCAGGTTCAACCCGATCACCAAAATCAAAGCCACGGGTATGTACATACAGGGTATTGCCAGTGCTGACAAAGCTGCCAGATTTGGTATAACTATCTGAATTTTTATAACCTAATAATTTGAGTTCTTGCTGGAAATCCTGCTGACTGACGGGGGCATTGACATACACTTCCATCGGGCGTGCGAAAACCTTGGCTGGAATGTCCCAGCGTTGACCTTCAAATTTTTCACGCACGATATTATCTAATCTAATCAAATAGATGCTAAATGCTACAAATGCAGAAATGACTAGAATGGAGAAGATTAAGGCAATTAACCCCATACCTCGTTCAGATTTCATAAATGATAATAAGACCCTGTGAAATTGTGCTAATCATGCGAAGCTTTTCGTTATTTTGCAATATTTAATCAAATATTGAGATTAAAATTAAAATTAAACTTCACATTTTCTCCTTAATTTCAGTCTATTTCAAATTAAATCCTAGACGGCTTTATCATGTTATAAATTGTCATCCTATTCATGCTTAATGATATGATAAGCAGGATTCGAAGCGGAGCGACGACACTGGTGCAAATTTCCCACAAGACATTTCGAAATATCGGGTTAATCGGACGCCCGGATAAATCTTCAGTGGTTGAAACCTTATGCCTGATTCATGATCATCTGCTCAATTTAGGTCTACATCCTGTTTTTGATGCCGATACAGCTGAACTGGTACCTTATCAAAATACCCAGACTGTCAGCCGGGCCTTGCTGGGCGAAGTAGTTGATCTGGTAATTGTGGTGGGTGGGGATGGCTCACTCTTACACGCTGCTCGGGCACTGGTGAAATACAATACACCTGTAATTGGAGTCAACCGTGGTCGTCTGGGTTTTCTGACAGATATCAAGCCGACCGAAGTGATCTTTAAGCTGGATCAGGTGCTCAAAGGCGACTTTCAGGCAGAGCGCCGTTTCCTGCTGGAAGTGGAAATTCGCTCTAAAGGTGAAATCATTTATGATGCCATTGCCTTGAATGATGTGGTTTTACATTCAGGAAAATCAGTACATATGATTGATTTTGAGCTGAATATTGATGGACAATATGTCTATCGTCAGCATAGTGATGGCCTGATTATCTCTACACCGACTGGTTCTACCGCCTATGCGCTGTCGGGAGGCGGGCCGATTGTTCATCCGAGTATGGATGCGATTGCGCTGGTGCCGATGCATCCGCATACCTTGTCTTCACGGCCGATTGTGGTTGGAGGGCATAGTGAAATTAAATTACTGATTCGTGAAAATCGCGTACTGCCGATGGTGAGTGCGGATGGACAACACAGTGTGTCTTTGAATGTTGGAGATAGCGTCCATATTCGTAAGCATCCCTTTAAACTGCATCTTCTGCATCCGCCAGGTTATGACTTCTATAATGCATGCCGAACCAAACTGGGCTGGAATCAGGACTTCGATTATTTTAAGCAGGATTAACCATGAATATTGAACAAATGCTTGCCGTACTCAATCCTGAGATTGTAGAACGCTTAAGAACAGCCATTGAAATTGGCAAATGGCCAAACGGTGTGGCTTTGACTCAGGAACAGCGTCAGACCTGCATGCAGGCGGTATATGCCTGGGAAATGAAAAACCTGCCAGAAACTGAACGTAGTGGTTATATCGACCGTGGTACGAAAGAAGAAGGCGAACAATGTGATGATGATCATCACCAGCATGAGCCGGAATTCAAGCCGATCCGTTTTGTCTAATCCAGACATTAAAAAAGACCACCAATGTGGTCTTTTTTAATGTCTGTCATAAAGCATGAATGGCATCAAACTGAAAGACGGCTATCCCAGAATTCTTTGGCTTTTTGCATCGCTGCTTCATAGCTGTCACATTCGCCCATAGTATACAGGGCAATGCCCATAGTTTCAATCACTGCAACTTCACCATATTCATGTGAATGTTTGCCTTCCCAGACTTCTTTAAACACAGATAAATCCAGTTCTTCTTCAATCGGGCTGCGATTGTCGGTTAGTTTCGGCAATTCATGCTCATAGAGCTCACCATCTTTAATCCCGCAGATTAAGGTTTTGGCATCAGGGTTACGTTCAAATTCACCGCCTTCACCTTTAATCACCGCACTGTTTTTATAACCTAAGCGGTAAGCCGATTGCTGATGTGAACTCCGATAAGCCGGATGGAAAATGGCCTGTAAAGTCGCTTTGGCATTAAATGGATTGATCAGGCGTGCCAGCGTGTGAATTGGAGAGCGCAGTCCCATGACATTTCGCAGTCCAATCAGCTCAGACAGAATCGGAGAAATTACCTCTAAAGGTAGATAGGCGAAGTGTCTTTCTTCAAGCTGCTGCTCAACTTCCACATCATTCTGGCAGATTGGATAGCCTAAGTAAGTCAGCACCTGTTCGGTGTAAACACGGTTCATGGTATGGCCTGAAGCACCGTGCATGACAATCTTATAGCCCTGCTTGGCCAGAGTAAGGGCAGACAGAATAAACCATGGGTAATGTTTACGTTTTCCAGCATAAGAGGACCAGTCCAGATCGACCTCCAGTGCTTTGAAGTTAAGCTGATCACGGGTTGCCTGAACAAAACCTGCTAATTCATCGACGGATTCTTCCTTGACCCGTAATAACATCAGAAAAGCACCAAGCTGTACATCCAATACTTGATTGTTCAGGATCATGCTAAAAGCCTGATAAGCTTCTTCATAGCTTAAGGAGCGTGCACCATTTTTTCCCTTGCCAATAATACGAATAAACTGGGCAAAAGGATGTTCGGTATCTTTATAAATATTTCGCTTTGTGTTCATACAGATAGATCAGTCATATTCATCAAGTATTGGCATATTTTACGCTGATATTGGTATTTCACCTTCTTATTTTGCAGAATTATTATAGTTTTATAAGACTATAGTATAAGGGATATTGCCTATTATTTAGTCAAAATTAACATTTCGGGTTAAACAAAAGTCTAAAAAGCAGTTAAAATTTCCCGTGATTATTTGTGTTTGCTTCATCTCCTGATCAATGCACTGACTTCTTTTTGAAGAGCAGGGTTGCTGTGATTGTTAAACGTACATACACATTCTATTTTTAGTATCAGATTAATTCTTGATACATAGGCACTTTTTTGTTTCAGACAATCAAGTATTGGACGCTTATTTTCTTAAATAAGTAAAAACTGAATATTGCTTCTTTTTAGAAGTATATCGCGAAGTAAGGTTATGGCTAAAAAACCAATTTATAAGTCGCTTTATTTTCAAGTGATTGTAGCCATTATTGCGGGTATCCTGGTCGGACATTTCTCGCCAAGTGGTACACAAATTATTAATGGTGCAGAACAATATGTTCCGGGTCTAGGTGAGCAGCTAAAGCCACTTGGTGATGCATTTATCCGTTTAATCAAAATGATCATCGCCCCTGTAATTTTCTGTACTGTGGTCAGTGGTATCGCAGGCATGGAGAGCATGAAATCAGTCGGTAAAACTGGTGGTGTGGCTCTACTTTACTTTGAAATCGTTTCAACGATTGCTTTGGTGATTGGTCTGCTGGTTATTAACATCGTAAAGCCAGGTGTTGGCATGAACGTTGATCCAGCCAGTCTGGATACTGCGGGAATCTCGAAGTATGTAACTTCAGGCGAGTCGCAGTCTACCCTTGATTTCCTGATGAATATTATTCCGAATACGGTAGTGGGAGCTTTCGCTGAAGGTGAAATCCTGCAAGTGCTTTTATTCGCGATCCTGTTCGGTTTTGCGCTGCATAAATTGGGTGCACAAGGGAAGCCGGTACTTAAACTGATTGACCAGATTTCACATGTGTTCTTTAACATCGTGAATATGATCATGAAACTTGCTCCAATTGGTGCATTTGGTGCCATGGCATTCACGATTGGTAAATATGGGATTGGATCACTGGCGCAGTTGGCTCAACTGATCATCTGTTTCTATATCACATGTTTGCTGTTTATTTTCATTGTTTTGGGTTCAATTGCACGTTTCACAGGTTTTAGCATCATGAAAATGATTCGCCTGATTCGTGAAGAGTTACTGATTGTACTCGGTACGTCCTCCTCTGAGTCGGTACTGCCTCGTATGTTGAAGAAACTGGAGCTTGCGGGTGCTGAAAAATCAGTGGTTGGCCTGGTGATCCCAACAGGTTATTCATTTAACCTGGATGGTACGTCAATTTACCTGACCATGGCAGCGATCTTTATTGCACAAGCCACCAATACACAGCTTGATTTATCTCACCAGATTACCTTGCTTCTAGTATTGTTAATTTCTTCTAAAGGTGCAGCAGGTGTCACCGGTTCGGGCTTTATTGTTATGGCGGCAACTCTGGCAGCTGTAGGTAATATTCCTGTTGCGGGCTTGGCCTTGATTCTAGGTATTGACCGTTTCATGTCTGAAGCGCGTGCTTTGACTAATCTGGTCGGTAACTCTTTGGCTACTTTAGTTGTGGCGAAATGGGTTGGTCAGTTAGATATGGATAAGCTCAACTATGCATTAGCAAATCCAGCTGAAATTGATGAAAAAATGGCGCAAGAAGGCAATAACGCTCACTAAGTTAGAGTGAGTCTTTAAGGTCTTAAAAAAGGAAGCTTCGGCTTCCTTTTTGTTTTTTTATCTGACTGTGAAGTTAGCAAAAAAACCCATCAGGCACATGACAGTAGCTATAAAAATAGTTAGCCTGTGGACAGGAAATAAAATGATAAACACCATAAGGATACAAGAATGCTGGCTTACGATGCTGACCTGGAACTTTTCCGCGACAATTTCAAACGCTTTATGAACGAACATGTAGCGCCTTACTATGAACAGTGGGAGCGTGAGGGCATGATGCCGCGTTCAGTCTGGAATGTGCTGGGTGAAAATGGATTCTTGTGTGTCGATGTGCCAGAAGAATATGGTGGCTATGGTGTGCCGACGCATTACTCCCTGATGTTGATTGAAGAGTCGGCACGAGCAGGCTATAGCGCAATTTCAACCGGTTTGTCTTGCCATTCAGATATTGCTGCACCGTATATTCTGCATATCGGGACTGAAGAACAGAAAAAATACTGGTTGCCAAAAATGGTTTCAGGCGAAGTAGTGGGTGCGATTGGCATGACCGAGCCGGGCGCAGGCTCAGATTTGCAGGCCATGCGTACTAATGCCATTTTGCAGGATGATCATTATTTGCTGAATGGTTCCAAAACCTTTATTTCTAATGGCCAGCATGCAGATCTGGTGGTGTTGGCAGTGAAGACTGATCCGCAAGCCCGTGCCAAAGGTGTGTCTTTAATGCTGGTCAATACGCATCTGGAAGGCTTTAAAAAGGGTAAAAATCTGGACAAAATTGGACTGCATTCTCAGGACACTTCTGAGCTGTTCTTTGATAATGTCAAAGTGCTTAAAGAGCAGTTGCTGGGGCAGCCAGGTCAGGGCTTTGTCTATTTGATGCAGGAATTGCCACGCGAACGTACTGCGATTGCGGCGACGGCTTTGGGTGCGATTCGTGGTTCTATCGATGTAACGACGCAATATGTGAAAGAGCGCCAGGCTTTTGGTCAGGCGATTGGACAGTTCCAGAATACCCGTTTTGTTCTGGCACAGGCCAAAATTGATGAACTGGCAACAGCAGCTTTTTATAATCAGAATGTCGAGCTGTATATGCAGGGTAAACTTGACGTAGAAACTGCAGCCGCTTTGAAGAGCTTTTCGACCGATATGCAAATGAAAATTGCTGACAATTTGCTCCAGCTCTTTGGCGGTTATGGCTATATGACCGAATATCCGATTTCACGTTTCTTTGTAGACGCACGAATCCAGCGGATTTATGGCGGCACCAATGAAATCATGAAGGAAATCGTGGCACGTGGATTGCTGGGGCGTTAATTGCTCAAGTACTAAAAAGAGTCCTGAAGGGCTCTTTTTTGACGCGAGAAATAGTCCAAATGGTAAATGTTCTTTTAATTTTTATGATTTTAAGACATTCAAACATTCATTAATAAAAATAGGTAAATCATTGGGCAGGCGTGATGAAATCAACTGATTATTATCATTTACCAGCTCGACATCATAGTAGGTTCCACCGGCATGCTGTACACGGCTGGCATGCGCGCGAATACTGGTAATAATTCGATTTTTCAGTATATCTGCTTCGCACAGGAGTAAAGAGGCATCACATAAACTAAAGATGGTTTTTTTGGCCTGATTAAAGGCTTGGATAAATTGCAGCACCCGGAGATCGGTAGATAAAGAAACTGCAGATTCACCGCCAGGAATCAGTAAGGCATCAAAATCATCAATACTGATTTGTTCGATGCCGCGGTCAATTGTCACACTTGACTGGCCATGCAGACCGTAGACTATTTTTCCTGCATTAAGCTCAATGTTGCAGATGCTATGCTGTGCTGCCAGCAAGGCTGCAACAGGTTCAAGATATTCTTGGTCTTCAAAATTATTCGTTACAAGTACAGCTATTCTTTTTGGCATGACTGACACCCAAACGTATGTTTTAAATTAGACTATCTACGATTGGTTAAAAAATCGTCTCCGCTTTGTAATCAAGTGGTGGCGGAATGTAAAAATACAAGCTAAATCAAAGATAAACCTAGAAAAATCAGGTTGGATAGAGTGCATTTTATTGTGAAATCTATATCAGATATCATTCTCTTAAAAGCTTAGGTCATATCGCAATTATTTTAATTTTCTTATGCTTAAAACCGTTATCTAGATTAAGAAATAGTGATATTTCATCTTGATAAAAATCAGTTAAGATGAGTATGCAAAGTTTACAATTTGATAATGTAAATTCGGTGGAAATACTGAAAGAAATGTTACCAGATATGACTAAGGCGATGAACGGTTAAAATCAACTCCTTATTTTTAAGAATTAATCTACTAAAGTTATATTGTGTAACATTTACAGCACACTATTGTTATACTGCACAGATAAGGTTTATACAGGGCGACATCACGATGATCAACGACGATCAAAACACAACGGCTTCTTTAGATTTGGCTAAAATTCGTGAAGATATCGATTCAGTTGATCAGCAGATCCAGCAGTTGATTAACCGTCGCGCGCGTTTGGCCGAGGCAGTCGCAAAAGCGAAATTTGCTTCTGAAGAAAATCCGCTGTTTTACCGTCCGGAACGTGAAGCACAAGTCCTGCGCAATGTTATGGAGCGCAATGAGGGGCCATTGTCGGATACCACCATGGCACGTCTGTTTCGCGAAATCATGTCAGCATGTTTAGCGCTTGAAGCACCACAAAGTATTGCTTTTCTTGGACCTATTGGTACCTACACACACTCGGCAGTACTCAAACATTTTGGTCATGATGCCGTGGTTCGTCCATTACCCACCATTGATGAAGTGTTCCGTGAAGTAGAGGCGGGCAGTGCGCATTATGGTCTGGTACCGGTTGAAAACTCGTCTGAAGGTGTGGTGAACCATACTTTGGACTGTTTCAAAACTTCACATCTGAATGTCATTGGTGAAGTTGAATTACCGATTCATCACCAGTTCCTGATCTCGGAAAATACCCGTAAAGACAGTATCAAGCAGATTTATGCACATCAGCAAACTCTGGCGCAATGTCGTAAATGGCTAGATGCCCATTATCCGGGGGTAGAGCGTGTTGCACTCAGCTCAAATGCCGAAGCTGCACGCCGTATTCAGAATGAGTGGCACTCTGCCGCGATTGCCTCTGAAATTGCTGCGAATATCTACAATCTTGAGATCATGCACAGCAATATCGAGGACAATCCGGAAAACACCACACGTTTCCTAGTAATTGGTCGTGAAAAAGTACCACAAAGCGGTAATGACAAAACGTCACTGCTGGTATCAGCACATGACCGTGCCGGGGCATTGCTAGAAATTCTGGCGCCATTTGCCAAACACAATATTAGTCTTACCAGTATTGAAACCCGTCCTGCACTTCCTGAAAAATGGGCTTATGTGTTCTTCATTGATCTTGAAGGTCATATTGAACAGGAGCATGTGAGAGCAGCGATTGAAGAAATTCGCCCGCTCGTGAAAGAAGTTCGCGTGCTTGGTTCATATCCTGCAGCTGTTTTATAAAAGCAGCCTTTCGTGATCAGTGCGAGGGTGCTGATCGCTGTTTCATCTGTAAATCGGAAGTATAAAATGTCGTTTGTCCCAGCCAATCCAGGCATCTCTAAATTAAGACCATATCAACCAGGTAAACCGATCAGTGAACTTGAGCGTGAGTTGGGCATCACTGATATCGTGAAACTGGCTTCAAATGAAAACCCGTTGGGCTGTTCAGATAAAGTCAAGGAAGCAGTTGCTGCCGAACTGGCGGAAATTGGCCGTTATCCTGACGGTGGTGGTTTTATTCTGAAAGACCAGATCAAGGCTCAGTTTGGTTTTAATCATGACCAGATTACTTTGGGCAATGGTTCAAATGACTTGCTGGAAATGTTTGCCCGCGCATTCGTTTCTGAAAAAGATTCCGTGATTTACAGCCAGCATGCATTCGCTGTATATGCATTGGTAACGCAAGCAATCCATGCCGAAGCGATTGAAGTACCAGCAAAAGGCTTCTCGCATGACCTGGAAGCCATGGCTGCAGCAATAAAAGACAATACCAAGCTGATCTTCATTGCCAATCCGAATAATCCGACAGGCACCTGGTTCGAAGAAGCTGAATTTGAAGCTTTCATGCAGAAAGTACCGGCCAATGTCATCGTGGTGCTGGATGAAGCTTATGTGGAATATTTCCCAGAAAACTTCAATAGCCTGAAATTCCTGAAGCAGTATCCAAACCTGATTGTCAGCCGTACATTATCTAAGTGTTATGGTCTGGCTGCACTGCGCGTTGGCTTCGCATTGTCGTCTGTTGAAGTAACGGATTACCTGAACCGTATCCGTCAGCCATTTAATGTTAACCATTTAGCAATGGTAGCTGCAGTTGCTGCGCTGAAAGATGAAGCATTCATCGAGAAATCTCGTGAAGTGAACAAGGCAGGTATGGCACAGCTTGAAGCGGGCTTTAAAGCTCTGGGTCTGAACTATGTACCATCCCGTGCCAACTTTATTCTGGTCGATGTACAGGCTGATCCGGCGGAAACATTTAACAAATTGCTGAAAGAAGGCGTAATTGTTCGTCCAGTGGGTATTCCGAACCATCTGCGCGTATCAATTGGTACTGAAGCTGAAAATGCCAAATTCCTTGCTGCACTTGGCAAAGTACTCGGCTTAGAGGCGAAAGCTTAAGTTATGTCGCAGCCACTGTTTGAAAAAGTTGCCTTCATCGGACTTGGGCTGATTGGTTCAAGTCTGGCACGTGTGATTAAGGCCGAGCATTTAGCCAATGACATCGTGGCATCGACACGCTCACAAAAAACGCTGGAAGATGCCAAAGCCTTGGGATTAATTTCCCAAGGTTATGCAGATCCTGTGGAGGCGGTCAAAGGTGCGGATCTGATTGTCCTGGCTTTGCCGGTACGTGCCACGCAAAAGGTATTGGAAACCATCAAGCCACATCTGGCTGAAGGTACTATTATTACGGATGTCGGTAGTACCAAAGGTAATGTGGTGGATGCAGCCAAGGCTGTATTTGGTGAAGCATTACCAGCAGGTTTTGTACCTGGACATCCGATTGCGGGTGCCGAGCATACCGGGGTGCATGCTGGTAAGGTCGATCTGTTCGCCAATCACAAGGTGATTTTGACACCATTACCGACCAGTGCAGCATGGGCAGTCGATAAACTGATTCAACTGTGGCAGGCAGCAAAAGCGGAAGTGATCTGTATGGATGTAGAAAAGCACGATGAAGTGCTGGCCCATACCAGTCATCTTCCGCACTTGATGGCGTTTAACCTGGTCGAACAACTGGCCAAGCGCGAAGACAATCTAGATATTTTTCGTTATGCTGCCGGTGGCTTTCGTGACTTTTCGCGTATTGCGGCCAGTGATCCACAAATGTGGCATGACATCTTTTTTGCCAACAAAAAAGCAATTCTCAATGCCGTGGATGGCTTTGAGGCCCAGCTGGCAATTATCCGCAAGCTGATTGAAGATGAAGATTCCCAAGCATTGATGGGCTTACTGGGACATGCACAGGCAGCACGCCAGCATTTCAACCATATGCTCGCCAAGAAACCTTTCATGGAGAAAAATAACGTGACACAACAATTTACCATTCAGCCGGGTGCCAAGAAATTCCAGGGCAAATTTACCGTGCCAGGTGACAAATCTGTGTCACACCGTTCCATCATGTTTGGTGCGATTGCTGAAGGCACTACGCATGTCACCGGTTTCCTTGAAGGTGAAGATGCTTTAGCGACTCTGCAAGCTTTCCGTGATATGGGGGTGAGTATTGAAGGTCCTAAAAATGGTGAAGTGACCATTCACGGTGTAGGTATGCATGGCCTGAAAGCACCACAATCTGCGCTATATATGGGTAACTCGGGCACTTCGATGCGTTTGCTGTCTGGCATGCTGGCAGCGCAGAAATTTGACTCAGTCATGACCGGTGATGCTTCATTGTCCAAGCGTCCCATGGAACGGATTGCTAAGCCTTTACGTGAAATGGGTGCACAGATTCAGACTACGGGTGAACGCGGTACGCCACCGGTATCGATTACTGGAAATCAAAACCTGAAAGGAATCCAGTACGATTTGCCAATGGCTTCTGCCCAGGTGAAATCAGGTATTCTGCTGGCAGGTCTTTGGGCTGAGGGTGAAACTTCGGTAACTGAGCCTGAACCCACCCGTGACCATACTGAACGTATGCTGCGTGCTTTTGGTTATGACGTGAAAACTGAAGGTAACCGTATTTCACTGCAAGGTGGCGGTAAGTTAGTCGGTACCAATATTCAGGTTCCATCTGATATTTCATCTGCTGCTTTCTTTATGGTTGGGGCTGCGATTACCGAAAACTCGGATGTGACTTTAGAAGCTGTAGGTATCAACCCCACCCGTACCGGTGTGATCGAAATCCTGAAACAGATGGGTGCGGATATTACGGTTGAAAACGAGCGTATTGCAGGTGGTGAACCGATTGCAGATATCCGTATTCGCGGTACACGTACCTTAAAAGGCATTCATATGCCGGAAGATCAGGTGCCATTGGCGATTGATGAATTCCCGGCACTGTTCATTGCCGCTGCATGTGCCGAAGGTCAAACGATTCTGACCGGTGCTGCAGAACTGCGTGTCAAAGAATCTGACCGGATTCAGGTGATGGCTGATGGCCTGAAAACCATGGGCATTGATTGTACACCAACAGAAGATGGCATCATCATTGAAGGTAAAGGTAAAGCAGGTGACTGGTCACCAATCTTTAGCGGTGGTGAAATCGAGTCACATCATGATCACCGAATTGCCATGAGTTTCTCAATCGCAGGCTTACGTAATTCTGAAGAAATTCGTATTGTGGGAACGGAAACAGTAGCGACCAGCTTTCCAACCTTTACTGAACTGACTTCACAGGCCGGCCTGACGATTGAAGTCACAGAATAATTCTTAAATTTATGTGAAACAGCCAAGCTTTTGCTTGGCTGTTTTGTTTATATTGCTTATGCTAAACCCATATAAGAAAAAAGCCATTTGGAAGTAGCGATGCGAAAATTAAAATTCATGGCCAATACCCAAAGCCAGCAACCACGGGATGGTCAAGAAACTCAGGAATACGTAGCACATTTACTTGCTGAGGAATTAGGTAAATACGGTTTTCAGACCTTAAGTCAAAGTGGTGCACAAGTGGCAGTAAGCGTAGATGAGCATGAGCTGCCATTATCGGTAAGTTGTGAAACCAGAGATGAACAGGGCCATCTGGTCTGTGAAATTGCTTCATATCCGGATGAAGAACAGGACTGGCTGGATCGGATTACCGAGCAAAGCTTGTTAAACCAGCTGGCACAGGCTGTTGAAGCATCGCTTAAAAAACAGGAAAGTTTTAGTGAGTTTGAATGGAAGAATTAGGGACTGTTAATATTTCCTAATAGCCATCAGACAAAGTACAAGCTGGAGCCCCTAAACTTCAAAAGTTCTACTCTAGCTTGTTAGCTTATATTGCAATACTTCAAGGTTATTTCATCCACGCACATATATTTTCAGCTAAGTGACTGACCTTACATCGGTGCCAGTTCACACGTGTATAGTGGGATTTCGAATGATATTTATTGGAAATATCAACCTGAGTTTGGTTTTCCTCTATTCTTTTTTGGGTGAGTCAAAATCCTGGCTTTTATCCACATACATTATCTTCGTTCCAGCCAAGTTCGAGTGATTAAGTCAATCACCTCACATCCCGCAAATTTTACTTTCATTAATCACAAAGCTCCGATGGCTTTTATGTGACTGACTTGCTAAGTGTATTTAGTACTATTTCGACTTATACACTGCGAAATTGCCTGAATCTTAATTGTTATCATATCTTGATGTGCCACGTATGGCTGAGAAGAGTATGGTTTTACTCAAGACCAGTTTCATTCATTAACAATTTAAATATATTTACTCACTTACTAAACTTAAATTTTCGATTAAATTTTTTGATCAGAGAGTCTGATTTTTCAAAATATTTTTGGTAAACCCAGTCAAAGGCGGTGAAGTCGAATTTAGTAGAAAATAACCCAATAAAAATTCTTAAATTAGGTTCGAACTAAATATCAAAATTATAAAAAATAGTTTTTAGCTTTGCGTAATGTTGACCTGTGAGTAATAGATAAAACTTTGCGGAGAAGGAAAGAAGTCTGGAGACTAAATTCTACTTTATCTTCATTTTTAGGCAGCAAATTTCGACATACTCTCATCAATCTATAAGACCATAATAAATATAATAATAGGCGTAAGTATGTACATCAAAACAGTTCCAACGGCTCTTGCATTCGCCGTCGTTAGCCTCATACTAACTGGATGTGGTGGATCTAAATCTTTGCCCAATGTAACTTCTCAGCCACTTGACAATGATCTAGATAATGGAAATGGTGCAACACCAACACCAACACCAACACCAACACCAACACCAACACCAACATCTTACACTTATGATAAATCCAAGTTTGATGTTGTTGATATTGCGAAAGGCAATAATAAGATCGCAATTGGTGTAGCGGATACGGGTGTCCAGAAAAATACTTATTTGCAGGATTCTGTTGAGAAAGTATTAAAATACATTAATGATTATCAGGCGGGTACTTTTAGGGTTGAAGATTTAACGACAGCCGGCATTTCTGTACAAGACACAAGCCCTAGTCTGCATGGGACATTGGTTGCTCAAATCATAGCGGGCAAGATTCCGGATCAATCTAATTTTATGGAAAAAGCCATGACAGAAGGGCTGGCAAAAGATATTTCACAAATATATGGTATCCAGTCTGCCGATCGTGAATTAGGATATGCAACAACTGCAGGTCATCTTCAGGCCATGAATGACCTGAATAAAAAATATGCTGTGAAGTTATTTAATGCTTCTTTTGCAACGATGTTTGCATCTGGTGATTATAAGCAGCGTCTGCTTGATTACACTGCCGAATTGGTCAAGGGAGATGCTCTGGTGGTGTTTGCTACAGGGAATGACGGGTTTGCCAATCCCTCGGTTGAATCATTACTTCCAGTGGGCAATGAAGCTGTTGAAAAAGGTGTGATAAGTGTGACGGGTCTAGATGAAACAGGTCAAAAAATTTTCCGTAATGCTGATGGTAAGGGGGCGAATGCCTGCGGAGATTCTGCTCGCTGGTGTTTGGCTGCGGATTTCAGGTTCGGCCCGCTGTATAGCAATAAACTGCAAGGGTTAGTGTATTTTTCAGGAACTTCAGCTGCAGCGCCTCAAGTGACTACAGCTGCAGCATTGGTATGGTCTAAATATCCCTGGCTGAATGCTGATCAGGTACGTCAAGTATTGCTGACCAATGCTGATTATCTGGATGATGGTTCAGGTGAGAACAAGCTTTATAACAGCACTACTGGATGGGGGCGTTTAGACCTTGAGGGCTCGTTGAAAGGGATTAAGTTATTCAGCAAAGAGTTTGGTAATACTTTCGATGCCAATGTGATCGGCACCAGTGTCTTTTCCAACAATATTGGGGGTAATGCAGGCCTGACCAAAAAAGGCAATGGCATTCTGGTTCTGTCAGGCGCAAATACTTACCAGGGTTCAACCAGTGTCGAAAATGGCAAGCTGCGTGTTACAGGTTCAATCACCAGTCCAGTAAGTGTCACTAAGGCAGGTGTACTTTCGGGGAATGGTATAGTAGGGTCAGTGGTCAACGGCGGTAAGGTAACGACTGCCGATGGCCGTCTGACAGTAAACGGCAACTATACCCAAAACGCATCAGGTGTCTTGAACTATGATCTGCATCACTACCTCACTATTAAAGGTAATGCTGCACTGGCGGGTTCGCTTGACGTGTCTGCTGCCAGTCGTGACATCTTGACCAAAGGCGAGCATACCGTTTTAACTGCCAACAAGGTTACTGGCACATTCGAGCAGTATAAATCGGTTTCGCCATTCCTTGCGGTATCAGGCTTGGAGCATCATGCCAATAAGGTGACAGTTGATGTGGATTATGCCAACGCGGTTGCTGCGGGTACGGTATCAAGTGGTATCTCTGTGGTATCGGGCAAGCTTTTAAATGACCTGATGGACAAGGCAAATACCCAGGCCTTAAATGGTCAGGTGACTGATCTGACCAAGTATGTGGGAACAATCCAGTCCGTTCAAAGCCGTGAAGCGGCTCAGGCAATCCTGAATTCCAATTCAGGTGCGGTGTTTGTTGAAACTCCATCTGTACTGCTACGCAATGATTCACTGGTGAATGCTCAGATTGCACAGCGTTCACATCAGTTGTTGTATGCGGGACAAGGCGGGGTTTGGGCGAATGCCAGTTACCTGAACAACCAGAATTCTGCAAACGGTTGGGATGATGTTGAATCTCATGTCAGTGTGCTGAGTGTGGGCGCGGATACGATGGTTCGGGATGACTTGGCGGTAGGCGCTTATATAAGCGAGTATCAGGACAAGTCTGATTTTGAGCAAACCAAAGCATCTGCTGATGCTGATGTCACTAACCTGGGTGCCTACCTGAAATGGCAAGCTGCTGACAATCTGTATGTTGCGGGTAATATGCAGTTTGGTTGGGGGGATGTGGAATTCAAGCGTGTGCTTACCGATGCTGTGGCATCTGTAGATTCCCGATCAAAAGCTGATCTGAGCAAATACGGTGTATATGGCGAGATCGGTTATGATTACTTCACCGAGCAATTGAGTGTAAGTCCTTATCTGGCACTGAGCTATAACACTGTTGATCTCGATGGGGTTAAAGAAGTAAATGTGTTGGGTGTGGCGGTGAGTGATGTGAGTATCGCTGAAACCAAAGCTCATGTCGGGGTGCGACTGGATTATCAGCTTACTCCAAACGTGGTGCTGACTGGTTATGGTGAATATGCCAATGCATTTAGCCGTGATTATGACAAGGTTGCGTTGTCAATGAATGTGGATAGCACTCGCAATGTCCTGTTCACGCCACCGAGCTTTGATAAGGACTATCTGTTGTATGGTATAGGCTTTAATTATCAAAGTGGTCAGAACTGGAACATCTTTGGAGATGTCAATGGCAATGCTCTTGATTCTGGTGATTACCAGTTGCAGCTTGGTTTGAAGTACGGGTTTTAAAAAAATTGAATAATAAAGATACTATTTAAGTTAAGGAGTTTCAGCTCCTACAGGATTAATAATGATAAAGGATCTTAAGCTGCTTTTATTTACACGAATTTTATACTGTTATGAGTCGTTTTCAAGGTGGCACTGATATGGTCAATAAGTTCATTCCTATGTATTACTCTAATAAAATTCGCCCTCAACTCGAAAGTGAACGTCTGATCCTGAATTATTTTAAACCGGTTGATGCCGTAGAAGCTTATGCTTCGATCACACCGAGTCTGACACGTTTTATGGCGTGGGATGTACCAGAATCTGAACAGGGTTTTGCAGCAATCTGGCAAAATTGGCTGGAAAATATGACCGATCATAAAGAATATATATATGTGATCCGTCATATAGAAACACAAGAATTTATTGGACTATGTGGTTTACATCGACTTCATGACGAAATACCTGAAGTTGGTATTTGGATCCGTGAAACTGCGCATGGTCATCATTATGGACACGAGGCAGTGCGTTGTATTGTGGAATATGCTTTCAATACATTAGATATTAAAGGTTTAAGCTATCAAGTAGCTGAAGAAAACTGGGCGAGCCGGAAAATTGCAGAGCGCTTGCACGGAAAAATTACCAGTTATCTGGATAAACCCAAATATCGGGCAGTGATTTATGAAATTCTTGCAGAAAATTTTATCTCTGAATAAAAAAACCCATCATCTGATGGGTTTTTTTATTCAGCCAAGCGCTAAGTACCGGGTCATTGCAATTCGCAATTGCTTTAAGTAGCCGGTAAAGAAATGGTTGGCACCAGGCAATACGGTCACTAGATGACGCTGTGGTTTTGCCCATTCAATCATATCTGACAGCAAAGTTACTTCATCGGCTTCCCCATGAATGAACAGAATGTCGCCTTTAATTGCTGGTGTAATATAATGGCGAATACCGGCAACAGTAGCGGTCGGTAGTCCACATAAAATGGTTTGCTTCGGTTGTAGTTCTATTGGCAAAGCTGCGTAGCTCTTCGCCATAACATGCGCACCAAAACTAAAACCGCCTGCATAAAAAGGCAGGGCAATATGTTGAGTACGGGCGAACCGGATGACTTCCAATACATCGTCGGTCTCACCGAAGCCCTCGTCGTGTATACCTTCACTTTGACCAGAACCACGGAAACTTGGACGATATACAATACAATCACGTTCCAGATACATTTGTGCCAGTAAAACCGGAACCTTGTGTTGTGGTGTTCCACCTTGCAATGGATGAGGGTGACAAACTACCGCGAATCCTTTCACTTCACCCTGAGGATAATCCACAAAAACTTCAATCTGACCTGCCGGTCCTTGAAGAAAAATTTGCTCGGACATATAAAAACCGATGATTAACAGGAGAATTTCGCATTTTAACGATTATGGTGAATAAAAACATGAATTGGAATTAAAATAAGTCTACTGATATAGTTTGATTAATCATTTTTTGACCAGGTTGCCATGCTCGCTTTAATTTCTCCAGCTAAAACTCTTGATTACAATACCCCCCTACCAACTGACCAATTTACTCAAGCGAGATTATTACAGCATTCGCAGGATTTGGTTAAAGTTTGTCGCACACTTTCTGCATCAGAAATTTCAAGCTTAATGAGTGTCAGTGAAAAAATTGCTAGTTTAAATGCTGCACGTTTTAATGACTGGCAACCAGATTTTAATTTGGCCAATGCCCGTCAGGCGATTTTTGCATTCAAAGGCGATGTCTATACAGGTCTTGATGCTTATAATTTGAAGAATGAAGACCTGCATTATGCCCAAGACCATTTGCGGATGCTGTCCGGTTTATATGGGCTCTTGCGTCCTCTGGATCTGATGATGCCTTATCGCCTGGAAATGGGTACTAAATTGGCCAATATCCGGGGGCATAACTTATATGATTTCTGGGCTCATCATATTACTGATCTGATTAATCAAGACTTGGCAGCAGTAAAGTCTGAAATTCTGGTCAATATCGCGTCTGATGAATATTATAAATCGGTTAATGAGCGCAAAATTCAGGCAGATATTATCAAGCCGGTATTTCTAGATCAGAAAAATGGCAAATATAAAGTGATTAGTTTTTATGCTAAAAAAGCACGCGGTCTTATGGCACGTTTTATAATTGAAAATAAAATTGATCGGATTGAAGGGCTAAAAGCTTTTAATGTCGATGGTTATTACTTCGATGCAGACAGTTCACTCAAGAAAGAACTGGTGTTTAAGCGCGATGAACAACTGAGTGCATAAATAAACGATTTCCCATATCCAGCATGAGTACAAGTATGCTGGATATGAGAGCCCTATTATAAGGTACATGTATAATCTTTAATGATTTGACTTTGTGAGGCAGATAAAGGACAGATGCACAGAATTAGCGAAAGGCACCATTGAGCTTTCAAGAATAGCCTGCAGAGTTTCCCAAGAATAAAATTGTCACTACACACATCTAAATAACTCGAAAAATATCATTTATTTAACGTTTTTTCTCAAAAAATAAAGATGAGGTCTTTGGGGAAAACCCTATGAAATTATGCAAAATACTCTTCATGAAATACGTGATATTTCATTTATCAGAATAGTCCTATTTCAAAATTATTTTTCTAAATTAATTAAAAAAACTTTTAATTACAGATACTTATTATTAATTTGAAAGAGCTTTATGAAAAAAAAGTTTAAAAAAAAGAATTACAAGTTAATTAAGTAATAGTAAATAAAAATACAGAAAAGTATTGGTTTAAGGCTTTAAAACTGCCTTTCATCGGGTTAAATGTAAAGTATGTCACAAGTTTGTTATGTTTTTTGTTAGCATAATTTCATAATGTTACAAAGCGGCATAATAAGAATGAAAATATATGCTATTCCTGTCTTTGCCTTAATAATCAGTTTATTGGGATTTTGCGTCCATAAACATTCAGAAATAAGGAAATATGAAAAGATCCGTCATGTCTTGAGTGAGGGGCGTGATTCAAACAAATTATTGGAATCCAACCGGCATCGGCATTAATCCAGCTTACTTAGCTTCAGGGTTTAAAATTTGAATAAAATAATAAAATTAAATTAATAATAAATATAATGAATTTTTAAAGTATTCGCTTAGAATATATTAATTTCTAATAAACTGTAAAAATCTAAGAAGCAATAAGAAATCAGTGTGTTATAATTTGCCCACAATCAAGATGAAGCAGATATCATCTTGTTAACCATTTGATTTAAATCTTGAAATTAAGCTGCATAAAAATTATGCAGCTTTTTTGTTTAGATTTTTTGGGTTTTTATAGCATAGCCCTGGGTGGGCTGTAAGCTGTTCCAACATTTTAACCCGTCAAATGGCTATGCTGGCATATTCGTTGCTAACACATCCTTAAAATTGATGAATTTTTTTATAAAATTTCATTTATTTGACAGCATGCTTAAAGCATAAAGTTTACTCAATAGGGGCTAGGTCATGACGACTCCTAATCCATCTTCAGAAAGTATGCTTGAACGTCTGTTCAAACTGAGTGAAAACAAAACCAGTTTCCGCACAGAAGTTCTGGCAGGTGTAACCACGTTCTTAACGATGTGTTACATCATTATTGTCAATCCAATGATTTTGTCCGAAACGGGGATGGATCATGGGGCTGTCTTTGTTGCCACTTGTCTTGCAGCAGCAATTGGCTGTTTGGTCATGGGTTTGATTGCGAATTATCCAATTGCCCTAGCACCAGGTATGGGCTTGAATGCCTTCTTTACCTATTCTGTATGTTTGGGAATGGGAGTGCCTTGGCAAACCGCATTAGGCGCAGTTTTTGTGTCAGGTCTGGTTTTTATTGCGATCAGCATGTTCAAAATACGTGAGGCTATTGTCAATGCTATTCCGATGTCGCTAAAGCTCGCGATTGGAGGAGGTATTGGATTATTCCTGGCGCTGGTTGCGTTAAAAAATGCCGGTATTATTGTGGATAATCCGGCTACTTTAGTCGGCTTGGGCGATCTGAAACAACCCTCGGTATTACTGGCACTTTTAGGATTTTTGCTTGTGGTGGTAATGCACCAGTTCAAAGTCCGTGGTGCAATTATCATTAGTATTCTGGTGGTGACGGCTATTGCAACTGCACTAGGTTATAATGAATTTCAGGGTGTAGTGGGTGCAATTCCATCACTTGCTCCAACATTCATGCAAATGAATTTTGAAGGTCTATTCACTGCCAGTTTAATTGGCGTGATTTTTGTCTTCTTCCTGGTCGATCTATTTGATTCCACCGGTACACTCGTAGGTGTTTCGCACCGTGCAGGCTTGTTAAAAGATGGCAAACTGCCACGTTTGAAAAAAGCACTTTTTGCTGACTCTACTGCAATTGTTGCAGGTGCAGCTCTAGGGACTTCATCGACGACACCATACATTGAATCTTCTGCAGGTGTAGCAGCTGGTGGGCGTACAGGTCTAACCGCTGTAGTCGTCGGTATCCTGTTTGTTGCCTGTTTGTTCCTTGCGCCATTGGCACAGTCTGTACCAAGCTTTGCAACAGCCCCAGCGTTGTTATTTGTTGGTGTCTTAATGATTCAGGGTATCGTACATATTGATTGGGAAGATATTACAGAAGCAGTTCCTGCATTTTTAACCATTGTATTTATGCCATTTACCTATTCGATTGCGGATGGTATAGCAATGGGCTTTATTAGCTATGCATTGATCAAGTTGCTGACTGGTAAAGCAGCAACTGTGCCGTATATGGTCTGGATTATTGCACTACTATGGACGCTTAAATTCGCACTATTTGGCGGCTAATTTTTCTGGATTTGGAAAGGGTGTAGACTCAGTTTGCACCCTTTTTTTATTATTTAAGGGTTTCACGAGGAGAAATGATGAACCGTCTCGAGTTGATTCGAGCTTTGCCAAAAGCAGAACTTCATGTGCATATTGAAGGCACCTTTGAGCCTGAGTTAATGTTTGCAATCGCTCAGCGTAATCAGATTGCTATCCCGTATAAATCTGTCGAGGAAGTTAAACAGGCGTATAACTTTCATAATCTTCAGTCGTTCCTTGATATTTATTATGCTGGTGCTGCTGTACTGATTCATGAACAGGATTTTTATGATCTGGCATGGGCGTATTTTGAAAAATGTGCTGAAGACCGGGTCGTGCATACTGAAATGTTCTTTGATCCACAAACCCATACTGATCGTGGCGTTGCTTTTGCAACCATGATCAACGGCTTGCAAAAAGCCTGTGATGATGCCAAAACTAAACTGGGTATCAGTTCACATCTGATCATGTGCTTCTTGCGTCATTTAAGTGAAGATGCTGCTTTTGCAACACTGGAACAGGCCTTGCCTTATAAAGACCAGATTATTGCAGTCGGTCTGGATTCAAGTGAAGTCGGGCATCCACCGTCAAAGTTTGAACGTGTTTTTGCTAAAGCACGAGATGAAGGCTTCTTAGTGGTTGCGCATGCAGGAGAAGAAGGCCCGGCAGCCTATGTCTGGGAGGCGCTGGATTTGCTCAAAGTCAATCGTATCGATCATGGAGTTCGTTCGGAAGAAGATTCTGAATTAATGCGACGCCTGATTGCAGAAAAGATGCCATTGACCGTTTGTCCATTGTCAAACCTGAAACTTTGCGTCGTGGATGACATGCAGCAGCATAATATCCATCGCCTCTTGCAGCAGGGCGTGCATGTTACGGTCAATTCAGATGATCCATCCTATTTTGGCGGTTATATGAATGACAATTTTATTGCCATTGCTGAAGCGCTGGACTTAAGTAATGAGGAACTCAAGCAGTTGGCCATCAACTCATTTGAAGCCTCTTTTATTACCGATGCTGCTAAAGAACAATGGATCAACCAGATCCGTGCTCTGGTTTAAGTTTTCAAATAAAAGGCAGGGTACGCTCTGCCTTTGTTTTTATAGATGGATATGAAATTGAAATATGTAATTCTACTCATCAGTAGCGTGTTGATATCTGCCTGCTCAAATGCGGATATGACTTTGACACAACGTACCTTAAAACCCGTGATTGAATACCAATGTGGAAAAGAGCTGAAAGCATCTAAATTCTGGACCGCCTCGACTTATTTTATGCAGGATAAAAATAAAGCTGAACTTGAACAGAATGTGTGTTCCTGTGTGGGTGAGCATGCGCTTAAAGATATTCCAGCCAGCACTTTGCTTAAAGCAACTCTCGATGAAGAGGTAAAGTCAAAGCTTACTCAACAAGCAATCGCAAACAGTCTGAAAGGCTGCATGACCGAGTTCTTGAAATAAAATCAGCTTTGCAATGAAAGCTGATTGAATGTAGTTTTGCAGTTTATTTTTTAGACGATTTAGATTGTCGCATCATGCTGGTGAGTACGTGATCCTTATCGATAAAATGATGTTTCAGTGCTGCGGCAATATGTCCGGTTAAAAGGAGTCCCACCGCCCAGGAAAGCCAGATATGCAGAGGTTTTGCGATGGCGGTCACAGCCGGATTTTCTGCAATCAGTGCCGGAAGCTTAAATAAATACAGCACCGGTGCTGGGTAGCCCAGACTCCAGCTATATAAACAGCCGGTGACAGGTAGGGCAATCAGCATGAAATACAAAGCCAGATGACCTGCATGTGCTAAAGTTTTCATCCGGGATGACATAGTGTCAGATAGTTCGGGGGCAGGATGGGTGTAGCGCCAGAAGATTCGTACAACCAGCAGGAAAATAATGGTGGTGGCGATATTTTTATGCAGGGTGATGACATCGCCTTTAAAGCTGCTATCGACCTCATAACTTAAAAAATCCCCACTATAAAAACCAATCAGCCACGCTGCAATAAAGATAATCGCCATGATCCAGTGCAGCCATTGTGCCGTGCGTGTGTAATATTGTACTTTTTCCATGTGATTTTCTGTGGCCCATCAAAGATGGACGCACCTTAGCAAAGGGCGAATCAGCTCAGCAATTCCAAATCTGCAACGCTATGGTGGCTTTCATGCAACATCCATTGAAATGGCTGGGTGCAGATTAAACATTCAGGATGATTTTTAGATTTCTTATTCAGGTGAATTTCGGCACAATAGCGTCACGCTTCATATATGAATAAACAAGGAACAGATCTGTGAAAAAATTATTGATTGCACTGGCTCCAATTGCTTTGGTTTTATCGGCTTGTGCAACAACAGGCAGTCCTGAGACTCAAACCACGACTCAGCAACTGGGTGGGGCTGCGCTTAAAATCGCGATCAATGCAAAATGTACGACTGAGCTGAATAATATTCCGGCATGGCAAACAGCAACACGTCTCATGACTACAACACAAAAACAGGATATCCAGACTGAAATTTGTGGCTGTGTCAGTGAAAAAGCACCACAGAATGTAACAGCGGTAGATCTGGCAACTGCAGCAATTGATCCCACAGCACGTGCGACGATTGTCGGTAATGTGGTGGCAAAAACCATTAACGCTTGTGTAGCTGAAGCTGTAAACTAAGCCAAGATTAAATTGAAATAGGCTGACCGGTTCAGCCTATTTTTTATGGAAGAAAGACATGAAAATTGCTGGTGTAGATGAAGCAGGGCGTGGGCCATTAGTGGGTTCGGTTGTCGCTGCGGCAGTTATTTTGGATCCGAACAACCCGATTGAGGGTTTAAATGATTCTAAAAAACTTACTGAAAAGAAGCGTGAAAAGCTTTTTATCGAAATTCGGGAAAAAGCCCTGGCATGGGCCATTGCTGAGGCTTCTGCAGCAGAGATTGATGAGTATAATATTTTACAGGCCTCTTTGCTGGCGATGCGTCGCGCTGTAGAAGCTTTGCCAGTTCAGCCTGAGCATGTACTGGTCGATGGCAACAAGATTCCACAGGGCCTTGAGATGAGCTGTGATGCTATCATTGGGGGGGATGCGCTGCATGCTGAAATTTCAGCAGCCAGTATTCTGGCTAAAGTAACCCGAGATCATCAGATGATCGAGATGGATCAGAAGCATCCGCAATTTGGTTTTGCCAAGCATAAAGGTTATCCAACCAAGGCGCATTTTGAAGCGATTGCCCTGCACGGTGTTATTGATGAGCATCGCCGCAGTTTTGGACCGGTAAAAAAAGTGCTTGCAACATTGCAGCAAGAGGTAAAACTTTAGACTTTATTAAATTTTTTAATTATTTAGAGTGCTTATATAGAATACAGAGAAATTTAAAGCGGCTAAAAAAGCCGCTTTATGATTTACACAAAAATTAACGGTTAAAGTTATTTTGTGTCTGATTATCATCTTCAAAAGAAGGCTGGTAATCTTGATCGATATGTTGAAGATGTTCATGCATTGCGCGTTCATGCTGGATACGCTGGTATATCTCTTCACGGTGCACAGAGACTTCTTTAGGAGCATTTACCCCAATACGAACCTGATTACCTTTTACACCAAGTACAGTCACGCTGACTTGGTCACCAATCATTAAAGTTTCCCCGACGCGTCGAGTCAGAATCAGCATGTTTTTCTCCTTGCAAAATGCAAAACCTGCAATCTATTGAATGTAAAATAAAAAGCACAACCAAAAATTATAAAATAATATCTGGATAGAAATTCTGTCACCTGAATGAAAGACTTTAATCTATCTCAGTTGGTTAAAAATCCTCATGCTTAATATAACAGAGCCACTATAAAAAAAACTATAGCGGCTCTGCATTTTTGTAGAATTTTATAAAATAGTGTCAAACAATGACAATATTTTGTTTTTTCGCTTAAGCGCGTGCGCTAGATTCGCCTTGTTCGCGGTCTAGACCAAATGCGGTATGCAATGAACGTACAGCAAGTTCAAGATAATTCTCTTCAATGATGACTGAAATCTTGATTTCAGAAGTCGAGATCATCAGGATGTTAATACCTTCGTCAGCCAGGGCGGTGAACATTTTGCTCGCTACACCTGCATGAGAACGCATGCCTACACCTACGATCGATACTTTTACGATGTCATCACGAGTCGCAACTTCACGTGCGCCAATTTCTTTAGCGGTTGCTTCAAGAATTGCTTTTGCTTTTGCAAGTTCGCCACGGTTTACAGTGAATGTGAAGTCAGTCGTACCATCTTCTTCTACGTTTTGGATGATCATATCGACTTCGATATTCGCAGCGCCAATCGGTGCTAAGATTTTAGATGCAATACCTGGAATATCAGGCACACCTAGGATAGTCAGTTTAGCTTCGTCACGGTTAAACGCGATACCAGAGATAATTGGCTGTTCCATGTTGTCTTCCAATTCAGTCGTAATAAGTGTGCCAACGTTGTTTTTAAATTCTTCGTCAAACGCGCCATCATTGTCATTGTCAAAGCTTGAAAGTACGCGTAAAGGTACTTGATATTTACCCGCAAATTCAACAGAGCGAATTTGTAGAACTTTTGAACCAAGTGATGCCATTTCTAGCATTTCTTCAAACGAAATACGGTCGACTTTTTTCGCTTTTGGTGCAACGCGAGGGTCAGTGGTATATACGCCATCAACGTCAGTATAGATTTGGCATTCATCCGCTTTGAGTGCAGCAGCCAGTGCCACACCTGAAGTATCAGAACCGCCACGACCTAAAGTTGTTGTGTTGCCTTCAGCATCAAAGCCCTGGAAGCCGGCAACTACAATTACACGACCCGCGTCCAGATTTTTAGTCAATACGTCAGTATCAATCGACTCGATACGGGCTTTGGTAAATGCGCTGTCAGTCTTAATGCCAACCTGGCGTCCAGTCAAAGATTTAGCTTCAACCCCGATCGAATTCAACGCCATTGCAAGCATGGAAATCGTTACCTGTTCACCCGTAGAAACCATTTGGTCTAGTTCACGCGGATCAGGGGTTTCGGTAATGGCTTTCGCTAAAGCGAGCAGACGATTGGTCTCGCCACTCATTGCCGATACAACCACCACTACCTTGTGGCCGTGGTCATGCCAGCGCTTTACACGACGAGCAACATTTAAAATGCGCTCTGGAGTACCCATAGAGGTACCGCCATATTTTTGAACGATTAATGCCATAGTTGTTCCATATAAACCATGACCCTGATATTCCTATCAGGGTCAGTTACACAAAATGAAGTTTTTATTTTGCTGCAAGCCAAGCTGGTAAATCAGCCATCACTGAAGCAAACTTCTCGTTAAGTGGTGCGCCACCTTGTGCCAAGTCAGGTTTACCACCACCTTTACCACCGAGCTCAGTTGCCAAGTGTTTGATGATGTCACCTGCTTTAATAGAAGCAGTAAAGTCTTTTGCAACAGATGCGATCAAGCTCACCTTGTCACCCTCTACACCTGCAAGAACAATAACTGCATTTTCTAATTTAGATTTCACGCCGTCATGGAGGTTACGAAGTGATTTCGCATCCATCCCCTGAACCGTTGTGATGAGTGTTTGACGACCTGCAATTTCTTGAACCTGGCCTAAAAGTTCACCGGCTTGCAGGCTTGCCAATTTTTGATTGAGTTGTTCAATCTGTTTTTGCAAGCTTGATGCTGTATCAACCAGCGCTTCAACTTTCTCAATCGTTTGATCTTTTTGAGCTTTTAATAGGCTATTAATAGTGTTGATATCACGATCCGCTTTTTGAGCTACTTCAACTGCTTTGGTACCAGTCACTGCTTCGATACGACGTACACCCGCTGCCACACCACCTTCAGAAGTGATCTTAAACAGACCGATATCGCCAGTGCGCTTCACATGAATACCGCCACACAGTTCGATGGAGAAGTTTTTCTCTTCAATCACAGAACCCATAGACAGTACGCGAACTTCTTCACCGTATTTTTCACCGAACAGCATCATCGCACCTTTTGCTTTCGCAGATTCGATGTCTAGCAGTTCAGTTGTTACTTCAGTGTTTGCGATGACTTCAGCATTCACAAGACGTTCAATTTCTTGAAGCTGTTCAAAAGTCACAGGCTGGTCATTGGCAAAGTCGAAACGTAAAATGTCAGATGCAACCAATGAGCCTTTTTGCTGGACGTGTGCACCCAGGATTTGACGAAGAGCAGCGTGTAACAAGTGAGTTGCAGAGTGGTTGCGTGCAGTTGCGGCACGAATGTCTGCTTTTACCGTTGCTTCTACATTTTGAGTAACTTTCAAGTTACCCATGGTCACGATCCCTTGGTGTACAAATGCACCGCCAGATTTCTTGGTATCCTGAACTTCGAAAATACCGGTATCGTTTTTGAAGAGTCCTGTATCACCGATTTGACCACCGCTTTCTGCATAGAAAGGAGTCTGGTTCAATACGATCAGTGCTTCGTCGCCTTCAACTACTTCGTCAACTTGCTCGCCATCTTTATAGATTGCGATGATTTGACCTTGACCAGCAGTGGCGTCATAACCTTCAAACTGAGTTTCACCTTCAACTTTCACAACAGAGTTATAGTCGATTGCGAATTTGCCTGCATCACGAGCGCGTTGACGTTGTGCAGCCATTTCAGTTTCGAAACCAGCTTCGTCAATTGTTAAATCACGTTCACGTGCAATGTCAGCGGTTAAGTCAGTCGGGAAACCGTAAGTGTCGTAAAGTTTAAATACCACTTCACCTGGAATCACAGAGCCTTTCAAGTTTGCTAGTTCACCTTCAAGCAATTTCAGACCTTGCTCAAGTGTTTTGGCAAACTGTTCTTCTTCTTTCAGCAGTTGTGCTTCGATGCGTGCTTTGTTAGCTTCCAGTTCAGGATATGCTTCGCCCATTACTTCAATTAAAGGCTGTAACATCTTATAGAAGAATGAACCTGTCGCACCCAGTTTATTACCGTGACGAACTGCACGACGGATGATACGACGCAATACATAACCACGGCCTTCATTAGACGGGTTTACACCATCCGCAATCAGGAAGCAGCATGAACGTGCATGGTCGGCAACCACTTTTAAAGATGCAGGATAATCTACGGGCTTGCCTTCAGCTTGTGCTTTTGCTTCAAGTTCAGAAGTGTCTAAACCGATGATTTCAGCAGCCGCTTTTAACAAGTGCTGGAACAGGTCGATTTCATAATTTGAGTTAACGTGCTGAAGAACAGCAGAAATACGCTCCAAACCCATACCTGTATCAACAGAAGGTGCTGGAAGAGGGTGTAACACACCATCTGCAGTACGGTTAAACTGCATGAAAACGTTGTTCCAGATTTCGATGAAGCGGTCACCATCTTCTTCAGGCGTGCCCGGCAGGCCACCCCAGATATGATCACCGTGGTCAAAGAAAATTTCAGAACAAGGACCGCAAGGACCGGTATCGCCCATTGCCCAGAAGTTGTCTGATGCGTATTGACCGCCTTTGTTGTCGCCAATGCGGATAATACGGCTGGCATCTAGACCGATTTCTTTGTTCCAGATATCAAATGCTTCGTCATCAGTGTGGTACACAGTGGCGTAGAGTTTATCTTTAGGTAGTGCTAACCATTCATCGCTCGTTAAGAATTCCCAGGCAAATTTGATCGCATCACGCTTGAAGTAGTCACCAAACGAGAAGTTACCTAGCATTTCAAAGAAAGTATGATGACGGGCGGTATAACCCACATTGTCCAAGTCGTTGTGTTTACCACCTGCGCGTACGCATTTCTGTGATGATACGGCACGGACATAATCGCGTTTTTCTAGACCTAAGAAGCAATCTTTAAACTGGTTCATACCCGCATTGGTGAACAGCAAAGTTGGGTCATTGGCGGGTACTAGAGAACTCGACGCGACACGTGTATGCCCTTGCGATTCAAAGTAACGCAAAAATGCTTCACGAATTTCAGCTGATGTCATAAAACGAGTACTCACAACCAAGTCACTCCATAATTTCCGATTTGGCAAAAACACCACAGTCTGACAAGCATACAAAAGCTCTGCTGCAATGTGGGGCTTAAAAATTTAAAACGCCAAATTATAACGGAAAAAGCAGTACGCACCAATCATTTTAAAACCAATTGCTAAGGATTTATGTGCTTAGGTTTTTTGCTAAATAGTTAAATTGAATCTTTCTAAGGGCAAAATTCCGATAATTTCATCTCTTGAAAAATAACTGGAATTTTAAATGATGCAGAGAGAACCTGATCTATCAGAAAGAAAATAATCGAAAATCAGTATTTTCACTGAAGTTTTTTAATGTACGGCACCAGAAATCCTTTAACATAGAAGAGTTCTAAAATAGGCATATTAAAGGTTGAGTCATGCAACGAGTGGCAATCAATGGATTTGGGCGTATTGGACGGAATGTACTACGTGCATGGTTTGAAAATCCGAAAGATTTTAACTTTGAAATCGTAGCCATTAACGATATTGCCGATGTTGAAACCCTGATTCATCTGTTTAAATATGACTCAACCCATGGCCGTTTTTCAGGGCAGGTAGATCTCAGCTATGATGCTGAACATATTTATCTGCATATCAGCTATAAAGATGCCACTTTAAAAGTACAGGTTTTGTGTGAAGCCGAACCGGCAAAGCTGCCTTGGCAAAATCTGGCTGTAGATGTAGTACTTGAGTGTACCGGGCTGTTCCGTTCCCGTGAAGCCGCGACCCAGCATATTCAGGCAGGGGCGAAACGTGTGATTATCGGTGCCGCACCTTTTGATACGGTGGATGCTGCGATTGTCTATGGTGTCAATCATCATGAAGTCAAAGCATCGGATCAGATCATTTCCAGTGTTTCTTGTACTACACAGGCTTTGGTACCACTGGTCAAAATTGTCGATGATGCATTTGGTATCAATAGCGCCCTGATGACCGAAATCCATGCTGTTACGGCGGATCAATCGGTACTGGATCATGCACATCGTGATTTGCGTCGTGCACGTGCCTCGGGCCATAACATCATTCCTACGACTTCGAGCGCACTGGGTGCCTTAAAGCGGGTAATGCCGAAAATGGAAGATCGTATCGATGGTTATTCGATTCGGGTGCCGACTATTAATGTCGCTGCAATTGATTTGACCTTTGTTTCTCAG
Organism: Acinetobacter pecorum; assembly: GCF_014837015.1. GTDB lineage: Bacteria > Pseudomonadota > Gammaproteobacteria > Pseudomonadales > Moraxellaceae > Acinetobacter > Acinetobacter pecorum. The sequence goes on from NZ_JACSPT010000012.1 coordinate 44,320, forward strand.
TCACCGATTACCGATCACAAGCTGAATGAAGTTCTGATCAAGGCTGCCCGGCAGGACTTCGCAGAAATCATGGCGGTAACAGATGAGCCTTTGGTATCCAGTGATTTTAATCATTCTCCATATTCACTGATTGTGGATTTGACTCAGACGCTGGTGGTTGGACACCAAGCTAAAGTTTTTGCCTGGTATGATAATGAATGGGGCTATGCCAACCGTTTATTAGATTTATGTGAATCATTTCATTAAGTTCGAGTTATTTAAATCCCTAAAGCACCGAAGATAAGGTGCTTTTTTCATGTCCAGAATATTTTGCCAGCCAATTTTTAGGAGAATTTGGCTGTAATTGATCGAAAATCAGTATTTGAAGCTGAATTAGTTAGATTATCTGCAGTATTTTTCGTTAAGATAAAAACAATAAAATGAAATAAGAGCAAGCACATGATGATGGTTTGGGGTTTTATTATACTGCTGACTTTGGCGGTGATTTTTCTGATCTGGCTGCAGTTTAATCAGAATGATGAGCCACGTACCGAGCAAGGTGTGCCAGTTGAAGAAAAAGTCGCGCATCTTGAAGAAAACTTAAAAAAGACTCTGGAAATTATGCAGGATCTGGCCAAAAAAATGCATGTCCAGCAGGAAGTACTGGATCAGACCACAACAAAGCTTCAGCAGGTTGAGTTGCAAAATGCGGAGCTGGTCAGTTTACTGACTAAAGTGGTTGATCCCCAGAAATCATCCCACCCCCTTTAGAGATCTTTTGAAAGGAGGCAGTACCAGACTATAGAGAGCATTCAGCCAGATAAAACCATTTTGCATAAACTGTGAAATGGAGGGGATAAAGTCAAGTACTGGCACAGCTGATAGACCCAATTCTCATTTGATTACGCGCGATTGTTTTTCAGACGCGGATGAGCATATCTGGATTCTGATAATAAGTTCCAGATGCATTATTTAACTCAAATTCTCTGCCGTCACAGGATAAAACTGAAATCTCAGTGTAAACGGTAAAAATTATGATGGGACTATCCTTGATTTAATGCTGGGTTTTGTGTTTTTAAGATGCAATAAAATGCTGATAGTTGACACAATTGTTGATCCTTTCATCAGGTGGCGAAAATTATAAAATTTGCGATGCACAGCCAAAACTATCGTGCTAGACTAGGAGAAATCGGGTGTGCTCCCGATTTTTTTATGCGGATTCGTTCCGCGCTGACAAGAATTTAGGTTTACAACATGCCCATTTCAGAGACATGGTTATTACCTGATGGTGTAGCTGATGTATTACCAGAACAAGCGCAAGTCATTGAAAGCCTGCGCCGTAAATCACTGGATTTCCTTGCATCTCGAGGTTATCAGCTGGTGTACACGCCATTCATTGAATACATCGAATCTCTATCTTCTCTCTCAGAATCGAATCAAGATTTAGACTTAGCCACTTTTAAGGTGATCGATCAGCTTTCTGGTCGTTTACTTGGTGTGCGTGCCGATATGACACCACAAGTGGCTCGTATTGATGCGCATGTACATCCAGTGGAAGGTGTTGCACGTTACTGTTATGCAGGAACTGTCTTGCATACCAAACCTCGCGGTTTTAATACCTCGCGTGCGCCACTACAGTTGGGTGCAGAGCTATTTGGTTCAGACAGCATCGATGCCGATGTTGAAATGGTCGACTTGATGATCAGTCTGATTCAGGAGGCAGGCCAGGCAGATGGTATTCATCTGGACTTAGGTCATGTCGGTTTATTCCGCAGTCTGGTGGCTCAAGCAGGATTGAACAAAGTTGCTGAACAGCAATTATCTGATTTATACCAACGCAAGGCTTTACCGGAATTAGCAGAATTCACGGCAGAGCTGAAATTTGGTCAGGATTTTTATGCACTTGGGCGCTATGCCAGTGACCTGGATGCATTGCAAGCAAATCTAAGCGCTGAAGTGCTGGCAAATCCTGCATTCAAGCAAGCTTTTGATGTACTACAAATCACTAGGGATGAAGTTCAGACCCGTTGGCCAAACTTGAGCATTGGTATTGATGTAGTTGAATTGCGTTCGTACCATTATCATACTGGTCTGATGTATGCCGTGTATGCGCCGAACCGTGCAGCTGCACTGGCACAAGGTGGCCGTTATGATGGCATTGGTGAGCATTTTGGGCGTGCCCGTCCTGCAACCGGTTTCTCGTGTGACTTATATGCTTTAAGTGCAGGCCAGTTTGATACGATACAGGTGGTCGTTGCACCTAAAGGCAGCGATGCAGAACTTCTGAAGGCGATTCAGAACCTCCGTGCACAAGGCTTGAGTGTAATTCAGTTACTGGGTAATGATGATTTAAGCTCTGTACCATATGCGACGCACCAGCTGGTGCGTGTAGATGGCGAGTGGACAGTCAAAACGATTTAATTGCTTGGCTCAGTGTTCATGTCACTGAGTGGGGCTTTCAACTTTAACAGCATGATGTAATGAGGCTATTATGGGCAAGAATGTTGTGGTACTTGGTACCCAATGGGGCGACGAAGGTAAAGGTAAAATCGTCGACCTGCTCACAGATCAAGCGGCAGCGGTAGTTCGTTATCAAGGCGGACATAACGCAGGTCACACTCTTGTGGTTGGTGGTAAGAAAACTGTCTTACACCTCATTCCATCAGGTATTTTACGTGAAAACGTATTGTGCTTAATTGGTAACGGTGTGGTTCTTTCTCCTGAAGCGCTCATCAAAGAGATGGACATTCTTGAAAAAGAAGGCGTTCCTGTTAAAGAACGTTTACGCATTTCTCCAAACTGTCCACTTATCCTGCCAAACCACATCGCACTTGATCAGGCGCGTGAGAAAAAACGTGGTAATGCGAAGATTGGTACGACAGGTCGTGGTATCGGTCCTGCATACGAGGATAAAGTGGCACGTCGTGCAGTACGTGTTGCTGACCTGGTACGTGGTGGTGAACATCTTACAGCTCAGCTGACTGAACTTCTGGACTACCATAACTTCCAGTTAACTCAATACTACGGTGTTGAAGCAGTTAAACTGGAAGATGTGCTGGCACTGTGTGACGAATGGCGTAAGGTTGTTGCTCCACTGGTTGTGGACGTAACTACTGAGTTGCATAACTACCGTAAAAACGGTGACAACATCATGTTCGAAGGCGCGCAAGGTTCACTTCTTGACGTTGACCACGGTACATATCCGTATGTAACTTCTTCGAATACAACTGCTGGTGGCGTAAGCTCTGGTTCAGGTCTGGGTCCTTTGCACCTTGACTATGTACTGGGTATTACTAAAGCGTACACAACCCGTGTAGGTGCAGGTCCATTCCCAACTGAGTTGGTGTATGACGCTGCAAATGACACAGGTGATGCGATTGGTAAACACCTCGGTACGATTGGTAATGAATTTGGTGCCTCTACTGGCCGTCAACGTCGTTGTGGCTGGTTCGATGCTGAAATTCTACGCCGTTCAGTCGATGTAAACTCACTTTCTGGTATTTGCCTGACTAAACTTGACGTTCTAGACGGTTTGGAAGAAGTGAAAATCTGTGTAGGCTATGAAGCTGCAGATTCTGGTTGTGTCGGTTCTTCTGATGCGCTTGCATTCGAAACTTTAAAACCGATTTACGAAACTATGCCAGGCTGGTCTGAGTCAACTTTTGGTGCGAAATCACTGGATCAGTTGCCACAAGCTGCATTGAACTATGTAAAACGTCTTGAGCAATTGATTGAATGTCCAATCGACATCATTTCAACGGGTCCAGACCGTGAAGAAACCATCATTCTTCGCCATCCATTCGATGCTTAATTTGTTTTAAGCTTCAATAAAAAAACCCATCTTCGGATGGGTTTTTTTATAGGTTGAAATTATGTAGTTATTTCAAGACTAAAGTTGCATCGGTAATCCGGCGTGATGTGCTTTAACATATCGATATATAAAGAAAGAAAAATGAGCATCAGGATGCAAAAAAATATATCGGCGACCATGTTTTATTCATTATTATTCGCGATGGGCGGGGCACCAACAATTGCCATGATGATTATTCGTGCGCAAACCCAAAATCCTGAGATTATTTATACTGCACTCATTGGTCTCAGCGTCATTATTGCCTGCATTCTGGTGCCTGTTATCTTGCTACAAAATGCTTTTTTATATTTCAAACGTAAAGATGAAATACTTGAACAGAAAATAAAACCTCTCAGTCAGGTGTATCTGGGCTTAAATATTATTTGTCTGATTTACTGGTTAGCGATACAGTACTTGGCTTAAAAATTACATAATTTATAAGAAGATGGAGTAATTATACGTTTAGCTACTGCATGCTTTCCCTTATAATTTTTACAATGTAAATTAAGCTTGAGCTAAGGTAGAGTTAATTATAATGAAGAATAAACTTTTATTAAGTATGGCCACTGCCACAGTGGTGACATTGTCGGGTTGTACTACCATTGCCGATATTGCCGGGGCGGATACTGCGACTTTAAATGCATCTGCCAGCCAAAGCTATAATGCCATGGTGAATGATGCGCGCAATAAAGGTCAGCTGGATACCAGTTCAGCCACATATAAACGTATTAATACCGTGTTTAATCGCTTGAAGCCGATTGCTAACCAAATGAATCAAACCGGTACGCCATTCCAGTGGCAACTGGCTGTACTTAAATCTGACCAGGTCAATGCCTTTGTTGCCCCGGGTGGTAAAGTCGTATTCTACACTGGTATTGTGAATAAACTGAATCTGACTGATGCTGAAATTGCAGCAATTATGGGTCATGAAATGGTACATGCCTTAGAAGAGCACTCTAAGCAGAAAATCGGCGCGCAGGCCCTCACTGACCTGGCCTTGGGAATTGGCCTGAGTGCAGCAGGTGTAGGTCAGGGCGGCGCTGCAGCTGCACAGCTGGGTAGTCAGATCGGGATTGGTTTGCCGTACTCGCGTAATCTGGAAAGTCGTGCTGACCAAGGCGGTTTGATGCTGATGGCGCGTGCAGGCTATAACCCGAATGCAGCCATTACCCTGTGGGAAAAAATGAATAAATTAGAAGGTGGGGGCGGAGTCGCTTTCCTGTCTACGCATCCATCGAATAGCCAGCGTATTGGACAGATGCGTCAACAGTTGCCAGCAGCAATGCAGATTTATAACCAAAACAAATAATCCAATGATTATTCTTTGAAAAAGGATCTTGATGGGATTAAAAGGGCAGGGTATTGATCCTGCCTTTTTTATGGCTCATTTTTTGATGGACATTGTTTGAGTTATTTTTCTTGGCAACAAAAAAGGGCAAAGTTTGCACTTTGCCCTTTATCACACCCGATCAGAAGATCTTAGTGTTGGTGACCACCTGCACCATGTACATGGCCGTGATCTAATTCTTCTTGAGAAGCTTCACGAACAGATACGATTTCAACTTCAAAAGTCAGATCTTGACCAGCAAGTGGGAAGTTAGCATCAACAACAACATTGTCGCCTTCAACTGCTTTAACAGTTACGATTTGCACGCCGTCATCAGTTTGAGCCTGGAACTGCATACCTGCTTGAATATTGTCTACGCCTTGGAACATTTGCGCAGGAACTTCTTGAACTAGGTCTGGATTGTATTCGCCATAACCTTCAGCAGCTGGAACGTTTACAGTGAATTTATCACCTACAGTTTTACCTTCTAGCGCGTTTTCTAATCCTGGGATGATATTACCTGCACCGTGCAAATAGGCAAGTGGTTCACCTTGAGATTGATCGAGAGTTTCACCCTCTGCGTTAGTCAATGTGTAGTGGAAAGAAACCACGTGGTTATTTGCAATAGCAGTCATGTTAATTGATCCATTCAATTTTTTAAGGGTACATCATAAAGTGAAATTGCGTTTTTGTAGACTAAAATTAGCAAAAAAACGCAATTCGACAATTTTATTGACGATTTTTTCATTGATTGGGTCAAATTCTGGAATTTCAATGCAATTTCAGCTTTGGAGATATTTTCCGTGTAACAAAATCTTTTGCGGTTAGAATGCCCGCATGCGCATACCCATGAATGGTTGCCTGATGAATCCGGTACAAGGACACATACATTGATTTGGCGACAAAGCCTTGCACATTGACCTGACCGAGTAATTCCCCAACGGCTTTATTCTGACTTAGGGAAATGAGTGAACCCTTGTCAGAAAATTTAAACATGGGCAAATAGTTTTCCTCATTGATCCGGGCTTTTAAGGCATTGGCCAGAAAGTTGGCCTGCTGGCTGGCGACTTGTGCGCGTGGACCCAATACCGGTTCATCTGCTGCAGGTTGGCAATGTGCACAGTCACCAAAAGCAAAGATGTCTGGATCAGATTTGGTTTGCAGGGTGGAATAGACTTTCAATCGGTGAATATTGTCCTTTTCCATATCTTGTAGTTGCACTAAGACTTCAGGTGCTTTGATACCGGCGGCCCAGACTTTAATCTCGGCATCCAGACTTGAACCATCTGCAAAATAAATCTTGTCTTCATCGACCTTGGCCACCCGATGACCGGTCAAGACTTCAATGCCAAACTTTTCCATTTGTTGCATGGTGTGTTCAGCAACTCTAGGTGAGAGTGCCGTCAGAATGCGATCCGCCGCTTCAATTAAGGTGATTTTTACTTTTTTCGGGTCAACCTTGTTTAAACCATATTTAAAGAAATTATGTTTGGCTTCTACCAGCTCCGCTGCCAGTTCTACTCCGGTTGCTCCGGCACCAATAATCGCGATATTCAGTTCACGATTCGAAGCTTCATGCTGTGCGTTCAGATAGAGATGCAACATGTCCTGCTGAAAAACATCCGCCTGTTTACGGCTGTCGAGAAAATGACAGAACTGTCTTACCCCTTCGGTATTAAAATCATTCGAGGTAGAACCCAAGGCCAGTACCAGTGTGTCATAGGAAATATGCTGGTTTTTCTTGGATTGGGCTGTTTTGGAGAAATATTCTGTTTCGACCAGAATCTGTTTGGCTTCACGATCTAGTCCTGTGAATGTACCCAAGACAAATTCATAATGATGTGCTGCTGAATGAGCAAAATAATTGGTTTCTTCTTGATGTGGATTTAAGGTACCTGCAGCCACTTCATGCAGCAGCGGTTTCCAGATATGTGTCAGTTTTTGATCGACCAGAATAATCTGGGCCTTACCGCTTTTACCCAAGCTATCACCCAACTGAGTCGCCAGTTCCAGACCACCGGCACCGCCACCCACAATCACGATTTTATTTGCTGTCATATATGATTAACCTGTTTATTTTTTTAATAAAAATAAGAGAAATAGAAAGAAAATATACTATGGCATGGGCCAGATCGCGTCTTGGTTAAAATTGTTATACACATTACAAAACGTAGCAATTCTGTGAGGGCAGGTAAGTTTCCCTGTCTTGAGGGTGTGAGGCAGGGAGAAAGGAAAATCTGCCAGAAGATCAGCGAAAAAATCTTCTGGCTTAAAGAACAGTTAACTTGACAGCTAGCGCTATTATTTATTTAGAGGATAAAGCTTTACGCTTGGTGTAGAGTCTGAAAAGAAAGTAAATAAACCTTGCAGCCAGCTAAAGAATTTCTGAAACAGGTTAGCTTCTTCAATTTCGACATGATCTTCAATCAGGATAGTACGGATTAACTGGTTATTTTGATAGACCTGAATGGTTGCCAGAGGCATGATAGTCGCCAAGGGCGCAATGAGCTCAGATGCCTTTACTTCCACACTGATATGCGTCTGGGTTTCTTGTAAAGGTTCGATACTTCTTAAAATGCCATCACCAGTATTCAGCATAATACGTTGATTGGTCTGGTCGAATTGATTCAGGTCGATACTATACCCCTGATCATATAAAGAGGTGGTAATAATCTGCGGTTGCTTGGTCTGCACCTTAAACATTTTTAAGGTTGATTTGATTACAGGCAGCTCAGCCAGTAGCTGTTTATCTTTGATCGCTACTTCATTGCGGGTATAGGTATAGGCCAGATTCATCAGCTTATGCGATACTTCAGCGCGTTTTGCCGCACTTTTAGTACCCAGTACTACCACAATCAGACGTCGGTTCGGCATTTCAAGATCTGCCGTGACACGATTGGCCGTCAGCGCCAGGTTGTAGCCTGCTGCACGGGTAAAACCGGTTTTTAAACCATCCACCGTAGGATCTACCTGAAGCACACGGTTGGTTGCGCGATGAAAATGTCGGTTATAGGTAAAGCTTGGCTGTTTGGAATAATACAGATAATCCGGAGTTTCATTGACGACTGCCATAGATAGTCTGGCCAAATCTGCGGCAGTAGAATAATGTTCAGGCATGGTAATACCTGCCGGATTCTGGAAATTGGTATGCTGCATGCCCAGCATTTTGGCTTCCTGATTCATGCGTTCAACAAACTGCGGAATACCACCCGAAATTTTCTCAGCCAGCGTGACTGCAGCATCATTGGCAGACATGATAATTAAGCCCGCCAGAAGCTGATCGACTGAAATCTGATCACCTTCTTTCAGGTACATCTGTGACTCATCCCACATCACAGTTTTCACCACAGAAGTCGCGGTTAAAACTTCATTTTTATTTAATTTTCCGGCCTCAATTTCCTTCAAGGCAATATAAGCCACCATCATTTTGGTTAGCGAGGCCGGAGCACGCTGAACATCAGCATTGTGCTCGGCAATAACTTGACCAGATTGTGAATCCAGAATGGTCCAGGCTTCAGCTTCAACGCTTTCAGGCACAATATTGAGTAGGGCAGCATGGGAAAATGCAGAAATAAATAAACTGAAAACCGCAATCAGTGAGATGATGTATTTCAATGGTGTTCCTTGATAACCCGCTGGGTGTTGAACGATTTAATTTTCACGCATGCTATGCCTTTTTTATACAGATAGCTAGTCGTAAATGTAGACAAATAAGACAGCTAAACCATCCTGGCTTAAAAAATGCTAAGCTAAGCTATATCTCATTTATTTTAATTTTATATCGTCTATTATGTTGCATTATCAAATCGAATTTGACGATTATCGTCAGCATCTTATTCACGTAACTGTTCGCTTTCTTGCTGATCCGACGCAAGTCTTGTCATTGCCGACCTGGATTCCAGGAAGCTATCTGATCCGGGAATTTTCCAAACATATTGAAGCGGTCAAGGCTTATGATGAAGATGGGCGCCAGCTACAAATCCAGAAGTTTGAAAAGAATAAATGGCGTTTATTCAACACCGATCATGAGCTGATTACGGTGGAATATGATGTCTATGCCTATGACCTGTCCGTTCGTGGTGCATACGTGGATCAAAATCGTCTCTACGTGAACCCGGCTTGTGCATGTCTGGGGCTGGAAGGTCAGGAAAATAAAGAAATTGAACTGGAAATCTTCCTGCCAGATGAATTAAAGCATTTCCAATTGGCAACCGGCATGCAGGCCAAAAGTCTGGTCAAAGGCCGTTTCACGCTGAAAGCTAAAAACTATGCCGAACTGATTGATGCGCCATTTGAGCTGGCAGAACAAACCCGTTTCAGTTTTGAAGCAAATGGTATTCCACATGAATTTGTAGTGTCCGGTAAACACGCCATGAATGCTACGCGTATGCAGCAGGACATTGAAAAAATCTGTCGTACAGAAATTTCCATGTTTGGTTCAGCACCGTTTGCGGACTATACTTTTATGACGATGGCAACCGGCAACAGCTATGGGGGGCTGGAACATCCGAACTCGACCAGCCTGATTACACCACGCGATGACTTGCCGAAAGCCAATGAACCTGAAGAACCTTCAAAAGATTATCAGCGTTTCCTCGGCTTATGTAGCCATGAATATTTCCATTCATGGTTGGTGAAGTTTATTCGACCTGAAAACTTCGTGAACTATGATCTAAACAGAGAAGGCTATACGTCTTTGCTGTGGATCTTTGAAGGCTTTACTTCCTATTACGATGATTTGATTTTGCTGCGTAGCGGCGTGATTAATCAGGAATCATATATTGCTTTGTTAAAAGCACAGATTGACCGTTATTTGCAGAATCCGGGACGTGCGATTCAGTCAGTGTCTGAATCCAGTTTTGATGCCTGGGTGAAATTCTACCGTCAGGATGAAAACTCCAATAATGCCGGAACAAGCTATTACAACAAAGGTTGTCTGGTAGCACTTTGTCTGGACTTGGGACTGCGTTTACGTGGTTCAAGTCTGGATGCCTTAATGCGCCGTTTGTATGAAAATGCGCAAAATGGTATTCAGGTGCACGAACGGACAATCTTTGAATTATGCAAAGAACTGACAGGTGATGATTGGTCAGAACAGATTAATCACTTGATCAATACGACAGATGAACTGCCGCTGGATCAGCTCTTACCTGAGTTTGGTATTGGTTATAGCCTGAAAAATGACAAGTCTTTGCCATTTGGCTTAAAGCTGGCAGATAAGCCGGAAGGCGTACTGGTTCAATCTGCGCGTCGTGATGCTGTGGCTGTACAGGCCGGTCTTTCTGCCAATGACGTGATTATTGCGATTGACGGTCTAAAAGCCACGACCAAGCTTCTCGAAAGCTATGCAAAACAGAACGGTAGTTTTACAGTATACGCGTTCCGTCGAGATGAGCTGATGACTTTTGAAGTTCAGGCAGGCGGTTCTAAACTGACCGAAGTTGAACTGAAAGTTGAAGATCAGGCCAAAGCTGAAAAGTGGCTTAAAGCTTAATTCAATTTCAAACTTTAAAACCGATGCTTAGGCATCGGTTTTTTTATTGACTAAATATCAACATGATATTTATTTAATGAGCAGTCAGGAAATTCCATTGAATTTAGCTTGCGATTTAATGATGCTGATTCCTCATTTGAATATCATAAAATGCTAGTACGACCATTATTGGCTTTGCGTTCTGCTATAGCAGTCAATGTATCGCAAAGACATCTTGGTCCTGATTAAACATCCGGTTAACTTGCTGATCCAATACAAATCTCCTTTTTTGAATACATTTTATTTTTTAGATCACTAAATATGAATCGTAAATGGCATTTCAATAAAAGAATAACAAGAAAAAAAAGGAAGGCCCAAAGAGGGTGGGCCTTAAGTGGGAGAGCTTAGTTGCCGCGATAGGTTGAATAACCATAGGGGCTTAATAGCAGCGGGATATGATAGTGATTGACTGAGCCATCTACTTCAAAAATCACCGGTACTTCCGGGAAAAAGCTGTTTTGCTTTTGGGTTTTAAACCAGTCACCAGTTTTAAAAGTCACTTTGTAGGTTCCTTTATCAAAGGTTTTATTCTCTGGGTACAGTGCTGTGATACGACCCTGAGGATTGGTCCTTGCTTGTGAAAGCTGTACCCATTTGCCATTTTTCTGTGTTTCCAGCGTCACTTCTACATTTGGAGAAGGCAAGCCATTTTCCAGATTCAGCACGTGTACACTCAGCGGATTCTGGGCAAAAGAAAGAGTTACTGCAGTAGTGGCAAGAGTCGCGATTAAGATTTTTTTCATGTTGTGTTCCTCGTTGGAATGACGGAATAATGTTTAATCAAAGGAATAAAAAATTACTAATTAAAAGATATCAAAGCTGCTTTAAGGTGGTTTGAATGCCGCTATTAGCACATTGATGATCCTGTGCTGAGCCGCCTGCACCTGCGACGCCTACTGCGCCTACAATCTGGTTTTGGTAAATGACAGGGACACCACCACCCAGTAATAGCAATTCAGGCAAGCTATTCAGATTCTGTGCATCCGGATTTTTCTGGGCATTGCGCATAAAATCCAGTGTGCTGGTTTTAGTTGAATACGCGGTGAAAGCTTTCCGTTCCGCTGCAATCAGGTTGTGAATGCCGACAGATTCATGGCGCTGGCTGGCCAGCAGGTTGCCACCCTGATCTAGAATAACGACTGCCGCCGGCTTGGCCTGTTGCTGACAAGCAAGCATGACGTTGCTGGCCATGAGCTTTGCTACTTCTAGCGACATGACTGGCGCCGTTTTAAATTCTGCATGCGCCACTGAGCTGAGTAGTAATACGCTGCTGAGCAAGGTCAGGGTTGTGTTGGCGATTGAAATTTTCATGGTTATCTTTCATGCAATTGGCTACTGGGGCTATCTTAGAAAAAAATCCGCCAGTGCAGCATGACAATCAGATTACCAATTTGTAATCTAGAACTAGCTAAAAACAGCTAAACTACTGACATGCATATTTTAATTGTAGAAGATGAAGTCAAGATTGCTGAATATCTGGCAAAAGGACTGAATGAGTCAGGTTATAGTACGGCCATCGCAGAAAATGGCGTGCGTGCATTATCGTGTTTGCAGCAACAGTCTTTTGATCTGGTGCTGCTTGATGTGATGCTGCCGGACCTGGACGGCTGGCAGGTATTACACACCCTGCGAACTTTTAGCCAGATTCCGGTATTAATGCTCACTGCACGTGATCATGTGCTAGATCGGGTTAAAGGACTGGAGCTTGGTGCCGATGATTATCTGACCAAGCCTTTTTCCTATATTGAATTACTGGCCCGAATCAAAAGTCTGTTGCGCCGTGTGCCGCGTCTGGAGCAGGAGGCCTATCAGGTTTCAGATCTGGTATTGAACCGCTTAAAGCATGAGGTTTACCGTAACGTACAAAAGATCGACTTGAGCCAGAAAGAATTTGCGCTGTTGCAATTGTTAATGGAACATCAGGGACAGGTGATGACCCGGAGCCAGATTGCGTCCATGGTCTGGAATATTAATTTTAATACTGATACTAATGTGGTGGATGTGGCTATTCGCAGGCTGCGTAGCAAAATTGATGATCATTACACGCCAAAACTGATCCATACCGTACGTGGCATGGGTTATAAGCTAGATGAATGTCCATGAAAAACCTAGTGTTATTGCCGTTGGCAACACGTTTAAGTATTGCATTTGCACTGGTGTCTTGCGTGGTGTTTCTGAGTGTGGCGTTGCTGTCTTATCAAAATATGCAACAGATGATTCAGACCCAGCAGGATCAGGCGCTGGCCGCTCGTATTTCCCGGATTGAGATTTTTCTTGAAGATGCCCAGAGTTTCAAACTTCTGGTCCAGCATCCCAAATTATATGAAAATATGCTGGGACAGGAAGATAATTTACTGTTGCTGCAGCATCAAAAAAGTCGTCTGATCGAAATCAATCCTTTGCAGGTTCATATTCCGGCATTGCATTATTCCTCCAAATTACAGTTTCAGAATAATCAGGCTGAACATCCTTCAACACGTCTGGCTTTTAAACAGGTGCAGTTTGAGGGTCGCAGCTACCAGCTGGTAGCAGGTAAACAGTTGGCAGAAGGACAAAGGGCACTGGCAACCTATTTATCAAAGCTGGTGCTCTATAGTCTGCTTGGTATATTGCTCTCGACCTTTATGGCCTGGCTGGCTGGACGCTATATTCTAAAGTCAATGCGTCAGCTGATGCTGGCGACAGCACAGGTCAATATTCAGCAGCCCAATCAGCACATTGATGTTCAGAGTAATACGCTGGAGGTGCAAGAGCTGAGTCAGGCCATGAACGATATGCTCGGTAATATTCAGTCTGCATATCAGCAGTTGGCACGTTTTTCTGAGGATATTTCGCACGAACTTCGCACGCCATTAAACAATCTAATCGGGCAAACACAGATTCTGTTATCGCGGCCGCGCGAGCTTGCTGAACTGGAAAATCTGCTCTATTCCAACCTAGAAGAATATGAACGTCTAAGCCAGATGATTGAAAGCATGCTGTTTATCGCGCGGGTAGAGCATGGTGGATTTACGGTTGAAAAACAGCATTTCAATCTGAATGAGATGCTGCAAGAATTACTTGAGTACTTCAGTTTTCTGGCTGAAGAAAAGCAGATGCATTTAAAAATTAATGTTCCATCAGATTTAAGTCTGACTGCCAGCACCGCATTATTACAGCGCGCAGTTGCCAATCTGATCAGCAATGCCATTACTTATGGTCAGCCGGGGAGTGAGATTAGTGTGTCGGCACAGCGACTGAACCATAGCATTAAAATATCGGTGCTGACGCCAGAGGTATGGATTGCAGATGAGCATCATCCGCATTTATTTGAGCGTTTTTATCAGATAGATGACAGCCGACATGAAAAAGCCCAGACGGGTGGTCTGGGCCTTGCCATTGTGCAGTCGATTATGCAGCTCCATCAGGGGGGAGCAACTGTAGAAAATACGCCGTCTGGCGTGGTATTTAGCCTGTCACTACCTGATGAATAGGCTGAGCTTTAACCACGACCCCGGCCACGACCACGTGGTGCCTTGGTATTTGGACGAGTAGTACCATTGGTGCGACGTTTCGGCTTTTCGCTTTCGTCCATTTGCCAGATGCGTTTGGTGCCAGACTTTTTCACGGAACCATCTTTGTTCTTGCGAACGATTGGTTTGCCACCCGTACCCCCCGGCTTCTTCACATAAGAACGTGAACGATATGGTTCTTCAGCAGGGATATTCTGGAAGTCAGGGTAAAGTAATGGCTCAATTTCTCTGGTCTCACCCGGCTGCAATCCCATACGAACCAAATCAATCTCACCAATTTTGGTACGGATCAAACGTAAGGTCGGGAAGCCGACAGCAGAAGTCATGCGACGAACCTGACGGTTACGACCTTCACAGATGGAAATCTCAACCCAAGACGTCGGAACAGAGGCACGGAAACGAACAGGAGGATTACGCTCCCACAACCATTCCGGTTCAGACACTTTTTCAGCACGTGCAGGAAGCGTCATGCCATCTTTCAGCTCAACACCTTTACGAAGCTGTTCAAGGGCCTCGTCAGTGATATCACCTTCAACCTGCACCATATAAGTTTTAAACTTTTTATTGGCAGGATTGGTGATATATTGGTTGAGACCACCGTGATCGGTGAGAAAAACCAGACCTTCTGAGTCCATGTCCAAACGGCCAGCAAGACGCAGATCTTTGTCGTTGACGAAATCGGCCATGGTAGGATGCTTTTCATCCGGACGGAATTGGGAGAGGACGTCATAAGGTTTGTTTAGAATGACGATTTTCATAGGAAATAACTTCTATAATTACATTAATTTAAAAAATGTAGAGGTTTATTTAAAAGGGAAACTTTGTTATTTCCCGTATAAATCTCAAAAACAACAAATCTGGATTAGAATATTATGCGTTAAGAACAGCTGAAAGTATTGCCTAATTGGCAATTATTTAAGATTTGTCAGCGGCATTAGGGAGAATACTAATAATGGGATATCAAAAAATCGTAGTACCTGTGGATGGTACCAAAATTACCGTAAATGCAGACCTTTCACTCAACGTACCAAATAATCCAATTATCCCATTTATTGAGGGGGATGGAATTGGTGTTGATATTACACCAACAATGCAGGCTGTGGTAGATGCTGCTGTGCAAAAAGCATACGCCGGGAAGCGTTCCATCGAATGGATGGAGGTCTACTGCGGTGAAAAAGCTAATAAAATTTATGGCATTTATATGCCTGAAGAAACTCTGGAAGCGCTGCGAGATTATGTGATATCTATTAAGGGTCCACTGACTACGCCAGTCGGTGGGGGGATTCGTTCCCTGAACGTGGCATTACGCCAGGAACTGGATTTATATGTCTGTGTGCGTCCGGTACGCTGGTTTGAAGGTGTACCGTCACCGGTACATCATCCGGAACTGACCGACATGGTCATTTTTCGTGAGAATTCAGAAGATATTTATGCCGGAATTGAATGGAAAGCAGATTCTCCCGAAGCAAAAAAAGTGATCAAGTTTCTGAAACAAGAAATGGGTGTAACCAACATTCGTTTTGAAGACAATTGTGGGATCGGGATCAAGCCTGTCTCCAAAGAGGGTAGCCAGCGACTGGTGCGTAAAGCTATCCAGTTTGCTATTGAGAATGACAAGCCGAGTGTGACCTTGGTACACAAAGGCAATATCATGAAATACACTGAAGGGGCGTTTAAAGAATGGGGCTATGAAGTTGCGCTAGAACGTTTTGGTGGAGAGCTTTTGGATGGTGGACCGTGGGTTAAAATCAAAAATCCAAGAACAGGTAAAGACATTATTATTAAGGATGTCATTGCCGATGCTTTCTTGCAGCAAATCTTGATGCGTCCGGCAGATTATTCCGTGATTGCCACACTGAACTTAAATGGTGATTATATTTCTGATGCGCTTGCTGCGGAAGTCGGGGGAATCGGGATTGCACCAGGTGCCAATATTGGCGGTTCGATTGCAGTCTATGAAGCAACCCACGGGACAGCGCCTAAATATGCCGGACAAGATAAGGTGAATCCAGGCTCGATTATTCTGTCTGCAGAAATGATGCTGCGCGATATGGGCTGGACAGAAGCTGCCGACCTGATCATTAAGGGTATTTCAGGGGCAATTGCGGCAAAAACGGTGACCTATGATTTCGAGCGCCTGATGCCAGGTGCAACTTTACTTCGTTGTTCTGAGTTTGGTCAGGCCATCATTGACAACATGGATGCTTAAAACTGTAATTTATAAATCAAAACCTGCATTAACTGCGGGTTTTTTTATAGCTGCTTTTTCACTAAAAGTTTAAGTGATTTTGGCTGAAAGTTAAAATGGGTATCAGGCTGCAAATTTATGTAAGAAGTGTAATAAGCCCCAAAATGATTCGCTCATAGCTGAATGACTTAGTGAAATTTGTATTACATTAACGTATTTGGATACAGCTCAGCGATTGGCTTATTTTGTATACACGGTACAGTAATGAATGGAACTTCCAGTGATATAGAGACGGTTCTCTAAAGGAGTATATAATGGCGAAAACTAGAGCGAAGCATAAGCAGGTCCAGCAAAAAGACAAGCAGAACAATGCTCAGAACGAAGAGCAACAACAGCAACAACAACCATCGAAACCATCTCGCGCAAAAAAACGCAGGTAATCTCTTTTTTAACCTAAATAACAAAGCCCTCATTTGAGGGTTTTGTTATTTAAAAGCTTATATAAAATCATCACTAAAAATAACAGGATTATGATTTTAAATTAGGCGGTTGTGATTAAGATAAAAGTCATTTATTTAATTAGATGCGAATATTGGTGAAATTTCTTTGGATTATAAGCTTACTGTTGTCTATGGGGTTTTTACTGACGGCCTGTCAGCCACCGCCGTCAGGTCAGGCAGCGGGATGGAAAAGCCCATATCTATATTGGCAATTACAAAGAACCGAGTTAGAAGCGCCGCTACAGATTCCGGTGGAAGGGGTTAGAGTCGGCCAAATCAATGATACCTGGGGAGCAGCACGTAGTGCTGGTCGCAAACATGAAGGTACAGATATTTTTGCCAAACGTGGTACACCTGTATTTAGTGCGACTCAAGGTATTGTAGGGAAGATTGGGACCAATAATCTGGGTGGAAAAATCATCTGGGTGACCGGTCCAAATATGAGCCAACATTATTATGCACATCTGGACGATTATGCAGAACATATTCAGGAAGGTGACTGGGTTGAGGCAGGTGAAGTCATTGCTTATGTGGGTAATACGGGTAATGCTAAAAATACCCCGCCGCATTTACATTATGGGATTTATTTAGGGGGGCAAGGGGCTACCAATCCGTATCCTTATTTGGTACCTTCTCCTTGAGTAGAATCTGGCTGAATGTGTTTGTTGGTTTTGAGTCTGGAGAAACCTGTATACCAGAATAGTTGCATTGTTCCCAATAAAAGGACAAATGCAGCCAATATAAACTGCTGATGGTAGCTTAATCCCAGATACTGTAGCGCACTGAAACTAAGACCACCGATCAGCTGAACAGCGGCAAAACATAAGGTGGCAATACTCCAGAGTTTTTTATAAGCCAATCCATACAGTTGTAGAATGGTGTAAGAGGTCAGGAAGACCACAGCGGGATTTAGCATCCCGGTAAAAAAGGAAGAGCTAAAAGTGAGTAAGGGATAGGCATCTAGAGTCGCAATAAAAATGGCCATAATATAAAGGCTATAAAGAATTTTCAGTGCAGCAAAATTACCCCATTTTCTGGCCAGTGCATAAGCACTCAAAGCACCCAAGGCACTGCCGAGTCCATACAGAATCCAGTTGAAATTAATCCAGAACAAGCTCAATCCCAACTGCTGGCTTAAATAATCAATCCAGAAGAGTGAATGCGGTATATAGGCGAATGCACTACAGGCGTAGACCGTCAATAAACTATAAAAAATACTATTCAGAGGGAGATGAGCGGTAACAGCAGGTGCCTGTAGAGAAAGATAGGGTTTAAACTGCTGTAGTAGTAAGCTTAAAACAATAGACATAAGCAGGGCAAAGCCCCACAAGATCAGCCATGCAGTCTGGATGGAAATTTGATCCAGATAAGGCAGAAACAGGGTTGCAACTAAAACACCTACTCCAATTCCGCTAAAACCAATAAAGTTGATTTTAAGACGGTCTTGAAGTTCACAGCATTGCGCGACCACACTCGGCGATAAGATCATCATTAGTCCACCGCTGATCCCGGAAATAATCCGCCAAGCGATATACCATGCTTCAGAAAAACCAGAAAATGCACAGCACATCAGGCTGAACATGCCGGCAAAGGCTGAAATTTGAATATAAGTGCTCATACTCCGGTCTTGAGGCAGGCGCATGGCGGTAAATGCGCCGATCAAATAGCCCAGCAAATTGGCACTGCCCAAGAGACTGGCAAAATCTGTACTCCAGCCAAAGGCTTCGCGTGTACCAGGTAACAGGGCGGTATAAGAAAAACGAAGAATACCAATACCTAAGCACATGCTAAGACAGAGGAGTAGGCTGAGTTTTATTGTATTTGAGGACATCCGTGTACTCATAGAATTTTATATTTGGTCAAAAAATAACATGAATTTTTATGGTTGAGGAGGAATTGCCCGTTAAGAAACCCTGGAGTACAGAAATTTGTGCAAGAAAACCGCCAGGCTTTTTAAAATGTATAAGTTAAAACCTGAACTTTTCAAAAAAGTAAAAAAAACCGCATTTAAAAATGCGGTTTTTTATATCGTCTAGTGCTGGAATTAACGCATCTTGGCCAGGAAACGACCAACACGCGTAATAGCTTCACGCAGTTCATTTTCAGCCGGCAGGAATACTACACGGAAATGATCGGGTGTCGGCCAGTTAAAGCCTGTACCTTGAACCAGAAGTACTTTCTCTGCACGTAACAAATCCAGCATCAGTTTTTCATCGTCCTGAATTGGATACACATTCGGATCCAGTTTCGGGAAGCAGTACATTGCACCTTCAGGCTTGACACAAGATACTCCGGGGATCTCGTTCAGCATTTCCCAGGCAATGTTGCGCTGTTCATATAAACGCCCACCAGGACGAATCAGGTCGTTAATGGACTGATAACCGCCCAGCGCAGTCTGAATCGCATATTGTGCCTGATGATTGGCGCACAGGCGCATCGACGCCAGCATATCCAGACCTTCGATATAATCTGCTGCACGAGACTTGTCACCAGTGATTGCCATCCAGCCCGAACGGTAACCGGCAATACGATACGCTTTAGACAAGCCGTTAAATGATACGCAAAGTTGATTACCTGCCAAGGCAGCCACAGCAACATGCTCGATCCCATCGTAGACAATTTTGTCATAGATTTCGTCAGCAAATAAAATCAGGTCATATTTCTTGGCCAAGTCGACGATTTGTTGCAAGACATGACGTGGGTAAACCGAGCCAGTCGGGTTATTCGGGTTAATAATCACAATGCCGCGGGTATTCGGCGTGATTTTGCTTTCCATGTCGGCAATATCTGGATACCAGTGATTTTCTTCATCACATTTATAGTGAATCGCTGTACCGCCAGACAAATTCACTGCTGCCGTCCAGAGTGGATAATCTGGCATCGGAATCAGCATTTCATCGCCATCATCCAGAAGGCCTTGCATGGCCATTACGATCAGTTCCGATACCCCATTACCGACATAGACGTCATTGACGTGCATATCCAGAATACCTTTTTGCTGGTAATACTGGCAGATGGCCTTACGCGCCGGGAAAATCCCTTTGGAATCGGTATAGCCAATCGCATTTGGCAGGTTTAAAGCTACATCATTGATAATTTCTTGCGGAGCTTCAAAGCCGAATGGGGCAGGGTTACCAATATTTAATTTAATGATTTTATGGCCAGCTTCTTCCATCTCTATGGCCGCTCGTAACACAGGTCCGCGAATGTCGTAGCAAACATGATCAAGCTTGGATGATTTCTTGATTTCGCGAGGGGATTGGATAGTGTTCGGCATTTTGATGTTCTCGGATGGAGTGGAGGTCACTTTTGCATAACGATATAAATAACTTTTAAATGTCTCAGTTGTGACTAGATCGAGATGGTGATCATCGCGGAGTAGTGCAACAATTTTCTCATGCGTAAATCCAAGCTGTTGATACTGTTTGATCACAGGCAGTAGATTTTTAAAAATTACGCTCTTTTTTTGCGACATTTTTTAATCCTGAGCAAATTTAAAACTAAGGATATCACTAAATTTGCTCACATAGAATCATTTAATACATAAATTGCTCACTTATATATTTTGCATTTGCTTACTTTTTGCTTTTATGGGCATTATTATCTTTTGTAAAATATTGAATAAAGACTAGAATTTTTAAAATGAATCACGTAAATATAGGATTATCCTATTTTAAATAGCAAGATAAAAAGGTGCGTAAGCATGGGAAAACTCAATAAAACAGACCGTGAGTGGCAAAGAGAGTTATCACCTGAGGAGTTTCGCATTACCCGCGAGAAAGGCACAGAGCCGGCATTTACCGGAAAATACTGGAATACCAAGCAAGATGGAACCTATGTTTGCCGTTGCTGTGGCACCCCCCTGTTCTCATCAGAGACCAAGTATGACAGCGGCTGTGGCTGGCCAAGCTTCTACCGTCCTATCAGCAATTCAGTAGTAGAAGAATTACCTGATACTTCACATGGAATGGTCAGAACCGAAATTGTTTGTCATCATTGTGACGCACATTTAGGGCATGTTTTTCCTGATGGTCCGGAACCGACAGGCTTGCGTTATTGTGTTAACTCGGCTTCTCTAGATCTAGAAACACAAGAAAAAAATGATGAGGAAACCTATCCATGACTAACATTTATCAGTTTGAAGCTGAATTGTTAAATGGCAAAAGCAAGGCGCTTGCGGATTATGAAGGCAAGGTACTTTTGATTGTCAATACAGCGAGTAAGTGTGGTTTTACCCCCCAGTTTTCAGGATTGGAAAAACTCTACGAAAAATATAAAGATCAAGGTCTGGAAATTTTAGGCTTTCCATGTAACCAGTTTGGTGGTCAAGATCCTGGTTCTAATGAACAGATTGGTGAATTTTGTCAGAAAAATTACGGCGTATCTTTCCCGATGTTTTCCAAGGTGGACGTCAAAGGCCCTGAGGCACATGCTATTTTTCGCTATTTAACCAACAATTCCAAAGGTATTTTAGGCAATGGGATCAAATGGAATTTTACCAAGTTCCTGATCGGACGTGATGGCAAGGTATTGAACCGTTTTGCTCCGACCACCAAGCCTGAAGATCTTGAAGATGAAATTGCAAAAGTATTGTAATCATTAGCGTCATCTTCTCAGTATGAGATAAAAATAGAGCTCATCTGATTTCAATTTAAAAAACCCACTTTAAACCAGTGGGTTTTTTAGTTTTGATCAAAACTTAGAGAATGGCTTTCAGGCGTCGAATAACCTCTTCACATTGCGTCAGATCGGCTACGAGTGCCAGACGTACATGATGTTCACCCGGATTACCCTGTTCGGTATCGCGAGATAAATAGCGACCCGGAAGAACTTTAATATGTGCTTCTTCCATCAGGCGTTTGGCAAAGGCTTCATCGTTGTCGACTTTTAACCAGTAGTAGAAGCCCGCATCTGGCTTTTTCAAGGGCAATAAATGTCCGAGTTCCTGTTGAAATAAATCAAACTTGGCCCGGTATTGCACCCGGTTTTCTTCCACATGTGCTTCATCATCCCAGGCAGCGATCGACGCCAGTTGATGTTGTACCGGCATCGCTGCACCGTGATAAGTACGATATTGCAAATAAGGTTTTAACAGATTCGCGTCACCAGCAACAAAGCCTGAACGCATGCCCGGGAGGTTAGAACGTTTAGACAGTGAATGGAACACTACACAGTTTTTATAGTCATCCCGGCCAATTTCAGCACAAACTTCCAGTAAACCAACAGGTGCCTGATCAAACCACAGTTCCGAATAGCATTCGTCTGAAGCAATCACAAAGTTGTATTGATCCGACAGGGCAATCAGTTTTTTAAACTGTTCTTTCGACAGCACTGCACCGGTTGGATTGCCCGGGGTACAGACAAATAATAGCGCGGTCTTTTCCCAGACTTCTGCCGGAACAGCATCAAAATCACCAAGGTAATTGTTCTCCTCAGTACAGTTGATGAAATAAGGTTTGGCACCTGCGAGCAGTGTTGCACCTTCATAAATCTGGTAAAACGGATTCGGCATAACCACATAAGGTGCCTCTTCACGATTCACCAAAGCCTGTACAAACGAGAAAATCGCTTCACGCGTACCGGAAACAGGCAGGATATTGCTGTCTGCACTGATGCTATTTAGCTGAAAACGGCGCGTCAGCCATTGGGCGATACTTTCACGTAGCTCCGGCAAGCCTTTGCTATTTGGATACGTCGACAAATGCTTGAAATTATCAATAATGGCTTGTTTCACAAACTCCGGTGCAAGATGCTTTGGTTCGCCAATCGACAGGGGAATTAACGGCATATTAGCAGGCTGGATATCCGCAAAAAGCTGATTTAACTTTTCAAACGGATAAGGATGCAGTAGAGACAAGCTAGAGTTCATGAATGTGTTACCGAGCAAAATGTTAGTGTTGGCCGCTGACCTGATGTGAAGCCTCATCCAGGGCAGCTTTGAGCGCAGCTGCAAATTCCTGAGACTCCGTTGGGGTCATTGGTATACCATTCTTTTTGGTGACAAAGAATATATCTTCGGCACGTTCGCCAAGTGTGGCAATTTTGGCAGAGTGGATATCCAGGCCTTGCATCATAAATAAACCACCGATTTTGGCAAGTAAACCAGGGTGATCGAGGGTGGCAATTTCAACCATATTTTGATTCAAGGCAGGATTGATACTGATATCGACTGTATTTTCAATATCGAAATGACGTAATTGACGTGGGATCCGGCGCTGCATCAAGCCCGGATATTCATCTGAATGACTTAAGGCATCTTTTAGGGCTTCAATGACTGTGGCTTCGCGTTCTGGATCGGTCAATAAGGTACCAAAACGGTCGAGTACTACATAGGTGTCCAGACTGAAGGCTTTGGTGGCAGTAATAATCCGTGCGTCTTGTACATCCAGGTTCATACGATCCAGAATAGCCACCGTGGTGGCAAACAGGTTGGGTTGATCCTGCGTATAAATGAAGATCTGTACCGCATCCTGGGCGTAATTACGATGTGCCCGCATCAGCACCAGCGGGGCAGGATTGTCGCCGTGCTGTAAAATGGCACGGGTATGCCAGGCAATTTCATCTGCTGTTTCTTTGAGGAAATAGTCATCACCAAGTTCCTGCCAGACTTTTTCTACTTCATCCAGTGAGAAGTCCTGAACCAGAAGTTCACTGGCTGCAAATTTGGTATCTTCAATCAGCATTTGATAATCAACCGGACGGCCCAGACCGGAACGGATCACGTCGCGCGCCTGAGTATACAGTTGACGCATTAATGAGGCGCGCCAGGTATTCCAGAGCTTCGGATTGGTGGCGTTAATGTCGGCTACCGTCAGGGTGTATAAATAATCCAGATGCTCCATGTCGCCCATTTTTTCGGCGAACTCCTTGACCACATCCGGATCGGAAATATCTTTTTTCTGGGCGGTGACAGACATTACCAGATGATTCTGGATCAGCCAGGCCACCAGGTTACTTTCGCGTTCGGTAAAGCCGTGACTACGGCAGAACTTGATCGCATCGCTGGCGCCAAGTTCACTGTGATCACCACCGCGACCTTTGGCAATATCATGGAAAATTGCTGCCAGATAGACGATGTCACGACGGGTCAGACGCTGGAATACTGAACTGACCACCGTGAATTCTTTGGCAAATTCAGGTTCTTTAAAGCGGTTTAAATTGCGTAGCAACAATAAAGTATGCGCATCGACCGTATAGATATGGAACAGATCATATTGCATCAGCCCCATAATCTGACCAAAGGCCGGAATATAATTTCCGAGCACACCGTAACGCTTCATGGCGACCATGGTGTCGTACAGCCGATGCGGTGAGCGGATAATTGCCATGAACAGCGCCTGATGCACCGGATTATCACGAAAACCCTGATCAATGCGTTTTCCAGCCAAGGTCAGCAAGCGTAAAGTACGCGCACGTATGCCTTCGATCTCGGGACGATTGGCCAACAGATAGAAAATTTCCAGAATTGCGCTTGGATTTTCCGAAAAAATCTTGTGATGCTGGACAGCCAATTTGCCATCGACCAGTTTGAAATTTTCATTAATTTCTTCAATCTGGCGTTCATATTGCGGCAAACGCGGGGTAATCACCGATTCGTTGAAATAAGCCAGCAACATTTCGTTCAGCGTCGACACCTGCTGTGCAGTGCGATAATAACGCTTCATGAACTGTTCGATAGGATAGTTTGGGTGGTGGCCTTCTTCACGCACATAGCCGAACTTGGCTGCAATATCACGCTGATAATCAAATAATAAGCGGTTTTCATCGCGCTTGGTCAAGCGGTGCAGATGATGGCGGATTTCCCAGAGGAAACTTTCGGCTTCCTCAAGTACACCGAGTTCAAATTCTGAAATAAAACCGAGATGTACCAGATCATAAATCCGGTTGACGCGAAAATGCCGTTTGGCAATCCAGCCAATCTGGTTAATGTCACGGATACCACCTGGCGCATTTTTAATATCCGGTTCCAGATTGCTTTCAGTATTGTTGTGCTGGGCATAACGCTTGTGCTGCTCATCCATCTTGGCATCAAAAAAGGTTTTGTCGGTCCATGTGCGTGACACGATGCGACGTGGCCATTTGCACAGATTTTCATTGCCAGTAATCAGGCGTGCTTCAATCAGGGTAGTGGCTACACTCAAGTCACTACTGGCCTGATTGACACATTCATTGATGGTACGGACACTGATACCCGGTTTGAAATTTCCCACGTCCCATAGCGATGAAATAAATATAGAAATCAGCTGTTCCTGTTCTGGGCTAATCTCATCTTCTGACAAGATCATGATATCGACATCAGAATAAGGCAGCATTTCACGGCGACCATAGCCCCCAACAGCAAACAGGGCCAAATCAGTTTGATCCAGTTCGGCATGCTGCCAGAGAAACTGCAGGGCTTCATCAATCAGGTTGGAGCGCGCCAGAATAATATCTCGAATCGACTGCCCATTTTCAAAACTTTCCTGAAGCTGATTTTCGACATCACTGCGCCATTGATTGATGGCTTTAATGTCATGGTTGCTTTTAGCGTAATTCAGCAGTGGATGGGTGTTGATCATGTACAGTCGTCCGTTGGTATTTCAGTTTAGTTCTGGTTGACACTAACCTGGCTTGCTGCCTGTAGTGCCAGTTCACGTGCCTGTTCGATAGTTTCTGCACGTGCAGTGGCGACACCCATGCGGCGACGTTTAAAGCCTTCCGGTTTGCCAAACAGGCGCAAATCAGTGTTGCCGTCTGCTAAAGCAAGATCCAGGCCAGAAAAGGAAAGATTGCGTCCATCGACTCCGGCATAAATCACCGCGCTGGCAGCTGTACTATGTCGTGCAGTATTCACCGGCAAGCCTAAGATAGCACGTGCATGCAGCTCAAATTCACTTTGGAATTGTGAAGCTAAAGTCACCAGTCCGGTATCGTGCGGACGAGGGGAAACCTCACTAAACCATACCTTGTCACCTTTTACAAAGAGTTCCACACCAAAGATTCCGCAACCACCGAGTGCTGCAGTAACCTTATTGGCAATGCGCTTGGACTCTTCCAGCGCGGCCGGATTCATCGGCTGAGGTTGCCAGCTTTCCACATAGTCGCCCGAGTCCTGACGATGTCCGATTGGGTCGCAGTAAGACGTTTCGATTTCGCCGGTTTCTGGGTTTTTGGCACGAACAGTCAATAAGGTAATTTCAAAATCAAAGTCAATCTGTGATTCTACAATGACGGTACCCTGATTGACCCGACCTCCAGTTTGTGCATATTCCCAAGCCGCATCGACTTCATCAAAGCAGGTGACACGAGACTGGCCTTTGCCTGAAGATGACATGACTGGTTTAACAAAGTTTGGATAGCCGACATCGTCGCAGGCTGCACGGAAAGACTCTAAACTGTCGGCAAAACGGTAATCTGAAGTGGGCAGACCAAGTTCTTCTGCAGCCAGACGACGAATACCTTCACGGTTCATGGTCAGATTGACGGCTTTGGCAGAAGGAATGACCGTAGCAATGTTCTCGGCTTCAATCTCAAGCAGAACTTCGGTTGCAATCGCTTCAATTTCAGGCACGATTAAATGTGGCTGGATTTGATTGATGAGTTGTTTTAATTCACCGGCATCTGCCATATTCAAGGTATAGGAATAATGCGCAACCTGCATGGCAGGGGCATGATCATAACGGTCAGCAGCATGAATTTCGACTCCAAGACGTTGCAGGGAAATCACCACTTCCTTGCCTAGTTCACCAGAACCCAATAATAGAACTTTGTAGGCAGAAGATTGAAGTGGAGTACCAATAGTCACGCTCATGTGTGTCATCCATGCTTGATTTTATGGACTTTTAGCATAGCAGAACTGAGCCGGCAGTTAAGCCAAGATTCATATAAAATTGTGATATTGCCTAACAATTTTATTTATAAAGTTTTCTAATATTATCCGGGCTTGAAATTGAGGTATTGGTGAGTGACTCAACTGGTTTTGCTAAAGGATAAATCCGGCTTGGTGGATTTAATTTTTCCATGTCCAGAAGATGCGCTGAGCTTAGAGGGAATAGGTGTAGCAGTTCCTGGGTTTGTGCTTGCCGATGACGGTAAAATATCAACATTGGTAATCCGACCAAAATCGATGCTAACAATAAACCCCAGAAGCTAAAGAGGGTTGCATCCCGCACGGCACGTTCAAAACTTGCGCTAACCAGAAAGAAAAAGCCCGTCAGCAAAATCAGGGAAATAGCTATAGTTTTGATTAAATTAGGAATGACCCGATGCATCCAGCTCCATCGACTAAAAATGATGGTGCTGGGATACAAATGTAAAACTTGCTGAGTGTGATTCCACATGGCTATGATTTTATTTTGGCCATTTTTCTGTATGTAAACAACACGGACTTCATCAGCAGGTTGGCAGTGCACGTTAACAAAATGTCCGGTAAAATTTTGAGCATTGATAAAACATTCAAAATACTGTCTCGGTAATTCATATCGATGAAACACGGTTAACATTTCATCGCGCTGATGATGAATAAAGATTTTGCCTTCAATCACCTGTTTGACTTCAAACATGCGCATCCTTCCTTGTTTTTATTGTTATATAAAAAAAGACCTATGCTATGAGTTTGCATAAGCCTTTGTCTTGATTGATCAATTGTTTAAGGCCTAAAAAGGCATGGGGACATAAGTATAAACCAGACCATAGGTCAGCGCTGCGGTTAGGGTCGCCATCACGATCCGTTTAAACTTGAAGTACAAAACCGTGAGCACAATAAAGCCGACCAGCATCGCAAAACTTTTATTCGGTGTTTCTAATAAAGGTGGCAGGGTAGCAACCACCAGCATGGAGCTGATCGCAGCAATACCAATTGAGCCCAAAGCAATTTTTAGCCACAATGCTCCACGTTTTTGCGAACCTTGCTGAAATTTCTGAATCACAAAAAAAGGTCCGAAACGGGAAGCGAAATTGGCAATGCCGACGATAATTCCCACCAGAATAATCTCTAGATTCATGCTTGATCTCCTGCGTGTTCAGGATCTGGCTGTTTTAGAATATAGTGCTTGAACAGGCCGGCAAAAATACCCGAACTAATCCCGATAAAAATCGCGGCAGACAAGTCGATAAAGTAACAGGCAATCGCAGACACCAGAATTGTGACGGCTACTACAAAAGTATGTTTCTTTTCAAAGGCTGCCAACAAGAAACTCAGGAATAGTGCAGGTAACAGGAAGTCTAGTGCAGCCTGCAAGAACTGTGGCAAGTTGCTGACCTGATCGGCAAATAAGCCACCGAGGAAAGATCCGAGAGCCCAGGACATCCAGCTAAACAGGCTTAAACCCAGCATCCATGATTCCGACCACTCTTGACGCCGTTGCGAGAGCTTGATCATGCCAGAGGCAAAGACTTCATCGGTCAGACCCCAAGACCAGATTGCTGTTTTCTTTAAATTGAGCCGGTCTTGAATCAGGTTTTGCAGCGCCGGCCCATAAAGCAGATGGCGAATATCTAAAGCTATCACCGTTAATGCCGTCATCCAGATAGATGTTCCACTGCCTAAGAGAGCGACCACCAAAAACTGGCTGGCACCTGCATACATCGAGCAGGACAGGAACAAGGCTTCCCAGGCGGTAAAGCCAAACTGGGTGGCTGAAACACCAAACGCAAACGACACTGGTAAATAAGTGAAGATAATTGCTTGGCTGTCTTTTGCACCTTGCCAGAAGCCAGCAGGTTGGGTAGTGAGTTGATTCGGTTCAGACACGACACACCTTGAAGAAGAGTGGAACGATGGGTCAAATGGAGATTGTGTATTCTACGTGAATTTAATAGCATAGGCCGAAATGTTTAAATTGGCGAGCCTGATATGTGGATGTTCAAGACACGCACAATGCTGACTGCTGCTTTAATAGGCACGGCAATGTTATTACAAGCGTGTGGGAATGACAGTCAATCGACTGAAAAGCCAGAAATTAAACCGGCACCTAAACTGAGCAATGATGCGACGACTTATGCCAAGGCTGCCTGGCAGCTGATCAATGAAGTGGACCCACTGGTTTATCATAAAGAAGTGGATCAGCTGGAAAGTCAGGTACGTCAACCGGTACGTAAACTGAGTACAGAGTGGCGCATTAATGTCAAAATGACAGATTCGGTGACTGAAGGGAAATATGCCATGTGCCGTAAAGCCTTGACCAGTCTGGATATCTGGGCGCGCACTATCATCGAAAATGGTAATGGCCTGTCACAAAAGCAGGCAGATTATGAACGGGATAAATTGCAATGCCAGAATGCGATTGCCAATCCTGCACTGGGAAATACTGATCCTAAACAGAAGGGTACAGCGATTGCCAATATGCAATAAATCCCTATTTGTTCAAATTTGCCCAAAAAAGCCAGTCATTCAGCCTGGCTTTTTAGCAAAATAAACTCTAAAAATAGGGCATCCACACTTGTTCTAATAAAAGCCGAATACATCACAGATCAGGAGTGTGCTGCCAATCATGTATTGTATCAGCGTGCGTGTAAACATGGCCGATCTCCTCAAAGATTTAAAGTATGTTCAACGCTTTCAGATAACGATAATTTACTGCTTCTCATTTTGTGCCTGCTGTACCTGCATGGATATTATTGATAGAAGTTTGATGAGGCTTACTTATAATAAATAATAAATTGCCATGGTCTTGCTATTGATATGAAGTTCTAGCACATTTATAGGCATCATAAGGCAATGCAGGCGGGAGATAGCTCATCGTCAGGTTTCTTTGCGTAAAATAAAGCTGGGTTAATTTTCATAAGATTTAAGATACGCTTTAATTAAACCTTTATATATGCGAATAATTATTATTGTTAATGCGTGTTGATATTGTGCGCTGACAGCAAGGTGGTTATATGTATGTCCCCTCTTTTAAAAGCAATAAAAAAGCCCCAAGAAAGGGCTTTTTTAAACAGTAAATACTTAAACGTTAAAACGGAAGTGTAAAACGTCACCATCCTGAACGATGTAAGTTTTACCTTCTAGACGCCATTTACCGGCTTCTTTCGCTCCAGCTTCGCCGTTGTACTGCACGAAATCATCATAAGCGATACATTCTGCACG
Organism: Acinetobacter pecorum; assembly: GCF_014837015.1. Classification (GTDB taxonomy): domain Bacteria; phylum Pseudomonadota; class Gammaproteobacteria; order Pseudomonadales; family Moraxellaceae; genus Acinetobacter; species Acinetobacter pecorum. The sequence goes on from NZ_JACSPT010000012.1 coordinate 74,275, forward strand.
GATAAAGCCTTTTTCAAAGTCGGTATGAATCACACCAGCTGCCTGTGGTGCAGTTGCGCCAACTTTCACGGTCCAGGCGCGAACTTCTTGCACGCCAGCGGTGAAATAAGTTTGTAGGCCAAGCAGTGAATAACCTGCACGAATGACCACGTTTAAACCCGGCTCTTCCATACCCATCGCTTCCAGGAATTCAGCACGGTCTTCATCTTCAAGCAATGAAATTTCAGCTTCAATCTGGTTGCAAAGTGGAACTACAATCGCATTTTCTTCAGCAGCTAATTTTCTTACTGCATCTAAATGCGGGTTGTTTTCAAAACCGTCTTCAGCAACATTGGCAATATACATGGTTGGTTTAAGCGTCATTAAACCAAAACCACGTACCAGCTTGCGTTCGTCATCATCCAAATTCGCTGCGCGTGCCGGTTTACCTTCATTCAGTAAAGGCAGGATCTTTTCCAGCACTGCTTTAGTGGCAATCGCTTCTTTGTCACCACCCTTGGCAGATTTGGTTAAACGGGTTACAGCTTTCTCAACAGTGTCTAGGTCTGCAAGCGCAAGTTCGGTATTGATCGTTGCGATGTCATCTAGTGGATCAATACGACCATTCACATGAATGACGTTTTCATCTTCAAAACAGCGCACAACATGAGCAATCGCATCAGTTTCGCGAATGTTTGCCAGGAACTGGTTGCCTAAGCCTTCGCCTTTAGATGCGCCTGCGACCAGACCTGCGATATCTACAAATTCCATAGTAGTTGGAATAATACGTTGCGGTTTAACAATTTCTGCCAATTTGTCTAAACGTGGATCAGGAACAGGCACAATCCCGGTGTTTGGTTCGATCGTACAGAAAGGGAAGTTTTCTGCAGCAATAGCAGCTTTGGTTAAGGCATTGAAAAGTGTAGATTTACCAACGTTCGGCAAGCCGACAATACCGCAATTAAAACCCATGAAATAACTCACAAAAGCGTTATATAAAAATTGCCCCCGATTTTACATGAAAGCACGGCTAAAGTCAGGTCATGCGCTTGCGGTTTATTGCAATCAAATACTTCTGGCTGCCTGATATGGGCTGTCAGGCTTAGCAGAATTTGTCATGAGTCCGTTAAATATGGAGATATAATCACCCAGTATTTTACTTTTGAATAAAAATCACATTGTTTTTCTAAAATTGAGTGACTAAAGTATCTGAATAAAACAGTGGCTTACATATGCCCTAATCCAATAATCATAAACATGGAGTATACATGCGAACTTTATACCAGTTTCCGTTATCTCACTTTTGCGAAAAAGCACGTTGGATGCTGGACCATAAAGAGCTGAATTATGTTGCTCACAATCTGATTCCCGGAGTACATCGCGCTTTTGCCCGCTTGAAAACCGGTCAGAATCGTCTGCCTATTTTGCGCGATCAGGACCGCTGGGTCGCAGATTCCACCCAGATTGCTTTATATCTGGATGATACTTATCCAGAGCACCGCTTATTGTATGCAGAAGGACATTTTCGAAATAAAGCTTTAGAAATTAATGAAATTACGCTGGAATTAGGCCGTCATGTCCGCCGCTGGATGCTCTCTCAAGCGCTGACTTCTGATCATGAGTCTCTGGATATCTTAATTGGGGAGCAGGGCTATCTGCGCCAGTTTGAAAAATTTTCCAAACCTTTATTGAAAGCAATGGTCGCCAAGGGTTATGCCTTGAATGAAGAAACTGTAGCAGAATCCAAACAGCATATTGAGGTGGCTGTACAGCAACTGAACCAGATGCTGGTCAGTCAAGGTGGGCACTATTTTGTCGGAAATCGTTTAGGTCTGGCAGATATTGCGGTTTGTTCCATGTTGGCACCGCTTTTGGCGATTCCAGGTACACCGTGGGAAAAGGAGAATTTTGAAAGCTTGTCTGAAGAATATCGTGACTATCAGCAGTACTTGAATCAGCTGCCACTAGGTGAATATATTTGCCGTACTTACCGAGCTGAACGTAATGCACGGGTAGACTGGCGTGGTGTATAGGTTTAATGCTACTTTCAAAATTTAAAAATGCGCATGAAATGTGCTTTTTAAGGCGATGATTAATTGAAAGGATTATTCTGAGAAAATTTCTCAGGAAGCAAACAGAATTAAAGCCAGATAAGATTTACCCAGTCAAAGTCATTTAAAATAGTGAAAATCCCTTCGATCATGCTCGCATATCCAGATTGCCACAGATAGCAAAACCACGCATGATTTTTCACCTGCCCATCCGCCAACTCAATCGATAATAGCCACATTGACAATAACCACCGAAATTATAATTATCGATTGTATTGATAATCTTAAATCGCTGAAAAATTTAGATGATTATCTATTTTAAGCCTCTTTGTGTGAATCTATTTTCATATGCTTGAAAGATGCCAGTTGAGTCAGGCGAATGATAGTAGGATCTGCGAAGCTATTATAATAGCGTCTACAATTTGAAAAATATTTTCAGAATATTAAATTTTTGTGAAAAATAAATAATTGTTGTATAACAGAGAAAGTGCAAAAATTTCTGCATTTACTGTTTATTGATATATAGAGTACAAAAATGGAACTGGATCGTTTCGATAAACATATTCTGGAAATATTGACGCATGAAGATGTCAATTTGAATGAGCTGTCCGAGCGGGTAAATTTATCTGTCAGTTCGGTGCATCGCAGGATCAAACACTTAATAGATCATAATATTATTAGTGGCTTAAAGCGTGAAATCAATTACCAGAAATTGGGTTTCAGCCTGCATGTACTGTTACAGGTATCTTTAAGCAAACATGATAGCGACACTTTTGCCAAATTTCTGGAAGAGCTGGAAAGTATTCCTGAAGTGATTAATGCCTTTTTGGTCACTGGTCAGTCGGCAGATTTTATTGTCGAAGTGGTGGCACGTGATATGGAAAATTATAGTGAAATCCTGCTCAAACGGATTGGGAAAATTGAACATGTGGTTGCGCTGCATTCGAGCTTTGTCATTAAAGAATATAATGTTTTTAACTGTAGCGGATTACTCAATAAGGTTTAATCCCAGATGAGCATGGCAGATAGCAATAAAAAACGCACCCAGGGGTGCGTTTTTTGAATCAGTGATAGTTAAGCATCCAGTTCTGCTAAAACGGCATCTGAGAATTCAACGTTGGTATATACGTTCTGGACATCATCCAAGTCTTCAAGCATATCAATCATTTTCATGATTTTTTTCGCTTGATCGATGTCTGTGATTTCTGCTTTGGTTGAAGGGCTCATCACCACTTCAGCGTTATCGGATTTTAAACCTGCAGCAGTTAGAGCATCTTGAACATCACCGAAAGCTTCAGGTGTGGTAATGACCAGAATTTCATCTTCAGTGACTTCAATATCTTCAGCACCTGCTTCTAATGCCACTTCCATGATTTGATCTTCCAAAGACACATCTTCAAAAGTGATCTCGCCACGTTTAGTGAACAGGAAGGCAACCGAGCCGTTGGTGCCTAGGTTACCGTCAGTTTTAGAGAAGCAATGACGTACGTCAGGTACGGTACGGTTCAAGTTGTCAGTCATGGTTTCAACAATAACCGCAACACCACCTACACCATAACCTTCGTAGGTCACTTCTTTCAGGTCGTCGTTATCTTCGCCACCAGCACCACGTTGAATGGCACGGTTGATCACGTCACGTGTCATATTCACTGATAATGCTTTTTCAACCACAGCACGTAGACGAGGGTTGCTTGCAGTATCTGGACCACCAAGCTTTGCAGCAGTGGTTAATTCACGAATGTATTTGGTAAAAACTTTACCACGACTCGCATCTTGTTTTGCTTTGCGATGCTTAATATTGGCCCACTTGGAATGACCCGCCATGCGAACTATGCTCCTTGTAGATTGGCTGTATGCCTATCAGAATGCCGAAATTCTACCATAAGCGTTTTTTTAAAAAAAAGTGCCTGGATTTGAGATTTCAGGATAAAAACAAAAAAAGTGCAATATCGAGAAAAATATTCTAAAGAGGATAAGGGGATTTATAATTCTATTTATGCATTTATATAGACAGATGACCAAGGCATAACAGCAAAATTGCTGTTTATGCCCGTACTTTTCTTTTAAAAAGCTTATTCAGGAATAACGATATCCAGACCAACTTTGTCTTTATAAAGTTGCTTGATCAAAGCCAGGTCATGCGCAAGGTCTGTTGGATAGATCTTGCCCAGAATGCCACCTTGCTTAGTTTTGGAGTTGGCATATAACAGCACGATCGGTACATTGGCAGCCTTGGCAATATGCCAGAAACCGGTGCGAATCGGTTTGCGCGCTTCACCCTGTTTGGCCCGTGTTGCTTCTGGTGCAATCACCAGATTAAACTTTTCATTGTTCTGAAAATGTTCCACCATCTGGGTCACGATATCTTTATTGGCCTTGCGGTCAACTGGAATACCCCCTACAGCTTTTAATAGCGGTTTGAATGGACCTTTAAATAATTCTTTTTTAATTAGGGTGTGAATTTTGAGGTCATAAATCTGGAACAGTGCAATTGACAACACAGCATCCATCATTGAAGTATGTTCAAATCCAATAATGACCTGTTTGTCTTCAAGCACATCTGGTTCGACATGATATTGCCAACCTGCAAGTTTAAATGCAGATTCGCCAAGGAATTTATTTAGCATAAGTACAGAGAAGTAAAAACCGTATGAAGAGAACTGCATAATTTCATCTTGTTCGATGATACAGTCAATAGGCTTTCCAATAAAATCGGTGAATAATGTAAAAATCTATGATTTATTCATTTTTTTAAATTAAAAATTAAGAGTTAAAATATATAAGAAAAATCACACTAATATTTTATGAGTATTACTGAATATAAAAAAAGTCTTAAAATGGTGAAAAAATGACTATTCAGAACACATTTTAATTATTAGACTTTTGTCGAAGAAGAGACCCTATACAGGTCTTTTCTATTTTCGTATTCTTTCTACGCTGAGATTGAAAAGTATGACTTACATTGCAGCCTTTATAGTGTCTATGCTGATTTTGGCACTCATAATTGTATGGTCTTTAATCGAAATCAAACAGGATTTGCGTAAAGACGAAGAAATGAAGTCTGAATTCTAGTGCTTTCCTCTATTTCGGCTAAATGCTTTTTTCTCTAAATCTCTGTTCATCTAATAAAGAATTTTGATACCTTATAGATATACTAAGACGTTAAATCTATCAATTTAAGGATGAGATTGATAAGATGAGGTTGAAATTCAGAGGTTCATTTGTTTTGAATTGCCTGTTATTTTCTCAAGCCTGAGAAGGCTCTTATACTGAAGTCTTAAATAGCCGATATTCTGGTTTAGACAACTCACTCATAATTGCTGCCTAAATGTTCAAGTGGTCATAAAATTACTTGTCTTTCCAAAAAATCTTAGCTAGTATTCATGACGCCTGAACTTATTGATAAATAAAGTTTTCAGCATTTAGGGCCTATAGCTCAGTTGGTTAGAGCAGCGGACTCATAATCCGTTGGTCGACAGTTCAAGTCTGTCTGGGCCCACCATATTTTTCAAGGACTTACAGTAACTGTAAGTCCTTTTTAATTTCATGCTGTGGCACATTTGTGCCATAAAGTATGGAACTTACGACTTCAGCATGTCTACTTAAATTTGCTGGAGCTAAGTGAGCATATCTTCTGACCATCTCAGAACTTTGCCAACCACCCATCTCCTGAAGATCATATAAGGGTGTGCCATTTTGCACTAACCAGCTAGCCCAAGTATGTCTTAGATCATGCCAACGAAAGTTGACTATTCCAGCTCGATCTAAAGCTTTCCGCCAAGCCCGTGTATTTATATTTGCAATAGGCTTTTTACGGTATGTAAAAACATATTCTGGATGATTCCCAAGCTGAGTTTTAAGTAAATTAACTACATGTTCACTTAACGAAACATGGATATCTTCTTTACCTTTTGCTTGATCACCATAAATCCATGCCGTTTTTCGTTTTAAATCAACTTGTTGCCAAGTAAGATTTAAAATATTAGCTTGTCTTAGTCCAGTTGAAAGAGCAAATACCGTTACTATTTTCTGATGGGGAGGTAGCTCATCAAGTAAAATCTTAACTTGCTCAGCTGTAATCCATCTAACACGGCGTTTGATTTCTTTATACATTCTTACTTTCGGTGCTTTATCAATCCATTCCCATTCGTTACAAGCTTTATTAAGGATTGCTCGAACTAAGGCAAGGTATCGATTTGCAGTTGCAGCACTCGATTCTCGTTTTTTAACTTCACCTATCGAAATAATTTCATCGCGAGAAATGTCCATTAGGATTTTCCCACGAAGAAACTGCTGTAACCAGGTTAATTTACTGACATCATCTTGGTGGGTATTCTTATGCTGAGTTTCATCCAACCAACGTATACCGGCTTGATCCCAAGTATAAGTTGGTCTATCACCTAGCTTTTGTACTCGCCAAAATTCAGCTTTTAATCGATCATGGAATTCTTGCGCTTCGACTTTATTTTCCGTTGCAGTAGTACGTCTAATTCGCTTACCGCTCGGTGTGGTGAAGTCGACCCACCATATGTTGTTGCGTTTAATAAGTGACATTTTTTTAACTCCGTTTGTGAAGTCACTTGCAACGCTTGCCTTGGACTAGCATAAAGTGAGCGTAAATATTCAGCAAGATCATCTTCGATAAAAACCCATGATTTTGCTGGTTTAGCTGCTGGAATTTGTCCTAGCCTAGCTCTTCTACGCAGTTCTTCAGGGTGCATGTGTAGAAAAGCTGCTGCTTCAATCAGGCTTAGCGTTTGCATGTGACTCACCAGAAATTCTTATAATTCAATTTGTTGTTCAGATTCAGATACTAAGACATAATCAAGGCTGGTATCTTTTTGTCTTGATCGTCCCATTTTTTGCTCAAGCTGTGTTTCAATTTCTGAGCTGCAATAAAAATGTGTTCGTTCTCTAGCACGACTGGCAGCAACATAACTCCATTCCCGATCCATCATTGAATCTGACCCCAATACAAACGCTCGATCAACAGTCATTCCTTGGGCTTTATGCACAGATAGGGCATAAGCATGATCAATTGAGGAATAAGCCGACCTTATGTTTTCATCATCAGTTAGACTGAATTCCACTGTTTGACCATCTTCACTTTCAACCTGAAATTGCCAATAACCATCTTTGTTAATCTGAATCTGCTTTAATGTTCCCACATCACCATTAGTAATCCCCAACTTTCGTGCATTTTTACAAAATAGAATTTGATCACCTATCGCAAAAGTACGAAATGAATGCACATTATTATGGATGGTTTCAACTTCACAGCTTGCACCTAGCAGCCCGAAACTCTGCATTTTTAAACGTGCAGCTTGGTTGAGTTGGTATAAATCGGCTCTTGTTCCTGCCATCATCAAAGTTGACGCAAAAGGTTGCTCTAGCTTGGCTTTCCACCAGTCCTCAACTAAATTTTGTATTACCTTTTCTTGAGTGGGTTGTACATGCAGATTCCCTTGTTTACGCATAGCTTCTAATGCTTGCTCACTTTGACCTATGGCAAGCTGCATAACAATCTTTCGATCTTCTAGCATTTTTTGTCTCTGAATATTTTGCAGTGAGACATAACCTAAATTTTCTGTTAATAATCGGAACACACCGCCTGCGTCAATTGGTTGTAATTGCTGATGATCACCAACCAAAACTACTTTGGCTTGTGCTTGTTCTGCATGATCAAGTATTTGTGTCAACTGTCTTGCCCCAACCATGCTAGCTTCATCAATCACCAATACAGTTTTATTGGTCAATACTATTTTTTCAGTATTAAGTTGATGAATCAATGAATGCAAAGTTTGAGATGGGATATCCGTAGATTCTTGCAGGCCTTGAGCTGCTTTTGCGGCTAGGGCTGCACCTCTTACATCCAAACCTTGCTGTTCCCAAGCTAGATGTGCAACACCTAACAGATAGCCTTTTCCTGTGCCAGCCATGCCTTGCACAATTTTCACACCACCTTTTTCAGTAATAATATGCTCAAATGCCCGTTGTTGTTCTTTGGTCAAATTTGCATGTTTAATCAAGAGTGGGTCTATAACAATTTGATGCTGCGTTTCATATTGCCTATGTTTCGCTTGATCAAGTAAATGCTGTTCTAAAGCCAGTTGCGTTTGAGTGGTAAAGCGCAACTCGCTTTGATTAAGACCGCGATCTAGCTTGGGGTTAATAGAGTGCAATCGTACCAATTCGGGATCATGCAATATTTTCTCAACATATTGATTTACACCTTCAGCATGGAGATGACCTTGGCTTGCAACGGCCACCGCATAATAAAGTTGCTGTGGTGTAAAGGTAGACATTTGTTGATGTAGCTCACCAAATATTTCCATTGGATTGAGCAATGAATTTTCCATTGATTGAAAACTTTGGCATTGCTGTACCAAATCAGGTTCATAACCTAATGATGCTGCCTCAGCTTGCCATTGTTGAAACAATACAAAACGTGAAATTTCATCTGCTTTCTTGCCACGGGTTGCAAAAGTGGCAATCTGCATACCTTGTGCACTGGTTACGCCATATTTTTCTGCTTGTTCAACGATAGCATTTCTACGTTTAGAAAAAGCATCACACAAATCTTTCGGTATTCCTTTGATTGAAAATGATTTATTTACCTCTGGTTCAACCTGAAAACCTAGTCTTTGTAATTGGTGTGACAATTCAGCACGATAGACTGCACCTGTCGCTTGCTTCCAACGTGAATCAAAATCAATAGCGCATACAGAACTGTCTACTCGTAAGCCGAGATTAGCCACCAGAACATGGGTATGTAAGTGAGGATCTTGCGTACGGCTTGTGCTATGTTCGTAAGCAGCAGCAATGATATGATGAATAGACCCCGAATTTTCCCCACGATCTCGACTGCTAAATGCGTGTTGTTCCAAGAACTTAATCCCTGCTTCAACTGATTTTTTTTGTGCTGCTTGTATAGCTGTACGAGTTTCTTGATCAGCTAATGCCCATATAACACTCACACTTTTTGGGGCAGAAAATGTCATATCCCAGCCGCCTTTGTGGTCAATTCCAGCATTTGAGGCCAAAGCCTCACCCGATATAGGGTGATAGCCTTGTAGCATTTTTCCTAATTCACCTGAGCTCACTTCACCATTCAGGTATAGTGTGGATCGTAATTGGCCAAGCCAATATCCAGATGGCTCACCACCCAATTCATAGTAATCTTCGGTTGCCAAACTCTCATAATATTGTACAGCTTGCTCACTGTTAGATATGGATTTAAAACTCATCATGTCTCGTCTTGGAGCTTGTTAGATTTTTTGATCAATCGTTTTTTACCTGAAGAAACAGCTTCTAGAGCATGATCTGCCACATCTGCAACAGGTATCTGGTCAATCCATTCTGCCAGTTCTACACCTTCACGGATTTTTTCAAATTTTTTGATCGGCCAAGTGAGTCGAAGTACAGCATCCCACCCCGTAATGGTCATCCAACCTTGAATGCCATGCTGTAAAGTAGGTTGAGGTAATTGAGAAATTTCAGACGGTGAAACAAGACGCTGTGACTGTGTGAGCGGGATTCGATTTCCATTTTCGTCAAAATCTTCGGTGAAAATTTCTCGATCACCAATCAATTTAGAAGCGAAGTCAGCTCCTGTGCCTGATCCCATACTTAAAATCAGTTTGGTTTGCATCATGCCGATTAAAGAGTTGACTTCATGCTGACCATACTGATCGACCAGTAAATCGAAATCTTGAACCCCTAGCCAGATACAAGCGCCTTTCGATCTTCCAAGTGCAGCAAGATTTTTCAATTGCTCGATATATGGTACTTGTGCAATCTCATCTAGAATAAAATGGATTCGACGTGTAGATGAGTCTGTAAATGTTGGTGATAAAATTAGTTTACTGAGAACATTTAACAATGCACAAATGTAAGCATCACTAATTAAAGGAAATGCTTTACTCACTTGCAATAACAAAATTGGCTTTTCTTCAGACTCGTCACAAATCCATTTCCTCAAGCTAAATCCATCGATGGATGTAGGCCAAGCCTGTGCAAATTGGCGTAAAAAAGATAAGTTTGCAATTAAAGTAAAATCCACACTATCCGATGATTTACTATCTTCACGAAAAATTTTGAGTCCAATTGGATAATATTGTTTGAATGCAGCAATTACCTGCTCACGTGACCATTCAAGGCACTGTGCTAAATGTTTCCAGCCCCAATGCATACCGTGTTTTTGTTGCAGACAAACAATAAAGCCAATCAGTGCTACCCGACTTGCATCTGAAAAAACCGCATTATCACCTTTAATGGTTGGGATTAAGGCATGAGCAAGTAATCCAGCATCTAATTCCGTTCGTATATCTTGGCCAATATCCCAGGCTACACCACGAGAATCCCAGGGTGCGATTATAAGTGATTGGCTTTCATCTAAAATTTCTGTGAAATCGCCTTTATTATCTAACAAACAGATTTTTGCATATGGCTGTTGTTCTAACATATCAAGCATCATCTGCTTCATAATCTGTGTCTTACCTGCGCTCGGTGCACCAATAAGAGCAAGGCCTCTCGTTTCTATACCAACAGGCAAACGAATTCGTGTATGGATCAGCATACCTATAGGCAAATCAGCTGATTGAATTTTCTTATCAAGAACTTTTACTTTACGTTGTGCATAACTGACAGCTTCTGTGCCAGACAACAGTATATTTCCTCTTGCATGATACTGGTCGCGAGGTTTAGCACATACATAACCAAGAAAACCTGAAGCAGGTAGTGCTAGAACTAATGGCGTGTAAAAATGACAGTAAAACAATGTTTTGTAACCATAGACATCAAGCATTGCTGCAATATCTAGCCATGCTTTAGTCTGGATACCGAGTGTAGACAATGTGCATCCCCATAGAGCTTTTGCTAATAACGGCCAATTTGTCCACTTGAGGTCCCGTGTGAATGGGATTTGCACATTCCACGAGAGGTATTCAAGTGCAACAGAAATTACCAAAAAAGTAATACCAGTAACGGCTAAGCCTTCTTCAATTTTCCATTCTTGCTTTGTATTTAGTGCATTCTTCATGCATTTTCTCCATTCTCGCTGTCAAACTCATTGAGCTTACTGATGATTTGATTCTGTCCTCGGTGTAACAGCTTCACTTGGGTTTCAATATCTACAAGTTTTTCTAAGAGCTGATCTTTGTTGCTTGACTGGCTTTTTGCCAATGTGTGACGGATTACATCAGCTACGGTAACGGCCTCACGTTCTGCCTGGCGTTCAAGTGCAGTTGCCAGAGCCAAAGGTATACGCACAGCGACAGGCTTAGTTTTCATAAGCACCTCTCAGATGTAACTGTGTAACAGTGAATAAGGCTTTGAATTGGCAAGCTAACTTAGTAGTATGTTTACAGCTAGAACTAAGATTTACGGTATCCATCCCAGTCATGGGCGTCCCGTGTACGACTATTCTCAAATCAATTTCATTTGGGCATTTGTTTGTTTTATTCATAAGTGCTCATTGCGTTATTTAGATGAGTTGAGCTTATTTTTTTAATTTTTGTGGCTCTATGCGATTATTCGGAAAATTGCTTTTAATTTTTATCAGGAATAAAAAATGGGATTTGAACAATATAAAAATGCATTTTTTGAAACGGGATTAATTGAAAATGCATGTCGAGCAAATTGTGAAAATGAATTGCTCACATTAAAAAAATTCTTAAAAGAAAATGATGTTATTGTTCTAAAAATGGCAAGATCAGGGTTTAGTAAACAGAGTATCTTGATCGAATTTTGCAAAATATTTTTAGATAAATTTAATTATTATCTTGAAAAATTTCCAATAATTAAATATGAGTTAGATCAAAAAGATATATCTCATAACCTCGTTGAAGAGCTGACTAAGAAGTCGACATGCCATGATTTTTCTGAATCTATTTATCAAATTTATAATCAACATGCTTTATCTGTAGATAATTTTTCTTTGTTGCAAAATCAAAATGAAGAGTCTAAACAGTGGATTCAAGCTCTTGAGTTTTTAAATCTCATCTATGAGATTACTCATTTGTTATCAAAAGGCCAATTACTAGATAAGAATGATGATGAACATCATAGAATTCATACTCGTAGACCTCAAATTGATTGGTGTGAATTTTGTTTTAGACGTGTGAAATCAATTGGTGAACAACGGCCTCTAAAATCTTTATCCAATATTCATGACCAAATATTTCGTGAAAATAAATCAAGGAAAACAAATCAACTATTGTGCAAGCAGCACGAGTCTAGTAAAGCGAATGATAGTAAATATCGAAGCGCAAAAAAAATAGTGAATAATTTATCACTTGAAGATATAAAATCGATTGATGAAATACGTGCTTTTAGACGTTTTCATGAAGTAAGTATATTTAATAAAGAAATAAATATTTCAGCATTTGAAGAACAATGGCAAGTAAATAAATCGATATGGTTAAAATATCTCAAAGATTTATGCCCCTTTATAGATGTTGCCGATATTTCAACATGGGCAGAATATACGCATAAATTCCATAAATCACTACAAAATGATTTAGAAACCACTAACAATCCCACAATAATTCAAGATATTTATTTTGAGGCAAAACTTTGGGATGATTTTAAAAAGCGCCATCTAAAGTTAGACAAGAGAAGAAAGGGGGCTGAAAGCGTATTTTCAGTAAATGGGATCAATCAGTAAAATCAGAAAAACTATCTAATTGGACGTTATACAGGAACAAAGGTAATTATGGGTATTGTTGTACGTATTCTTAAAGCAAATCATGGGGACTGTATCTTAATTAGTCATGAAGGATTATCTGGTGCTTTTAATATATTGATTGATGGAGGACCATCTACTACCTTCAGGTATGGTCCAAGAAAACGCTTTCCGGGAGCATTATGCACCGCTCTTGATGATCTGAAAGAGAAAGGGCAGAATATTGATTTAGCTATTTTAACTCATATTGACGACGATCATATTCATGGTTTAATAAAAGCTTTTGAAAAACCTGACTATCTTGGCCAACTTGTTAAATTAATTTGGTTCAACTCATCTCATTTAATTACACGTTATTTTAATGTTCCCGAGATTTTGGAAAATAATATTTTATTAGCTAATGATTCACCACAAACAAGCGTTCAACAAGGGAGGGATTTTGAGAGTTTGCTTGATGAAGTAGGTTGTAGTCGAGCCCCTCTTATATTATCAGGACAAGTTTATAACTTAGGGCCATTCACTTTGAGAATATTATCACCAGAACGAACTCAACTTGAGAAGCTATTACACAAGTGGCCAACTGAAGTCGAATTAGGTGCAACTTCATCTTATAAGAATGATTACAATCTTTCTTTAGAAGATATTTGGGCTGAGGATAATTTTGTTGCAGACCAATCTATTTATAATGGGAGTTCTATTGCATTTCTTCTAGAAGCTGAAGGAAAGAAAATGCTTTTTCTTGGAGATGCTCATGATCATGTCGTCGTCAATAATCTGAGAGCCTTGGGCTATAGCAATGATAATAAGCTTACAGCGGATCTAGTGAAAATTTCTCATCATGGTAGCCATTACAACACAAGTAATGAGTTTCTCTCTCTGTTAGATTCGCCACGCTACGTTATTTCCACTGATGGGAAAAAACACGGTCTGCCAAATAAGAGAACGATTGCACGGATTATTAAAGAAACAGAAGGTAAAATTTTTTTTAATTACAGTCATGTTGTCACTCCACTGCTTTTGGCTAATGAAGCTAAGGATTATTCCTCTCGCCTAGAAGTGCTTGATAATGAAATCAGATTCTAAGACTACAATCTATGAAATAATGCAGTCCTACTGTGTTAGGGTTAATGGTGGTAGTGGTGTATTAGTCAATGCCATGACCAAAGAGTATTCCTATGTTTTAACGGCCGCTCATGTAATTAAAGATTTTCTTGAACATGAGGTTATTGATTTTCAGGGTAACAATCTTGAAGTCTTAGGTGTGCTCAAATATTCTGAAGATTACGACCCAGTAACTTCTTTATATGATTATGCAATTTTAAAAGTTAGTTATCAGTCATACGTTGAACAAAAAATTCTTGCTGCTTCAGATTTACTACACCGTACTGATCTAACATTAGTAGGTTGTCCAACAACAGAGCGAACTAGTCAAGATCCAATAAAGTTTTATGATGGACATATGACTAATGTGACCAATGACCTTATCATTTTTACAATTGATGTTATTCCTGGTAAGCCTACAATTAGTGGTATGTCTGGTGGAGGGCTTTACAATATTCGAGATGGACTAGCATTCCTTGTTGGTGTTGAATTCCAAATGGACAGTATTGACCAAGATCAGCAATATGGTCGAGTGCAATGTCATAGTCTAGTGAAATTTGAAGAAATCATAAAAATACATGAATGTGCCCCAATAATCCCAGCTCATTTAGAATGTTTTTCAATATTGCGGGAGAAGACATTTGTATTCAATGTCATTGATCCAAACAATACCCATAATTTGAAAATAGCGTTAGAGAAGTTTGCCGATTCGCTAATAATAAAGGAGATGCCTCCGCCTTATGAAATCATGGGGCAATATGATTTACAGCTACTTGTTGATTTAAATCAGACTGAAGAACTTAAATCACGAGATTTATGGGTTGCGTATTTAGAATATTTAGTTATTTGTGCTCTGATTGACAATGTTGGGATTACAAATGCTGATTATATAAAAAGTATAGAGAGAAAGCGTAGATTATTATACAGCAGTAATAGCCGGAATTGGATCAGTAACTTAGAAGAATTGCTTAAAACAGCGCGTAGACTTTTAGATAAAGATGGCACACTTATAATTGCATCACCAGATAAAGCAGCTAGACTTCTACCGCCAAATTTTGAACTTAGTAGAGTGATAAATGACATTTCTAATGTGCCAGACCAAGGTCCTTTCTCAATCGATACGGTTGAAACATCTATTTACAATAGTTTCACTCTGACTCATTTAGAAGCGCTGCACAACTGCTGTGTGATAAATAGTGAGTTTGAATATAAAGCTTTACCTTCGGGAATAGAACAATTGAGATTATTTAAGGATAAGCTTAATGAAATTATTAAGTGATGAGTTCGACCTAAGTTTTCTATGCACACAATATGAGAACATGCATTTCCATATGTTTCGTTCAGATGATCATCTTTCCTTTATATCGTGCATAGTATGTTTATGTGATAAATCAGAAGATATAGTTGAACATTGGCGGGCTATTCAGAATATGGTTTATGTTCACAATCAACCTTCAAAAGGGTTGGCAGCATGGAATGTCTATTTAGTTTTTGTAACAACTGGTGGAATCCCTACTTGGCAAAAATATGAAATAGAAAATAATAAGTTTGTTGCGCGTAAGATCATACTCGATTCATTTGCAGAAATACCTAGTATTGAGCAATTGGGTATTGAGTTAGAGAAACAATTATTAGGTTCTGATTTAAAGCTCAATGCACTAGTTAATGAAACTGTAGAGCTTGAGTTGCCTTTGAAAGAATATTTCCGTGGTGCACCATTAGACTCAAAACCTGAGTCTAGAGAAAGACGCACTTTAATGATCAATAACATAATTGAGCTTTTTAACCAGAATGAAAATTAAAAAAGTTGAAATCCAGGCATTTCGTGCTTACAAAACAAAGGAAGATGGGACGTTTGATTTTACGAATGATGGTGAAGTCCCTTCTAACTTTGTAGCAATTTATGCACCAAATGGTTTTGGTAAAAGCTCTTTCTATGATGCAGTTGAGTGGGCAGTTACTAATCATTTGGAAAGGATTAGTGGGGAATATAATAAATCTAATTTTGAAAGTGCTGCTAGGTCTACCAAAGATCCTAATGAGGCGCAAAAAATCCTGCGCAATAAATATGCAGACAAAACATTGACTACAAAGGTCGTGGTTTCTACAACCAGACCATCACATTTTGAGCGAGAGTTACCCCAGCTTCGTAAGAATCAGCGGGATACACGGATTGGAGGTAATCGCTTAATTGAAAATGAGTTTTTCAGACGTGTAATTCTAAGCCAAGATGAAATTGATAGATTTCTAAGAGAAGCAAATCCTCATGATCGTTATATTAAGTTTATAGAAAGTTTTGGGGGTGATTTTGAAACCGCTCGTAAGGAATTATCTGTACTCATTAATGATAATGAGGTAGAGCTAAGAGAGCTCAAAAAAAGGAGTGATTTTCTCCTCAGTGAAATAAAACAACCTATTGATATTTCAGTATTTGATCATTTTAACTCAGTTGCTACTGAACTTAATGCTATAGGTGAGAATATTACCTTACCTGATGAAAGTTTTACATCTCAGAGAGCGAATTACCTTAACGCTAGCCTTGTATCACGACAGCATGAACTGAATACGTTATATCATTCAAATACTAAAACATTAGGAGAGATTGTTGATAGTTTTGAAACGCTGCCGACAATTGAGCTCCATATCAGCAATATTGAAGAGCAAAAGACTCAGCATAATAGAATATTAAAAGGGGTTGTTGATGCTGACAAATATCAGGTACTGTTAAATTCTTATGAACAATGTATAGCAGATCAGAAAAAAACACATATGCATCTAATGCACATTCTTGGAATCTCTGAGAATATTGACTCTTTTTTACAAACAGATGCATACCTTTTCGACTCAACTTCGAAGCAAAAAGAACTAAATGAGAACCTGTCTAAAAGCTCAGTCCAACTAGCAAATCTTAAAGAAAAGCTACATGAACTGAACAACAGCCTTAAGACTGCTGATGATAGAGCTTTGTTTTTAAGAAATTCTATAGAAAATGCAGGCCCTGTCTATATAGAGCTTTCAAATAATCAAGCTCGTATAGGCGTTCTACTAAAGCAAATCTCCGATAAAAATATTTCAATCCAAATAGATAAGGCTTTATATGAGGAGCTATCTCGTTTATTAAGTGAGATATCAGCACTAAAAATTACATCTAATTTATTATTGGAAGGAGATGTAAAGGGGTTGATTTTCGATCAAGAAAAAATTAAACAATTGACGAGATCTCATGCTGACCTCAGTTTAATCAATGCGCATAGTCAGGCTATTCATACCACTCAGAAAGCTTTAACTGAACAGATGAAATTACATGAACAGCTGATTTCCATCGGTTTAGATTATCTAAGTATAAAGCCTTCTAATATTTGCCCACTGTGCACATTTCCCCACCCATCTGTCGATGTATTAGTAGAAAAGCTTAAGAACCAGAATTTACTGTCTGAATTAAGTCTGGAGAACTCTCAAAAGTTGTCACTTGCTTCGATACGTCAGAAAGAACTCCTAACAATTGTCGAAACCATTACAGAACAAGCTATTGAAGCACAAGGTCAACAATTAAATAGTCTGCATGCAAAGCTGGCAGAAGTTAGTAAGAGGCTAGCTCAAACCGAGCTAGATATATCTACTGAGAAGGCAGAATATAAGACTTTAGAAAATAGAATTGTTGAACTAGAAAATTCAGTTTGGGGGCTTTCACATGACGAGCTAGTTTCTCGTGCTGAAGCGGAGCTTAAAGAGCTTACAATAAAGCGATCAAATCTAATTGATCAACAAGGTCAATTTTTAGCTCAAATCACATTACTTACCGATAGTGTCAAAGCTAAAGGCTCTGAGTTGCAAACATTAATTGCTGAGGCAGAGATAAAATGTAATGAAAATTCTTACGTTATCGTACAAGCATATCTCAATGAGAATGCCATTTCTGTTTCAGATATCAAACAGCATTGCGAGAAGAGAAGAAAAGAGCTTGAGAGTGAGTTACTCAAATATAAAGTTATTGAAAAATCTCTAATTGATCAGTGCACTGATTTAAAAAATAGAATGATGCTAGAAGGCACATGGACGGATTTTTCTTTGTTGAAACTACAGAAGGAAACTATAGAAGGAAATCTAGCTCGTTCTCAATCATCAATTAATGCTTTTCATGAGAGTTTAGCCAATATTATTATTTTTCATCCAGAAGATACATTGGAAAAAATTAAAGCGCTACTTATTAAGGGAATTGAAGAGTGTCGGATCCGCACTCAAGATATTGAAAAGCGTTTAAATGGTATTCAATTACTCGTAAAGCAAATGAATTTATTTGCCCCCTATATTAAACGTATGTCTATCAAGGAAGAACTTCTCACGATTAAAAAGCATCAAGAACAACGCAATCAAGTTCGTAAGGTTTTGCAAGCGCAAATGGATATAATTGTGAATAAACTCAAAGTGCTTATTAATAATTTTTTCTACGAAGATCTTATTAATTCGATATATCGTAAGCTAGATCCACATCCATTCTTTAAAAAAGTTGGCTTCCAAGTAGATTTTGATTCATCAGATAAACCAGGCCTCAATATTGTGGTAAGTGATGAAAAAGAAAAAATAATATCTCCAATCCTTTATTTTAGTAGTGCTCAGACTAATATTCTCAGTTTGAGCGTATTTTTAGCAAGTGCACTACATGCAAAAGATGATGAGGGCCAACCTATAGATGTCATTATGATTGATGATCCAATCCAATCAATGGATTCTATAAATATACTTTCGACGATTGATCTTTTGCGTAGTATCTGCTTGCAGTTTGATAAACAAATTATTATCTCTACGCATGATGAAAATTTCTTTGGTTTACTCCAACGCAAAATTCCAGTTCAGATTTTAGGGTCAAAATTCTGGCGATTGGAAAAGTTTGGTGTAGCCGTTCCAGTCGATCCGTTAGTTAACTAGGTTTTACAGATGAAATCTGAACAATTTCTTATACCATTCTTTAACAGTTTATTATATTGATTTGCATCATTTTTATTTATATCTCTAAACACATCATAATTTGATGCTACAGAATGTCCAATCAATAAAAACAGCCTTAAATTGAAAAAATTATTCAATATGAGTGTGTCAAATTTGTGTCAACTTAATCTTAATATGTAGTGATGTAACATTGGTTTAAGTTGTATTTTTTGTAGGGCAAGCATTGTAAGTGATTGATAAATAAAACTATAAAGTTTGGTTTTGGTGACTCATAATCCGTTGGTCGACAGTTCAAGTCTGTCTGGGCCCACCATATAAAACAACCGCTTAGGTGCATTAATCCTAAGCGGTTTTTTAATTTTAAAATTCATGTAAGCATTATGTAAGCAATAAATAGCGATGCTAAAATTTGATAAGAGTGATTGGTTGAGTGATAAACCTTCAATTTTTGAAGGTAGGGATTTTAAAATCTTCAACAATTTCAAAATGAAGTCTCTAAATAATCTCTTTTTAATGTTTAAGAGGGTGCTAAAGCCCGACCAAATTCCGTATATCAGTCAGTCGCCATTTGGCCCCCTTGGTTGTCATAACAGGTTTTAAATCTCCCTTGCCACGACTTGCCCATACTCTCAATGTATTTGGTTTTAACCCAAGAATAATAGCGGCATCATTCGTACACACTAAGCTAGTACCTGAAGCGATTAATTGAGTTAAACGTTCCTCTGGTCTTAATTCGATGCTCATCTATTTATTCCCGTTGAATCTTTTCACTAAATGTCTATCTCGATGTCTACATTTTCGCTTCCCAGTAAATTTGAAAATAACTGAAGGATTCGCCCAATTGGTCGGAGATAATACTGGTTCTAAAAGAACAGCTATGGATTTATTTTCCATGTGCATATCTTGATATTGTTCCTTAAAATGATTTTAAAAATTATTGATGGTTAGGTGTAAATTGCCCTAAACATAAACCGTCATGTGAAAACTTATCACATGAATATTTTTTAAAATTAGTTTCGTGGAAAACTTCAGAAAAATGGTTAATCTCTAATTTAGTTTGAAACTTAAAATTTTTGTACTAATTCGTTGTTTATTGTTATTGAGCCAAATAGCGAAAATAGGATATGTTCTAAAGTTACTAAAATTAAACTTTAATCGTTATTTCAGCTATCTAAGTCCTATATAGGTAACTTTACATGACACATTATAATTCTAAGACTGCGTATGCTTGGGCGATTGAATTAGGACAAAGGTTACAAAGAGCAAGATTGAATTTAAATCTCACACAACTTGAAGTAGCACAACGAACAGGTGTGTCTAGAAAAGTTGTGATGAATGCAGAAGCAGGGCAGGTCAGTTTAGAAAACTTGATCGCGATTTTAATGACATTAGATCTACTGGATCATCTAGATTCATTTTTGCCTGAACAGCCATTTTCACCAATACAGCTATTGAAACTACGAGGTAAGGTCAGACAAAGAGCAAGTCGTAAAAGTGATAAAAATTCACAAAAGGATGATGGTTTAGGTTGGTGAATAGTTGTGTAAGTTAGCATAAATAATTTTTTTCAATTTTTTATATTTCAAAGAAAATCTATTTTGATTTATATGATTGTAATTTTCAAAAATAATGTTAAATTAAAAACAAGGTCGCCTACCGTACTTACGCATGAGTAGAAAAGGGGTTGAGTTTTATTGGTTTAATTTTACAAACCACATCTATATTTTAATTTTCTTAAGCATCAACTCGTTTGGTTCTTAGCATTTAAACATGCGTTGCTATAAGTCATATGACACCAAGAAATTCTTTGAACAAAAGAATTTAGAGTTTGCTGTAGAGAAAATTATGTCTATTCAAGATTTCGCATTTAAATTATCAAAAAAAATTCAGGAACAGCATTCTGTAAAGATTAGTCGTTCGCATATTTATGAATTAATCGCTTTAAATCAAGGCTGTAAAACGTACAATTCATTTGTAAGTCAAAATCTAATTATCCAAGTCCAATATGATGATTCTGAAGAATATTATCAGCATGATCTCGTCAATGCATTAAGCTTAGAAATATTTAAAAACCCACCTGAATCAGACTATTCGAATTATGATGAAGATGATCTACATTGGGATGACTATGAAGGTCGTCAATTACTAGATCAAATCAAAAATCTTATCACTCGTTTGCAAATTTTATCGAAATTAGATCTTCCAGAAGAGATTCACTTTTCGATCGCTAAAACTGTCTATCAGGAGCTTTTATATCTAAATATAGAAGTTATAAATTTTAGAGTGATGCGAGAAAGTTTGAGTCATGTTTGCTTTGATAATGGATTACTGAATACATTTGAACTTGGGGATGAGTCTGACTATGAGTATTTTGAAGATGAGGAATTTGAGTTCAATACAATAGAAAAATATCTTGAGACTATATTGTCTTATGCAAAAGATCGTAAGAATCTTGATGCCTATGCATTGGTTGCTGGATATTATCGTTACCTAGCGAATCAAATTGCGCCTTATGGTCGAAATGGTTCGAATTTCGGTAGTCGTTGGGATAATGACAAACAAAAATATATAAAATCTGAGGAAACTACAAAGAATAAAGAAAAATATGACGAATATATAAAACAAGCTGAATTTTACGAATCGTATATCAAAAATTGTCCATTGAGTATTGCGGAAATAAATTTTGATGCAGATGAGGATGAGGTCTATCAGCAGATGTTGTATCTATGCAATCAAGGTGACACTGAGGCAATTGAACACTTCCTTTACCAAAGACTATTTAAGAATACTGGTGAAGCATGGCTATATATTTATCTAGCTCAGTTATGTGATGTTGATTTTACGCAAGATGATTTACGAGCTTACAATGCCTATACAGGCGAAGCATATGATGACTATGGACCTATGGAAGTTGCAGGTCGTGAAGCAATTCAATATGTCATTAACTTACCTGATTTGCCAGAAGCTCAAGATGCTTTAGCAAGAAAAATTGCAAATGAACTATTTGAGAAAATTTAATCTTTAAACAGGTTTCAAAGTTAATAAAAATCCCATTTTTAAATGGGATTTTTTAATTGGATTACCGCTTTTAATCAGTCTATAAAAAAATTAGCGAAAAAACTCTAAAACACCACCAAAACTGATCCGTAATTTTGTTCTTTGCTAATGTCATAAAAATCCGTGATGGGAATAAGCAAGCCTACCTGTACATACAAAATTCTTCGAATTTTTTATGTACAGGGCTTGTTAGGAGGGAAACCCTCCTAAGACCTCCCAGCCCATCACAGATGGGCAAGTCAACTTCGTTGACTTAAAAGCAAAAACCAAAGAATGGTTAGCGTGATTGTATATGAGAAGTAAAACCAAAAATTTTAGACTTACTCCATTGCAGCTAGAGCAGTTGGAGCTGCACATTGAAAAAGAACGTACCAACTTTACTGACTTTATTCATTCCTTAATTCAACGTGAAGTGATGCATGATGCTGTTACGGTTCGAGGAATGATTGATGAGAAGAAAGAGCCGAGTGATGTGTGCTGAAAAAACAGGAGGTTTTAACTTGGTAAACTATAGACACTCATCAGGAGTTTACCATGAGCAAGAAACAGAAGACTTACA
>NZ_JACSPT010000013.1:0-58744 GCF_014837015.1 Acinetobacter pecorum
TCGGAAGCAAAATGCTAGCTCATCTTGCTTCTTTCCAATAATTTAATCTCTGTTGCACTTCATTTGAGAATCTAAGAAAGAAAAAAAGATCCATAGTCTTCAGAGACTAACTGAATAAATAGCAGCAAAAAATAATAGAAACCATTAAATAAAAAATAACTAATAAAGGGATTTTAGGGCGGTGCTGAATTCTACAAATAAGTCCTAAGAAATAATCATTTGAACTTTTAGCCAACACTGAGGACGCGCAAACTGCAAAAAAAGACTGTGCTATAATCGCGGGCTAAATAATTTGTGCCTAATTCTGATTGAGAGTAATTCACGTGGAAATTAATCCGTATCTAAACCAATTAAAAGACTTAAACGAACGTGGTCAGACACTACGGGGGTATCTTTGACTACGATCTGAAAAAAGAGCGTTTAGAAGAGGTCCTGCGTGAATTAGAAGATCCGGCCATCTGGAATGACCAGAGTCGTGCCCAAGCCATGGCTAAAGAAAAAGGCGAGCTGGAAAACGTATTAAATGTACTGGACGGGTTAGAGACCCAGCTGGAAGATGCGCAAGCGATGCTTGATCTGGCTGTGGAAGCAGATGAAGAAACCATGCTTGAAGATGTGCAGGCTGAGCTGAATGCTGCTGAAGAAGAACTGGCCAAACTTGAATTCCGCCGCATGTTTAGCAATCCGATGGACCCGAATCCATGTTATGTGGAAATTCAGGCAGGTTCAGGGGGTACTGAAGCACAGGATTGGGCATCCATGCTGCTGCGTATGTACTTGCGATGGATCGAACGTCATGGCTTTAAAGCTGAACTGATGGAAGAGTCTGACGGCGATGTAGCCGGGATCAAGTCTGCTACGATTCGTGTAGAAGGCGAGTATGCTTATGGCTGGTTACGTACTGAATCTGGCGTACACCGTTTAGTGCGTAAGTCGCCATTTGATTCGGGTAACCGCCGTCATACTTCATTTTCTGCCGTGTTTGTGTCACCTGAAGTAGATGACAACATCGAAATTGAAATCAATCCTTCAGATGTGCGTACCGATACTTATCGTGCCTCAGGTGCCGGTGGTCAGCACATTAACAAAACTGATTCTGCGGTGCGTTTGACCCATATTCCAACCGGTATCGTGGTGGCCTGTCAGAACCAGCGTTCACAACATGCTAATCGTGACCATGCCTGGAAACAGTTACGTGCCAAGCTTTATGAGCTGGAAATGAACAAGCGTAATGAAGCTGCCCAGGCGCTGGAAGATTCCAAGTCTGATATCGGTTGGGGTAGCCAGATCCGTTCTTATGTACTGGATGATTCACGTATCAAGGATTTGCGTACTGGCGTAGAAAATTCCAATACAGGTGCCGTACTGGATGGTGATCTGGACAAATTTATTGAAGCAAGCCTGAAACAGGGCTTGTAACAAGTCGTTTAAAGCTGGCGTAACAATGCTTTAACAGTTTGTGACTTTTATATCCAAATTTATCGATATATAAATCGAAAAAATACGATATAATGATTGCAGATGCTGAATGAAGTTTCGTTGCGCCACTGATTGTGATGTGCTTATGGACCTTGATCTAATTTTTAAAGCCTTGGCCAATCCGACCCGTCGGCAGATTCTGGAGTGGTTGAAATCTCCAGAACAATATCTGTCTGTGGAGGAGTGTGGCGGCTTTCAGCGTGGTGTCTGCGCGGGCCAGATTGAAAAATTAGGACAAGTTTCTCAATCCACCATGTCCAACCATTTGTCCGTGTTGCAACAGGCGGGTTTAATTACCGCCACCAAACATGGGCAATGGTCGTATTTTTCCCGCAATGAAGCTTTGATTCAGCAATTTATCGAACATTTACAACAACACCTTTAGCCGGTGGGAGTAACGATGGCTGAATTAAATTCTCCTTTAACGCTCGGTGCGTTAGAACTCAAAAACCGTGTCATTATGGCACCGCTGACCCGTAGCCGTGCCACTGCTGACCGTGTGCCAACGCCAATGATGGCCGAATACTATGCCCAGCGTGCAAGTGCAGGTCTGATCATCTCTGAAGCAACTGTTATTTCTGAAGAAGCCAATGGTTATCTGAATACGCCAGGACTGTTTAGTGATGCCCAGGTAGAAGGCTGGAAACAGGTGACAAAAGCGGTTCATGAGAAGGGCGGCCTGATTGTTGCCCAGCTTTGGCATGTCGGCCGTGTATCGCATCCGGATTTGTTAAACGGTGAAACACCAGTATCGGCGAGCAGCGTACAACAGGCTGGTCACGTCAGCCTGTTACGTCCAAAACGTCCATACGTCCTACCACGCCCATTAGAAATTGCTGAAATTCACGCAATTACCGAGCAGTATAAACAGGCTGCAATTCGTGCCAAAGCAGCCGGTTTTGATGGCGTTGAGTTGCATGCAGCCAATGGTTACCTGATTGACCAGTTCCTGCAAACAAAAACCAATAAACGTGAAGATGAATACGGCAGTTCAGTTGAAAATCGTGCGCGTTTCCTGCTAGAAGTCATGGATGCACTGATTGAAGTCTGGGGTGCTGATCGTGTGGGTGTACATCTGGCACCACGTGGCGATGAGCATGATATGGGCGATAATGATCCACGTGAAACCTTTGGTTATGTCATGGAGCAGCTGGGCAAACGTCAGATCGCATTTTTCTTTACCCGTGAGTACCTGGCAGAAGACAGCATTTCAGAGTATATGAAACAGCGCTCACATGGCGTACCGTACATTGCCAATATGCGCTTGAGCCGTGAAGATGCGATTGAACTGTTAGCATCTGGCAAAGCTGATGCGGTATCTTTTGGCAAGGCTTATATTGCCAATCCGGATCTGTATGAGCGACTGCTTGAAGATGCACCTTTGAATGAACTAAAACTGGAAAACATGATCGGCAGCCAGGCAGCTGAAGGATATATTGATTATCCAACCCTGGCTGAAGCAGAAGCTTTAAGCATCGCAGAATAATCTAAAATTGAGCCACATTGATTAACATGTTGATGTGGCTCTGCTATATTCTGCCCATTGAATCTTTGGACAGGGGCGCAAAGTGGCCACTCCATTTTGGTACAACGCAGCCTTGGCGCTGGTTAAACCCTTATATCAATCGCGTATTCGTAAACGTACGACCGGGCCGGAACAATTACAACAAGAAATGACAGAACGTTTCGGTCCATTTCAATCCCCCAAAAACCTGCATGCCATCTGGTTTCATGTAGTGTCGGTAGGTGAAACCAACGCGGCCCAACCTTTAATTGAGCATTATTTAAAACTCGGTCATCCGGTGCTGGTCACCAATACCACCAAAACCGGTCAGGCCCGGGCCAAATCGCTGTTCTTAAAGCCACCCTACTTAGATTTATTCCAGGCCGTGTATTTGCCTGCTGACCAGAAAACACTGATTCAGGATTTCTATCGGAAATATCAGCCTAAGCTACTGTTGTTAATGGAAACTGAACTCTGGCCGAATCTGATTGATCAGGCACCGGATTTTAAGGTGCCCTGTTTACTGCTGAATGCCCGACTTTCTGAAAAATCCGCCAAAGGCTATGCCAAGGTCAAAGGTCTGACCCGTGGCATGCTGAAAAATTTAACTGGCCTTTTGGCACAGGATGCGGCTACCCGGCAACGCTATATCGAACTGGGAATTGCAGCGGGGAAAACCCAGGTTTTGGGCAATATCAAGTTCGATATTACTGCGCCTGAGCACTTTATCCAGCAGGCAGATCAGTTAAAACAGCAATGGTCTTTAGCAGGTCGTAAAGTGATCACGCTGGCCAGTACCCATGCTCCTGAAGAAAAAGAAATTTTGAGTGCTTTAAAAGCTGCTTTAGAGGCTGATCCTAAGTTGGTCTGTATTGTGGTGCCGCGTCATCCGGAACGTTTTGATGAGGTGTTTCAGGCAACACAGTTACTAGGTTTAACAACCCGGCGCCGTAGTTTGGGGCAACATATTGAAGCAGATACCCAGGTTTATCTGGCCGACTCTATGGGTGAAATGTGGCTTTGGTATGCTTTGAGTCAGGCATGTTATGTTGGAGGTTCTTTAAATGAACCAGGTGGTGGACATAATATTCTGGAGTCGATTGCGCTGCATGTACCTACCATTTTGGGCAAGAACTATTTTAACTTCCAGACCATTGTGGGTGAGTTTTTAGAAGCTCAAGCTGTAGAAGTGGTCGAAAATGCTCAACAGGCAGCGACGACTTTATTGGAGCTTTTAAATAATTCAGAAAAGGCTGAAAGTTTGAATACGGCTGCGGAAAAGATTATGCAGCAAAATCAGGGTTCACTGGCAAAGCACATTCAGGTGATTGATCAGTATCTTTAATTTACATTGATGAGTAACAGGTATTGGATTTACCAAGACGGCAGGGATGCCGTCGTTAGGCTGTGATACAGGGAAGTGTCATCAGCCTAACAAAAGCGTTTTGCCTACTTTTGCGCTGTCAAAAATAGGGAGAAGCCTACACGATGATAAGTCGCTATAGCGCTTTATTTAAGGCTTGTCCCACAATAATCGAGATTCGATTTGACTTAGTATTTATTTTTCAAAGTGATTATCTTACTTTTGTCGGGCCAAAAGTAACAAAAGCCTTTTGCAGCGCTGAAGGGACGTCCTGCCCCTCAGCACTGCAGGCGACATCCCTGTCGCCACCCTCTAGCCAATAGAGGGATATATCATATTTTTTGGTCTTCTTTTTTATGAACATCGTCCTGCTTGATCCCCGTCAAACCCAATCTGAGATTTGGACGATCAGTGCCAAACGTCAATTGGAACATTTGCAGACACATTTGGACATTCAAGTCGGTGATACGCTCAAAGTGGGTATCCGTGAAGGCAAGCGTTATCTTACAGAAATTGTTGAAATCTCTGAAACATCAGTACAACTAAAACCGCTGCAAGAAGAAACTGTTCCAGAAAAATTACCTGTGACCTTAATTGTGGCCTTGCCACGACCCAAAGTCCTGCGTCGTCTGATCATGGATGCTGTCACGATGGGAGTAGAAAAAATCATTTTACTGCACAGCTATCGGGTAGATAAAAGCTACTGGCAGACACCGTTTTTGCAACAGCTGGATCATTATCTTGAACTGGGCCTAGAGCAGGCAGGGGATACGATCGCTCCAGAAATAGCGCTATATAAACGCTTTAAACCTTTTGTGGAAGATGTCTTGCCGGGTTTGATTAGTACGAATTGTCCAGCTTTTGTGGCACATCCTTATGCAGAAC
Source organism: Acinetobacter pecorum (assembly GCF_014837015.1). Classification (GTDB taxonomy): domain Bacteria; phylum Pseudomonadota; class Gammaproteobacteria; order Pseudomonadales; family Moraxellaceae; genus Acinetobacter; species Acinetobacter pecorum. The sequence continues at coordinate 5,232 of NZ_JACSPT010000013.1, forward strand.
AACCTATGCCATTTGCGCTTCAGCATCCTTGCAGTATCGTGATTGGCCCGGAAGGTGGTTTTATTCCCTATGAGATCGATCTGCTCATAAAAAACGGCTGTCAGGCAGTGAACCTTGGCAACCGTATTCTGCGTACCGAGACGGCAATTCCTTATGTTTTAGGTCGGCTGTTTAGCGCGAGCTGAGGCATCGTCATGACCATCCCCACGATAAACCTTCACTTCCTGAACGGGATAAGGAATTGAAATACTGTGTTCTGCAAAAGCCTGAATCACGCGTTCCTGCACCGCACTGATCGAAGTTCCGGTTCCGGTATCTGTGGTGTCGACCCACCATAAAGCTTTCAAGGTAATCGAGAAGTCTGCCAGTGCAATGACATTGACGCTAAAGGCAGGTTGACTCAGGATGGTTGGATCCTTATCCAGAATTGCAGTAATAATATCTTTGGCTTTCTGGATGTCATCTTCATAGCCAATACCGACCGAAAACTCACAGCGGCGACGGGTATAGGCGGTATTTACAGTCACTGCACTGGTGTAGACCGTGGCATTGGGAATGACGATACGCCGGCCATCTGGTGAGCGTAAAAAGGTCGCGCGAATCTGGATATCTTCAACTGTACCTTCCATGCCATTCACGATAATGTCATCGCCAATCTTGAAGGGTTCACTCAGTAAAATCAGTACGCCGGAAAGCAGGTTCTGGAAAATATCCTTGAAGGCGAAACCGATGGCCACTGAGCCAATTCCGAGGGCACTCATCAGCTGAGCCGGGGTAAAGCCAGGAATTGCAATCACCAGCCCGATTAATACACCGAAAAATATAATGAAAGTACTACCTACACGGTTCAGGACCAGCACCAGATTCTGCCGGGTATAAGAGCGGTTTTCTAAAGTCTTGCGAATAAAAAACTTGAATATTTTGGAGAGTAACCAGAAAATCGAAATCACCACCAAGGCAATACAGAAATAGGGCACACGCTCCCAAAAGCCTTCTATGATCTTGTCAATGGCACTATAAGCATCATTATACTTGGCGGTATGTTCAATTACAGTCTGTGCTGTTTTTTCAGTTGCCTCGTGCAACAGCTCAGTCGTGCCTTCAGTGACCTGATTCAAAGTATTTTCTTTTTCTGCCACGAAATTTCCCGCATTTAAATTTTGCCTATTTTGCCTGATGTTCAGCAAAAAATTAACCAGAGTTTGCCAGCATGGCCAGGTATTTCTCCCAAGGCTAAAGTCAATATTAGAAATATTTTGTGGTTTTCTGCATCATTTCTGCCGGAGTCTGCGGTTGTTCTCCACCACTCATATAACCGAATAAAGCCAGTGAAGCCAACAGGCTAAGCAGAGTCAGGATAATCATCAGCCAAGCCAGGACCTTTTCCCAGAACAAGGTGATCCGTGCCGGACCATAGTGATTTATGCCACGATCACCCGAACCAAAGATTATATAAAGCCATACAAAAATGTTAACTAAGGGGAGCAATAATAACAGCGCCCACCAGCCGCTCCTGTTTAAATCATGGAAACGGCGAACAGTCACGACTAAAGCAAAATACAGGTAGGCCAGAACGATGAGCAGTACACCAATGCTGCCCAAGCCTTGTAATGAAATTAGCCAGTTCGGGTCCATGGAAGGTGTGGCAATATTTACAATATCAATACTAAGGCCGAGTGCGAACGTGCAACATAAAAAAATGAAATGCAGAAACGCCGACCAGGCAATAAAGCTCAAGCGCCCGAAACGCCCTTTCATCGACAGGGGATGATCTGCTAGAGGCAGATCAGGCGGACTAAAGTAGGGAGATTCAGGCGATGTCATAAAGAGAGTGTCCTGCTAAACCAGACCCAATAACAATGAGAGGGCAATTTTATTTTAAAGGGAATTACTACAGATCATACACAGTTGTGTAGAAAATTCTGTACTGTAAGTTGTGGTTTATTTTGATTGAATTTGTATAAATAATCTACGACGAAAGCATGATTGCCGGATTTGAAATAAGCAGGCCATACTGCCATTATGCATAAAAAACAATCAACCACGCCGCATTAACCTCTCGTGATGAGATAGAACAAAATCAAGGAAGTGAATTATGCAAGAGATCTATCCAGTACCTGAAGAATTTAAAAAAACAGCACGTACGCTCGAAGAGCAGTATTTCGAGCGTTATCAGTATTCTATAGAACAGCCAGATCAATTTTGGGCAGAGCAGGCGCAACGTCTGGACTGGATCAAACCCTTTACCCAAGTCAAAAATACCAGTTTTAACAAAGACGATTTTAAAATCGAATGGTTTGCCGATGGACAGCTGAATGTCAGTGCCAACTGTCTGGACCGGCATCTGAAAGAACATCCCTATAAACCGGCGATCATCTGGGAAGGTGACCATCCTTCAAGGCACAAGATTATTTCCTTTGCCGAGCTGCATGATGAAACCTGCCGTTTCGCCAATGTACTGAAGAAAAATGGCATCCAGAAAGGTGACCGGGTCATGCTGTATATGCCGATGGTCTCCGAAGCTGCGATTGCCATGCTGGCCTGTGCCCGGATCGGTGCGGTTCATTGTGTGGTATTTGGCGGTTTTTCGCCAGACTCCTTAGCCAGCCGGATTGAAGACTGTCAGGCCAAAATGGTGATTACTGCTGATTCTGGCATGCGTGGCGGTAAGGTCATTCCACTGAAAGCCAATGTCGATGAAGCGCTGAAACTTGCAGGCACAGAGTCTATTCAGAATGTCATCGTGGTACATCGCACCGGTAACCCGATCGAAATGCAGGAAGGGCGTGATCTGTGGTATCACATGGAAATTATGTCAGTCAATGACATCTGTCCACCCGAACCGATGAATGCCGAAGATCCGCTGTTTATCCTGTATACCTCAGGTTCTACCGGCAAGCCCAAGGGAGTATTGCATACCACTGGCGGCTATCTGACCTATGTGAACTGTACCTTCCGTGAAGCATTCGATATCAAGCAGGATGATGTGTTCTGGTGTACTGCAGATGTCGGCTGGATTACCGGGCATTCCTATGTGCTGTATGGTCCGCTTTCAAATGGTACCACCACTGTGATGTTTGAAGGGGTTCCGCAATATCCGAGCTGGGCACGTACCGGGCATATTGTCGACAAGCATAACGTGACCATTCTCTATACCGCGCCGACAGCGATCCGCGCCATGATGCGTGAGGGAGATGCTTTTGTACGGGAAAGTGACCGTAGCAGCCTGAGAATTTTAGGATCAGTGGGTGAGCCAATTAATCCGGAAGCCTGGAACTGGTACTACACAGTGGTCGGTGAAGGTCGCTGTCCAGTGATTGATACCTGGTGGCAGACCGAAACTGGCGGTTTCATGATTACGCCATTGCCGGGTGCGACTGCCTTAAAACCGGGTTCGGCGACACGGCCTTTCTTCGGCGTACAGCCGGCCATTGTCGATGCTGACGGCAAGGAACTGGAGGGAGAAGCCGAGGGTAATCTGGTGATTAAGGATTCCTGGCCGGGTCAGATGCGGACCATCTGGGGTGATCCCGAGCGTTTTATTGAAGCCTATTTCTCGACCTATCCAGGCACCTATTTTACCGGGGATGGGGCACGTCGTGATAAAGATGGTTATTACTGGATTACCGGCCGTGTCGATGATGTCCTGAATGTGTCCGGACATCGTCTAGGTACGGCAGAAATTGAAAGTGCACTGGTGGCGCATGAATCGGTGGCCGAGGCTGCTGTTATTGGTATGCCACATGATATTAAAGGACAGGGAATTTGTGCCTTTGTCACTTTGCAGGCCGCTGTAGTAAGTTCAGATGAACTACGCGGTGAGCTGGTGAGCTGGGTGCGTAAGACTCTCGGTCCAGTGGCTACACCAGATGCCTTGCACTGGGCACCGGCCTTGCCAAAAACCCGCTCCGGCAAAATCATGCGTCGGATCCTGCGAAAAATTGCAGCCGATGAGCTGGACAGTCTGGGAGATACTTCAACCTTGGCTGAACCGCAGGTGGTGGAGCATCTGATTGCAGAAGTACAGCGTAATAAAGTTTAAATTTAAGCGGTTCCAATACCGGCATTCTGCCGGTATTTTTATATCAGTCATAAGCTCTGCATGCTTTCGGATATAGGTCAGTACCCTGATCTGCTAAGCTGTTTCCATGCTGAACATGAGTTAAAATAATGAATGCACAATCCCCATATTTAAATCAGTCTCCTGTCGATATTGCCCAGAAACTTGCTGAAAATTTTGCTCTGACTGCCGCAGAGCGGGACAAACAGGGGGGTAATCCCAAAGCCGAGCGTGACCTGATTCGCCAGAGTGGCTTGCTTGGCCTGTCCATTCCAAAACAGTATGGCGGTCAGGAGGCAGATTGGCAGACCATTTTTAAAACCATTCAAATTATGGCCCAAGTGGACAGTTCACTGGCGCATGTCTATGGCTTTCACCATTTGCTGATTGCGACCGTGCAATTATTTTCCCAAGCGGAACAATATGGCCCGTGGTTTGAACAGACGGCCCAAAATAATCTGTTCTGGGGTAATACTCTAAATCCGCTGGACCGTCGCACCACAGCCACAAAAGTTTCAGAAAACGAATATATTTTTCATGGAGATAAAAGCTTCTGCTCAGGTTCGATCGATTCAGATATGTTGCTGTGTTCAGGCTATAACGATGCCGGAAAATTGCTGATTGGTGTGATTCCTACCCAACGCAAAGGAGTAAGTTTTCTGGGCGACTGGAACAATATGGGCCAACGCCAGACCGACAGTGGTACCAGTCATTTTGAGCAGGTCAAAATTCATCAAAATGAACTGCTGTTAAATCCAGGCCCATTGAGTACGCCGTATTCCAGTCTACGGCCTTTGATTGCTCAACTGATTTTCGTACATCTGTTTTTGGGCGTGGCAGAAGGGGCATTTGACGTCGCCAAACAGACCGTACAAACCCAAAAAGCCTGGTCCAAATCACTGGCAGACGATGCGGTGAATGATCCTTTTATCCAGAAGCATTTCGCTGAGTTTTATGTACAACTAGAAGGGGTACGCTTACTGGCAGATAAAGCGGTTCAGGCTTTACAGGCAGCTTGGGAGCTTGGAAATGATTTAAGTGCCGAACAGCGCGGTGAAGTCTCGGTTGCCATTGCCACAGCTAAAATTGCCGCAACCAATACCTCTCTCTATATTACCCAGAATATTTTCCAGGTGATGGGTGCGCGGGCCACCACGGCCAAGCTCAATCTAGACCGCTTCTGGCGCAATGTCCGCACCCAGACCTTGCATGATCCGATCGATTATAAATATCAGGAAGTGGGGGAATGGGTGTTGACCGGAAAAGTGCCTGATCCAAGCTTTTATTCCTGATCTGAAAATAAAACAGCCTCTTTATCGGAGGCTGTTTTATTCGGGATGAAAAAGTTTGGTTTTAAATTTGCTTAAACGCTTCAATCGCTCTTACACGAGAGGCTTTTAAATCCACAATCGGTTTTGGATAATCCAGTGCAAGATCCGGATTTTTGGCATAGGGGTCATGAATGCTTTTGGCATCTAGATGCCCCAGTTCCGGCACCCAGCGGCGAATATAATCCCCATTCGGAGCAAACTTCTGTGACTGGCTGACTGGGTTAAAAATCCGGAAATAGGGCACGGCATCCATGCCGGTCGAAGCACACCATTGCCAGCCGCCATTGTTCGCCGCCAGATCACCATCAATCAGATGCTGCATGAACCAGCTTTCTCCCAAGCGCCAGTCTATCAGCAGGTTTTTACATAGAAACATCGCAGTGATCATGCGCACCCGGTTATGCATCCAGCCAGTGGCTCGCATTTGCCGTATACCGGCATCGACAATCGGAATTCCGGTTTGTCCTTGTTGCCAGGCAGCCAGATCTTCAGGTGCATTGCGCCACTGGATGTTATCGGTATTTTCCTTAAAAGGCCGATGTCTGGATACACGGGGAAAATCAAACAGGGTATGCAGATAAAACTCGCGCCAGAGCAGTTCATCCAGCCAGGTCTGCTGACCGATATCATCAATCTGGAAATAGCCATCCTTAAACAGGGTCTGCATACATTGACGAATCGAGAGAATACCGATATTCAGATACGGTGACAGGCGGCTGGTACCATCGACTGCAGGTAAATCACGCTCGGTTTTATAGTAAGCCATTTTCTCCCCGATAAAATCATCGAGCAGCTCAAAGGCAGCTTGATCTTCTGCAGGCCAGAGCTGGGCAGCATGATCGACCTCATAATCAGCCACAAATTTTTGCAGATCAAAGCTGGTCAGCTGAGCGGGTAATTCAAACGGATCTTGAGGCTGAATGGCAGGATAGCAGCCCGGTATATTCTGAATCAGTCGTTCATAGCACTTTTTCTTGAACGCGCTATAGACCTGATAGGGCTGATTGGACTGGTTACGGATACTGGTCAGTGGAAACAGGCTGCGATCATGATACAGCTCGACCCGGATCTGCTGCTGTTCCAGCATCTGCTGTACCTGTGCATCACGTTGCAGTTCATTCACGCCCACTTCAATATTGGCATGTAGCGTATCAATCTGCAGTTTTTGGCACAGGCTTCGCATTTCGGCAGGCAGGTCTTGCCATAAGGGAATATTTAAAGTGATTAATGGAATATTCAGCTGCGTTAACTGCTGCTTTAAGACGTCGAGGCGGCGCAGATAAAAATCGATTTTAATCCGGGCATCCTGATGCAGCTTCCATTGTTCGGGAGAGAGCACCACCACTGCTATACAGGTACCTTGCTGGGTGGCATGCCAGAGCGCGGCATGATCATGAATGCGGAGGTCTTGACGAAACCAGATCAATTGCATTGTTAAAATTCTTGGAAAGTCGTTAGTGCGGAATTTTAAGGAATTGATAGTTTTAAACCTAGCCAGACAATAATTTTATCACATAAAAAAATCCCCCAAGCCGAGCCTTGAGGGAGGGGGTGAATCTGCTGAGATTTATTGGAATAATTATACGGGCTCAGCTTCTTCTTGCTGCACACGCGTTACCTGTTGTGCTTCAAGCTCACGGACCAAAGGCAATACCTTCTGGCCAAAATATTCGACTTCTTCAATAAAGTGCAAGAAGCCTGACAGAATCAAATCTACGCCCACTTTTTTCAGTTCGATAATCCGTTCAGCGATCTGCTGCGGTGTCCCGATCAGATTGGTGCGGAACCCGTCATTGTATTGCACCAGATCTTCAAAAGTTGATTTGGCCCAGTTGCCTTCGCCTTCCTGACTTGCTGCGCCCGCTTCACGGGTCGCTTCACCAAAGGATTTCACCGCATGCACATTGGCCTTGCTAATAATTTCCTGCAATACAGCCTGAGCTTCTTCTTCGCTATCCCGTGCAATCACAAAGGCATTTACACCAATTTTCACCGAGTGATTGTTGGCCTTGGCTTTTTCACGAATATCATCGATCTGTTTTTTCAGCTCTTCCGGGGTATTGCCATTGGTGAAGTACCAGTCAGATACACGGGATGCCATATCACGTGCTGCCCGGGAACTGCCGCCCTGAAAGATTTCTATATGAGGCTTCTGCAATGGCTTAGGACTCAGGCTATAGTCTTTGAATTGATAATATTTACCTTCAAAATTAAAGTTGTTCTGGGTCCAGACTCCTTTCAGGCTACGGATAAACTCTTCCGAACGGGCATAACGCTCGTCATGTTCCGGCCATTCTTCACCAATCGCATCAAACTCACCGCGGAACCAGCCACTGACCACATTGATCGCGATCCGGCCATTGCTCAGATGGTCAATCGTCGCCAGTTGTTTGGCGGCCAGTGCCGGCTTCCACGGACCCGGTAGAATCGCGGCAATGACTTTCAGGCGTTCAGTTTTGGCCAGAATGCCATGACTGAAGCTCACTGATTCATGCTGATTTTCTGCGTTATAGCCGGCAGTAAAACGGATCTGGGTCAGAGCATAATCAAAGCCTGCCTGTTCAGCCGTTTGTGCCAGACGCACGTTATAATCATAGCTCCAGTCGGTGCGCTGCTCGATGTTACTGACCACCAGCCCACCACTGACATTCGGCACCCAATAGGCAAATACGATATTTTTATCATTCGACATGCTGATTACCCTCTGCGTGCATATTTAAGCCACTTGAGCCTTTGGTGCTTTCTTGCTGTGTAAACGCGATTCTGCTGCATCCAGGCTAGGTACTACTGCAGATGGTAATACTTCTTCCTGTTCAATCTGCTTGTTAATGCCCAGATTTTGACTGGCCTGAATGCTTTTTTCTTTAATCACTTCAGCACGCTGTCCTTTGGCAGGTGCCCATTCCAGAATAGGTAATGCTCGCGCCACAGCCAGGGTAATCCGGTCACGGAGCAATTCACTGTGAATGGTATATTCAGGGGTGAAATCGCGGTCGGTGGCATAAACACCAATCGGCAAAGTCTGCGCCTGAAAGAAGCTGAATAAAGGACGCAGTTGATGTTCAAGCACCAAGGCATGACGGTCACTGCCGCCAGAAGCTGCTAACAATACTGGCACATCGACCAGTGCCGTTTGCTCGACAAAGTCAAAGAAATGCTTGAACAGGCCGGTAAATGAAGCGCGGTAAACCGGGGTGCCGACAATCAGCGCATCTGCGGCTTCTACGGCTGCCAGATCATCCTGAATGCGTTGTGGCAGTTGATTGCGGTAAACCGCACCGCCTAGCAGTGAACCAATTTCGCTAAATTTAATGAAATGTACATTGATCGGTGTGGCTTCCCCCAGTTTATCCAGAATCGCCTGAACCAGGGCTTCGGTTTTTGAAGGATGATTTAAACCGCCAGATACGGCCACAATATTTAAGGGGTTTTGCGCATTAAAATTAGACATATTTAGAACCTGAAAATAGGGTTAATCTCGGAATGTCCTTATTAACCCTGATTCAGCGCAGGACTGTAAAATAACGAAAAGCTGAAAAGTTATCTGATTTTTTGATATACAAAAAAAGCCTGATTTATAAGTAAAAAATATTTAATAAGTTTATGATATTTATGCTTATATTGAATAAATATAAGCTTTTTCAGTGAGGAATAAGACATATATAAAAAAGTGATGAGAATTAAATAATTATTGAAATAGTGCAAAAACGGGCAGTTTAAAAAGAAAAACTGCATATTATTTTAAAAATAATAGTGTCTTGCATATCCTTAAACCGGGTTGTGTGGTTAGAATAGGGCCTACCGTGCCAAGATCTTTCTCACGTTGCCTATGAATATTTTAATCGTTGATGATCATCCACTATTTCGTCATGCCCTGATTCAGGCTGTACGTTATAGTCTGCCACAAGCCCAGATTCATGAAACTGCGGCAGTCAATGAATTTTATGAACGTCTAGAAAATGGCCCTGAGCCTGATCTTGTGCTGCTGGACTTAAACCTGCCAGGCGCATCCGGGTTTTCTGCCTTGGTGCATGTTCGCGCACAATATCCGTCTTTACCGATTATCGTCGTGTCCGCGCATGAAGAAGTCAGCATCATCCAGCGTGCTATTGCGCATGGTGCGATGGGCTATATTCCTAAATCTGCCCACCCAAGCCATATTGGTGAAGCGATTCGTGAAGTACTGGAAGGTGAAATCTGGTTACCACCCAATCTGTCGGCCAATATGAACTTTGATCCGCGTGCTGCCGATGAAACGGCTTTGGCCGAGCGGATCCAGTCTTTGACACCGCAACAGTTCCGGGTGTTGATGATGGTAGCTGAAGGTTTATTAAACAAGCAGATTGCTTATGAACTGGATGTATCCGAAGCCACCATTAAAGCCCATGTTACGGCAATCTTCCGTAAGCTGGGTGTACAGAACCGGACGCAAGCAGTATTGGCCATTAATGCGCTGAATATTGAAGACCGCAAAATGTAAGCTTCTGCTATTTGAATTGAAGAAGACCTCATTGGAGGTCTTTTTTATGGAAAAAATTAAGTGAAAAGATATGAATATGTTAGGCGATATAATCCTGTTTGCGAGTAAAATCATCACAAAACAGCGGATTTAAGGCACATTGCAGTTCATCAATCTGCTCTTCGGTGACATAACCTTTAGATTTCAGATATTCTGCCACGCGATCATCACGCAGACTCAGGAAGGTCGCGTCATATACCCCCAGATCTACAAACAGTGCCGCGGTTTCCAGACTGTTGAAACGGTCCAGATAAACTTCATTGTCATACATCAGGAAGATGTGATCGTCCGGTGCAGTCGGGTCAACATGTAAACGCTGCGCCAGCTCATGTGGGCAAGTTTTGATAAATAACAGATCGGACAGCTCGTCGAACTGGCTGGTATCCAGGCAATCTTCTTCATTTTTGACCTTGCCCAGCCAAGCTTTAAATACCAGTACTGCACCACCACGCAGTAGCATGCTCCAGATCTGATGTCGGGTTGCTGCTGGGAGATCCCTAGCTTCAGCTTCAAGAGACTGAATTAATTTATCTTCCTGTTCAGCAATCTTTTCAAATAAACCCAGACCTTGTGGCTTGTAGGCATAAGGTTCAAAGACATCAAAATGTAATTCATCAAAGACTTGCAGCGCCAGCGGGACTGCACTCTGATACAGCGTTTCCAGTGCCTGATACTGGACATCATTCAGCTTGCTGTATTTAAAAATCTGTGTCCAGTCAATGTTTGGCAATAAGGCATTGGCACCATATTGACGGTGAAACTGCTGAGTCTGATTCAAGTCATGGTTTTGATCTATGTTCATGTGAAGAACTCCGATATACAGAAAAATAGATCAGCTGCCAAAGGAATCAAGGCATGTATATGAGATGGAAACTGATCGTTTCTTTTCCTCTATTTTTAAAGCCAAGTGCAGGGGATAAAACATACGACTAAAGTTATAGGAATAAAAAATCGATCTTTAATTTTTATAAAAAACATCAGCATAAATAATTGTAACTAAGTGTACACATGACCATTAATACATTCGTCAGTTTTTGCCATAGTGAATTGAAAAATGATCATTTTGGTCAATTTATTGAGCGATATTTTCGGAGTTTTTACTGCTTTTAGCACATTGGAATAAATTTTATGCAATTAAAGTAATTCTATGTAGCAGATGAGTATAAAAAATGCCCATTTCAGGAGCTGAAATGGGCATTGATCGCGGTCAAAATCTGCTCAGGTGTCAGAAATTTTCAGTCCGGATAGCCAAGAACGTAACGAGGCCGGTTTTAGCGGCTTTTTCAGCAGAACAATGTTCAGCTCTTTGAGACGCTGTGGCAGTTCCGGATCGGAATCGGCCGTAATCAGGGCGACCGGAATATCGCTACGACGATGTTCCAGAATAAAATCCAAACCAATTTTGTCTTGGTTAAGATGTTGATCTATCAACCAGACCTGAATATTCTCCTGTTCAATCAGCTGCTGTGCCTGTTCCGGTTCAGTAGCCTTGAAGACCTGATAGCCCCATTTACTTAATAAGGTGGACATGCCTTCGAGGATGGTTTCATCATTGTCCAGACACAGAATCCTAAAGGCTTTGCTCTTTAAAGGAACAGTCTGGATTGGTGCTGCCACAACTTTCGGTGCTTCAACCACAGGGACTTCAATCATAAAGCAGGAGCCTTTACCCAACTCGGAGAAGACATATACCGGATAGTCCAGCATGCTGGTCATACGCTGTACGATCGCCAAGCCTAAACCAAGACCCTGTTCACCCCAAGGTGAGGTATGGCCGCAACGCTCGAATTCCTGAAACAGCTTGATGCGCTGTTCTTCAGCAATCCCCGGTCCGGTATCCCAGACGCCAATGCGGATATGATCTGGCTTGCTACCCGAACGTAACACGCCGACCACGACTTTACCTTTTGCGGTATAACGCAGGGCATTGCTGACAAAGTTCTGGATAATGCGGCGAATCCATTGCGGATCGGTATCAATCCAGAACTGCGCATCATGCACACTGAACTGGATGCCACGCTGTGCAGCAATCGATTTGAACTGGAGTTCCAGATCGCGCAGCAGGTCATGCAGCGGATAAGCCTGACGTTTAGGCTGAATGGTGCCGCCTTCCAGTCGGGCAATGTCCAGTAGGGCCGACAGCATGCTTTCGGCACCATGCAAGGCACGATCCAGTTGCTGCAAGGTCTTGCGGTCTTCGTCATTCTGTACACTTTGTTCAAGTGCGGTACTGAACAGTCGCGCAGCATGCATCGGCTGCAACAGGTCATGACTGGCGGCGGCAATGAAGCGGCTTTTTGACATATTGGCCTTATCTGCCTGTTCCCGTGCCAGTTGCTGCTCGGACAGGGCATCGGCGAGCTGCTGGGTACGGTCCTGAACCCGCGCTTCAAGTACGGCTTCATTTTCACGGAAAGCGGTAATATCGGCAAAAGTAGTAACGAAACCGCCCCCTTCAATCGGATTACCGCGCATCTGAATCACCCGGCCATCTTTACGAATCCGTTCAAATTCATGGGCACTGCCGACCTGCATCCAGTGAATCCGCTTACGGACATGTTCTTCTACCGAACCCGGACCACATTCACCACGTTCAGCGTTATAACGGATCAGGTCGGCGATCGGACAGCCGACATAGACAATATCGGTAGGATAATCAAACAGTTTTAGATACTGATTGTTCCAGGCCACCAAACACATGTTTTCATCGACCACGCTGACCCCTTGGGTCATGTGATCAATCATGGTCATGATCAGGTTCTGGTTAAAACGTTGCCATTGTGAGGCCTGATCGAGAATATTGGCGACCTGACCCAAGGCCAGGCCATTGTTGACCATGGCGGTAGTAAGCAGAGTACGTGCTGACGCTGCCCCGATGGTTCCGGCCAGATACTGTTCGGTAAAACGCCACCACATACCATTGGCACTGCTGTTTTCATTCAGCTCAACGCTGTTTTGGGTACAGAACTGCTGGAAAGCACGTGTGGTTGGGCCTTCACCGGTAATCCGTTTGGCCAGGGTAATCAGGTCACCGACTTTTAAACGTGCGACATCCTGATGGGAATAGCTGACCTCGGTAGAAGGACTCTGTGAGGGTAAGGGCTTGGTTTCATAATAGAAGAAACTTTCAGCCTGAATCTGCTCGGCCACACTTGGACGGAAAATACGGGAGATCCAGATATATAGCAGGGTGTTTAAACCCAGCGCCCACACCACCCCATGCGTCAGTGGGTCAAAAGATTCAAAACCGATCAGGGCTTCTGGTCGTAACCAGTTCCAGCCAAAAGGACCATGAGTGAGCAGGCTTTGGCTAAAGCCTTTATAGGCTTCAGGCAGGCTGCGCAAAATGGTTGGAAACAGCAAAGTATAGGCCCACAGGGCAAAACCAGTTAACAGTCCGGCATATACGCCCTGTTTACTGCCACCGCGCCAGTACAGGCCGCCAATCAGGGCAGGAGCGAATTGTGCCACCGCACTAAAGGCCAACAGACCAAAAACCGAGAGCTGATCAATATCATTGAAGAAGTTGAAAAACAGAAAGCCCATCAGCATTACACCCAGGATGCAGACCCGGCGGGTAAATTTCAGTACCAATGGTAAGCGCTTGTCATGCCGTGAAATCAGTTTTAAGCGCCATAATGCCGGCATAATCAGGTCATTGCTGAGCATGATCGACAGGGCTACAGAAGACACCAGTAGCATGCCGGTAGAGGCAGAAAAACCGCCCAAGAAGGCTAATAAAGTGAGCCAGTCCTGGTTATAGCTGAGTGGTAAAGACAGTACGGCTACATCCGGAATGGCCAGATATTGGGGTGCCGCATGCAATGCCCAGCTGGCAATTGGTATAATCGCCAGGGTTGTTAAAATCAAATAAATTGCGAACCAGCGCCGTGCACCGCGGATATGTTTTTCATCGCGCAGTTCCACCACCGCCACATGGAATTGGCGCGGCAGGCAGATAATCGCCAGCGCCGCCAGCAGGGTTTGAATCCAGAAGCTTTGTGGTACGCCAAACAGTTGCACCTCACGAAAAGTGGTGCTGATATCATGACTGATCTGTGCCATATTTCCTGGTGCTTCAAACATGAAGAAACAGGCCACAGCCAGTAAGGCAAAGAGCTTTACAAACGACTCAAATGCTACGGCCAGCATCAGACCGCCATGCTGTTCAGTATTGGCAATCTGACGGGTACCAAACATCATGGCCAGAATCGCCAGAATACCGGTCAGGAAAAGCACGCCATTGGTGGTACCTGTTACGCCTGCAGAAGGTTCCAGAATGACGGCGGCACTTAAGGCAATGGCACGTAACTGCAAGGCCAGATAAGGTATGATCGCCACCACGGCCAGAATGGTTACCAGCGAGGCGAGGGGACCACTTTTACCATAGCGTGCAGCGACAAAGTCTGCGATTGAAGAAATGGCATGATGCTGCCGAACCCGTCCCAGCCGGCGCCAGATATCATAGCCAACAGCAACAAATAACAGAGGTCCCAGATAGATCGGCAGGAAAATAATGCCTTCACGTACTGCCGCACCCGTGGCGCCATAAAAGGTCCAGGATGAACAGTACACTCCTAGAGTTAAACTGAACAATAACATGCGGCCGCGGGTACTTAGCCGGCTGGCATGTTTTTCCCCGTAAAAAGCGCAGATAAAGAGTAATGCGATATAGAGGGCAAGGATCCCTATGATGAGCCAACTGTTCATATAGCCTGATGTGTACTGAGCATGCCGCTATGATAGCGCATCACGAAAGCGACGGTTTAAATTGATCATTTTTTAACGACCAAAGTCTAAATTACAAGCACCTACGATTCTTGTTAATTTGTAACAGTGATAATTCGAATTAAAAAATAGTCGGCCCAAGGTTGGGCTACAGGAGTGTAATTATGGATGAGGTACAAGTAGATCGAATTCTACAGAATCCAAAATTCAAGGAAATGGTCCACAAGAAAAGTATGCTTAGCTGGACGTTGACCGGAATCATGCTATTTGTCTATGTAGGTTTCATGTTGCTGGTGGGCTACAACAAAGAATTTCTACTGTCTTCAATTTCAGGCGGTGTCACCACGTGGGGGATTCCACTAGGGTTAGGCATCATTGTCCTGTCATTTATTTTGTGTGGTGTGTATTCGTACATTGCCAACAACAAACTTGATCAATTGACCGAAGAAGCGATACGTGAAGTCGAAGCGATTGCGCATGAAAAAGGACCACATTAAGATGAAATGGAATTCTCTTATTGCCTTGGTGACTACAACAGTCGCTTCAGGCATTGCATTGGCTGGTCCTGATCTGGGGGCAGCAGAACAGCAGGCAACCAACTGGTCTGCCATCATCATGTTTGTGATTTTCGTTGGGGCAACGCTGTTTATTACCAAATGGGCAGCAAAGCAAACCACCAATACCAAAGACTTTTATACGGCCGGTGGCGGTATTTCCGGTTTCCAGAATGGCCTGGCGATAGCCGGTGACTTTATGTCAGCTGCATCTTTTCTGGGTATTTCCGCGATGGTGTTCCTGTCCGGTTTTGATGGCCTGCTCTACTCACTTGGTTTCATGGTGGGCTGGCCGATCGTATTGTTCCTGATCGCAGAGCGTCTGCGTAATCTGGGTAAATACAACCTATCAGACGTGGTTTCTTTCCGGTTGCAGGAAAAACCGGTACGTACCTTGGCTGCTGTGAGTTCACTGGTTGTTGTTGCGTTCTACCTGATCGCACAGATGGTGGGTGCAGGTCAGCTGATCAAACTGCTGTTCGGTCTTAACTATAATATTGCAGTGGTCATTGTGGGCTTGTTAATGATGGCCTACGTAATGTTCGGCGGCATGTTGGCGACCACTTGGGTACAGATTATCAAGGCGGTGATGTTATTGTCTGGTGCAACCTTTATGGCATTTATGGTCATGAAAGGTGTAGGCTTCAGCTTTACCAACATGTTCGAACAGGCCATTGATGTCTATGCAAAAGTGCATGACTTGAGCCTGGCAGATGCGACCAAGATCATGGGGCCAGGTAGTCTGGCGTCTAACCCGATTGATGCGATCTCTTTGGGTCTGGCATTGATGTTTGGTACGGCAGGTCTTCCACATATCCTGATGCGTTTCTTCACGGTAAAAGATGCCAAAGAAGCACGTAAATCAGTAGTGGTAGCAACAGGCTTTATTGGTTACTTCTACCTGCTGACCTTCATCATTGGTTTCGGTGCGATTCTGTATGTCTCGAATAACCCACAGTTCCTTGATGTTGCGAAAATGGCAGTGACTGGCAAGCTGGAGCTGGTCGGTGGTAATAACATGGCGGCGGTTCACCTGTCTGACGCAGTCGGCGGTGACCTGTTCATGGGCTTTATTTCTGCAGTTGCATTTGCCACGATTCTTGCAGTGGTTGCAGGCTTGACTCTGTCAGGTGCCTCAGCTATTTCGCATGACTTGTATGCCAACGTCCTGAAGAAAGGCCAGACTACACCTGCCTCTGAACTACGTATGTCTAAGATTGCGACTTTAGGTCTTGCGATCTTCGCGATGATTCTCGGGATTCTGTTCGAGAAACAGAACGTAGCCTTCATGGTAGGTCTGGCGTTCTCGGTTGCAGCATGTGCCAACTTCCCGGTACTGGTATTGTCCATGTTCTGGAAAGGCCTGACGACACGTGGTGCCGTGATTGGCGGTGTGGCAGGTCTGGTGACTGCTGTAACCTTGATTGTACTGTCTAAAGCAGTATGGGTAGATACTTTGGGTATTTCCGATACACCAGTGAATCCGTTCAATGGCCCAGCAATCTTCGCGATGCCATTGTCATTCTTCTGCTGCTGGTTGTTCTCTGTGACGGATAGCTCGGCACAGGCTCAGGCAGAACGCAAAGCCTTTGATGCCCAGTTTGTACGTTCACAAACCGGTCTTGGTATCTCCGGCGCATCGGATCACTAAGATTGGCGTTACACAAAAAAAGTCCCGTGAGGGGCTTTTTTTATGGGGGCATGATTATATTTCTTGTTAAAAGAAGTCCCGTATTGGAATGGATGAGCCAGATTTCTATAGTGTGCTATTTCAGTAATTTTCATACAAATCGCATATCTGCAAGCTGTTTTGAACATGCTATGTTAACGCTGCTTATAACAACAATGCGTTCCCTGCATGACAATAGCAACTAGAAGGTCATTATGAAGCAAACTTTACAGCAGTTCTGGAACAGCTTTACACAGCTGCCTTCTGCATGGCTGTTATGTCTGCAATTGCTGATCCTGATCTTGTCCGTTTTAAGTTATGAAAGTGTGTCTTACCGGGCGGGAACCTGGGTGCTTGGTGTGCTGGTATTACTGGTGATTGCTCGGGTCATTCGCCAGACCCCGATGTTTACTATTCTTGGACTCAGCTTTGTCGCCGGCGCGATTTTATTTTCCTCCCTGATTGTACTGGGGCTGCGTTATACCTGGATCCATGTTACCGCCAACCTGTTTGAAGCCGGGGCTTATTTCAGTGCAGCCTATGGCCTGCTGCGTTATATGTTTCATGATCGCTATCTGACCAAAGATGAACTCTTTGCTGCTGGTGCAGTATTTACCTTGCTGGCCTGGGGCTTTGCCTTCCTTTACAGTATTTGCCAGCTTCTGGTGCCCTACAGTTTTTCGGATCCTGACCTGCACGCCTATCAGCCTTGGCTGGACCTGCTTTTTCTCAGTTTCAGTGTACAGTCTGCAACAGGACTGTCCGATATGATGCCGGTCAGTCCGGTCGCCCGGATGCTGGCCATTGTCCAGATGTTTGTCGGGGTGATGTATCTGGCGCTGATTGTGTCACGCTTAATTGCCTTGCAATATATCTCGCGCCTGCCGCATAAAAATAACGTCAAAGACAGAGAGCACCCATCTGAACACTAAACCTTATATTTTTTATTTTATTTGTTACAGGAACTTAACGGCTTTATTTTTTCTAACCTCCTAAAATAACAGCAGATCTTGCTCTCATAGACTGAATCTGTTCCCGTATTTTAACTTTCTTAATAATTATTTGACGCTGTTTGTCGATCCAATTTTAAAAATGGAGGATGTATGCCTTCTGCGAAACCATCCTGGTTTGCCAATATCAATCCAAATGTTTTTATCAGTACTGTAAGTATTATTGCGATATTTCTAGCGCTGGTCATATTTGCGCCCGATGCTTTTTCACTTCTCACCCAGCAACTGAACCAGTGGATTACTACGTCCTTTAGCTGGTTCTATGTCTTGTCTGTGGCGATATTTCTGATCCTGCTCATTTATATTGCCCTGTCAGACATGGGTAAAATCAAGCTGGGACCTGACCATAGTCAGCCTAAATATAAAAATACCTCCTGGTTTGCGATGTTATTCACCGCAGGGATGGGGATTGGCCTGATGTTCTTTGGCGTAGCTGAACCGGTGATGCACTATGTCACGCCGCCGGCCGGAACGCCTGAAACGGTGCTGGCTGCACAGCAATCTATGCGGGTTACTTTTTTCCACTGGGGTCTGCATGCCTGGGCAATTTATACGCTTGTTGGCCTGTCGCTGGCTTATTTCGCTTACCGGCATCAATTACCCTTAAAAATCCGTTCGGCCCTATATCCGCTGATTGGTCAAAAAATCTATGGTCCGCTTGGAGATGGGGTCGATACGTTTGCCACCATTGGTACGGTATTTGGTGTCGCCACAACACTGGGTTTCGGGGTTACTCAGATCAATTCAGGTTTGAATTACCTGTTTGGTATTGAACAGGCACCTAGCACTCAGGTGATCCTGATCATTGTGGTGAGTGCCATGGCAGCGACTTCTGTGTTTTTTGGATTAGATAAAGGAATTAAACGCTTATCTGAACTAAATTTAGTGCTTGCACTACTGTTGCTGATCTTTGTCTTTGTGGCAGGTCCAAGTATTTACCTGTTGCAGACCACTATTCAGAATGCCGGACAGTATGTTTCAAATCTGTTCAGTATGACTTTTAACCTGTATGCCTATCAGCCAAGTGGCTGGATTGGGGGCTGGACCATCATGTACTGGGCCTGGTGGATTTCTTGGTCGCCATTTGTCGGCATGTTTATCGCCCGGGTTTCAGAAGGACGAAGTATTCGTGAGTTTATCGTTGGCGTACTGCTGATTCCCACTGGATTTACCCTGATCTGGATGGGTTTTATGGGCAATGCCGCACTGTACAGCATTATGCATGAAGCCAATACCAGCTTGCTAGAAGCAGTTCAGCGTGATTCTTCAGTTGCCCTGTTTGAGTTTCTCAGTCATCTGCCTTTCAGTTCAGTGACCAGTATCATTGCGACGGTGCTGGTGATGCTATTCTTTGTGACTTCTGCCGATTCAGGAGCATTGGTGACTGATTATCTGACAGCAAAAAGTGAAAATTCACCGACCTGGCAGCGTCTGTTCTGGACCGTACTCATGGCTTTACTGGCGATCATCCTTTTACTGGCAGGCGGCTTAGAGGCACTGCAATCGGCCACGATCATGAGTGCCTTGCCATTTACCTTCATTATGCTGCTGATGTGCTGGGGTTTAATCAAAGCTTTGCATCTGGATGTCACCAAAATGCATGCACTGCAAGCAGCACGGATCACCCCGCGTGCCATCCAGAATCCGCGTAGCTGGCAACAGCGCTTAGGTCTAATCATGCATTATGCGCATAGCCAGGGTGAAGTACGTGATTATATTGAGACCACGGTCAGCAAAGCATTTAGCAGTTTTCAGGCTGAACTGAAACGGCGGCAGATACAGGTAAAAATTGCTCAACTGGAGGACGGTCTTGAGTTGCGGGTCGATCATCAGGATGAAATGAACTTTATCTATCAGGTCATTGCTACGCAGACTGTAGTACCAAGTTTTATGCCGGATGCTGACTCTCCCCAGTCTTATCAGGCAGAAGTCTTTTTAAGAGAAGGCGGGCAGGGCTATGATGTGATGGAATGGACACAAGAAGATCTGCTTCAGGACATCATTGATCAGTATGAACGTCATCTGCATTTTTTAAGTCTGGTGCGCACACCTGAGTAAACAGCTTCATAAAACAATAAAAAGGACGCATATTGCGTCCTTTTTTACTTCAGTATCTAATCAGAAATTAGAAACGGAATTTCGCATTAAGCGCACCTAGGTGTGCATCATTCGCACCGTATTCACCATCAGCATAAACGTAGCTTGCGCCAAGTGATACTGCTGGAGTCACAAAGTAACTTGCATTCACGCCAACTGCAGAGGTCGGCACGGTAGAGCTCTTGTAGCTGCCATCTGTATAAGAAACACCTAGACCCAGTTTAGGCGTTACATAAAGATCTGTTTTCAGTTGATACATCGTATCTTCGCCAGAAACTAAACCAGCTTCAAAACCGATAGCCATGTCAGTACCATCGATTGGACCTACATATTTAGTTCGTGCGGTGACTGCATCTTTCTTTTCACGGATCGCGCGCGATTCCATAGTTGCACTCATCAGACCATTATTTAAAATGTTGAAAGTATCTAAGGATTCTGTAGCAGCAATATTGGTATAACCTACCGCCATCAGGAAGTTTGGTAAAACCATGGCACCCAGCTCTAGTGCATAACGATCGCCAGAATCATCATTTTGAATTAAAGCAGTGAAATCATTTTTAGCGTCAGTTTTAGAGTGGTTATAAGATGCGCTTGCATATACTGGCACAACACTTGTAGGAATATAGGCTTCACCCTTAATGCCATAAGTGTGTTGTTCTGCATCAAACTCTTCATTTATCGTAACTGGATTACCATTCACATTAACTGTGCGGTTAATATCGGCAGTCAGCTGGCCAAAATTGTAGCCAGCAGAAATGCTGCTTGCTTGATTCAGGAAAGCAGCTTCAGCTAATGGCCCTTTAGAAGCGTCGACATCTTTAAAATAATAAGTCCCTTGTACCCCAACGTTATAGTTACCATCGTTAAGTTCGGCATCGTAATAGCCTACAGTACCTTGTACTTCAGCTTGGTAGGCTTGGGCACCTGTCACAGCAAGTAATAATGCTGATGCTAAATAAACCTTTTTCATACGCATTCCAATTAAGTTAATGAAAAAACATTTGAATTTTCATGAATAAAAGTCAAAAGGTCAACCTTTAATCAGTAGTAAATTGCTAACAAAAAAGGACGCATATCGCGTCCTTTTTTATTTTCAGCATCTAATCAGAAATTAGAAACGGAATTTCGCATTTACACCGATCGTCTGTGTATCACGAACTTGAGCAGTTTTTGCAAGATTCGCTTCATAGTTAGCATTTACATAAGATGCGCCAACTGCAACAGCAGGGGTGATGAAGTAGTTAACGTTCGCGCCCCATGCTTTGTCTGGAGAACCCGTAAAGCTAGATTCCATATAAGAAGCACCTACGCTTAACTGCGGGTTAAGGAAAAGAGTTGTACCTAAGTTGTAGGCAGTGTCTTCGCCATAAACCAGACCGCTTTCAAAACCAACTGACATGTTGGTTCCGTCAATCGCGCCTACGTATTTAGTACGGGCAGTGATTGCATCTTGGTCTCCATTGATTGTTTGAGACTCTAAGCCTGCTTTAATAACACCGTTATTAAACATGTTGAACGCGTCATAAGACGTTTGGTCTGCGACGCTGGTATAACCAACAGCAACCAAGAAATTAGGAATCGGTAATACACCTACTTCTAATGCATAACGGTCGCCATTGTCATCCGCTTGACCACCTTTACCATCAGTAATGGTATGGCTATAAGATGCACTTGCATAAGCAGGAACAACTTGAGTCGGGATGTAAGCTTCACCTTTCACACCAAAAGTATGAGAAGTCTGGTCTTTGGCATCAGCGTCTACATCGTATTCGCCATATGTATAAGCAGCAGAAACGTTTGATGCCTGATTAAGGAAAGCAGCTTCAGCTAAAGGACCTTTAGTCGCATCAACATTTTTAAAGTAGTAAGTACCTTGAACAGCACCAGTGAAATCTTTGTCATTTACAGTATTGTCGATGAACTCTGACTGACCTTGAACTTCGAATTGATATGCTTGAGCACCGGTCATGGCTAATAATAAAGCAGTGGCTAAACCGAGTTTTTTCATGATATTTACCGTTTTGTTACAAGATGTGTACAGCTTGAAACATATTGTATTGTAACAATTTATTAAGTCAATCTGGTCTGCGATAGCTATTTTTTTAAGCTAAATAATTGTATTATTTTTGTGTAAATTTCATGTTTTTGATGAATCTCCTCTTTGTAGAAAAAATTCTTTTATAACAAAAGGTAAACTTTAAAATTAAAATCAAGTTCTAAAATTAAGGAGAAATTATGTTGATATTTTTATTTCTTAATTCAATTAAATTTAAAATTTAGATTGGTAAAATCAATTAATGGGAGGTGGAATTTTCCATAAATATGTCAACAAACTTAAACTATTCAGCTCATCAAATCTTTGATTGGGTTGATTATTTTTTAGCCTAAATAGGTCGGATGGCATGGTGGATGCCTATTTTTTAAGCCAAATAAGAATGTTTTATAATCTTGAGCGAAGCAATCGGCTTTACTTTTTTAAGAGAATTTTACATAATATAAAAATCAAGTTAGAGTTCACACTTTCAGGGTGATTTAGCCTGATTCTCCACAATTTTTTGTTTTATCGGCCCAGCTTTCCCCAAGGTTGGGCTTTTTTTTGCCCCGAATTTTTAATTTTAACGATCCTCGATTCCTGAGTTAAAACACTCAAGACAAAAGCAGATATATTAAGAATTGGATGGCACTAAAATGGTGCAATTTGAAAAGTAAAAATAGAATGAAAAAACTTAATAGTTAAAAAAAACCCCAATTTTCATAGAAAACTGGGGTTTTTTCGCCAAAATTTGCGGGTAAACTAAAATATCTGCTGAGGAATAATTTAACTCGCCCTAATGCGGTGCATTATGCACCTCTTTGTTGCATGTGTAAATAGTGCAGAAAGCAAGTTTTTATATTTTTTTAACTATAAATATCTTCTTATTTTGATATGCGTTTATGTTGGGCTATAGATATAAAACTCTGCTGTATCGTCTGAAAGGAGCAATAGTACAGATTTTAAGAAGTTTAGATTAAAAAAATTATGAAAAACATAAGCTAACTAAGACTAAAGACTTTAAGAAAATCTGTTTTTATTTGTATAATAAACATTCTATTTAGATTTGTTTGTAATATTGGGGCGTAATACAACAGCATGAATACATTACGCTCTGAGTGGATCAGTAAACGTTTATACGGGTCGATGTCGATTATTATTTTGTGCTTACTCTGCATCTGTATTCCCTTGATCGTCAGTAGCAGTCAAAGCTATTTAAAATCCAGACAAACTTATCAACAACTTAATGCCTTGCAACAGGTCGCTGATCTGGCAAATAAAATTTCGCGTGAGCGCGCACCTGCCAATAAAGCCATGTCCAGTTCGGTGCAAGAATTTGCCAAGCATCAGCAAGAGTTAATCCGCTATCGGCAGCAGGTAGACCAGCAATTGTCCCTGACGACTGAAGTATTGGCAAAAGTCGGTTTTAACGATCTGAATCAGCAACTTTCACAGCTTGAAATCAGTCTGAAAAAAGGACGTGCACAGGTTGATGCTTATACCCGGATGCCACGTCAGCAACGTAATGCACAGGAAATGGATCAGGCAATTCTGGCGATGTTCGCTGCCTGGGAAAGTTGCCGCGAACTTTTGCGGGGTGTGGCAATGACTTCAGATAGCTCATCAACTCATCTAAAGAACTATATTAGCCAGATTCTATTTTTATCTGATTTGCGCGATCAGGCGGGGCGGGTTGCCTCGTCTGTCATGGCGCATGTGACATTTGACACCCCGCTCCCGACAGAAAATATTACCCGCTCTTTACAGACCCAGCATCAGGTGCGTTATCTGTGGTCATTAATTGATACCCTTCAACCTGCTCAAGATAAGACCGAGGAATTCATCCGTTTGCATCGGCGGGTAGAAACCGAGTTTATTCAGCAAGGTTTACCGATCGTCAGCGAGCTGATCGATGATAGTCTGGAGCAACGTGATTACCATTTAAGCGGAACCCAGCTGACTGAAGCGATCGTAGACAAATTTGCGACCGTGGTGGATCTGCAAAATTACCTGCTGCAATACAGCCGAGATGCAGCGATCCGGGAAATGAACAGCAATATGCAGCGTTTGACCTGGAGCATATTGTTGTCGTTGATTTCATTGCTGACCGCTATTTCTACCATGGTCTTTGCACGCAAACAGGTTTTTCTGCCGCTGATTCAGGCGCGTCGCCTGCTGTTGAATTTATCTAAAAATTCGGGTCGTCAAAAAATTGATATGCCGCTGCGTGACACGAGCCATTCGGATTCTCTATTTGCAGCCATTCAGAAATTGCAGCAGATGTTGCAGGAACGCGATGCCCTGGAATTTCGTTTAAAGAATATTGCCCACTCCGATTCTTTGACCGGATTATCCAACCGTTTTGCCCTGGAAGAATATATCCGCTTTCTGGAAAATCAGCCGGGTCAATTGAGCCAAACCTGTCTGATGATTATTGATATTGATCATTTTAAACAGGTAAATGATCAATATGGACATATTATTGGTGATCAGGTCATTCAGCTGGTGGCCGAGCGTTTAAAAGCCAATGTCCGTGCTACAGATTTGCTAGTGCGTTATGGGGGTGATGAGTTTCTGGTACTGATTGAAAATATCCAGATGCAGCAGGCACTGATTGTGGCTGATAAAATCCGTGCTGAAGTGGCTGAGCGTCATATTGTGACTGCAACAGGAGATGAGATTAAGGTTTCGGTCAGTATTGGCGTAGCGATTGGTGCTGGCTCTTGGATAGCTTTATTGTCAAATGCAGATGATGCTTTGTTTGCGGCAAAGGCCAAAGGACGCAATGCGGTGGCTGAGGTTTAAATACACTGAATAGAATATTTAAAATTAATGTTTTGAAAGCAATCATCCTTAGATTTGGTAATGATAAAAATAGAATAAGTATCGTCCATTTAAATGATTGAAAATTATAAAATTCAGAAAGGTTTAAAATGAGTGAAAATTGTATCTTCTGTCAGATTGTGAAAGGTGAATTACCTTGTCATCTGATCGATGAAAATGAGGATTTTTTGGCTTTCCTCAGTATTTATCCAAATACCCTGGGCGTAACAGTTGTTATTCCAAAACAGCATTATTCTAGTTATGCATTTGAACTGAGCAATCAGGTTCTGGCAAATCTGGTTCTCTACACCAAACAGGTGGCATTAAGGCTGGATCATTATTTTGAAGATGTGGGTCGAACCGGCATGGTATTTGAAGGTTTTGGTGTTGATCATGTGCATGCCAAGTTATTTCCGATGCATCAGACTCAAGGCCTGCATAAGAATTGGCAACCTGTGAATTCGTCAATCGATAAATATTTCGATGCCTATGAAGGATATATTTCATCGCATGATGCGCAAAGAGCAGATGATCAAGAACTGGCGCAATTGGCTAAAGCAATTCGTTCAATAGTCTAGTGAAAGATAAAAAACGGTGAACGAATCACCGTTTTAGCATACTTATTACCTGAATAAAAAATCTCCCTAGCCCTAAGTCCTATATGACGTCAGATAAAGAAGAAAAATCCCTCCTTTTTCAAAGGAGGGTTGGGGAGGATTTAAAAAATAAATCACTTCAACAACGGCTTCAAGAATTTACCTGTATGTGAAGCTTTGACTTTCACTACTTCTTCAGGCGTTCCTTCCGCGACAATCATACCGCCACCCGAACCGCCTTCAGGGCCTAAGTCCACCACCCAGTCAGCAGTTTTAATCACGTCCAGATTATGCTCAATCACTACAATGGTATTGCCCTTGTCACGAAGCTGATGCAGGATATCCAACAGTTTGGCAATATCATGAAAATGCAGACCTGTGGTCGGTTCATCCAGAATATACAGGGTTTTACCAGTATCACGTTTGGCCAGCTCGCGTGCCAGTTTGACCCGCTGTGCTTCACCACCGGAAAGGGTGGTAGCAGACTGACCCAGACGGATATAACCTAAGCCCACCTGATTCAGCGTTTCCAGACGACGGTGAATCACTGGAATGGCATCGAAGAAATGCATGGCATCTTCAACGGTCATTTCCAGTACATCGGAAATGTTCTTGCCCTTATAGTTCACTTCCAGCGTTTCACGGTTATAGCGTTTGCCATGACAAGCATCACATGGCACATACATATCCGGCAGGAAGTGCATCGCCACCTTGATCATGCCGTCACCTTCACAGGCTTCACAGCGACCACCTTTCACGTTAAACGAGAAACGACCGGCAGCATAACCGCGTGCCTTGGCTTCTTGCGTCTGTGAAAACAGTTCACGAATCGGGGTAAATAGACCGGTATAGGTTGCCGGATTGGAACGCGGGGTACGTCCAATCGGACTCTGGTCAATATCCACAACTTTGTCGAGGAACTGCAAACCATCAATCGATTCAAACTTTTCCGAAGTTAAAGTGGTGGCACCATTGAGCTGGGTCGCCGCCAAAGGTAACAAGGTACGGTTGATCAGGGTAGATTTACCTGAACCAGACACCCCGGTAACACAGGTCATAATACCTAAAGGAATGGTCAGATCGACTTTTTTCAGGTTATGCCCGGATGCTCCCATCAGCTTGATTTGTTCCTCAGGCTTAGGCGGTTGAATCCGTTTTTTCGGGACTTCAATTTTTAACTTGCCAGATAAATATTTTCCGGTCAGCGAGTCAGGATTAGCCAGAATTTCATCATACGTTCCTTCGGCAATTACATGCCCGCCATGCACACCGGCACCCGGACCGATATCAATAATATGATCGGCGGCACGAATCGCATCTTCATCATGCTCGACTACCAAGACGGTATTGCCCAGATCACGCAGACGGATCAGGGTCTGTAACAGACGGTCGTTATCACGCTGATGCAAACCAATTGATGGCTCATCCAGCACATACATGACGCCCATCAAACCGGCACCGATCTGTGAGGCCAGACGGATACGCTGTGCTTCACCACCAGATAACGTTTCGGCAGAACGCGACAGGCTGAGATAGTTCAGGCCGACCGAAACCAGAAAGTGCAGACGTTCACGGATTTCCTTGAAAATCTTGTCGGCAATTTCACCCCGTGCACCTTCCAGATGAATGCCTTGATAATAGCTTTCAGCATCGCCAATCGACATGCGGGTAATGTCGGCAATGGTCTTGTCCAGAATTTTCACATTGCGTGAAATTTCATTCAGGCGTGAACCATCACAGGCATCGCAGGCGGCATTGGACAGATACTGTGCCAGATCATCACGCACATAATTACTTTCGGTTTCACGATAACGGCGTTCCAGATGCGGCAAAATTCCTTCAAAGGGAATGACCCGATTATGGCGACGGCCACGTTCATCGATATAACTCAAATCAATTTTTTCTTTGCCGGTGCCGTACAGAAATTTTTTCTTGGTATCGGCATCCAGTTCATTCCACGGCGTTTCTAGAGAAAAACCGAAATGCTCGGCGACTTTCTGGATCATGCTGTAATAATATGGACGCTGACGGTCCCAACCACGAATGGCTCCCTGACTGACGCTAATCTCAGGGTTGGGAATCAGTTTGTCGGCACTGAAATGGCTGCGGGTCCCCAGACCGTCACAGACCGGACAGGCACCAAAGGGATTGTTGAATGAAAACAGGCGTGGTTCCAGTTCAGCCACAGCACGGTCACATTGCGGGCAGGAATGCTTGGCTGAAAACACGCGATCGTTATGTTCGCCTTTCATCCAAGATAAAATCGCGATATCGCCACCGAGACGTAGCGCGGTTTCAAAACTTTCGGCAATACGGTTACCCAGATCATCACGTACTTTAAAGCGGTCGACCACCACTTCAATGGTATGTTTTTTCTTTTTATCCAGCTCAGGTGGTGGATCAATTTCCATGATCTCGCCATCCACACGGGCGCGGACAAAACCCTGACTTTGTAGCTGTTCAAACAGCGCTGTATATTCGCCCTTACGTTCGCGCACGACCGGTGCTAACAATAACAGAGCAGTGCCTTCTTCCAGTGCTTTGACTGCATCGACCATTTCAGTGACTGTTTGTGCCACCATTGGCAGGTCATGTTCCGGACAATAAGGCGTTCCGACCCGTGCATAGAGTAGACGTAAATAGTCATAAATTTCGGTAATAGTGCCTACAGTCGAACGCGGGTTATGGCTAGTAGACTTCTGTTCAATAGCAATAGCTGGGCTTAAGCCTTCGATCGAATCGACTTCCGGTTTTTCCATCTGGGAGAGGAACTGGCGGGCATAGGCTGAAAGCGATTCGACATAACGGCGCTGACCTTCGGCATATAAGGTATCGAAGGCCAATGAGGACTTACCTGAACCAGACAGTCCCGTAATCACCACAAACTTGTCGCGTGGTATATCAAGGTTCACATTTTTCAGGTTATGGGTACGTGCGCCTCGAATACGGATGTGGCTTTGGCTCATGCAAGAATCCTAGAATATTCATCAAAAACTCTTATATGATACCGGATGAAAAATGTTCAAGTGCAAATAAAAGTATTTTAAACGTCAAGTTATGTCGGTGATTGGTCAAAAGATCAGTATAAAAGCAACTATTTAGAAACGGATGATGTATTTTTCCATTGAAATTCTGGCCAACCTTTTTATCAAGACGTCTAAATATGGATTCGACTTCTGCAAAAGGTTGAGTGCATGGAAGTGCAGAGTATCAATCAAGATGAATATTAAAACTATTTTGCATTATTTAAAATTTTTTAGAAAAAAAGCCCTGTATTGAACAGGGCTAAATTCAGCTTAAATTAATCCAGACCAGGCCACTGGCGTTGTTCATAAGCACTGTCCCAGAATAGCCATTCCAGGCGCGCTGCATGGGTATAAGCTGTATGCATTTTTTCTAGTGTATCGGCATCGACACGCGCTGCCACCCGATCCACGGTTGCAATCACATTACGCACGGCGGTATGGAAATCTTCCCCGGCATAGGTATCAATCCAGGCCTGATAAGGATTATTTGCTGCAGCATTGTCGACAATATCCTTGCCGACTTCTGCATAAATCCAGAAACACGGCAGCAACGAAGCCAATACCACCGGATAACTTTCGGCCCAAGCCGTCGCCTGCAAATAAGAAGTATAATGATGGCATGCCAGCGTCAACGGTGTCTGCTCAAATTGCGCCTTGCTAATACCAAAATCCTGCATAAAGCCATCATGCAGGCTGCGTTCTACCACAATTGCAATTTTAGCTGCTTCACTAAACTGGATAACGTCATCTGCCTCAAAAGCTTTGGCTGCACAGACTACCAGCGCACGACCATAGGCCAGCAGATAATGCGCATCCTGAATCACATAATGGCTAAAGGCGTCACGGCTTAAGGTGCCCTGTGCCAGCTGCTGGTTAAAAGGCAATGCTAATGTCTTCTGATAAAGTTCGAGATTACGTTGCCATACATCTTGAGAGAAACTCATACTAAAATCCTGAGCAGTTGAAGTCTAAGCATGCAGCACTATAGCAAAGAACGCCCTGTTTAAAAGATCAACAACCTGGAAAAGCAGAAAATACTCAAATATGGCTCAGGAAGTGCTTTGGTTTAGATGACAAAAGTTTCATAATTGAGACAACTTCTGGTTTTAGTATTTCCCTGTAATTAAAGAAATACATTCAATGAAATTTATCTAAGGTCGATATGTATGTTGAAACATTTTGGTTTCTCAATTGCATTTTCGATTGTGTGTCTTGGTTTGTCTGCTTATTGGGGTTATACCCACGGTCCGGAAGCGGGCCTGCAAACCATGTTCACAGCACTGACCATCACCGCTATTCTGGCGATTATGGAAGTGTCGTTATCTTTTGATAACGCGGTTGTCAATGCATCTGTCCTTCGCGGCTGGGATCATTTCTGGAAAATGCTCTTCCTGACGGTCGGAATTTTAATTGCCGTTTTCGGGATGCGTCTAATCTTCCCGGTGGCCATCGTCGCGGTAACCGCAGACATGGGCTTTATGGAAGTAGTCCAGCTGGCCCTGAATGATCCAAAAGAATATTCGGCGCGTTTAATGGCACATCATCCTGAGATTGCAGCCTTTGGTGGTGCCTTCCTGTTGATGGTGTTCCTGAACTTCTTCCTGGACGAAGAAAAAGACACGCACTGGTTCAGAAGTGTAGAACGCCGTCTATCCAATATAGCCAGTGTTCCTGCAATGTCGGTCTTTATCGCCCTGGTGGCGCTGCTGATTATGGCGGCCAATGTGGTAGAGGCCAAGCGTCTGGTCGTGACGATGGCGGGGATCTGGGGTATTGTGATCTACATCGGGGTACAGGTCCTGAGCCATCTATTGGGTGGTGAGCCGGAAGTCGATGAAAATGGCAATGCAGTTCGTCATGACGAAAATGGCGTGCCTACTGGCGTGGTAAAAGCCGGTATCGGTGGCTTTCTCTACCTCGAAGTTCTGGATGCTTCCTTCAGTTTTGATGGCGTGATTGGCGCCTTTGCGATTACCTCGGATGTGGTGATTATCATGCTGGGTCTGGCGATTGGTGCGATCTTCGTGCGTTCCATGACCATTTATCTGGTCGAAAAAGGTACACTGGATGCTTATATCTATCTGGAACATGGCGCACATTATGCGATTGGTGCCTTGGCCTTTATCATGATCGCCAGCGGGACTGGCGTGCATGTGCCAGAAGTCGTGACCGGTCTGATCGGTGTGGCCTTTATTGTCTGGGCTGTGATTGCCTCGATCCAGTATAAAAAACGTCAGGCAGCTTTAGACAAATAAAATGTTGCTCTTGACTGAAAAGCGTGGCTCCGGCCGCGCTTTTTTATTTTTAGATCGGCATCATCTTTATTTCAACTAAAATTCTTGTCTTATTAATGAGCTGAATGTCCTATAATCTGGGCTCCAGATTAATTAACCCAATCGCCATAATTTATGATGAATGCTTTAGAACGTCGTTCAACCTTTGCCCTGAGCAGTATTTTTGCACTGCGCATGCTGGGGTTGTTTATGATTATCCCGGTATTTTCGGTGGCAGGGCAGGCATATCAATATGCGACACCTGCACTGATCGGTTTGGCGGTCGGGGTCTATGGTCTGACCCAGGCACTGTTACAGATTCCATTCAGCCTGATTGCGGACCGTTATAGCCGTAAGCCGCTGGTGGTTTTAGGGCTGCTTTTATTTGCATTAGGTGGGGCAATTGCCGCCATGTCGGACACCATTTATGGTGTCATTATCGGCCGTGCGATTGCTGGAGGCGGGGCAGTATCTGCTGTGGTGATGGCATTGCTGGCAGATGTGACCCGTGAAGAAAACCGTATGAAAGCCATGGCAATCATGGGGATGAGTATCGGTCTGTCTTTTGTGGTGGCCTTTAGTCTGGGGCCTTGGCTCACAGGTCTGGTCGGTATCTCGGGATTATTCTGGGTGACTACGGTGATGGGCCTGGCGGCGATTGCCATGCTGTTGATGGTGCCGAAAGTCACGCGCCATCATCAAAACTTTCAGCAGGGCTATCTGGCACAGCTGAAACAGGTACTCAAAATCGGTGATCTGAACCGGCTGCATGTATCGGTCTTTACCCTGCATTTATTGCTTACCGCCATGTTTATCTATGTGCCTTCGCAGCTGATCGAATTTGCAGATTTGCCACTAGCCAGTCATGGCTGGGTGTATTTACCGCTATTGGTGCTCAGTCTGTTTTTTGCTTTTCCAAGTATTATCCTGGCAGAAAAATACCATAAAATGCGCGCGATTTTTCTGGTCGCCATTACTGGCATTATTCTGGGTTTAATGGTGATGGCATTTGGTTTTGAATCCAAATATGTCTTGCTGACCGGTCTGGGCCTGTTCTTCATCGCCTTTAATGTGATGGAAGCCCTGTTACCATCCTGGTTATCGAAAGCGGCACCGATCCAGTCCAAAGCGACGGCAATGGGCGTGAATGCCAGCAGCCAGTTTTTAGGGGCGTTCTTTGGCGGTATGATTGGCGGACAATTGCTGCTGCTCAATAATACCTCAATGGGCTGGAGTATCCTGACAGGGATCGCGATAATCTGGCTGCTGATGAGTTTTGGTCTGGCTCAGCCGCGTTATCTGTCCTCATTGGTACTGCGATTGCCGGAAAGCAGACAAACTGACGAATGGACTTCTCAGCTTTTGGCGATTCGTGGTATTGAAGAGGTCGTGGTGATGTCTGAACAGCAAGTTGCCTATGTAAAAGTCGATAAACAGCAAATAGATGATGCTTCGCGACAACAATTAACGCACTTGTTAGGTAAAGAGGTAGCCATTTAATCATAACTCTTATAAAGTAAAATACAGAAATATATAGGAAGTAGACGGCAGATGCGTGGTGTAAATAAAGTTATTTTAGTGGGTACTTTGGGTAAAGATCCGGAAACCAAAACTTTTGCAAATGGTGGTTCTCTCACTCAATTTTCGATTGCAACCAGCGATTCGTGGACAGATAAAAGTACGGGTGAGCGCAAAGAACAAACGGAATGGCACCGTATCGTGCTGCATAACCGTTTAGGTGAAATTGCACAGCAATATCTTCGCAAAGGCTCAAAAGTGTATATTGAAGGTTCATTACGTACCCGTCAGTGGACTGACCAGAATGGTCAGGAACGCTATACGACGGAAATCCGTGGTGAACAAATGCAGATGCTAGACTCTAGCCGCCCTCAAAACGATCAGGGTGAGAGCAGCTTTAATCAGCCACGTTTTAATAATAATCAGGCCAACAACAACCAGGGTGGTTATGGCAATAACCCGCAATCCGGTTATGGTTCAGCGCCACAGCAAGGTGGCTTTAACAACAATAATCAAGGCGGTGGCTATGGCAACAATAATCCGAGTGGTTTTGCGCCGAAATCTGCACCTGCTCCAACAGCAGCGCCTGCAGCAGATCTAGATGATGACCTACCATTTTGATGTCTAACTCAAAAAGGTAAATCGTCATTAAAACCCACCTGAATATGGTGGGTTTTTTATATCTTAAAGATTTGTATTAAGTTTGAATAAAGCCCTGATTTATTAAAATATTAAGAAGTCTTAAAGCATGACGTTGCTTTTGATCAGAACAACTCTGCATCGAGAAAATAAATGAGATAAGCAATACCGATAGAAATTTATGATCTAAAAAAGCGATCATTTTTATAAAAACTTACGGTTTTACCTATTTGAAGATTTTTCGTATTCTAGCTTCACAACATAAGCAATCCCAGAAATAAGCGAGAGGAAACATCTCATGAGTTTAATCAATACTGAAATCAAACCGTTCAATACAACTGCTTATCACAATGGTCAGTTCATCGAAGTTTCTGAGCAGGACCTGAAAGGTAAATGGTCAGTGGTGTTTTTCTATCCTGCAGATTTTACCTTTGTTTGTCCAACAGAACTTGCAGATTTAGCTGATCAATATGCCGAATTCCAGAAAATGGGCGTAGAAATTTATTCTGTTTCTACCGATACCCATTTTACTCATAAAGCTTGGCACGATACCTCAGAGGAAATCCAAAAGATTCAATATCCAATGATCGGGGATCCGACGTGGACATTGTCTAAAAACTTTGAAGTATTGATTGAGGCTGAAGGTCTGGCAGATCGTGGTACTTTCGTGATTGATCCAAAAGGTAAAATCCAGATTGTTGAAATCAACGCGGGTGGTATCGGCCGTGATGCACAAGAACTTCTGCGTAAAGTGAAAGCAGCACAATATGTCTATGAACACCCAGGTGAAGTTTGTCCGGCAAAATGGAAAGAAGGTGAAGCAACACTTGCACCATCCATCGACCTGGTGGGTAAAATCTAATTCATACCTGCTTTTTTGCAGCAAAAGATCCAGCACAAGTTGCTGGATTTTTTAATTCTTAATTCAGCTATTTGCGCCTCATTTGAAGATAAATCAAGAAAGGTAGAGTTTTATTATCCGCCTTTCAAGTTACTTATTCCGGTTAATCAGGTGAGTCCAGTACCACGCTACGTGATTTATAAAGTATGAAAACAAAGAAGCCCCTGCTTTCGCAGAGGCTTTTATTTAAAAGGCGCTGTAGTTTCTTGTCGTTTTAAATAATTTTCGCATAAACCCATCCGAGTCTAAGCAGATAAGTTTAAGCTTTTATTATGCTGCGAATCATAGGTATTCTAAAAGTATTTGTCAACCAAAGGTTATAAAAATGGTTAACTAAATTATTTGTTTTTAAAGTGTATTTTTAGTCAATTAGGCAAAAATATGAGTAAAATCCTAGATTTGATGTAACTGGACTGATACTAAGAAATAGATAAAAAAACAGCAGCACGTCAATCCAAAAGCTTTTACGAAAAACATATATTCTGGAAGATTTTAATAACCTGTTTGACTGGCGCATGGTACATAATTTCTGTAGTTTTTCAATGACGGATGATCAGTTTGGATATTGCAGTAATAGGTAGTGGCATGGCCGGACTGGCTACAGCCAGAATGCTCCAAGATGCAGGGCATCACATCACGATTTTCGAAGCACTTCCTGGTCGCGGCATGGACAGTCATAGCCTTGAATTTGAAGGGGGGCTGATTGATGCACCTTTACGTGTGATGAACCCCTATCTGTGGAAAAACACCCTGAGCTTGGCCACACATCTAGGCATTAAAACTTATCCGGTGCGGACTTATATGGCCTGCAGCTGGTTATTTGAAGATAAAACTGAAACTTGGCTGACCACATCGCGCAGCCGTATTGGCAATATCCCGATTATCAACAACCGTAAAGGCTTGCAGCAGTATGGCTGGCGTTTGGTCAAAGGCCTGTTGCAGTTAAAAGTTGCATTGACTAAATTCTTTAAATCAAAAAATCAGGACATCAGCCTGGCAGAATTTATCAACCGCAACGAGATTGAAGAAGTATTCTGGTATGGTGCGGTGATGCCGGTGTTATATACCATCTGTACTTGTAATCCGAAAACTATTGGTGAATGGCCAGCTAAACCCTTGTTGATTTTCCTGCGTCAATTAACCGATGGTGATGCGTTACTGCGTCTGCAAGGCGGTACACCGGCGCTGGTCGACAAGCTGATTGAAGGCATTCAGATTGAAGACGGTTCAGCGATCACATTGGTACAAGAGCAAGGCGATCAGGTCAGAGTGGAAAATGCAGCCGGTTATTCAAAACTGTTTGACCGGGTGATTGTCGCGACCCCGACCACCAAAATTGAGGAGTTCCTGGATGCAGAACAGTTTGCCAGTGAAATTGAGTTATTGAAGAAATTCAAATTCGAACAGGGCGAACTGGTGATTCATACCGATGCCAGTGTGATGCCGCCAAAACGTAAAGACTGGGCCGTACTCAGTTATATGATGGACCGTAAATTTACCCGTCAGCAATTTACCGTGTGGCTCAACTCGATTGAGCCTTCTCTGGTTGGCAAATCGGCCGTATTTCAGACCTGGCGTCCAGTGACTGACATTGATCCGAAGAAAGTGATCAAATCGGTAATGCTGACGCGTGCAGTTGTTGATGCTAATACGGTGGCACTGAATAAAGAATTGCAGCAACGTCATCTAGAAGCCAATCGTAAGGTCTTCTTCTGTGGCTCATGGTCATGTGATGGTTTACCGATTCTGGAATCGGCGGTGACCTCAGCGATGAAAATTGCGGAAATTTTTGGTGCACCTTTACCATTTCAAGGTTTAAAACCTGTGGTCGAGGTTGCACCGCAACTGGGTTATTAATCCATGCAATGGCTTCAGGCAATTCGTCAGCGTCTTCCCCAGCACAAGTATGCGATTGATGCCGCTACGTTGGGCGATCACGCCCAATTGGCTTGGAGCAATTTGGGGTATTGGCAAGCAGGTCAGCAGGAGTATGTGGCTGCCTGTCGAATGCTCGCCGATCACCTTGCACAATCTGTAAATTTAAATTCAAAAGATAAACTGCTGGATTTAGGCTGCGGTCAGGGTGCCAGTTTGCTGTACTGGCAACAACACTATCAGGTGCAATATCTGGCCGGGGTTGAGCTGCAAGCTGCCTGTGTAGCCAATATTCAGCAATATTTACCAGAACTGAATGCCATTTATCAGGCGTCATTTTTGCGTTTAAAAGAATTGCCATTTTCCCAGCGTTTTGATGTGGTGTTATGCCTGGATGCAGCCTATCACAGTCCTGTGCCTGTATTCTTAGAGCAGGTCCGCAGTGTTTTAAATTCAAATGCGCGGATTGGTTTCCATCATCTGGTTTTGTCCGAGCGCTGGGAAACTTTAAATGCATTACAACGACGTAAGTATCAGTTCTTATTGAAATCTGCCGATGTGAATTTAAAAGATTTAATGACAGTAGGTGCGTTATATGCCTGTCTGGATCGTTTTAAATTTAAAAATATTGAGATTCAGGATCTGTCCGAACCGGTATTTTCCGGCTTTGCTGATTATGTGCAACAGACTTTGAATTCAAAGTCATCAGATGCTCAGGCTCAAGGCTCGAAACTGGATCAATTTAAGATTCAGATGACAGCAAAACTGTGCCAGAAATTATATCAGGAAGGGATCGTTAGATATGTGCAAGTGACGGCACAATCGAAGAATGAATAAAGCGCTGCAGACCCCCACTTACTTATAAAAACCCCAGGTCCAGAAACATCAAAGCCTCACTAAAAAGCGAGGCTAAGATATGGTGCCGGCACACGGATTCGAACTGTGGACCTACTGATTACAAGTCAGTTGCTCTACCAACTGAGCTATGCCGGCATGGTGGAGTGCATTTTACAGATTTTTGATAGCCACGCAAGCCAAAAAATAACCGTTTAATCAGTTTCGGCAGAATTTGCTTATTTCAATCTGATGATTGAAAAGTTCTGTGTTTGGCTATTCGTAAGGAAATTGCCCATACATCAAAATATGGGCGAGGGTGAAATTATAGGATTTGCTATGGATATGAGTTCGTTAAAAGGGTTATCTGTTTTTCAGGATACGATCTAATTCTTGTGCACATTCCTCTAAAGTAAAGGCCATATCAAACTGCATTTGAGGTTTGAGTTCTTGAGCGAGGCTTCTCCACTGTTCGATGAGTCTTAAGGCTTTTTGAATTTTATGTTTATTGATGTCCTTGGCAAGGGTTGGGGTATAACCGCCACGTTTTGCATTTTTAATCTGTTTTGCATAGTTTGCGCTGTTATTCATGTTCACTCTCCGAATAGCAGTGTATCTATTTTTAACTTTAACTTTGAATGGCTCGGTTCACTTATTGATTTCTTTCTATCCTGTGGTTTTTATTCTCCTTTTAGATGATTTACCAGCAACATAACATAGCTTTGATGACAATGAAATTAAGCTATTTCTGTGCCAGTTATTTGCCTGAATACATAAATAACAGGCTGAAATGGATAAGGTATAGAAACTGTACGGTTCATTATATTTTGTAGCGGAGGGGGATGAAGATTCCAAGACCATCATTTCATTTTAAATGCTGATTTACTGTAGGCTTTTAGGAGAAAAAATATTTTTTATTTCAATAAGCTGGCTAAGATGAGTTATAGCCATATGTGATGCAAGAGAAGATAAATTTTTGATTAATATAAGGATAATATAAAAATTGAATATAAAAAAACCGAATCATAAGATTCGGTTTTTTAAAATTTTGGCGGTGAGAGAGGGATTCGAACCCTCGAAACGCTATAAACGTTTACACACTTTCCAGGCGTGCTCCTTCAGCCACTCGGACACCTCACCATAGGCCGAGGATAATAGCGAAAAAAACCAGCTATGCCAAGCTGAAACAATTGATTTGAAGAAAAACTTTTAACGTAGTGCTATGATTCGCAAAAATGCTTGTTAAAAACGAAGACAATTTATGCAAAGCACTGCACAAAAGGCAGCTCTTCCGGTCATTACGCTGGCTGCGCTTGGAGTAGTTTTTGGAGATATTGGGACCAGTCCGCTGTATGCACTGCGCCAATGCTTCCTCACTGCACATCTCGCCATTAGCGAAGCTTCAGTACTCGGCATCCTGTCCCTGATTTTCTGGTGCATGATGCTGACCATCAGTTTTAAATACGTCACCATCATCATGCGTGCTGACAACAATGGTGAAGGCGGGATCATGTCACTGCTGGCATTGAACCTGCGTACCACACGCATTTCCGATCAAAAGAAAATTTTCCTGATCGCCTTGGGCTTTATCGGGGCATCACTATTTTTTGGTGACGGAATTATTACTCCGGCAATCTCTGTGCTCTCAGCCATCGAAGGCCTGAGTATTGCGACACCCATTTTCAATCAATGGCTGGTGCCGTTATCGATCGGAATTCTGGCTGGACTGTTTATAATTCAGCGACATGGTACGGCGACGATGGGCAAGTTCTTCGGGCCTTTAACCCTGCTCTGGTTTCTGTCCATTGGTGGCTTTGGTTTATGGAGCATTATCCAGACCCCATTTGTACTCTGGATGGTAAACCCTTACTGGGCCTATCACTTTGTGGTTGATCAGCCTTATGTGGCTTTTCTGACCATGGGGGCGGTGATCCTGACCATGACCGGCGGTGAAGCAATTTATGCCGATATGGGGCATTTTGGCCGTCTGCCGATTCGTCTGGCCTGGTTCATTATTGTCTTGCCGTGTCTATTGCTGAATTATGCCGGGCAAGGAGCATTGTTGCTGCGTAATCCTGAAGCACTAGAGAACCCTTTTTATATGCTGTTACCTGAGTGGGCCTTGTTCCCGATGATTGGACTGGCAACGGCAGCAGCGGTAATTGCTTCACAGGCGGTTATTACCGGGGTGTTTTCTATGGTCAATCAGGCCATTCAGTTGCGTTATTTGCCGCGCCTGTCAGTCAAGCATACTTCGGCAGTGGAGCGCGGTCAGATTTATCTGCCTTTCATTAACTGGATGCTGTTTATCTCGGTCCTGATCCTGATTTTACTGTTTGAAAATAGTGCCAGTCTGGCCAGTGCCTATGGTGTTGCAGTGACCATGACCATGCTCTGCGGCACAATTCTGATCTCAATTCTGGCGTATGGCTTCTGGCGTTGGCCGGTATGGAAAGTGGCTTTATTTGCTGTGCCATTTTTGGCACTGGATTTGATCTTTGTTGCTTCAACTTCCTTAAAAATCGCTTCAGGAGGTTGGGTACCAATTCTGATTGGTGCAGTACTGTTTACAATTCTCATGACCTGGAAAGACGGGCGTGCTTTGGTGCTGACACGGCTTGAGCAGGATGCTTTACCGATAGACTTATTTATTAAAAGCATCTCGATGGGGGACGGCACCAAGTTTGTACCAGGGGATGCTGTTTTCCTGACGGGTACACCCAATATTGTGCCACATGCCATGCTACATAATATTAAGCATAACAAAGTCTTACATGAAAGAAATATCATGCTCACGGTAATTACCCGCGACATTCCTTTTGTCGACAGACAAGATCGGATTGAGGTAGAAAAACTGAGTGAACACTTTTACCGGGTATTTATCTATTACGGTTTTAAGGATCAGCCGAATATTCCGGATGCGTTACAACAGGCCTATGAGCAATGGAATTTTGAATATGACCTAATGCAGATCAGTTTCTTTATTTCACGTGAACGGATTATGCATACTGTGGGTGAGGGCATGGCACCCTGGCGGGAAAAGCTGTTTATTTCCATGCAGCGTAATACCAGTCCGGTCAGCGATTTTTATCAGATTCCAACCAACCGTGTAGTCGAGCTGGGCACCCAGATCCAGATCTAAGTAAGATGAAAAATAAAAAAACCAGAGTCATACTCTGGTTTTTTTATACAGAAAACAATAAACCGGCGAGTTTGGTTTATTGCTCAAGCTCTACCGCAGCTGGCATTTCAGGTGCCGCATTCAAAGGTTCTTCCATCTGTACTGGCTCTGCATCCGATTGCACCGCAACTTCAGCCTGTTCATTGCTTACCTCTGCTTCAATCACAGCGGCTTGCTGTTCTTCCTGTGCTGGTTGTGGTTGAGGCGCAGCAATAGACATGTTTGCCTCTACACCTGCCTCATTCATGCCAGGTTCTACCATAGCTGGTTGAGGAACAGTACCTGAATTTGGTGCCTGAGTCATTGCTGGATCATTAGACATTGGGGCGGGTGTATTTGGCATTGCGGGCTGTGGTGCCACTGTACGCGGGTCAACTAGGCGGATCTGGCCCGAATTTACCAAACTTTCTAAAGAGCCTTCCTGGCCATTCACTTTAGTACTGATTTTAGCTTTAGAGAGGCTTTCAAGTGTTTCACCCGGTTGAATGGTGGGTTCGGCAAATGCCCCTACGCTCATCACACTTGTAAATAATCCTAAACTTAATATTTTAGAGAATTTGGAATTCATAATTAACACCATTA
Source organism: Acinetobacter pecorum (assembly GCF_014837015.1). Lineage (GTDB taxonomy): Bacteria > Pseudomonadota > Gammaproteobacteria > Pseudomonadales > Moraxellaceae > Acinetobacter > Acinetobacter pecorum. The sequence continues at coordinate 45,480 of NZ_JACSPT010000013.1, forward strand.
CTAATAATTGTACGAATTGGATAGGCGCTTAGCTTTACATACTCAGTCTATGAGGCCAAACAAAGCTACGTAAACACCGTGAAAATTCATTTAAAAAGAAATAAAAACCAGACAGTTTGTTACAACGAATGCGGTTTATACACAGTTATTGTTTATTTAGTAAACGAATAGTGGAGCCAAGATATACTTCGCTTATACAGCTTGTTAAGCTCAATTAAAGTCGGTGTTGATCTAAAAAGTACGTGTAAGAATGGCCAAGAAGCAGCGTAAATCCAAAAATTCATTTTTTCAGTTTTTAAATGATAATAGTATTAAAGTCATTCTGGGTGTAGTGGCTTCGAGCAGCTTCGCCATCGCTTTTGGTCAAGAAAAAATCAGTCAATGGGTATCACTGTCATCCTCTACCGATTCTGCCTGCCTGAACCAGTTTTACCGTGATGTACCCCCTTACCTGATGAGAGAGAGCCTGAAAAAAGACAGTTATTCACTGTGTTTTAATGGCTTTAATGTAGAGTATTCCGGAGTATCCAAGACCCCGCTCTGGGTGGCAGAAGCTTTAACGCCTGCACGCTTAAGCAAGAAAATTCCTCGTGAAGACAGTTTTCATGAAGAAGAGCGGGTTAGTGCGAAACATCGTGCCACATTGGCGGATTATCGCGGGTCGGGCTATGACCGGGGGCATATGGCACCCAATGCTGACATGCCGACTAAAGCGGCACAGTTTGACAGTTTTTCCTTGGCCAATATGGTGCCGCAGGCGCCCAAGAACAATCAGCAGGTCTGGCGTGAGCTGGAAGAGGCTACCCGTGCGATTGTGACCAAGCAAAAGCAGGATGTCTATGTCATCACCGGTCCGGTATTTGCAGGGAAAAAACTCAAAACCATCGGCAATGGTGTAATCGTGCCGACTGCGGTCTATAAAGCAGTTTATATGCCGAAAACCGGTGCCATTGGTGCCTACTATGCTCCGAATGATAATTCACTCAAAGTACGTATAGTCAGTGTCTGTTATCTGGAAGAACAGTTGGGAATTAACCTGTTCCCGCAGCTCACTGAAGAGCAGAAGCGCAATACTTATCGCCTGCCATTGACAGCCAAGGCAGTAAAAGCCAACCAGAAAATTGAATATTCGAACTGGGATGCGGAAAGCCAGTGTGCCGAAGACGTTTCCAAAGAAAACCTGCAGGCGCTGCAACGCCAGTTCAAATTTGCCTCAAGCGGCTCGACCTCACCTGCAGCTGGCAGTGCGATGGATAGCGCAACGCAAGATACTATCGTGAAACAGCTGATTGATGCCTTATTGCAATATATTTTGCAGCTGTTGAAATAAGTTTGCTGAAAAAACCGGAATTCAGGTAGCATCGATATCACAGCTTGATTAGAAAATAACAAAGACAGGTGAAAAGGATATGTTTAAAGCATTTGAAAATGGCAACGAATCCCATGCCATTCATGATCTGACTTTGGAAAATGATCTGGACTGCGTCAGCCTGTATGGTAACTTGCAGATCACCAAGGATCAGCAGGGGCTGAAAGTGGCCAAAGCCTTGCAGGCTTTTATCGATGATGTCGTGCAGCAGCTCGAGAACACACCTGACCTGCCAGAAAAAATTCAGCGTAATGACCTGGATGAAATTGAAAATCCATTTTTATAAAACGTGCAGCTCTGTTTTTCTGCACGTTCTAAGGGAAACATGCAGAAAATGAACTTATAAATTAGATAGAGATTTTTATATCTCTATCCCTGCAAGCACTAGTTTTTCTTTTCCAGCAGGGTCTTGTAAATCAATGCGCCAATAATGCCGCCAACTATCGGGGCAACCCAGAATAACCACAATTGACTCAATGCTGCAGTCTGTGCAAAAAGTGCTACACCTGTACTACGCGCAGGATTGACCGAAGTATTGGTCACGGGAATACTGATAAGGTGAATCAGGGTCAGGGCAAGACCGATGGCAATTGGCGCAAAGCCAACAGGTGCACGACGATCAGTAACTCCCATAATTACAATCAGAAAGATTGCAGTCAGTATAATCTCGATGATTAATGCCGACCCCATAGAATAATGGGCGGGCGAGAGTTCAGCAAAACCATTGCTGGCAAAAGCACCGGTACCGGTAAATCCTAGCTGACCTTGTACAATCACATACAGTAACCAGGCGGCCAGAATTGCACCAATCACCTGTGAGACGATATAGGGAAGCAGCTGTTTAGCTTCAAAACGTCCACCTGCCCATAAGCCCACACTGATCGCAGGATTAAAGTGTGCTCCCGAGATATGACCGAGGGCATAAGCCCCGGTGAGTACGGTTAAACCAAATGCCAAGGCGACGCCAGCGAAACCAATTCCCAGTTCCGGAAAAGCCGCTGCTAATATCGCGCTGCCGCAACCACCGAAGACCAGCCAGAACGTACCGATCAATTCTGCAATATATTTATCCATAGTGTATTCCTTTATTGTTTTTATTTGCTTTTTTTAAATTTTATATCAGTAAGCTGCAATAGGGAGAGCAGATTGCTGCTGTCTTTATTCGTGCCTGTCAGGGTTCACGACATTGAGATGCTTTCTAATCGCCATTGTTGTGGCGTCAGCTTGGTCCACTGCTTGAATGCCCGCTGAAAGGCACTCTGTTCAGAATAACCGAGTAACATTGCGGTTTCTTGCAAGCTCAAGTGTGGATCTTTCAGGTATTGCATGGCCATCATGCAGCGGATTTCCTGCATCCGTTGCTGGTAGGTTTTGCCCTGTTTCTGCAAATGGCGCTGTAACTGACGCACTGAAAAATTCATCTGCTCGGCAATATGCTCAATCTGGAACAGGTTTTTTTGCAGGCCAATCAGAATCGCCTGTTGCAGTTGCTGATCAATCAGGGTGGAGTGCGGGAATTTTTCTAACAGTGCGTTGGCCTGTTGCATCAACAGTTTCTGCAAGGTCTGGTCGCCCTGTTTCAGTGGCATGGAAAGTTCACTTACATGTACCAATACCTGATTTTTAGCTTGGGAAAAACGGACCTTACAGCGGAAATGCTGTTCATAAAGGGAAATTTTTTTGGGCATTGGATGCTGAAAATGTACTTCATATAACTGTACACCACGCGGATCCTGAACAATGGTCTTAATGAACTCGGTCATCAGTGCAATGGCGATTTCATCGGTCAATTGGGTATTCAAATTAAAAGGGACTTCGGCCCAGCCAATCGACACATAATCACCTTCCCACTGCAGCTGGAGTGGACCGCCATCATAGATCAGGCGATGATAATCATGATAGCGCATGAACGCCTCCCCCAAGGTTTCACTTGAGAGGGTCAGATAGCCAATGATCCCGAGATGTTTGACTTCTACCAGTTGGGCTATTTCCAGACCCAGAGCAGGTCGTTGCAGCTGTTGATCAAGTGTTGTTAACAGCTCACGCCACAGGACGAAATCGAAGCATTCGAGGTTTTGAATGGCCAATAATTTCTTAGGGACCTCAAGCTGTTTCAACTGATAATAGTCCAAAAGCAAATGTCCTAAACCCCCGTATACCGAGCCTACGTAGTCTTTTAGAACCAGCATTTTTAATTCTTTTATTTTGTCGTATTTTGTCAATCATATTGAATATTTTGGTCAATATCTAGTCCTTTATTTAGCCTATATTCAAAATAGACCAAGAGGTAAAAGATCATGTGGAAAGGTTTTCTGGTAGGACTCGTCGTTGCAAATGGGTTTGAATGGTTTGCGCATAAGTATGTATTGCATGGTGTTCACCGGCCGGGACAGAGCCGCTATAGTCCGGTGCCGGAAAGTATGCGCTCCCATTGGGAACATCACCGGGTTGTGCGCAAAACGGAATTTTCTGATTTCGGTTATGTAGAAGGACTGGATAACTGGCGTACCCGTAATGAAATAGCTTCACTTGCAGTGGTCGCAACCGTTTTTGGACTCAGTTTTTATCCTTTTTCCAAAGGCATGACACTGGCCGCCCTATATAGTGCAGGCAACTATTATTATTTACATCGCCGGGCTCATCTGGAACCGGAATGGGCCAAAAAGAAATTGCCCTGGCATTATGATCATCATATGAATAGCAATCAGGATGCCAACTGGTGTGTCACCAAGCCCTGGTTTGACTATCTGTTCGGTACCCGGGTGATTTCCTCGGCAGATTTGCAGGAGCAGAACCCTTTGGGTTTGATTTTACCTGCACCGATCTCGAAAAAACTGAACAGCTGGGCAGAGCAATATTTTCCGGTTAAATGGGCTGATGCCTCTAATAAAATGCTGCAAAAGACTACAAAAATACGGTAATAAAGCAGCTAAATACAGAGTCGGCAGACTAAAACTGGCCATTGTCGTGATTTGTCAATAAAAGGCAATTGTAGTGTCAATATTGTAGAGCTGATTTCACTTATATTTGCTCATGTCGGTGAGCAAAAGCCTCCTACTGATATGTTTCTGGGTGTAATGAGTTATTTTGAATACCAAGTGCTGTAGTCTTATCTTGGTTTTATAAGGAGTCGTAAGACTCCTTTTTTTTGTCTTGTATTCGTCTGTCTGCTTGAGTCCACGCATAAAAAAAAGAGTGTTTATAAAAACACTCTTTAATCAAATCATCATCTGAAATGTCTTAAAGACGCATTTCAATCCCTTGGGCTGCCATATAGGCTTTGGCTTCCGGAATGGTATGCTGGCCAAAATGGAAAATTGAAGCGGCCAGTACCGCATCGGCACCACCATGAATAATGCCGTCTGCCAAATGCTGTAAATTACCTACACCACCAGAAGCAATAGTAGGAACCGTGACGCAGTCATTGATGGCACGCATCAGGGCAATATCATAACCGGCTTTGGTGCCATCAGCATCCATCGAGGTAATCAGCAATTCGCCAGCGCCGTAACTGGTCATTTTCACCGCCCATTCAATCGCATCAATCCCGGTTTCCTTACGGCCACCGTGGGTGAAAATTTCCCATTTATGGTCACCGGTTTTTTTGGCATCGATCGCCACAACGATACATTGTGCGCCAAAGCGTTGAGAGGCTTCCTGCACAAACTCGGGATTATAAATGGCTGCCGAGTTAATGCTGACTTTATCTGCGCCGGCATTGAGCAATAAACGGATATCTTCGACTTTACGGACACCACCCCCGACAGTCAGAGGCACGAATACAGATTCGGCCATACGTTCCACGGTACGGTAAGTCGTGTCGCGTCCATGATGTGTAGCGGTAATATCAAGGAATGTAATTTCATCGGCACCTTGTTCATTATATCGGCGCGCCACTTCGACCGGGTCGCCCGCATCACGAATATCAAGGAACTGGACACCCTTGACCACGCGGCCGTTATCCACGTCCAGACAAGGAATAATACGTTTAGCTAGCATAAATTTTTCCAATTATTACAGCCGATTATGAAACTCACCCACGCAAGCGCTACACCTTGGCAGATGGAAACGGTATTCTAGCAAAATTATGTAAGTTTTTTCGCAGGTTTTCTATGTCGGTTTATACCACTTTGACTTTAAAGGAAGTTCAGGATTTTGCAGCGCCTTATGGTTTAAAGGCGATTGATCTGATTCCCATTCAAGGCGGTATTCAAAATACCAACTATTTTTTAGTCTGCGAAGACCAGCAATATGTGCTGACCGTATTTGAAGATATGGATGAACAGGCAGCAGGCGAACTGGTTCCGGTTCTGGAACATCTGGGGCAGGCTGGGTTGGCTGTTCCGGTGCCTTTATCGCATTCAGGCAAAGCGATTCACAGTATTAAAGATAAACCGGCACAAATTGCACCGCGCCTGATGGGTGAACATCCGATGCCATCTACCATCGGACAAGTTGAAGCGATTGCAGTGGCTCAGGCGAAAATGCACGTGGCGTTACAAGACTTTAAACTGCAACGTAATTTCGTACGTGATCATGCATATTGGCTGGCAGTGTCTCAAGAGATCAAACCAAGCTTGAGTCCGGCAGATAAAGTCTTGCTGGGTAAACTGTTAGGTTTATATGAGGCTTTAACGGCGGTATATCCGGACCGTCCACGCGGTTTTATTCATTCAGATCTGTTCCGTGACAATACTTTATTTGAAGGCGATCAGCTGAATGGTATTCTGGATTTTTATGAGTTGAATCAAGATGAATTCCTGTTTGACATCGCGATTACGTTAAATGATTTCTGTACTGAATATCCTGACGTGGTCCTTAATAAAGAAAAGGGCAATGCCTTTTTAAAAGCGTATGAAACCGTTCGTCCCTTAACTGAGGATGAAAAATCCTGTCTGGAACTTTATCTGGCCATGGCGGCTGGGCGTTTCTGGATGATGCGCCTGCAGGTGGCACAGCGTAATGCAGCACTGGGTCGGAATGGCGAAGATATTTTGCAAAAAAATCCGGACGAAATGCGTAATATGCTGATTGAACGCTTAAAATTCGTCACTGCTTAAACAATCAGATTAAAAAGGATAGGGGATATGCGCGATCAGGGACGCTTAGTGGAATGGTTTGATGAACAGGGCTATGGTTTCATTCAGCCCAGTGACCCCGCCAAAGATCGCGTATTTCTGCATATCAAGGATTTTGCCAAGCCTGGCCCACGTCCAATCGTGGGCTGTGCGCTGGATTATCTGGTCGTTCTAGATGAACGTGGACGTTATCGCGCGCAGCAGGTGATGTACCTCAAAGCATCGCAAAGCAAAGGTCTGCAAGCCAAACTCAAGCCGTCCAAGCCGCAGCAGACACAGAAATTACAACCCATGCAAATTGCCTGTGTGGGTTATCTTCTGTTTCTGGTCGTTCTGACGCTGGCGGGTTTACTGAATGGATTGGTCTTATTGCTGGTCAGCCTGATGAATGCACTGAGCTACTGGCTCTACGCACAAGACAAGGAAGCAGGACAGCTGGGTAATCGCCGTATTCCGGAAAATACCCTGCATCTGGTGGCCTTCTTGGGCGGCTGGCCGGCAGCCTGGCTGGCACAGCAGAAATTACGCCATAAAACACAAAAACAACCGTTCCGGCAGATATATTTTTGTACCATAGGCTTTAACATCATTTTGATTCTATGGCTGATTTCCCCATTCAATAGCTTAAATATCTAGGGGAAAATACGAGGAGGGGATGTGAACTATTCCATTGATAAAGACCCAAACCGCACACTGACTTTTGCATTATACATTTTATATATTGTGGCCATTTTTAGTGCTGGCCTGCTGGCTGTCGTAGCCCTCATCATTAACTATGTAAAACGGCGCGATGTACGTGGTTCCATCTTTGAAAGCCACTTTACCTGGCAGATCCGCAGTTTCTGGTGGTATCTGTTCTGGAATATTATTGCTTTTGTTCCCTTCCTGTTCCTGTTCTTTACTCATGAAGATCCCGATCTATTTGCCGGCGTAACCTTTGGTGCTTCCGCTTTCTGTTTGATTGTCATTTTTGTTTCCTGGATCTGGATTGTCTATCGGGCGATCCGCGGTATCATGCGTTTAAATGACAACAAGCCGATGTATAACAAATAATTTTAGCCGTATTTCCCCAGAGAAAAAATCCCCCTTTTAAGGGGGATTTAGTGGAATTAAGAAAGATCTTGCTTTAATTCTTCTGTTGGTTCTTTTCTTAAAAACTTTGGTTTCCATTCACTGACAATCACGCCAAGCACCACCATCAATCCACCGACTAGCGCGAGCGCAGGTAGACGTTCTCCGGCCAGACGACCAAACAGGGCTGCCCATACCGGTTCGCCGGCATAGATAATCGCTGCCTGCGAAGGATTGACCATGCGCTGCGCCCAGTTCATCACCAGTTGAATCAAGGCACTGGCAATACCTAAACCGACTAAAATTCCTGCCAGATGCCAGTGAAATTCGGGTAGCTGAGATTCACCTAAAACGGGTGCGATCATAAAACAGAACAATGATGCAAAAATCAGTTGCAGCACTGTAACCCGGCGTACATTGACCCGTTCAGCAAAATGGCTGATGAAAATAATCTCCAGTGCAATTGCAATCGAACCAAGCAACGTCAGGGTTTGCCCGAAACTGAGCTGAATTGCAGCAAAGCCATTGCCTGTCAAAAATACCAGACCGGTAAAGGCAAACAGCGCTCCGATCCAGGTCATCACCTGTGGTTTTTTAGCAAACAATAGCCAGAGCAGGATCGGGACCAGCGGCACATACAAGGCGGTTAAAAAAGCCGATTCACTGCTGCTAATGGTCTGTAAACCCACTGTTTGGGTGCCATAACCAATGGAAATCATAAATCCAATCACCGCGCCGGCGAACGCCTCTTTCAGGTTCATGCCTTTTAGCGACTTCAGTGAAATCAGGGTGACGGCAAGCGCTGCTGCAGCAAAGCGCAGACCGACAAATATCATCGGACTGCTAAAATTCAGCCCGTATTGCACAGTAATAAAACTGCCTCCCCAGATAATGGTGATCAGGATCAGAGCGAGTTGCGGCGCTTTCACCATCCAGCCGGAGTGATTTTTGGAAATAAGTGTAGACATGCGAGGAGATCAGAAAAATAAAAAATAAAAAAGAGGTCCGAAGACCTCTTTTACAGCAGGCTTAATTATAGCGCTTGTTGCTCATCTAGCAATAACTGTGCTTCACGTAAACTTAAGGTACCTTCGTAAATTGCACGACCGGTAATTGCGCCTAAAATACCCGGTTGGTCTTTCAGGTTACGTACGTCATCCAGATTGGTCACGCCACCTGAAGCAATCACAGGCAGGCCTGAATATTGTGCCAGGTTTACGGTCTGTTCAATGTTTACACCCTGCATCATGCCATCACGCGCGATATCCGTATAGACAATGCTCGATACGCCAGCATCGGCAAAACGTTTCGCCAGGTCAGTGGCTTTAACATCAGTCACATTGGCCCAGCCATCTGTTGCCACCATGCCATTCATGGCATCAATACCCACAATAATGTGGCCAGCAAACTTTTGACAGGCTTCTTCAACAAATTCAGGGTCCTGAACTGCTTTGGTGCCAATAATCACAAAAGAAACACCAGCTTGCAGATAATGCTCGATGGTTTCCAGAGAACGGATACCACCACCAATCTGGATCGGCAAGTCAGGCTGGGATTTGACAATGGCTTCAACCACTGGCTTATGGATTGGCGTACCTGCGAAAGCACCGTTTAAATCTACCAGATGCAAGCGGCGAGCGCCTTCATTTACCCAATGCTGTGCTGTTGCGACCGGATCGTCTGAAAATACGGTATCGTCTTCCATACGACCTTGTTTTAAACGGACACATTTGCCATCTTTCAGGTCAATTGCAGGAATGATCAGCATGCTTTCGCTCCTTGCTCAATCTTTAGAATGAATTTCAGTGGCTTCATCTTAGCAAATAAAGTCGAAATTTCTAACTCTTAAACGGTATGAATAAAGAAAACCTGTACACAGACAGGTAGGAGTTAGGTAATTTATTTTAATGGCATTAATGAGTCTGCGAGTGAATGGAGATCAGATCTTTATAGTAGGTCGCGTATCGAACTGAGCATCAGTCAAAATGGTAAAAAGACATTGCTGTTGAAACTCCGTTTCCGACCTTGCTCATCCTAGCTTTCATTCGTATATCAAGCAATATCGAAGTCATCCTTGTCATGCCAGACGCAATACGTGGCTCAAGTGCTTAAGCCGTCGATGAGGGGCGGATTCTCAATTTCAGTGACGTATTGGGAATCTCTTTGGGTAAAAGGCCCCGCCGCAACAATTCTTCAAATACCAGCATGGGCGCATAGGCATCTGCTGCTGCATAATCAATTTGTGCCGGGCTGAGCTTCTTGCTGGCCCAGTTCGAGGTACTAATCCGTTTGGATTTAGGAAAATTTACTTGAAATAGCAAAGCCATGGCATTTTTTAATCCGACCGGATTATTGAAGCCAAAAGCTTTAAAACATTTGGACAGTTCGACCACGCTGTTGAGTTCAATGCCTTTTTTACGGAACAGGTGCGCATCATTTTTCAGGCCAAAACCAACCTTGATCTGGTCTCGACTGGCAAAGATCGGTTTAAGAAAATCCCAGATCGAATCATTCATTTGAAATAAATAGGCTTTATCTAAAGTAGCTAGCTGAATCAGATGTGGCCCAGTGGAGACTTCACCGACTTTAAAGGTGGGCTTGGATTCAGAATCGAAACCCAGGACTGCACAGCTTTTTAGCTCCTGTTCAAGGGCATGACATTGTTCCAGACGATTAATCACCTGAATCTGTTGCATCGGAAGATTTTTAAATACAGGAAAAGTCTGAATTTGTTCCTTGCTTGGTAAAGTATCCAGCAGCTGTTGCATAAGCTTCAATCATGAAATGAATGCGTTCAGCTTAATCACTTTTGTTGTTCTAGGCAAAAATAAAGCCCATGAAGAATGGGCTTTATGCAAAATTTAACAAGGATTAGTCAGTGTGATAGCTACTCTGTTCCATCTGCGCCTGTTGAGCCTGAGCCACATAGTCTTGATATGCCGGAAGCGCAATCGCAGCCAGAATAGCTAAAGGGAAAATTAAAAAATAGAGCCAGCCTAAAACCTTTTCCCATGTTCGGGTGCTGCGTCGAGGGCCATATTGGTTGGGACGGTCATCCCCTTTGGCAAAAATTAAGTAAAGGATAAAAATCAGATTGACCAGCGGAATGAGGATAAGTAAGGATAACCATCCTGTGTGATTACGGTCATGTAGACGGCGAATAGTAAAAACAAAACTAAAATACAGCATGACCAAGTAAGCGAGTCCGATGAGAACAGTTGCAACCATGGATGAGCCTGCCAGAGTAGAGCTATCCATAAATAGGCCAGGTGAAAAAGCTGCAATCATCCCAATGATGATCAGGAGCGAAAAGGTCATTAGCATGTTCCAGCCGAGATAAGACAAGCGGCCAAAACGACCATTTGGGCTTAAAGCTGATCCATTGCTTGGATAGTGTGGATTCATTATTGTATTTCCCCTGAATTTAATTATTTTTAAATATAATGAGTTACTTCAAAATAATAACAATTTTAATGACTAAAAAATAGTCAGAATTCTGGCAGTGAACTAATCTAAATGAATAAAAAAAGCCCGCAGATGCGAGCTTTTTAGAAACTTTAAAAATCCTGAGATTAGATCTTCCAATCCACAAAGTTTTTCAATAACTGTAAACCGGCGGTATGGCTCTTTTCCGGATGGAACTGGGTCGCAAACAGGTTTTCTTTATGAATTGCGGTACAGAACTCAATGCCATAGGTACAAGTCGCTGCCACCAGGTCTGAATCTTGTGGTTCTACATAGTAACTGTGCACAAAGTAAAAACGCGCGTCCTGTTCGATATTGTTCCACATCGGATGATCAGGATCGGCCTGATGCACCTGGTTCCAGCCCATATGTGGCACTTTTAAGCCCGCCATTTCCGGAAAATGCTTAACCGCACCTTCGAAAATACCCAGTGCATCGGTACCACCATTCTCTTCAGAATGTTGCATCAAGGCTTGCATACCCACACAAATGGCCAGTACCGGCTTGTTAAATACGGCGCTGCGTACCACTTCATCAATCCCGGCTTCGTGCATACCTTGCATGCAGTCACGCATCGCGCCTACGCCCGGAAAAACAATCTTGTCTGCTTGTGCAATCAGTTTTGGATCATTGGTCACATCTACTGTAGCACCGACATGTTCTAATGCTTTTGCCGCAGAGTGCAAATTTCCCATGCCATAATCAAGAAGGGCAATACGGGTCATTACAGCGTACCTTTGGTTGAAGCTACCGTATTGGCAGCACGTGGATCGACTTCACAGGCCATACGTAGCGCACGCGCAAATGCTTTAAATACGCTTTCGATCTGGTGATGGCTGTTTTTGCCCTTCAGATTGTCGATATGCACGGTCATCAGCGAGTGGTTCACAAAGCCCTGGAAGAATTCAGAGAACAGGTCTACATCAAAACGGCCGATCATGGCACGGGTAAATGGAATATCCATAAACAGGCCTGGACGACCCGACAGATCGACCACGACACGGCTTAAAGATTCATCAAGTGGCGCATAGAAATGACCATAGCGTTTCAGGCCTTTTTTATCGCCCAGCGCTTGCGCGAAAGCCTGACCCAGCGTAATACCGCAGTCTTCTACAGTATGATGATCGTCAATTTCCAGATCGCCCTCACAATGAATATCAATATCAAACAGGCCATGCCGCTTGATTTGATCAATCATATGATCTAAAAAGGGAATACCCGTGTTTAAGGTGCCTTGACCAGTACCGTCGAGATTCAAACGAACTCGAATTTTGGTTTCGTTGGTATTTCTTACCACTTCACTGATACGATCTGTCATAGACACGTTCCTCAAATACGTCAAAATGATTGATGTAGAAAATATTTTCGCCGTGACGAAGTCACCGCATATTAGATTGCTCAGGAGGGTTTATCAATGCCTATCACCGTACATGCTTATACTTCTTTAGAAAATGACGAAGTGCGCAGCCAGCTTGAGCGACTGTATGACACGAGCCCGGAATTTAGCGACGGGTCAGATGCCATGGAACAACTAGAGCAAAACCTTGCACAGTATACCTCAGTTTATAGCGCAGAATTTAATAGCAAAATTATTGGGGCAATCTGGTGCACCGGGCAGGGCGAAAGCCGGATTCTGGAAAATATCGTGGTGCATCCGGCTAACCGTGGTCGGGGTGTGGCAGAAAGGCTGGTGAGTGAGGTCTGTCGCATGGAAGAAGACAAAGGCGTGAAAAATTTTGTACCGGGCTGTGGGGCCATTCATCGTTGTCTGGCCAATCTGGAAAAGATCTAAAGATAGAGCAGTCAGAAGCAGCCTTAAGGCTGCTTTTTTATGTAAGCAAGCGTCTAGATCTGTTTTAATTGCTAAGGTCTTTGGTAAAAACTGTTTGAATTATGACTCAAATTTACCGGAGTTGATGGAAAAGTAAACATTTGATGAAAATTATTCTCTCCGCTCTTGACGATTTATAATGGAGACTGTTTAATACGCGACATCGGCGTGATAGCTCAGTAGGTAGAGCAACGGATTGAAAATCCGTGTGTCCCCAGTTCGATCCTGGGTCTCGCCACCATATTTTAAAACGATTTAAAAGTTTTCAATCCCTGATCCCATCAGGGATTTTTTTTAGGACAAAAATCAGTCACTCAAATATTTTTTTCATAATTTTGATTGACTAATGAAGCCAGATACGGCTTAATACACCGCATCGGCGTGATAGCTCAGTAGGTAGAGCAACGGATTGAAAATCCGTGTGTCCCCAGTTCGATCCTGGGTCTCGCCA
>NZ_JACSPT010000013.1:58844-88699 GCF_014837015.1 Acinetobacter pecorum
CCATATTCAAAAAAATCCTCAAACCATGTTTGGGGATTTTTTTGTCCGGACTAAAGTCATATCAAGATTTTTCTTAATTTTTCAGTCTTTTTAATTCCTTCTTTTTTTAGTTTAAGCTGTTTTTATTCGTCATTTACCGTTTATCAAACTTAACAATAGGCACTGGCATTATTTGTAAGCTTTCAGTCAGATGCTTTCCCTTTTCCAAACGAGGGTGAATATGATGAATCTCCTGAAACCCATAATACGAAGCCTGATAGCCGCCTGTATGGCTTTGACTTTACCGTTATTAGGTCATGCTGGCTCTACGAGTGAATCTGATTCCGTGATACTGCCTACGCTTACCGTAATGGCAGAACCTGAACTGCGTGCGGTGATTGAAGTCGTGCCTTATCAGGAAGATGCAGCTCAACAACAGGCCTTGCAAATGCGCCTGATGGAAATTGAACGTGATATCCAGTCTTATAGCGTCGATGCTGATTTTGTCGCAAATATTGATGTCATGCGTGCACCTGCTCCTCCAGATCTGGACAGCCTGCCTGTGATCTTCCAGGAATATGTGCTGGCTGTAGCACAGGGCTTATTGTCTTCAGATCCACGAAATGGGCTGTATGTGGTGTTGCAACCTTTTGGTATTAATCGCGATGCCACCACCGTCCAGATTGCCCGTGAGCAGTTTAATTCCTACCGGAACCAGCTTAATCTTTCACTGCCATCTCCTTCCAGGTAAGCCGTGCCCGGCATTGGACTTTTCTAGTTGCGGGCTTGTGTAGCAGCCATTAACGATCAAAAACAAGCAGGAAGTTGAAATAACTTTCCTGCCAGATCGGTGTTTTATCTTCCTGGTTAAATATTGCTGGAAAAATTGAACATCTTGAATTGTGTCTAAAAAATAAGCATAGTGGATAGAAATCTACAAGATCTGACGGATAGAACTGGAGCGTGTACATGCCGCGTGTTTTTATGATTTTAGCTGCTGTGACACTGGCAATTTTTATTGGGCTGTTTTATCAGCATTCTGTCCAGCAAAAACATCAGGCCGAGCTGTTGGAATATGAAACCGTACTAGAAGAAAAAACCGAAAGCATTGCACAGCAGGCACAGGACTGGTCTAAACCGATTCAGATCGAGCTGGAAGATGACCGTCTGGAGGGCGACTATGCCATTATGGCCGAATTTATGCTGGGGCAATTGCGTGACAGTGCCGAGGAACGTAACCAGTATCTACGGGATCTAAAAGCGGCCAACTGGCAGAATTTTCTGGATATTAACCGCCTGGCCAAGGACCAGACCCAAGATTATAAAGAAACTGAAGCCATGCTTAAGCAAGTCCATCAAATTATGGACATCTATCAGCAGAAAATCCAGCAACGTGATGCTGAGCTGATCGACAAGGCACAGCAACTGGATATTAAAAACCGTTATCGCCAGCAACTGACCCAGAATCTGAAAGATAGTCAGCAAAATAGTAATGCGCATGTCATTTTCGAAATCGAAAAACAGAATTTAGCCAAGGCAGATGCTTTATTTGCAGTCTTAAAAAAGTATAAATGGCAAAAGAAAAATAACATGTTTATGTTCTATGACGATAAAGCGGTGAAAGAGTTTAATGCGCTGTACAAGGAAATTCTGGACCTGAACAAGCAGATGCAACAAGTCGCGAGCGCTAACCAGAAAGCAGTAGAAAACAAGTTATGACCTGTCTTGGATGGCTGGCCAGATTACAGTCATCCACTGCTCAACACAGGTTGCTGAATGGAAGCTGTCAAATCCAGGCAGCTTTTTTATTTTCTGGATAGTCCTCATCTTGCTATTGTATGGATACAGCATACATAAGCATGATTTTAATTCCGGCATGAACAGTCTATGCTCGAAAGTAACAGCCGCTGCTTAAACAATAAAAGGCGGCATATGGGTTAAGAGGAGGGAAGTCAATCATGCAAGAACTGAAATGTTATAAGGAGTTTCCGGTCTGGACACAGCAGAGTATTCCTCAGGGTTTCAAAAATAAGCACAATACCAAAGCAGGCACCTGGGCAAAACTGACCATCTTAAAAGGTAAGGTACATTTTGCCATGCTGGACCAATCTGGCGAGGTGCAATCCGAGCATGTGTTTACTCCAGAGCAGCAACCGCCATTTATTGAGCCTGAGGTATGGCACAAAATTGTCTCTGCCAGTGAGGATGCCGAATGCCAGCTGCGTTTTTATTGCCGGCCTGATGATTATTTCAGCAAGAAATATCATTTGAATCCTACCCATTCTGAAGTATTGGCCGCCATGCCCTATTTAAAGGGTGGTCGTGCCCTGGATATCGGCTGTGGTACAGGACGTAATGCGCTTTATTTAAGCCAGAACGGCTTTAAAGTCGATGCCTGGGATGTCAACGAAAACAGTTTGCAAACCTTAAGACAAATTGTGCAGACGGAGCAGATTGAACATGTTCAGGCGCAGCGCCGCGATCTCAACACGGATACCAGCATTACAGGCCAATATGACTTTATCTACTGTACTGTAGTGATGATGTTCCTTGAGGCAACAACCATTCCGCCGCTGATTGCACAAATGCAGCAGGCGACAGTTCCGGGTGGTTATAACCTGATTGTCTGTGCCATGGATACAGACGATATTCCGGCACAGCCAGACTTTCCATTTAGTTTTAAACCAGGTCAGTTAAGCGAGCTGTACGAAGGGTGGAAGCTGATCAAATACAATGAGAATATTGGCGAACTGCATCGGGTGGATGAACAGGGTCTGCGAATTAAGCAGCACTTTGCCACCATGCTAGCGCAAAAGGTTGAATAGAAGATTGAGGATTTTTTTAAATTCCTGAATTTAAATTAAATCATCCAAAATAAAAAAGATGTCAGCCTGACATCTTTTTTATGCTTAAAAAATACTAAGCCGCTTTTTTAAACCAAGAGAACCAGCCTTTTTTCTCAGCTTTTACTTCTGCTTTTTCAGCAGCAGCGTCTTTGGTTTCTACTGCTTCAGTTTGCGCAGCTTCAACGTGTTGTTCTGCTGTAGCTTGAGCTGTTTCTACTTGAGTTGTCGCTTCTGTTTTTACTGCTTCAGCTTTAGTTTCAGCCGCTTGTTGAGTTGCAGCAACAGTCGCTTGAGCAGCTTCAACTTTTGCTTGTACAGGTGCAGCAGTTTCTTTAGCAACAGTTTGGGTTGTTTTAGTTACAACAGTTGCTGGTGTAACTTGAGCTTCAGTTGCCATTGCAGATGCAGAAGTCGCTAAGATTGCAGTCGCGATCATTGTTTTAAGCATGTTCATATAAATCCTTTTAAGGAAATAGGAAAAAAGAGGCTTGATCATACATATATAAAATTTAAGTGATTCATAAATAGGATTTTATTGGTTGATTATTCAACTGAAATTACAAAGGGATAACATTGCTTAGAAAGGTACAAGTTCAAAAGAACTTGATAAGTTGGTTCAGGTACATTTCGGTGGCCTCCGAAATCATTCATACGGCTTAAGTTATTTTTATAAAACCAATTAGAAATCATAGCTAGCTTATAGCACTGATAATTTAGAATTTCTTTTAATAAAAAACCCCGCACTAAGCGGGGTTTCTTTTATCGAGGTATTTAAAAATTAAACACGTTCGATCACTGTTGCAATACCTTGGCCAAGGCCGATACACATCGTCGCAAGACCGATTTGCGTATCTTGTTGTTCCATTACGTTTAACAACGTTGTTGTGATACGCGCACCAGAACAACCCAATGGGTGACCCAATGCAATCGCGCCACCGTTTAAGTTTACGATGTCTTGCTTGTCATACAGACCTAAACCTTTAAGAACAGACAAGCCTTGTGCCGCAAATGCTTCGTTTAACTCAACCGTTTGCATGTCTTCAATTTTAAGACCAGCACGTTTAAGTGCTTTGTGTGTTGCTGGAACCGGACCGTAACCCATGATCGCAGCATCACAACCTGCAACTGCCATAGAGCGAATCACAGCACGTGGTTTAAGACCTAAAGCTTGAGCACGTTCAGCAGACATCAGCAGCATGGCAGATGCACCGTCAGACAAGGCTGAAGAGGTTGCTGCAGTCACTGTACCGCCTTTCGGATCAAAGACTGGGCGTAAAGCACGGAAGGTTTCGATATTGGCATCCGGACGGATCACTTCATCGATATCACACAGCATTTTGTAGCCATCTGCATTGTGACCTTCAATACCAACAATCTCGTTCTCGAACAGACCATTTTCAGTCGCAGCCCAGGCACGGCGGTGAGATTCCACACCAAACGCATCCTGTTCTTCACGGGTAATGCCGTTCATACGACCCAACATTTCAGCAGTCAGACCCATCATGTTCGACGCCTTAGCATAATGCTTAGACGCTTCAGGGTTCAGGTCGATACCGTGCATCATGCCAACATGGCCCATGTGCTCAACACCACCGATGATGAAGATATCACCCTGGTTCGTCGCAATTTGCGCAGCTGCAGTGTGAATCGCCTGCATAGACGAACCACAAAGACGGTTTACCGTTTGACCTGCAACAGTCTTCGGCAAGTCTGCCAGTAATGCGATATTACGGGCAATATTCATACCTTGTTCTAGGGTTTGGTTCACACAGCCCCAGATGACGTCTTCAACTTCATTCGGGTCGAATTCGTTACGTACCAACAGGGCACGGACAAGCTCAGCAGACATTGAGTCGGCACGTACATTGCGGAACATGCCGTTTTTGGATTTACCCATTGCTGAACGCACGCCATCAACGATGACAACGTCACGTGGATTTAAAGTAGCCATTCACGTTGCTCCTTAACCGTAGAATTTTTTGTTGTTAGCAGCCATTTCACGCAACATTTCTGGCGCTTCATAAGCTTTACCAAGGTGTGCATATTTATTGCAAAGTGCCACATACTCAGCTACACCGGTTTGATCGATGTAACGGCATGGACCACCACGGAATGGAGGGAAACCAACACCCATGATCATTGCCATATCTGCTTCAGCAGGTGTTGCCACGATATTGTCTTCCAGGCAGCGAACAGTTTCATTACAGAAAGCCAGCATCATGCGGTCAATGATTTCCTGAGCGTCAAACTCACGTTTTTCCGCAGTTGCAACAGATGCCACAAGCTCATATGCAGTTGGATCAACCACTTTGGCTTTTTTGCCTTTACGGTCAAGTTCATACTTGTAGAAACCAACGTCGTTCTTCTGACCAAGACGGTTGTTTTCATACATCACCTGGATCGAACCTTTGTAATCAGGTTTCATGCGATCCGGGAAGCCTTCAGCCATGACTTCTGCACCATGCACGCCCGTGTCGATACCGACAACGTCCATCAAGTAGGCAGGACCCATTGGCCAGCCGAATTTTTCCATGACTTTGTCGATTTGCTGGAAGTCAGCACCATCTTTAAGTAACAGGTCAAATGCACCGAAGTAAGGGAACAGTACGCGGTTCACCAGGAAGCCCGGGCAGTCATTGACCACGATTGGCGTTTTACCCATTTTCTGTGCAAGCACGACAGTCGTTGCAATCGCTTCAGCAGAAGTTTTCTCGCCACGAATCACTTCAACCAGTGGCATCATGTGTACCGGGTTAAAGAAGTGCATGCCCACGAAGTTTTCAGGACGTTCCAGATTTTCAGCCAGACGCGTGATTGAAATCGTCGAGGTGTTAGACGCAATAATAGTGTTGTCACGTACTTTAGATTCAGTTTCTTTCAGTACGATGCCTTTGACTTTCGGGTTCTCAGTCACTGCTTCGATCACGATGTCAACTTCTTTAAACTCGTCATAGCTTAAAGTAGGACGGATGCGAGCAAGGGTTTCACCCATTTGTGCCGGTTTCATTTTCTTGCGTTCAACCTGCTTGGTCAGCAGTTTGTTCGCTTCAGACATACCCAAGGCAAGTTGCGGGTTACCGATGTCTTTCATGATGATCGGCGTGCCTTTGCTTGCTGCCTGGTAAGCAATACCGCCACCCATGATACCTGCGCCGAGAACGGCCGCCTGGTTCACGGGATGTGCACCTTGTTCATATTTCTTGGAAGTTTTCTTCACCACCTGGTCGTTCAGGAACAAACCGATTAATGCACCTGCCTGTGGTGTGACTGCGGCTTTAGCAAAACCTTCAGCTTCAGCTTTTAGCGCGTCATCACGATGCAGGCTAGCACCTGCTTGTAATGAATCCAGTAGTAATTTTGGCGCAGGATATTGAGCCGGGTTGGCTTTGGCCAGCACCATACCTTTAGATGAATTAAACGCCATCATCTGTTCGATCGGACTCAGTCTAACCGGATCAAGTTTTTCCTGACGCTTGTTCTGCCAGTCTAAACGGCCATGAATCGCCTGTTTCACCAGGTCAATCGCAGCATCTTTCAATTTGTCTGCAGCAACCACTGCATCGACTGCACCATCTTTCAGCGCAGCAGCAGGTTTTTTAGGATTGGCCATTGCCATCCATTCTACCGCGTTATCGATACCGATCAGACGGCTTAAACGTACTGTACCACCGAAGCCCGGGAAGATACCCAGCTTGATTTCAGGCAGGCCTACTTGCGCTTGTTCTGACATGACACGGTAGTCACATACCAGGCACATTTCGAAACCGCCACCCAGTGCCATGCCGTTAATGGCCGCCACTTTAGGAATGTCGAGGTCTTCGAAGCTGTTAAAAATTTCATGTACTGGCATTGCCCAGTCAACAATCGCTTGTTCACCCTGAGCAAAGTTGTCGCCGAATTCAGTGATATCAGCACCTACAATAAATGTAGATTTACCTGAAGTAACGATTAAACCCTGAATGTCTGCTGCGGAAACTGCGTCAATCGCAGCCTTGAAATCTTCAATCGTTGCACGGTTGAATTTGTTAACGGACTCACCTTGTAAGTCAAAGCGGAATTCTGCAATCCCGTCCTCAAGCATTTGGACGGTAATGGCATTGCCAGCGTGGATCATGCCCTGATCTCCTTTATTTTGGAGGACTTCTAAGTTGATGTTGTGAAGCAAGTGCGCATGTCCCGCGCACTTTTTGACTTCGCTAATCTTACGATAACTATATCCAAAAAGAACATAACAAGTTGTATCAAGCCGTGACGCAATGGTCATCAATTTCTGCCGGCTTGATCCGACCGGTTATAATTTTTCCTTTCAGTTTCTTATAGCCCGATGAACCAAAGATTCTGTTTCAATTCATTATTTTTCATTGATCAGCCTGACTGATATGGAGCAGAATGCCTGATTTTCAAGGCAAGCATCTCGCTAAGCTGCGTCAATTTAGTCAATTTCAGTCTTGAGCACAGGATTTTTCTCGCCGAATCTGGCTGATTGCAGGGCTTTCAGGTAGTGGTCGAGATTTTTCTATCGGCACAAATAAAACTGCCGTATCTCATTTCCGGTTACAGGAATTTGCTGAAAGTAGCCAGGAAGATCACGGCTCAAACGATATCTGGATTGAAATAATTTTCATCCTTCCAGATCCAGGCCCTGTCATCTGTGCCGGAATTGTTTATGATGATCCTGCACCTGGATATGGGGGATATCGATGCACGTGTTTCGTTCTAAAAAAGACTGGTGGTTGCTGGCTTTTGTGATTTGTATGAGTGGCCTGCTGCTGCAACTGCTGTTGACCATGCAGGCCAAAGGGACCATGCAGCAGTATCCGCTGCATACCGCTGTGTATATTCTGACTATTATTATCCTGTGGTGGCCGCTGTGGAGTACGCGCTATTTGGTGGACAATGGGGTATTGACCATAAAAAGCCTGTGGTTAAGCTGGAAGATTCCGTTAAGTGCAATCCAATCCATTCAGCCCACCGAGCACTCTATTATTGCACCAGCCTTGTCCTTAAAGCGTCTACGGATTGACTATACGGATGCGGGCGTGCAGAAATTTATATTGGTTTCACCCAAAAATCAGACTACTTTTATGCAGGCCCTCCAACCAAATAAAAACGGAGAGAGAGTCTACCTTAGTTAAGCTTTTGCCTGCTCAGGTACAACCACAAGCTGTGCCTTAATACAGTCCAGGTGCAGGCTCAATTGCTCGGGCTGGTTTAAAAAAGACAGCGCCAGAATTGGCTCCAGTTCGGTACGCATCTTGCGGCCCAAATGCCGGGCGCCGTAACGGATATCATGACCCTGATAGAAATAGGCTTTGGCTGAAGCGCTTAAATGCACGCTGCGTTGCTGATGTTGCAAGCGCTTGTTCAGTTTATCCAGTTCAATTTCGACCAGACGTGGCAGGGCATCATGCTGTACCGCCTGATAATGTAGACTGCGGTCAATCCGGTTCAGAAACTCGGGATCAAATTTACGCTGCATGACTTTTTCAATGATGCGCTGGGTGGGCACCCGTTTTAAACACAAGGCCTGCATTTTCTGTGGCAGGTAACTGAGTTTGTCCAGATATTGCTGCGCTGCCTGTGCACCGACATTGCTGGTCATAAAGACCATGCAGTTGCGAAAATCGATAGTTTTAGTGCCCGCTGTCAAGGTCAGCCGGCCAGTATCCAGCACGTTCATCAAGCCGCGAATCACTTCGTTACTGGCTTTTTCCAGTTCATCAAACAGCATGATGCCGGGCCGGGTATGACTGCCGGCAATCGCAGTTTCATCAAACAGGCTGTGACCTTCCTTGGAGCCGACATAACCCGGCGGTGCACCGGTCAAAGCCGCTGCATAATGTTCCTGTGCCAGAGTATTCATATCAATCCGGCAAAAGGCATCCGGGCGGCCATAGATCGCTTCGGCAATCAGACGTACGGTTTCAGTTTTACCGACGCCAGTAGGGCCCAGCATCAAGGTCACCGACAAAGGGCGATCCGGACTGGAAAAATCTGCCTTGACCACATGCAGCATTTTTTCAATTTCATTCAGGGCTGCATCCTGCCCAATAATCCGTTCACGTAGCAGCTGCATTACATTATTTGGCTCGAAATGAAAACGCGGTTTGCCAATCAGACGATCACGTTCAGACAGGTGATGGGTGGAAGTGGAGGGTTGAACAATATGAATGTCCGATTGCTGCATGGTCATGCGAATCATCTCAAAACTAGACTTTTTGAGCATAACAAAGTTAAAGGTTGAAATTTATAGCTTTTAACAATCAGTTTATGTCGTGAGGATTATAGATTGGGGGGATAACCCGACAGGAACTTTAAGATTAGGTGGCAGCTTCAGGGGAATTTTGTGTTTTTGCTTGAAAATGACGCAACAATCATCACATATATCTGCAGATTGTAGGTGAAAAATAGGCTTTAGGTGAACGAAAACGCACGCCCCCATATTGAAAAAATCCTGGCGAATATGACCAGCCTGCCCGGGGTCTACCGGATGTATGGCAAAGACGGCGAATTATTGTATGTGGGTAAAGCCAAAAACCTGAAAAACCGGGTCTCCAGCTATTTTGTCAAAACGCTGGATCATCCCAAAACCCAGGCCTTGGTGGCACGGATTTATGATATCCAGACCCTGGTGGTACGTTCTGAAACTGAAGCCTTGTTGCTGGAACAGAACCTGATCAAGCTGCATCATCCACCGTATAACATCATGCTGCGTGATGACAAATCTTATGTCTATATTTTTGTTTCGGCAGATAAACCCTATCCGCGTTTAGCCAGTGGACGTGGCAAGGGCAAGCACCAGGTGGGCAAGTTTTTTGGACCTTATCCGAGTGCTTATACGGCACGGGATACTCTGGTGGTGCTGCAAAAACTGTTCAATGTGCGTTCCTGTGAAAACAGTTTTTTTGCCAACCGGACCCGGCCATGTCTGCAATACCAGATCAAACGCTGCTCTGCGCCCTGTGTCGGATTTATTTCTCCGGAAGACTATAAGGCAGATGTCGATAACTCGATCCGCTTTTTGCAGGGTGATACCAAGGAGCTGAATCAGGAACTGATCGCAAAAATGGAAGCGGCCGCTGAAGCGCTGGAATTTGAAAAAGCGGTGTTCTATCGGGACCGGATGGCGCTGTTAAGAGAGGTACAGTCACAGCAGGCGATTTATAAGCTCAAAGGCGAAGCCGATATCCTGTCGATTGCTTATCAGGCCGGAGTGACCTGTGTGCAGATCATGCATGTGCGCAACGGTAAAATGCTGGGTGGGAAAAGTTATTTCCCGGATATGCTTAGTGATGACCTGGGGCAAATGCTGGCCGATTTTATTGCCAATTTTTATTTTCAGGTGGCAGATGAAATCCCGGCTGAACTGATTGTCAATCTGGAAGTGGCTGATCGTAAGGAACTGGAAGCAGCACTGTCGCAGCATTTTGGCAAGAAAATCCAGATCAAGTCTAAAGTCCGCGAAACCCGGGCCGAATGGCTGGAACTGGCGCAGATGAATGTACAGCACGCGATTCAGGGCAAGCTAGCCAATCATATAGAATTAAATGAGCGTTTTCATCAGCTGGAGCAGGTGGTCGGCCGTCCTGTAGACCGGATCGAGTGCTTCGATATTTCACATACCATGGGCGAAGATACCGTGGCGTCCTGTGTGGTCTTTGATAGTGGTGGCGCGCGCAAGCGCGATTATCGCCAGTTTTCCATTCAGGATATTCAGGCGGGCGATGATTATGCTGCCATGCGTCAGGCGCTGACCCGTCGTTATAAAAAAGCCCTGTTGCCAGACTTGCTGCTGATTGATGGTGGCAAGGGGCAATTGCACATGGCGATGGAAGTTATGCAGGAACTGGGACTGGATGCTTTTATGGTTGGTGTGTCCAAAGGTGAGGGACGTAAGCCCGGTCTGGAAACCCTGCACTTTACCGATGGCAGTAAAATTCAATTACCGGAGGATCATAAGGCGCTGCATCTGATTCAGCAGGTGCGTGATGAAGCACACCGTTTTGCGATTACCAAGCACCGTGCCAAACGTGACAAGAAACGGGGTTCATCAGTGTTGGAAGTCATTCCGGGGCTGGGACCAAAACGCCGTCGTGACCTGCTGACTCATTTTGGCGGAATTCAAGGGGTGCTGAAAGCCTCAGAAAAAGATCTGCAAATGGTGCCGGGACTGGGTTCAGTCATGGCCAGAATGATTTATAAAGTACTGCATGAATGACGCGTGACTTAAATGCAAGGGCCAAAGTGCGCATTGACGCTTGGGTCACGTGACATTCACAACCTGATGAATTTTGCCCAATATACTAAGCATCAAGACTTACTGAGGGACCAACATGTCTTTGCATGCACTTTATGCACAAATTGCCGAACAGGAATGGGTGGAATTTCCACAGGGATGGTTACAGGGCCGTACCCTGTATGGTGGTCTGGCTGCCGCGATGATGATGCAAAAAGCGGTTACACAGATCAATGATCCTGCCAAGCATCTGCTGAGTTGTAGCGTGACCTTTGTCGGCCCGATTCAGCAAGCCAAAGTACGGTTGACGGCTGAAATCCTGCGGCAGGGTAAATCTGTGACGACCATTGAAGTACGTTTATGGCAGGATGATGCCGTGCAAAGTATTCTGGTTGCCAGTTTTGGAATTTCCCGGGATTCCGCCATTCAGGTGCAGCAACAAGCCCAAGCTCCTGACTTTGCTGCGCCAGAGCAGTTGTTTCATATTCCTGCGGGTTATGGCATGCCAGACTGTTATAACCATTTTGAAATTGCCTGGGCGGATGTCAATCTGCCCTGTAGTGGCAGCCCTCGTCCAGACTTTAGCGGCTGGTGCCGTTTTCATCCCGAAAAGCATCGTAACCGTGAATTTCTGGTCGCAGACCTGATGGCTATTTTTGATATCTGGCCACCCGGGGTGTTACCGATGTTTAAAAAAATGGCACCTGCAAGTAGCTTGACCTGGACCGTGACGTATGTGCATCCGGTGCAACACCAATTGCATGATTGGTTTAAATATAAAGTATTTACTGATCATGCTGCAGGTGGTTATGCGACAGAACATGCTTGTCTGTGGGATACCGAAAATCGCCTGATTGCGATGGCAAGACAAACAGTGACGGTGTTTGCCTAGTGACACTTTCGGTCAATTCGTATAAAGTGAAGCCTATTAATGATGGATCAAACCTCTAAAAAAGTGTGCATTTTCATCGTACATGAGGGGAACAATTGGCGGTGTCTATGACTACAGGTCGTATCCTGAATATTCCAAATATCTTGACCTTGGCGCGTATCGCTCTTATTCCGGTATTTTTATTGGTGGCTTACTGGCCACCTGCAATGGGTTTTGATGCTCATAACCCCGATATGACGCGGCATATCATTTTAACCACGATCTTTGTGGTGGCTGCGGTAACGGACTGGTTTGATGGCTATCTGGCACGTACATTAAATCAGACTTCCGCTTTTGGGCGGTTTCTCGATCCGGTTGCAGATAAATTAATGGTGGCGGCTGCACTGATTGTACTGGTGCAATGGCAGCCTTCCATGTCGATGGCTTTTGCTGCGATTGTAATTATTTCCCGTGAAATTACTGTTTCAGCCTTGCGTGAATGGATGGCAGAATTGGGTGCACGGACCAATGTTGCGGTTTCAACTGTTGGAAAATACAAAACAGCGTTCCAGATGATCGCCATTACCGTATTCCTGCTGAACTGGCCACCGCTGGAAATACTGGCATATGCCTTGCTATATACAGCAGTTGTCCTCACTTTATGGTCAATGTTTATTTATCTGAAAGCGGCTTGGCCATATCTGAAACAGCCTTAATTGAAATAATCCAAATAAAAAAGCTCCTGGAAAAGGGGCTTTTTTTATGGGTATGAATCAGTAAAAAATGGACAAATCACAGGTAAAAAAATACCCAGCCTTTGGGGGAAGGACTGGGATTAAATCGGGGTATTTATTACTTATTATTATAGTTATTCAAAGATGTCTCATCTTCTTAGGACTCATTATAGAGAGCCAGTTTTTCAAAATCATATGACTTCTTGTAGCAGATTGTTGTGTTTTGTGATTGCTCTGTATATTGAATTTACAATTTCTAATTTTGATACAAATCTGAATGTTTTTCAGCAGGATAGTGGCTGACTATCTTAAGCAGATAGAGTAGGTAAAAATGCTTTTGACTAATTCAGTTCTTGGCCCATCATTACAAAGCAGATAAGAGGGATAAGCAAAATTCAGTACTAAAGGAATAACTTCTTTAGTGTGCTTTTATTAACCTATTCTTAATATTCCAGTTCATGCCAGTGCAAAGCCTCTAGAATAAGTAAAAGTCTGAAAAGATAATCTTTCCAGCGTAAAGCCTACATACATTTTGAAGGTTGATATTGTGGGGAGCGGAGTAGTCTGGAGATCAAGAGAAAAAAGCCTGTAACAGGATTTTTTAACTGTTAATACTGGGCACTTCGCCTGGTTTATAGAAAAAAAGGCCATGTTAAGAATAAAAAAGAGTCTCAAAAGAGACTCTTTTTTGATTAACGCCTACGCGCGCTTTCAGCGCTTGTCTTGCGTAATTTTTAAAGCAACATATAAAAAAGAATCCCCCAAAGATGAGGGATTCTTTTAAATTAAAGCCTACGCACAGCATAGCTACTTGTCTTGCGGCGTGGCGGAGCAGTGCTCCGCTAAATCACGCCTCAGGCTTCAGACCTTCGGCTTTTTCCAATGATTCATCATTGTTAAAGAACTTTTCACGCTGTTCTTCAAGAAACTTTTTCGCATCAGGTTCAAACACATTTAAACGCTTTTCATTAATCAGCGTGGTCTGGTGTTTTAGCCATTCTTGCCAAGCCTGTTTCGACACGTTATCAAACAGTTCCTGACCCTTTGGCCCCGGAAAGGGTGCAAAGTCTAAGCCTTCCATTTCTTGTTGATACTTACGGCAAAATACTTGTCGAGACATATCGGTCTTCCTTAAGCGTAAAGGTTTTCTAGGCGAGTGTAAGCACGTGCAATCGCAGCTTCCACCTGGGCAGGTGCAGTACCACCAATGTGATTACGGGCATTCACCGAGGCTTCAAGGGTTAGGGCCTTTTCAAATACGTCTGCCTGAATCAGGTCAGAGAACTGTTGCAGTTGCTCAAGGCTAAGTTCAGAGAGATCTTTACCTTCCTGAACGCCGAGTGCAACCGCTTTACCTACAATCTCGTGTGCATCACGGAAAGCCACGCCGTTTTTCACCAGATAATCAGCCAGATCAGTCGCAGTTGAGAAACCACGTAATGCTGCTTCGCGCATTTCGGTAATGTTTGGAACCAGCGCAGGAATCATGTCGGCAAATGCCATGAGTGAACCGCGAACGGTATCAATGGCATCAAACAATGGTTCTTTATCTTCCTGATTGTCTTTGTTATAGGCTAGCGGCTGGCCTTTCATTAAAGTTAGCAGGCTCATCAAATCGCCATAGACACGACCGGTTTTACCACGTACCAGTTCAGGTACATCCGGGTTTTTCTTCTGCGGCATGATGGAAGAGCCAGTACAGAAGCGATCTGGAATGTTGACGAATTTGAACTGCGCCGAAGTCCATAGAATCAGTTCTTCAGACATACGTGACAAGTGCATCATGATTAAAGATGCAGCAGCATTAAATTCAATTGCAAAGTCACGATCCGATACTGCATCTAAAGAATTTTCAGCAACCGCTTCAAAACCTAGCAGTTCAGCAGTATAAGCACGGTCAATTGGATAAGTCGTTCCCGCAAGTGCAGCAGAACCAAGCGGCATACGGTTGACACGCTTACGGCAATCAATCAAACGCTCTGAATCACGTACCAGCATTTCAAACCAGGCCATGAGATGATGGCCAAAAGTTACTGGCTGTGCAGTTTGCAAATGAGTAAACCCTGGCATGATGGTGTCGGTGTTTTTAGCTGCCAGGCTTAAAATACCTTTTTGTAATTTTTTCAGTAATTCTAAGATCGTATCAATTTCATCACGCACATAAAGACGGATATCCGTGGCTACCTGGTCATTACGGCTACGACCAGTATGCAATTTTTTACCAGTAATACCGATACGCTGAGTCAGGCGTGACTCAATGTTCATGTGTACATCTTCTAAATCAATGCGCCATTCGAATTTGCCTGCTTCAATATCGGCTTGAATTGCAGTCAGACCTTCAATAATGTCATCGCGTTCTTGATCGGTCAGTACGCCCACTTTTGCCAGCATGGTTGCATGCGCAATCGAGCCTGCAATATCTTGTTTATAAAAACGTTGGTCAAATTGAACAGATGCTGTAAATTCAGCAACAAAAGCATCAGTCGCTTCAGAGAAACGACCGCCCCACATACCCGAAGTCTGGGCGTGTGATGGATTAGAGGAATTAGAAGATGTGGTCATGTCGGCTCAATCAGATTAAAAGCAGTAGAACGAAAAAGAGTATAACAAATTCAAAGCCCATTGCCGAAGTCACATCTGCTCAATCTTTCGCATCGATGAACGAACAAACGCAAAATTCCTATTTTTTTAGCCAGATCGGCAATTTGCACTATTTGCTGGAACTCTTTGTTGGCGGCAATATTCTGGCCATGATTTTAGCACTCGCAGAAGCACAGTCTTGGCAGGCTTTGAATGGAATGCACCTGCTGCAATATATCCTGTATATCAACTGGGTGCTGTTATGTTTTGCAGCATTGGTAGAATTGTTCCATCAAGCCTTTCAGCGTATGGGCATTAAGCTGGCGTTAATTTCCGGATTTTTACTGTTACAGGCAATTGTGCTGCTGACCACAGTGAATCTGAATATTTTGATACATTTTGGGCAGAATTTTAATTTTCAGGATTTAAACCTGGCAATTGTTCTGGATCAGGCCGGACTCCATTTAAGTCTGGGAATTTTGCTGGGAACTTTCTGTTTTCGCTATCTTTATTTGCGTGAGCAATGGGAGCAGCAACAACATAGTGAGCTGAATGCCCGGATTCAGGCCATGCAGGCGCGGATTCAGCCGCATTTTCTGTTTAACAGCATGAACAGTGTGCTCAGCCTGATCAGTATTGATCCGGATAAAGCCGAGCACATGCTGTTGAATTTGTCACGGCTGTTTCGCGCCAGTTTTCAGGAGTTAAAACTGGTCAGCCTGCAGGAGGAAATTGATCTGTGCCAGCGTTATCTGGAGATTGAGCAGATCCGTCTAGGTGAACGCTTACAGGTAGAATGGAAGTTAGAAAACAAAGACTTATACTCACAAGTTCAAATTCCATTATTAACTTTACAACCTTTGCTAGAAAATAGTATTTTCCATGGAGTTGAAAAAATTCTCACAAAGAGTACCATAAGCATATTGGTTGAAATATTGCAAAATCAAATTAATATCATCATAACCAACCCTTATGCACAGGATAATAAAACTTTAAAAAAGGGACATGGTATTGCAATAGAAAATGTCAGACAGCGTCTGCAAGCTTATTACGGATCCAGTGTGACTTTTCAGACCTTTGCCGGCGAAGGGATGTTTACGACGGTAGTGCGATATCAATATAAATAAAAATAAATCAAAGAAATCGCAGTTGGCTTTATCATTGATTTGATAATGTTAACTGGGGAAGGAGGAGAAATGGACATCCTGATTTGTGATGATGAGCCTCTGGCCGTCGAGCGTTTATCACGGTTGGTCTCTCAGCTGGGGCATGATGTGGTGGCGACAGCAAGCCATGGTCGTGAGGCGATTGATCTGGCTCACCAATACGAACCCGATGTCATTTTATTAGATATTCAAATGCCTGAAATGAATGGACTGGCTTGTGCGCAACATTTGCGTCAACTGGATCCAATGCCGGCCATTGTCTTTTGTACGGCTTATGACCAACATGCGCTGGATGCATTTAAATCAAATGCCGAAGGCTATTTGCTTAAACCGGTGATGCAACAGGAATTGGCACAGGTTTTAGAGCACTTAACTAAACTTACCCAAGCTCAAATGAGCCAACTAAAACAAAAAGAAAATATGGAAGAAATCAATATCAGCCGCCAGCAGATTGCGGCAAAGACCTATCGTGGTGTGGAATTGGTGCCAGTCGAAAATATCTATTATTTTCTGGCAGATCAGAAATATGTCACTGTACGTCATAAAAATGGCAGTGTACTGATTGATGAAACCTTAAAGGAGCTAGAGCAGGAGTTTGGGGACCAGTTTATCCGGATTCATCGTAATGCCTTGATCTCGGTGCATTATCTGGATGGTCTGGAAGTGGTGAGTTCAGGTCAGTATCAGGTACGTTGTCGTGAACTGGACGACCGTTTAGCAGTGAGCCGGCGACATTTACCGTTCTTAAGAGACCGGATTCAAAAGCTTTAGCAGGGGGCAAGTGAGAGCATTCAGTTGAAACTTGTATAAATTCACTTGCATTTTCAAGTGAGCAGGTTAAGTTTAGACTATTGTTCTCATTAACTGCTATTGAAATTTATGAAGACCCTAAAAATTGCAACTCGACAAAGTCCACTTGCGCTTTGGCAAGCGGAACATATCCGTGCGCGCCTACAAGATTTGCACGCTGGTTTGCAGGTCGAGTTAGTCACTTTTGTTACACAGGGCGATAAAATTCTCGATACGCCACTGGCCAAAATTGGTGGAAAAGGACTATTTGTAAAAGAATTAGAAGCCGCCTTACTGGATGGTCGTGCAGATCTCGCCGTACATTCCATGAAAGATGTTCCGATGGCTTTGCCGCAAGGCTTAAGTCTGGCAGTGATCTGTGAACGTGAAGATCCACTGGATGCTTTTGTGTCGAATACTTATGCCAGCTTTGATGAACTACCACATGGTGCCAAAGTGGGAACCTCAAGTTTGCGCCGTAAAACCCAGATTTTAAAACAGCGCCCAGATCTGGACATTATCGATTTACGCGGTAATGTCGGCACGCGTTTATCCAAACTGGATGCAGGTCATTATGATGCGATTATTCTGGCCAGTGCCGGTTTAAAACGCTTAGGTCTGGCAGAACGTATTCGTCATACCCTGACACCTGAAATCAGTTTGCCGGCCGTGGGTCAAGGTGCGCTGGGCCTGGAATGTCGTACTCATGATCAGGCAGTGCTGGACTTGATTCAGCCACTCCTGCATGCAGATACAGATGCTTGCGTACGTGCCGAACGTGCCTTTAATGCCTATCTGGAAGGCGGATGTCAGGTGCCGATTGCAGGTTATGCCACGCTCAAAGAGGGTGTGATTTCAATCGAAGGTCGTGTAGGCAGTATCGATGGAGCAGTTTTGCTTCGAGCACAGCAGACTGGGAAAATTGCGGATGCTGAACAATTGGGGATACAGCTGGCAAAAGACTTGCTTGACCAAGGGGCTGGCGAGTTGCTCAAAACAATTTATTCAAACTGATGTTATTGATTAATACCCGCCCCAGTGACCGTGCTATAAGCTTGACCCAGCAGTTACAGGCAGCGCAGGTTGCTGTTTTAGAATTGCCTCTGCTCGAGCTGCATGCCATACCTTATTCCGATGAGCTGTTGCACTTGTATCAGCAGCTGGAACAGGTACAGATTATTGTAGTAGTCAGTCCGACGGCAGTCAAAATTGGCATGCAATATTTGCAACAGGCGGGCGTTGAGTTATCGGCTCTGGGGCAGGTACATTGGGTTGCGGTAGGTAAGGCCACTGAAGACGCACTAGCGAGATACGGTATTCACAGTGATGTACCAGAAGTTGAAACCTCGGAAGGTATGTTGCAATTGCCGGTGCTGAAACAGCTGGCTGTTGGCTCGAGTGTGGCTTTCTGGCGCGGAGAGGGTGGCCGTCAATTTATGATGGATCATTTACGTGCCAGCAATATTAAAGTTTTAAACTTTATTTTGTACCGGCGGCAATGTCCTGAAACGGCGGCAAAAACTCTGGCAGAGAACCTGGGATTGCTTGAGGCACAGCAGCATTTTGCGGTGCTGATCACCAGTGAAGCGAGCTGGTTAAACTGGCTGACACTCCTGCAAAAGGATGCGGAGTTTATACAGCGAGCCTGTTATTTGGTTTTGGGGCCACGTTTGGCCAGTATTCTTGGGAAATATCAACAGCAGCATCAGGCAAGTTTTCAATTCGTACAAATCGATGATTTAGACGCAAACACAATCTTGCAGAAAATGGGGCTGATATTAGGGAACGCATGAAGAAACTATTCATTGTATTGTTCATCTTAAGTTTGTCGTGGCTCGTCAAGCTTAGCTATGACCTGCATGTTCTGAATACAGCACAGACTGAATTGCAGCAAAGTATTGGTCAGTTACAGCAGCAAAATGCCATGCTTAATGATCAGTTCGTGGCTTTAAAGCGCCAGATTTCTGCTCAGCAGGAAAAGACTGGAGTCACTGCAGCAAAAGCATTCGCAGGGGAGCCGATAACGGCTGAAATGCAGAATGATATTGCCTTGGTACAGCAACATCTGGACCTGATCGAATTTGCATTGCAACAGCAACAATATGCCACCGCCATTGAAAAATTAAATCAGTTGTCCAATGAGTTGGATGATTATGTTCTGGCGCCCGCTTTAGTGAGCAGTTTGCAGCAAGTGATTGCAAAAGATCAGGACATGCTGAAAAAATTCGTGAATAACCGATTGGTGCAGCAAGGCAAATTAAAAGAAGTTTTGGTGAAGATGGATGCTGAAATTGAAAAGGAAATTCAGAAGCCATATCGTCAACCGCCAGTGTCTCAAGGTTCTTTCTGGCAGCGCTGGATTCAGATCGAATCTGCAGATCAGCCTAGTACAGTCTTGATGCAACGGCATCTGGTACTTAAAGAAGCCCAGCTACGTTTGCTTATTGCACAGAGTGCCTTGCAGCAAGATCAATCTGTCGCTTTTCAGCAGGCACTGAATGCGGTGATTGAGGTCTTGGAGCAATTACCAGATACGCAGAGCCAGCAATGGATTCAGCAGTTGAAACAGATCAAGGCGACACCGATCACTCCGATTCCATTATTGAACACACGCACCCTAGTGGGCTAATTGCTTATGAAACAGATTTTGCAGGCCTATTTATTTATATGCTTACTTGGCATTGCTGGGCTAAGTATCCTCAGTTATGGACATGGGGCTGGCTATGTCTATCTATATTGGCGTGAATGGCAGCTGCAGACCACGGTCTGGTTTTTGGCCGCATCCTTGGTGAGCATAAGTTTTCTGATACAGTGCATCTGGTATGCCATCAAACAATATCGCAATCGTGAACAGCGTAAGACGGAAACAGTATTTAGTTTTTCCCGCTTACATCCTTATGAACAACTGGCAGTTATCTGGCTATTAAATGCTGCACAGGATCAGCGGGATTTTATTCAGCAGTCTTTTAGTAAATCGGGCTTACTCAAGCATATTATAGATGCACGTTTATCTTGGGGGCAGCAGCAGTATAATGAGGCATTAACTGCATTGAATCAGTCCAGCCCAATGGCATTTGAATTGGCAGAATTGCAGCGGATTGAAATTTATTTATCACAACAACAAGGTGAACAAGCACTCACCCATTTAGAGTTTTTAAATCAGCATGAATTATCACCTTGGTTAATTCAGGTTAAATCAGCCTATGAACAGCGTCTTGTTGCGTTATGGGGGGTATTTGCCATACAGTTTCCCTGGTTATATTTACGCTCGACCCAATACGGACATTTAGACCAGAAAGTAAAAAAAATATGGCTTGAACAATTATTGCTAGCCTATGATCAAGCCACACAGGAAGATTTATTTTATTTACAGCAACGTTATTTAGATTTAAAACCGCAAATATTTGATCGTGACTATTCAATAAAATTATTATGGTTGAAGTTATTATTCAGAATGCCGGAAATGAGTGCTGAGCATGAGGTGCTTGCAATTCATTTGATGGAGCAGCAGTTTAATCAGGATGTTTTTTATTTGTGGTTCCAGCAACAGTTATTACGGCAAAATCCGGATTATAATGCGATTGCACAGCAGATTTCGTACTGGGAGGCGAAATATCCGGCATTACCGATTTTAAGCTTTGCAAAGTGGCATGTACTGCAAGCGACAGGCTATACAGATCAAGCCCAGCAACTACTCGACTTATATCCCGATGATATTCGTATGAGTTATTTAAGAATTAAAGCTGCCTTGCAGGATCGGGAGGACTTACTGCAGCAGCTGAATGCAGTATTTGAATCTAATGTAAACTTTATAGAAATTAAGACTTGAGAATAATAATGTCGGAATTAGACCAATACCCAGTCGTTTATGAGCAAACTATAGCATGGGGTGATATGGATGCCTTGGGACATGTCAATAATGCCATGTATTACCGCTATGTCGAAAGTGCACGCCTGGCATATTTGAATTTATTGGATTTAAACAATGGATCAGTAATTACAGTAGTTGCTTCAAATCAGTGCCGTTATTTAAGCCCCGTGGTTTTTCCTGATCATTTGAAAATTGCAGCGCGTATTGAAGAAATCCGAAATAGTGCAGTCAGAATGCAATATCTATTATGGAGTGAAAAACAGCAGGGTATTGTGGCTACTTCTGAAGCAGTGATTGTTTGCGTGGATAAAATAACCATGCAGAAAACTCCAATTCCAGATTATATTCGTGAAAAGATCAAAGCAATTGAATTAACTGTTCAACATAAAATCTAAAAATGAATGAATTATTTTGATTTGTAATTTTTTTTAAACTTTATTGTTGTTGCCTCAAGATTTTATATTGAATGTTTTATTTAATATAAATATGATGGGTTATTATTTAACAAAACGAATAATATTATTTTTCGGAGAGCCTTATGCCAGATATTACTCATTTATCAGTAGAAGAGTTAAAACGTTTACAAGCAGAAGCAGAATCACTTATTGCTTCAAAAAAAGATCAGGAAATTGAAGATGCTTATCAGCAAATCTTGGCAGTTGCCGAGAAAGTTGGTATGACTGTTGAGCAGTTGCTGGAATTTGGTGCATCTAAACGTAAGAAATCGTCACGCAAGTCGGTTGAACCACGTTATCGTAGCAAAACCAATCCGGATGACACCTGG
This sequence comes from Acinetobacter pecorum, assembly GCF_014837015.1. Taxonomy (GTDB): domain Bacteria; phylum Pseudomonadota; class Gammaproteobacteria; order Pseudomonadales; family Moraxellaceae; genus Acinetobacter; species Acinetobacter pecorum. The sequence continues at coordinate 80,701 of NZ_JACSPT010000013.1, forward strand.
ACTGGCCGTGGTAAACAACCACGCTGGTTGGTGGCAGAACTGGAAAAAGGTGCAAAGCTGGACGATTTCCTGATCTAAGCTCCTATCTGATTTCGTCATTAGTCTGTCATACAGACAGACTATGATAATTAAACCAAGCATCCCTGCTTGGTTTTTTTATATCTATGAATTGGCGTTAGGAGAAAAGTGTGCATAATGTGTAGGTATAAGGAAAAAATTATAAATGAGGATTTGGACTTGAGTGATTGGTCGTGGTGGGGATGAGCAATAAACCGAAAACTTTAAGATGGTTGATCCTTGCTCTTGTTGCATTTTTTGTTTTTGTGGTATTACAAGTGCCAGCAGCCTGGTTAATTTCAAAATTTTATAAAAATAACCAGACTTTGCATAATGTAAACGGAAATATCTGGCAAGGAAGTGCGGACTGGAAAAAAGGTAATCTTCGGGGCAGTCTGAACTGGAAAGTGCGGCCTCTGGATTTACTGTTGCTGCGAGTTGGGGCACATGTGGATATACATAGTGGCAATACTCAGCTTTCCGGGATCATGGCCTATGGTCTGAATAAATCTTTTATTGTGAAAAATCTTGAAGGGCAGGTTGCTGCTGAAACCTTAAAAAAAATTGCGGACTGGCAATGGCCAAGCACTGCAATCCAATTTAAAGATCTGGATTTTAAATATAAGCCACAGCAGGGTTTTAGTCAGGTGGCCGGACAAATGCAATGGGCGGGTGGCGAGCTGATTTATACCTTTGCCCAGCGCCAGGAGCGCATAAACATCCCCGCGTTGACCGGCACATTGACCGAGGAAAATGGACAGTTGCTACTCGATGTCCGCGATAGCCGTGAGCAACGTATGCTGAATATCAAGCTTGATCCCGGCATGATGCTGGATATCCAGCTCACCCAGCGCTTTTTATTGAATGCCCCATCCTATCAGGGTAAAGCAGGACTGGATACTTTTGTGATTAGTACCCGTCAGCCTCTTATGGGAGGCATTAACTGATGGCAGTTTCACTTGAAGCTTTAAAAAATATTGACCTTAAACAGGTAAATCGTGCTGCACCTGTGGTTTTACTGCTGCTGATCCTGTATTTGTGCTGGAAGCTGGCTGCACTGTTCTGGCTGCTGGTGGCTCCTCCACAGGCGATGCAGCTGGAGCGGGTCGAGCTGGGCTCACAACAGCCGCAAATACCGAATATCGGTACATTTTCTCTGTTTCAGGAAAGTGTGCAAAGTGTAGTCGTGGTGGAAGCTGCGAATATCATTTTACAAGGTGTGGTGGTCGCTAATCCACGTTATAACTCGTCTGCGGTCATCAAGATCAATGATCAGGCGGAGCTGTACCGGGTAGGAGATCAGCTGGGCAACAGTGGCCTGGAACTGGCTGAGGTGTACTGGGATCGGGTAGTACTGCGCCGTTCTGGCGGAGCGACGCAGGAAGTTTTCTTTAAAGGGCTGGAAAATGGCCTGAATCAGCCTGTCATACCTGAAACTCAAGCAGCTCCTGCTACGAGTCCTCCGGCTGGCGGGGGTGCAGGACAGGAAAATACTGTTTCCCCCCAGAATGAAATTGGTCGGGCAATCCAGCAGATGCAGGAAAACCGCGAACAGTATTTACAAAATATGGGGGTAAATGCATCGGAAGGCGGGTATGAGGTGACGGCCCGCACACCGGCCGCACTGCGTAATCGGCTGGGCTTGAGACCTGGAGACCGGATATTGTCTCTGAATGGTCAAACCTTAAGCCAGGGACAGACAGAAGCACAATTACTGGAACAGGCCCGACGCGAAGGTCAGGCTAAACTCGAAATAAAACGTGGTGATCAGGTGATGACCATACAACAAGATTTTAAGTGATGTGTCATCACATATAGGGTTAGGAAACACATAAGTTTATGGCTTTATTTAATAATAATCGATCAGCGTGGGCCTTCTGCGTGGCGACACCTCTTATGGCTGTAGTCAGCACGGCAGCTTATGCGCAAACCTGGAAAATCAACCTTCGGGACGCCGACCTGGCTGCATTCATTAATGAAGTGGCAGATATTACTGGCAAGAACTTCGCAGTCGATCCGCGGGTACGTGGCAACGTGACGGTCATTTCCAATAAAGCACTGAATAAAAATGAAGTCTATGACCTGTTTTTAGGTGTGTTGAATGTCAATGGCATAGTGGCGATTCCTTCCGGCAATACCATCAAGCTGATTCCGGACAGTAATGTTAAAAACTCGGGTATTCCCTACGATCCCCGAAGCCGTGCCCGGGGTGACCAGATTGTGACTCGGGTGCTCTGGCTGGAAAATACCAATCCGAATGACCTGATTCCTGCACTGCGCCCCCTGATGCCACAGTTTGCCCATCTGGCTGCAGTACCGGGCACTAATGCCCTGATTGTATCGGACCGCGCCAGCAATATTTACCAGCTGGAAACTATAGTCCGGAATCTGGATGGTACAGGCCAGAATGATATTGAAGCGGTGACTTTGCAGTCCAGTCAGGCAGAAGAGATGATTAGCCTGATTGAGTCCATGACGTCAACTGGTGCGGCCAAGGATGTCCAGGGTTCACGGGTACGGGTGATTGCTGATATACGTACCAACCGGATCATCATCAAGGGCGATCCCACCACGCGCAAGCGGGTGCGGCAGATTATTGAAACCCTGGATGTCCCGGCTGCAGACCGTTTAGGCGGCTTAAAGGTTTTTCGTCTGAAATATGCCAGTTCCAAGAACCTTGCAGAAATCTTGCAGGGACTGGTGACCGGACAGGCGGTGAGCAGTAATTCAAATTCGGGTACGACCTCATCAAGCTCGTCTTTACTCAGCTCCAGCAGTGATTTAAATAATAGCAATAGCGGGAATAATACGGGAAACCCTACTTCTTCTTCAGGCATTCAGCTGAATACAGGCATGAATAATGAACAGGGTGGGATTAGCAGCTTTAATGCCAATGGGGTAAGTATTATTGCTGATGCGACCCAAAATTCTCTGGTGGTGAAAGCCGATCCACAACTGATGCGGGAAATTGAATCGGCGATTAATCAGCTCGATATCCGCCGTCAACAGGTACTGATTGAAGCGGCCATTATTGAAATTGAAGGCACCGATGCCGATCAGCTTGGGGTACAGTGGGCTTTGGGTGATATCAGCAGTGGTGTTGGCCTGGTTAATTTTGATAATTTTGGGACTAGCCTGAAAAATATTGCGGCCGGTTATCTGACGGGTGGCGGTGCGGGTGCATTAAGTTCAATCGGAGCGGGCAGTTCACTGGTACTGGGTGATTATCGTGAAGGCAGTGATGGTTCGCGCCGTCTGTATGGAGCGATTATTCAGGCCTTGAAAGAAAGTACCAAGTCTAATCTGTTATCTACACCTTCCATTGTGACCATGGACAATGAAGAAGCCTATATTGTGGTGGGTGAAAACGTACCTTTTGTCACCGGCTCAGTGTCCACAGGGGTTGGCGGTGTGGTCAATCCTTATACCACTATTGAACGTAAAGATGTCGGTGTCACTTTAAAGGTAGTTCCGCATATTGGTGAAGATGGCACGGTACGTCTGGAAGTCGAACAGGAAGTGTCTGATGTCAAGAGTAGTAAAGGACAGGCACAGGATCTGGTGACGAGCAAGCGTGCAATTAAAACCTCGATTCTGGCTGAACATGGACAAACGATTGTTCTTGGCGGGCTGATTTCGGACAATACCCGCTATGGCCGTCAGGCCGTACCTGGTCTGGGTGCGATTCCCGGAATTGGACGTTTGTTCCGTTCGGAAGGTCAATCTAACCAGAAGCGTAACCTGCTGATCTTTATCCATCCAACTATCGTGGGCAATAAAAATGCAGTGCACAGACTGACCCAGCAACGCTATAGCCAGTTATATAGTCTGCAACTTGCATTAGACTCAGATGGAAACTTTGCCAAATTGCCAGAAAGTGTTGAAGATGTGTATCAGCAGCGAATTCCAGTATCCAAAATGCCACTACAAAATTCAACCTATCAAACTGTGCCGACAGCTCCTGTTCAGGTGCAGCCAGCTGATGTGATCGTCACGCCGGTTGCGATTGAGCCTGTGATTCAGCGTCAAGTAGTACAGCCCGTCCAGCAGGTGGAAAAAAGTAAAAATACCGTTACAACAACTACACTTAGACCAAAAAGCTAAGACATTCTCATTTGTAGACAGCATGTTATGATAATGTCAAAGAGAACAGAGAAGTAACTTTCATGACTTGGAAAATACACGCAATTACAGGCGACTTAACAGGACAGGAAATTAGCATTGACCGTGACATGGTGGTAGGACGTCATCAGGCAGCAGATATCGTATTGCAGGCTGCGGAAATCTCCCGCAAACATGCGGCATTTTTACTGAAAGATGGTGCGCTCTGGGTACAGGATTTGGGTTCATCCAACGGTACTTTTGTTAATGATGTACAGATTGAACAGGCAACCTTATTAAAGCAGGATGACATTGTTCAGTTCGCCAGCTTGAAATTTTCGGTACTGGCACCTGTGGCTGCGGTAGAGGTTCCAGCAGAAATTGAAGCAACAGCAGAAAAAGTTGTGGATCAGGTTGAAGTGGCGGAGCCTACACCTGCCCAGAAAATGAATGATCAGGGAATGCCGGAACTGAAACAGCGTGATGCTTCGGTACAGTTGACCCGTGACGGTATGCCAACCAGTGTTGGTATTCCAAAACCGGCACCTATTCCAGAAAACGTAGATATTAGTGCAGTAAAACCTGAGCCAGCGCCAGTTCCGGTTGAGCAGCCTGTATCACGTGTAGAACAGGAAAAAGAAACCCAGAAAAATGTATCTGTTGGTTTGATTTCAGTGATTGTGCTGATTATTTTGGCAATTATGGCTTGGTTGTTGTTCAAATAAGCTGATGATTGGTTACAATCAAGGCATGCATAGCGCATGCCTTTTTTGTGGCTGCGCACATTATAAAAGAGGGTCGGGATGTCTATTGCACAATTAGAAAAGCGTGAACTGATCTTGTTCGATCTGGATGGTACGCTGGTGGATTCAGCTCATGATCTGTATCGCGCCATGAATATGAGCCTGAACGTGCTGCAATTGCCGCTGGTGACCGAAGAACAGGTACGGACCTGGGTGGGCAAGGGCACCTCGATATTCTGTGAAAGTGTACTTCAGCATCTGGTGGGCGAAGTTACGCCGGCACAGCATCAGGAACTCTTAAGTACCTTTCTGGATATCTACAATGTTGATCCCTGTGTAGATACCGTTCCTTTTCCAGGAGTCCTGAAATTTCTGGATTGGGCCAAAGCCCAAGGTAAAACCCTGATTTGTGTCACTAACAAGCCTGAACTTCCTGCTCGTAGTATTCTGGATACCTTGGATATGGCCCATTATTTTGCCGATACCATTGGTGGCGACCGTTTTACTGAACGTAAACCGCACCCACGCCAGTTGCTGCACTGTGTTGAACATTATGGCGTAAGCAACGAACAGGTGTTACTCATTGGCGATTCTTCCAATGATGTCGAAGCCGCACGCCGCGCCGGGATTGATTGTGTTGTGGTCAGCTATGGCTATAATCATGGTGAAAATATTGCAGATTGTCAGCCGCAGCAGATTGTGGATGATCTTAGAGAATTACTTGCCTAATACGCGTACTAAGGAAAGAAAATGAATAGTTGTAAGGTTTTTCGATGGCGTCGCTCAGTTCAATTCTATTTACATACTGAGTAACCCTAATTTAAAGAGAAAAACCGCATGACCACTCAAGCACAATTCCAGCAACTTGCTGCACAAGGCTATAATCTCATTCCTGTTTATCGTCAGCGTCTGGCAGATACCGATACACCCCTTTCTATTTTTGCACGCCTTAAGCAGCATCAGCAGGCTTATTTATTTGAATCCGTAGAAGGCGGGGAGAACTGGGCGCGCTATTCGATTATTGGACTAGGTGAATCTACCGTATTTTCCTGCAATGCAGGCGAACTGACGGTACAGCATGCAGATGCTTCAATTGAAAAACAGCACTGTGCTGATCCATTTCAATATATTCGTGACTTTCAGGCGCAATTTAAGGTGCCTACCCAGGCAGAATTGCCGGACTTGCCAAGCTTTACTGGTGGTCTGGTAGGCTATTTTGGCTATGATGCCGTGCGCTATATCGAGCCGAAGTTAAAAAATGTACCGGAAGCTGATCCGGTCGGATTACCCGATATCTGGATGATGCTGTCTAAAACTGTCATCGTGTTTGATAATTTGAAAGACACCTTGTTTCTGATTGTGCATGCCGATGCCGCTGATTCTGGAGCATATCAGAAGGCACAGCAGCAGCTCGATGACTTGGAGCATATTCTGGCAACGCCGGTTAGCCTGAAAGCAGAAAAACATACCCCGCCGCATTTTGAGTCCCTTACTGGACATGACAACTTTATTGCCTCAGTAGAAAAAGTTAAAGAGTACATTCGTGCTGGAGATGTGATGCAGGTCGTTCCTGGTCACCGGATGGTCTCTGATTTTGATGGTGACCCGCTACAGGTCTATCGTGCACTGCGTCATCTTAATCCATCACCATACTTGTTTCTGGTGCAAGGCCGGACTTTAGACAATAACACGCCGTTCCATATTGTCGGTTCTTCACCGGAAATTCTGTCCCGTCTGGAAAATGGCATTGCCACAGTCCGTCCATTAGCGGGTACCCGTCCACGCGGCAAAACCAAAGAAGAAGATCTGGCACTTGAGCAGGACTTACTCTCTGACGAAAAAGAAATTGCTGAACATGTCATGCTGATTGATCTGGGACGTAATGATGTGGGACGCATTGCTAAAATCGGTAAAGTGCAAGTCACTGATCAAATGGTGATCGAGCGTTATTCACATGTCATGCATATTGTCTCCAATGTCCAGGGTGAAGTACGTGATGATGTTGATGCTCTGGATGTTTTTAAGGCAACTTTTCCCGCAGGCACACTTTCAGGCGCGCCAAAAATCCGTGCCATGGAAATTATTGACGAAGTTGAGCCGGTAAAACGTGGAATTTTTGGTGGTGCTGTTGGTTATTTAGGCTGGCATGGTGAAATGGACATGTCGATTGCAATTCGTACCTGTGTCATTCGCGAAAATAAGGTCTATGTACAAGCCGGAGCAGGGCTGGTTGCCGACTCAAATCCTGAATCAGAGTGGAATGAAACCCAAATAAAAGCTCGCGCAGTGATCAAAGCGGTTGAATTATCATCAAATGGTTTGATTTTATGAGTTTTTGAGGTTTTTTTTGAAAAAAACACTTGCATGGTTTCTGAGTTTTGCTAAACTGCACACCGTTCCGATACGAAACGTACGAAACACTAAGAAACGCCGGCATAGCTCAGTTGGTAGAGCAACTGACTTGTAATCAGTAGGTCCACAGTTCGAATCCGTGTGCCGGCACCATCTTGGAAGTTTGGTAGTGTAAAGTAAAGAACAGCACTGATGTAAGTGTAAAAAATGGTGAGGTTCCCGAGCGGTCAAAGGGGGCGGACTGTAACTCCGCTACGAAAGTTTCGAAGGTTCGAATCCTTCCCTCACCACCAATTTTAAGACTTCAATAAGTGGTTTGTACCAACATCGTGCGGGAGTAGCTCAGTTGGTAGAGCGGTAGCCTTCCAAGCTACATGTCGCGAGTTCGACCCTCGTCTCCCGCTCCATTGAAGTACTAATATTTGCTCTTATAGCTCAGTGGTAGAGCACTCCCTTGGTAAGGGAGAGGTCTCGAGTTCAAATCTCGATAAGAGCTCCAGATTACAGTTTAGCAACTCTAGTTGCAAAGAAATTCCAAAAAGCAGGCTATTTAGTCTGCTTTTCAAGTATTTGATGTTCGGTTTTTTTAAACGATATGTCGGAGCTGGGTTTTACTCAGAATTGTGTTCGACGTAAACGAGGAAGATTAACATGGCTAAGGCTAAGTTTGAACGTAATAAGCCACACGTTAACGTGGGCACAATTGGTCACGTTGACCATGGTAAAACAACTTTAACAGCTGCGAT
>NZ_JACSPT010000014.1 GCF_014837015.1 Acinetobacter pecorum
GATGGTAGTGTGGGATTACCCATGTGAGAGTAAGTCATCGCCAGCTCATTATTCAAAACACCCCCGGTCTAAAGGCCGGGGGTGTTTTTTTATGTTCTAAAAATGAACCGTTTGATAGGTGATTTGACCCCACAGACTATAAATTAAGAATTCAATTTGTATGTTTTTAAACAAAACTATGTTATAAAAAATAAAACGGCATAAAAATTGCTTATAAAACGAGATTTTTATTAAGGGGGTCACAATGAGATTATCAGTGGGCATAAAAATTGCAAACTCGCTGTCATTAACTCCACAATTACAGCAAGCAATACGGTTATTGCAGCTTTCAAGTCTGGAGCTGGAACAAGAAGTTCAGTTGCAACTTGATAGCAATCCTCTGTTAGAAAAAGTTGAAGAACAAATTACTCTTGAAAGCCTGTCTACTATTGAATCTGACAATGAACATAATGATCTAACCAATGAACTTAATGCTAATCATCTGCCTGATGACTTACCTGTAGATACAGATTGGGATGATGTTTATACACATCAGCCTACGAGCCTCGGGGCGGCCGAATTCGAAGAGCGGGAAGATAATCGTCAAGGACATCAGACTCTGCAGGAGTATATGCTGGAGCAAATCAATCTATTGAATTTTTCCCAAGTGGATAAATTGATTGCTTATTGCATTATTGACTCCTTGGATGATAAAGGCTTTCTAGATGCAGATTTGAGTGAAATTACGGCTTCGGTACAACACCTTTTATCTTCTATGGACTTTGAAGAAGAAATTGAAGATGATGAAGTGGCAGTCGTTTTAAAACATATCCAGCGTTTAGATCCGGTGGGTGTAGGTTCTAGAAGCTTGGCAGAATGTCTCCTGGTGCAACTTGATAATTTGCCCGCATCAACGCCTTGTCGAAATGATGCGATTAAACTTCTGCAACATTATGAATTATTGATTACTAATGAACTTCCTAAGCTGATAAAGCAAACTGGACTCAATCCAGAACAGTTGCGCTGTGCAGTGGATCTGCTAAAAACTCTGAAACCGCACCCGGGACTGGAATTTGAAAATAAGGAATCAGATTATCAGGTACCCGATGTTGTCGTGATGAAAAAGGATAACTGTTGGCAGGTCAATTTAAACTCGGATATCCTGCCAAAGTTACGTATCAACTCGTTCTATGCCAAGATGATTCGTCGTGCCGATCAAAGTGACGATAATCAGTATTTACGTAATCAGATGCTAGAAGCAAAAAACTTTATTAAAAGTATTGATGAACGCCATAAAACCTTATTGAAAGTTGCAACCTGTATTGTAGAACATCAAAAAATGTTCTTGGAAATCGGCGCGGAAGGCATGAAACCTCTCGTGTTAAGAGATATCGCTGAAGAAGTTGAATTGCATGAATCGACAGTTTCACGTGTGACTACTAATAAGTATATGCTAACCCCACGAGGCTTATTTGAACTGAAATATTTCTTCTCGAGTCATGTGGGTACCACCTCTGGAGGGGAGGCATCTTCTACTGCCATTCGTGCCAAAATCAAAAAACTGGTTTCTGAAGAAAATGCCCGCAAACCTTTGTCGGATAATGCGATCGCCACTATTTTGAAAGATGAAGGTATTGATGTGGCACGACGTACGGTAGCTAAATATCGTGAATCGTTACATATTCCTTCATCTTCTGAGCGAAAAGTCTTGATCTGAAATTTGAAATCTGGCTATTCTAGAGATTCATTATGACAGCATAATGAATCTTCTTTCTTTTGAGTGACAGTAAAAATGATTTTATTCAGGACTTGCAATGGGAATATATATTTTATAAGTTACTGTATTTAAATTATTTTATATTGTGACTCTTCTAATCCTAACGAAGGTGAGGGATAGAACTATGCAAATAACAATTCGTGGACATCATTTATCTATTACGCCAGCAATTGAAGAAAGTATAAAAACCAAATTTTCACAAATGACGAAACATCTGGATCAGGTGAATAGTATGCAAGTGAAACTCTCCAAAGATCATCAAATCGATAAACCCTCCAGAAAGGGCAGTAGTAATCATATCGCAGAGGCTATTATCCGATTACCGGGCATTGAATTTTTTGCTCACGCCACCGCAGATGATATGTATACATCGATTAAAATATTAGCAGAAAAACTTAAACGGCAAATTGATCGATACCGGGAAATACATTTACAGCAGCACGCTTTAGTCCTATAACGAACAAATGATAAAAAAGAGGTTTTAAAAGCCTCTTTTTTTTATAGATATAATGTAGGGATTCATGAATTATTTTTGCTATTTATAGTAAAATGGCTCGTTTTACACCCTTAGTCCTATTAGAGGTCTTGTGATGAATAATGAACAGCTCACTGAAATTTTAAAAGCCGCTTTTCCCGAGGCGGATGTTGCTGTGAGTGGTCAGGGCGGAAAATTTGATCTCCGTATTGTAGATGATCAATTTGAAGGTAAGCGTCCAGTTGCACGCCAACAAGCTGTTTATGCTCCTCTCAATGCCCATATTGCCAGTGGTGCAGTTCACGCAGTGACAATTCGAGCAATGACAAAAGAAGAATGGCGCAAAGCAAGCTTATTTGGAGCTTAATCATTTAATGGATAAATTTTTAATTCAGGGCGGTATTAAGCTCGAAGGTGAAGTGCGTATTTCTGGTGCAAAGAATGCAGCACTTCCATTATTGGCGGCAATGATTCTGGCTGATACTCCTATTACGCTTAGAAATGTGCCTAATCTGAAAGATGTCAATACGCTGGTGCAGCTCATTGCAGGTCTTGGGATTACCATGACTTATGAAGGCGATACAGTTGTTGCTGATACCTCTACTTTAGATAACCAGTTTGCACCATATGAACTCGTAAAAACCATGCGTGCTTCGATTTTGGTGCTCGGTCCATTGCTGGCGCGCTATGGTAGTGCAAAAGTGTCACTTCCAGGTGGTTGTGCCATTGGTTCCCGACCAGTGGATCAGCATTTAAAAGCCTTGGAAGCTTTGGGTGCCGAGATTGAAGTAGAAGCCGGTTATGTACATGCCAAAGTCGATGGTCGCCTGAAAGGTGGTGAAGTGGTCTTTGATATGGTGACTGTCGGCGGTACTGAAAATATTCTGATGGCTGCAGTGTTAGCAGATGGCATCACCACAATTCGTAATGCTGCACGTGAACCTGAAATTACTGATCTTGCAAAAATGCTCATTAAAATGGGTGCCAAGATTGAAGGTCTAGACACTGACACCTTGGTAGTGACAGGGGTTGAGAGCTTACACGGCTGTGAATATTCAGTGGTTGCAGACCGGATTGAAACCGGTTCCTATTTAGCTGCAGCTGCAATCACGGGTGGTAAGATCAAAACCACACATACAGATCCAACTCTGATGGAAGCTGTGCTGGAAAAGTTTGAAGAAATGGGTGCAGAAGTCACCCGTGGCGATGACTGGATTGAACTGGATATGATGGGTAAACGTCCGAAAGCAGTGAGCTTCCGTACCTTGCCACATCCAGATTTCCCAACAGATATGCAAGCTCAGATTATGGCGGTGAATGCCATTGGTCATGGGTTTGCGACAATTTCAGAAACCATTTTTGAAAATCGATTTATGCATGTACCTGAATTGGCACGAATGGGCGCAAATATTCAGGTGGAAGGTAATGATGCAGTCGTAACAGGTGTGGATAAACTTTCTGCAGCACCCGTGATGGCGACAGATTTACGTGCTTCATTCTCTTTGGTATTGGCAGCACTTGCCGCTGAAGGTGAAACATTGATTGACCGTATTTATCATATTGACCGCGGTTATGAAAATATTGAAGCGAAGTTACAAGGTTTAGGTGCCCAAATTAAGCGAGTAAGTTAATGAGCGATATGAGAAACGATGATCCAAACTTTGACGTAATGGGCAATTTTGATCATGGTTTAACTTTGGCATTGAGTAAAGGACGTATCTTGAAAGAAACGTTACCTTTACTTGAAACAGCTGGTATTAATCTTTTAGAAGATCCAGATAAATCGCGCAAGTTAATTTTCCCCACCACGCATAAACAGGTACGTATTTTAATTTTACGTGCCTCTGATGTACCGACCTATGTGGAAAATGGTGCGGCAGATATTGGTGTTGCGGGTAAAGATGTACTCATGGAACATGGCGCGCAAAATGTCTATGAACCACTCGACTTAAAAATTGCTGTTTGTAAACTGATGACGGCAGGGAAAGTGGGCATGGAGCGTCCGAAAGGCCGTCTGAAAATTGCTACCAAATACGTCAACTTAACCCGTCAATACTATGCCAGCCTGGGCGAGCAAGTGGATGTGATCAAGCTGTATGGCTCAATGGAACTCGCACCACTGGTTGGTCTGGGTGATTACATTGTCGATGTGGTTGATACCGGTAACACCTTGCGTGCCAATGGTCTGGAGCCACTTGAAGAAATCTGTAAAGTATCTTCACGTTTGATCGTCAATAAAGCCAGCTTTAAGCGTAAGCAGGCATTATTAAATCCGATTTTGGCTCAACTGGAACAAGCGGTTGAAGCACGTGAGCAAGCGAAAAAAGCATAATTTATGCTGAACACAAAAACCGTCCTTAATAGGGCGGTTTTTTTATGCCTGCAAATTTAAAAATTATTCTTGGATTGAAATACAATATGATTGGACCTGAAACAGTTGATTTGAATCATTAAAATTATAGACATCGCATGCAGAAATATGAGTCGTCTGATTTACATGATAAAAATACGCTTCACCCTGAATAATCACGTGATGGCCAACTTGATGAATCGATTGAATCTGAAATTCATGGGGTGTGAGCTGAAAATAGTGTTCAATAGACTGGCAATGTTTCAGGACTTGCTCAATTCCTGAGAGCCGTTGTTCGCCAACGATTTCCCATACGAGGTCTTCTGAAAAATAGGATTGGATTTGACTAAACTGCCCAGTGGAAAAGCATTGGGCTATATCTGTAAGCATCATCAAAATTCACCTATTCTTTTAATTTTGAAATTATTCTAGCCTGAAAGTAAGGTACTCAATCATTTACCGAGGCGCTTAAAAATAATTTTTCATTAAACCCTATCTTAAGCTGGAGGATTGTTGCCCACAAAATATAGGAAACAAGGTAAACTAAAGCCTCCCTTTATTTTCATTGTGGATAAATTGATGCGACGTTTATCGACTCAAGATCAGAATTTTAAACAAGTCTTTGCTGATTTGTTGGCTTTTGAAACTGTGAGTGACCCCGAACTTTTAAAAACCGTAGATCAAATCATCGCTGATGTTCGTCAGCATGGCGATGCTCATGTTCTTAAACTCACCCAACAGTTCGATCGACATCCAGCGCATCAATTCTCAGAGCTTGAGCTGACCCAGGAACAATTGAAAGCAGCATTTGATGGTCTAAGCACGGAAGTCCGGGAAGCGCTTGAACTTGCAGCGAATCGTATTCGGGAATTCCACCAAGCACAAAAGCAAGATGGCTGGACTTATGTCGATGCTTTAGGCAATACGCTAGGTCAAAAAGTTACGCCACTGGATCGTGTGGGGATCTATGTACCCGGTGGTTTGGCGTCTTATCCATCTTCTGTGTTGATGAATGCCGTGCCAGCACATGTGGCGGGGGTGCCTGAAATTATCATGGTGGTGCCTGCACCCAATGGTGAACTCAATCCATTGGTATTGGCCGCTGCCTATTTAGCTGGTGTGACACGCGTATTTACGATTGGTGGTGCACAAGCCGTGGCTGCCTTGGCTTATGGTACAGAAACCATTCCATCAGTCGATAAAATCACAGGTCCGGGTAACCGTTTCGTGGCTGCTGCGAAGCGAGCCGTGTTCGGTCAAGTCGGGATTGATATGATCGCTGGACCCTCTGAAATTCTGGTCTATGCCGAAGGTCAGAACAATGCCAAATGGCTGGCAATGGATTTATTGTCACAAGCCGAGCATGATACGGTGGCACAAGCGGTATTTATTACACCGGATGAGCAGTTGTTGAATGATGTAGCCGATGCCATTGAAGAGCATTTGCAAGCCTTGCCAAAAGCCGATATCGCGCGAACATCGATTGAAAATCGTGGTGCATTGGTATTGGTGAAAGATCGTGCAGAAGGTGTAGAGCTCATTAACCAGGTTGCACCTGAACACTTGATGTTATGCTTGGATGAAGCAGTCGAAATGGCTGAAGAAATTCGCCATGCCGGTGCGATCTTTATGGGGCGTTATACTCCGGAAGCGATTGGTGATTACTGCGCCGGTCCGAACCATGTACTGCCAACCTCAGGTACAGCACGTTTCTCATCACCTCTAGGCGTGTATGATTTCCAAAAACGCTCAAGCTTGATCATGTGCTCACAAGACGGTGTGAAAACCTTAGCAAAAACAGCAGATATTTTGGCGCAACAAGAGAATCTGGATGCCCATGCACGTTCTGCACGTTATCGTTATCAGTAAGTCATTCCGCAGAAATCAATAAAGAAATGAATATTTCCTCTTTTGTGCCATATATGGCTCAGGGAGAAGTTAGGAGAAGGGTGATCAAGAGACCTCTCCCTAACCCTCTCCTGGAAAGAGAGGAAGTTTAGAGAATTTAAAAATGAAGATCACAGCAGAACAAATGCGTTTTTGGAGTCCCGAGGTGCGTGAACTCGAGCCCTATGTGCCGGGTGAGCAACCAAAAATCCAGAACCTGTTAAAACTGAACACCAATGAAAACCCTTATCCGCCTTCGCCTAAAGTCGTGGAAGCGGTGCAAAAAATACTGGAAAATTCAGCAGATGCATTGCGTTTATATCCTGATCCTGATGCATCTGAACTAAAACAGGCGATCGCTAAACAGCAAAAAGTTGCTGTTGAAAATGTCTTTGTTGGAAATGGCTCGGACGAAGTTTTAGCGCATATTTTTAAAGCCTTTTTCATTCAAGAATTACCGCTTTTATATCCAGATATTACCTACAGTTTCTATCCAGTTTATAGTCAATTCTTTGGTGTCAAAACCAAAGTCTTGCCACTCAATGACGACTTTGAAATTGTGGTGGATGACTATAAACAGCCAAATGGCGGAATTATCATTACCAATCCAAATGCGCCAACCAGTATTGATTTAGGTTTGTCTGCAATTGAAGACATTCTTCAAGCCAATCCAAATTCGGTTGTGGTGATTGATGAAGCTTATGTGGATTTTGGTGCCGAATCGGCAGTAAGTTTGGTACAGAGGTATGACAACCTAGTTGTGTGTCAAACTACTTCTAAATCACGTTCATTGGCAGGTTTACGGGTTGGTTTTGCAATTGCGCAACCACATTTAATTGCTGCACTTGAAGCGGTGAAAAACAGCTTTAACTCCTATCCAATGGATCGTTTTGCAATTGCTGCCGCGGTGGCTTCTTTTGAGGATCAAGCATACTTTGAAACGCAAAATGCCAAAGTCATTGCCAGTCGCGAAAAGCTAGTTGCTCAACTGAGTGAACTCGGTTTTAAAGTCTTACCATCGAGTGCCAACTTTATTTTTGCCTCATTGCCATCTAAGGATGCAGGCGAACTTGCAAGTGAGTTGCGTGAACGTGGCATCATCGTGCGTTATTTTAATAAACCACGGATAAATCAGTTCCTGCGTATCACCATTGGTACGGATGAACAGAATCAGCGTTTGGTAGATACATTAAAAAACGAGATTTTGGTTTAATCTCTCCCTTGCGAAGCGGTGTTTCTCATCTTTAGAAAAGAAGGACTTTCCTGATTTTACTGAATTAGAGGATTCCCTCCTTTGGTGAAGAAGGTGAGAGTGGATTCAAAATAAAAAAGCGATTCAATTGAATCGCTTTTTTCATTTATTCAGGCTCATACCAGGTATTGAGTAAATTCAGCATGGCTTCAACTTTATCAAAACATTCCTGATATTCGGCATCACAGTCAGATGCAATGGTAATGCCACCACCAGCCCATAAAGACACTTCCTCCTGATACTTCTGAATAGAGCGAATCAGAATATTCCAGGAGCCTGTACCATCAAAATTAAAATACCCCATTGAGCCACAATAAGCCCCACGCGGTGCACCTTCGAGTTCTCCAATAATTTGCATGGCACGAATTTTAGGTGCACCCGTAATTGAACCGCCTGGCAGTGCAGACATTAAAACCTCAAAAGGATTCACATTTTCCTTTAGAGTTGCCTCAACTTCACTCACCATATGATGCACTTGATTGAAGCTTTCAATGTTAAACAGTTTGGGTGTTTTGACTGTACCTGTTTCCGCATAAACACTTAAATCATTACGTAATAAATCCACAATCATGACATTTTCTGCCTGATCTTTTTCCGATGTTTTTAAGATATGTTTAGATTGCTCGTCTAGCACAGGGTCGCTATAGCGTGGCATGGTGCCTTTAATCGGCTTGGTAACGATTTTTCGATCTGCTTCAAAATCAATAAATAACTCGGGTGAGCAGCTAAGTAATTCAAAATCACCAATGCGCAAATAACCCGCATAGGGTGCTTCAGTAAGTGACCAGAACGCTTGGGCAGTCGCTAAGAGGGAGCCTTGGGCACGACCTGAAAATTCTTGGGTCAAGTTAATCTGATAACAGTCACCTGCAACAATATAATCTTGAATCTCCTGAAAAGCCTGAGTGTAAACAGATTTTTTCCAGCGTGCAGTACAAGGGCTTTTTAACTGAAATGTTGGATAACTTAAATCTCGTTCAAGCAAGCCTTGGATATGATTGAAAATTTGCTCGGCTTGCGAATCGTGACTATAGAACATCCAGCCTTCAGAACTTGGCTTAATGTAGGACGAGAACTGACCAATGAATAAACCGGGTTGGGGACGGTCTGGATAATCAATATATTGCTGAGCTGCGTAATCATAGCTAATAAAGCCTACATAGCCTCCAGAAAATCCATGCTTTTGAGGGGTTTTTGATCCATCAATTTCTAAATTGAATTCAGATGGAACAGCTTGATATCGTTCAATCTCTGTTCTTTTAAAACACTGGGTTTCTGAGGTCTGGGCAATAAAATATTCCTGAGCACAACAGGCAATGAAAGGCTGACCATTATTATTTAAATACACCAGATGATCCAATGCCTTCAATGCAGATAATAGATCTGCAATTAGCGGCGATTCAAAGTTTAAGGGACGATGATAGAGAGCTTCGGTCATTCAGTTATGGGGAGTTCGGGATGACTTACTATTTTATATCAAGAAGACGGGAAAATATTTTTAAATCATGAAATACCGTTTATCGGTAAGCGACAGATTGCGACCAACGACAGTTGATCAAAAACTGACTCGACGCTAATTTAAGTGGGCTAGCAAATTACTCAAGGAAAGATGTTTAAGCTGTCAGAAAATAAAAAATACAGCCTAAACACTGAGTAATTCACAATCAAAAAAAATAGTACTCTTGGGAGAGTAAACAATGAAGAAATTCACAAAATTAGTTCTAGCGACTTCAGTTGCATTTAGTGCCAATGCAATGGCGATGCAAGCAATGGATGACGCATCTCTAAGCGAAACAACGGGTCAAGATGGTATTAGTATTGGTATCGGTATTTCAAAAATTGAAATTGAAAAACTATTTATTCATGATAATACTGGTTTAGCTTCTGATGCTACAATGTCATCAACAGGTTTAGTAACAAATGCAAGTGGCATTGTCTATACAACTGGCCAATTGGCAACGAATCAAGGTGGAAATGTAGTAAATATCCCTACACGAACAGCTTCATATGACCCTGTTGCAAAAGATGTTAGCTTAGGTGGTACAGATGGGGCTGCTGCGATCGTCATCTATGGTAATAGTAAAGCGGGTGATAAGAATGAAAACCATGGTATTGTCATTGGTGCAAACTATGATAATGGTGGCGCTTATTTACTAGCTTCGCGCAACCTTATGGATTTAAAAATTGATTCAGATGCAGGTGGTGGTGATCCGTTCATTAACATTGCAGCTCAAGTTTCAGGCTTAGACATTAATATTGGTAAAATTGGTGTACAAGCAAGTGGTGCTGTACCTGCTGCTAATGCAAATACTATTCGTCGTGGTGGTACAGGCAAAGTTAATGACATTTTGTCTGGCTTATCTCTTAAAACCGGGCCTATGACTGCAAACATTCAATTGGGTGCAGCACCTCAAGGCGCGATGATCAAGTTGAGCGCGAGTATGATTGGCGGTTTGACAATCAACAACTTGGGTATTCTTGATAATTCAACAAAAACTGATACACGTGCTGCAGGTGAAATCTTTATCGAAAGTATTAAACTTGCAGATGCTAATTCTAAAGATTTAACTTTAAATCAAAATATTAGCGTATTTGGTGAGGATACCGCATCTAAAGGGTATGTCCGTATCGTTAGCACAAGTGGCGCGCATGATACCTATGTGAAAGGTATTCACCTAGGATCTCGTAATGCTGCATCAATTGGTGATATGGAAGTTCAAGGAATGCAGACTTATTATAGTCCAGCGCAAGGTACATACCATCCAGGTGCAATTATTACTATTTCTGGTCACTAATCTTCAGTCATAAAAAAAAGCGCGTGTTTACACGCGCTTTTTTTTATGAGAATCTCACTTATCTAAAAAATAAAAAAAATGCTGTATTTTTTTGAAAAAGTAGGTATCTTTCTAGTTACAGGGAAGTAGAGTGAATACTCTATAAAAAGAAAAATAGGCACATTATGCCAATCATAAGAAAAGTTAATAATTATGTTAGAGATCGCGTTGGGCTCGGCATTGATGTATTACGCTGCCAAAGAAGCTCTAGATATCAAAAAACAGCCACCGGGCGCTGTTCACTATACTGAAGTCCTTGATTCAAGAAATGATTCTTTTAAGCGCATGCACCGCGAAACAGTAGAAATAAAGCCGGCACTGCTGGATCAATTCCAGGGTATTGTACGTCAGGCTTATGACTATAGTTGTGGTTCAGCAGCACTTACTACCTTACTCAACGGTTATGTCGGTACGCAGCTGGATGAGCAGCAAGTCATGAGTGGGCTGATGAAATTCGGTGAAACGGATAAAATTGTTGAACGCCGTAGTTTTTCTCTACTTGATATGAAGCGCTTTGTTTCAGCCTTAGGGTTGGAAAGCGGAGGCTATCGAGGAGAATTCAAGGATTTAGTCAATCAAGATCAGCCTGCCATTGTTCCGATTTCCTATGCGGGATTTAAGCATTTTGTGGTGTATAAGGGCTATAAAAATGGCCGGGTTTATGTTGCGGATCCAGCACTTGGCAATATCAGTTTTGATGAGCGACGTTTTCAGGATATTTGGGAAAATAACACCTTGTTCCTGATCAATGTCCCTGAGCAATATCGCAAAAAATTTCTGGCATTAAAAGAATCAGATATGCGCCATGTAGAGGATGCAACAATTAACCGCTATGCCTTGGTCGACATGCAATATCCACAGTTTTATATGGATAAAATTGCTGATAAAGCTTCTACGATCCGTATGGACCGTAATCGTAATACAGAGTCAGAAAAGTTTGGGGAGTATCAATATAATTTCCTGAGACTGTATTACAAGAATAAATAAAGTAAAGAAAAACAGTAATAAAAATTAAAATGGTGAAATGGATATGAACAGTAAATGGATGAACAAGACGTTCTTGGCACTGAGCATTCAAATGGTAATGGGCGTTGCATTTGCTGCAGAAGAACCAGCACTAGGTGAATACGAAACGGTTGATGAGGAAGTTGTAGTTGAAACTGCAGCAGCAGTACAGCCTCAAACTGAGCAAGCCGAAACACAGGTTGCAGAAGATGTGGAATTAGGGGGATATGAAGTAGTTGAAGATACTACTGTTAAAACTACAGTACCTGTAGAAGCTCAACCTAAACAGGTCACAGATGCATCTCAGGCTTTACAGCAACAAGAGGGCGATGCTACTCAGGCAGCCAATCTTGAAGAAGTATTTACGTCAAATGAACGTCAATATTCACTGATTAAAAAAGGTGATATTTCCTCTTATTACGATATTGATTATACCTACTATCGAGATACCCAACTTGACCTAGAAATGGCTCAGGGACAATTATATCAACTGCGGGTGCAAGAAAATGCGACACATACTCTGACCAATACTTTCACTTTCCAATATGGGGTGAAAGATAATCTGACATTAACTGCATCCCTACCTTTGGTGGCCAAGACCGACCTCTTAAAAGATACCTCTACTGCCGGGTTGGGTGATATTAGCATGGGCGCGCGTTGGGAGCCTTTTCCGTTAAAAGCAGGCCGTCTTCCTCTGATTTTATTTGCAAATTTATCTACCAAAACGGGTGAAAGCCCCTACGAAATTAATGCAGCCACGGATCTCGGTATCGGTAAAGGATATTATTCTGCGGGGCTAGGGGCCAGTACGCGTAAATACATTGATCCGGTCGTACTGTTTGCATCAATTTCTGCCAACTATGGGTTTAAAGAATCCGGTCTGAACCAACGTCGTGGTTATCGTATTATTGAAGAATTTGATCCCGGAATTAGTGGGGGTTTTGCATTCGGTTTCGCCTACTCATTTAACTATGATGTTTCGATGACCATGTCCTATCAACAAAGCTTCAATACGGGAGCTGAGTTTAGCTATAACACGGGTGAAAGTTATTCTGCTGCAGATCAGACCAGTGCTACTTTTGCGATTTCATTAGGGGTCAGGGTTTCTCCAGAAACAATTGTAAATGGTACTGTCGGCCTAGGGCTGACTGAAGATGCGCCGGATGTTTCGTTGGGATTGTCATTCCCGCTTGATATTTTAGGTTTTGGTAAAAAAATCAGTTAATAGGGGTGTCGTATGAAAACCATTCGACTTAGCCCGTTATTAACAGGAATCATTCTTGCGGGCTGTTCAAGTTATACTTTTGCGCAACTAGGGGCCAACCTTTCGGTGGATCTGCGCGCATTATCTATGGGGAATGCTGTAACTGCAGATCCTCCAGGGGTCAATGCCATTCACTTTAACCCGGCAGGCCTGACTAAGATTCAGGGCCTGCAAACAGAACAGCAGATTATTGTCGCTAATTTTGATATCCAGCGTGAGTTTTCAGTGCCGGCTGGATATAACGTATTTGGCTATTCTGATGACCCCATGGTTTGTCATGATGGACCTGAAGTTTCATCCGATATATGTACTGATTTTAAAGGCAAGGTCAGTGGTGATGTAGAATACGTTAGTCTTTTTGTGCCTTATCTTAAAAAAATGGTCGATTTGGGCGAAGGCCTTCCTTTGGTTGCGCCGACCATGGGGGCTGCCTACAATCCACCTGGTTCTAAAGCAACCTATGCGACCGCAATTTATGCACCGTTAATGGCCGGGTTTGGTCAGGAAGATGGAAGTCCTGCAAACTTCATGGGTCAGCAGGTTGCCTTGGAGCGGATTACTTATCTGTCTCCATCTGTCGGTTATGAGGTTAACGACCAGCTGTCGATTGGTGCATCTGTCGGGATGTCGTATCAGGCTATTGCGATGAAAACAGACTTGCGTTTTCCAAATGAACTGATCGGCATGCTAAGAATGATCGATGAGGTTGTCTGTACGCCGTTTAAAGAAAATTCCGACATCATTACTGACATTCTTTTACTCGGAATTTGTAATGCTGACGAAGGCATGAATCCATTTGGCAAATTTGGTCAAATGCAGTTGTCACTCGAGCAAAATTTAAGTCCCAGCTATAACTTGGGTATATTATGGGAACCGCGCGAAGACTTTAGTTTTGGTATGGTTTATCAAAGCGCTGCGAAAATGCGTCTAAAAGGTAAATTCCATATTGATAATGCCAAAGCACCGCAAGAAATGATTAAAGGTTTAATGACCTCGCCTACCGGACAGATTCTGGCTGCAATTCTGGGATTTCCAAATTATATTCCTTCCAGTGAGTCCGGTTTGGTGTCGATGGATTTCGAATATCCAGCCCATTTCCAAGCAGGGATCACCTATAAGGTAATGCCTGATTTACAGGTGAATTTTGATGTCGGCTGGACGGATTATAAGGTTTGGGATAAGTTTAAATTCGAGTTTGATCGTACGCTTTCCGCTTTAAAGATCGCCAAAATTTTGTCTGGAAATGTGACAGATTCTAGTCTGGCTTTACCCATGGGATTTAAGTCACCGTGGAACTTTGGCATAGGGGTGGAGTATTCGGCAACAGATCGTCTAAAACTTCGCGCAGGTTATGAGCCACGAACCAGTGCCATTCCAAAAGATAAGCGTAATACCATGGTACCTATTAATGGTGCACAGTTATTTGGCTTGGGCGTGGGTTATCGTTTTGATGCAGACACTGATCTGGATCTATCGATTGGTTTTTTACGCAGTAAGGATCAGATTCCAGCAAATACCAGTAGTTTAGCTAACCAGACCGGGGTAAATAATTTGCTATTAAACCCATATGCAGGTTTAAACATCAAAACAGATACCAAAATTACCATTTTAGGTTTGAACTATCGCACGCGTTGGTAACAAAGACATGATCAAGACAGGGAAAGTTGGATGGGCAGCGGTGCTGGTATTAAATCTGGTACCCTTATCTTTCACTACAAATGCTAAAGAATTTATTACGATTATTGGTCCGGATGGGCGACCATTAATTGTACCCGGTAACCCTGCAGAGAAAAAAACAGAAGAAAAATATCCATCCTCCAAAAAAACAGGAACTGTGGTAGCAGTCCAATCCTCCTCAGTGCAGCAAAACTTGGAAAAAATACCAGTCACTGAAAATAGACAAGTGAAGTCTAGGCAGGACCATAATATGGTTGTACAACCAGTACAACCAGTACAACCAGTACAACCAGTACAACCAGTACAACCAGTTATTGCCCCAGAACGGACGCAGTCTAAAATGCGATTGAAGTCTGAATCACAAGCTCAAGTTCCTCAAATTGCTAATACTGGCCTTAAAACTTCTGCAGCAACTATGCAAAAACCTGGATTTAGCCAGATAGAAGGCATTGAATATGTGGATAGTGAATATCTGGAAAATAAAGAATTCAATGTGGATGGTAAAAAACGTTTCTATAGCATGCCTGAAGGTGTGGTAGACAAAAATATGGGAGCTACCCGGATCCAGACGATTGAGCGTGAAAAAGGCGTCGGGCAATCCCTGTTAAAAGCCCTGTTTCAAACGCCAGAGGTAGATTCCGGTCCTGTGGTACTGGCACAAAGTTATTATCGTATATCACAGCCTGAAACCATCGATAGCTTAGGAAAACAGTGTTTTAACGATAAAAAAATTAAAAATGCTAAAGAAGTTAGCCTTAAAAAAGCGATCAATCTGTGGCCTCGTGTGCCTCTTAAAGCAGACGAATTTGATTTTGAAGTGGTGAAACTTCAATCTGATATTAAAAATATTCAGATTAACTCTTATGCTTCTAGCCAAAAAAATCCAACTTATTATTGGCCTTTTGTTGTATTTTTAGACAATCGTGGCTGTGTGCTGGAAGGAGCTGGCGGTTTTAAAAATCAGGAAGGGCCGGCGAATATTATTCAACATGAACATATTGAAGGGATCCTGCAGATACCTGCAAAAACTGAATACGTATTATTGACACCTTTAGCCTCAGCTATAGATGTCGAAGACAAGATGCTGACAAATCATGGACAACTAAAATTAGTCGCTATTCGATAAGGACTATTCGAGTATAAAAAATGAAAAATAAATTATTATACCCATTTGCTGTAACTGCACTTTTGGCCACACTCGGTGGTTGCGGTGGGGAAAGTGCCAATGTTATTCCAGAAAAAAATGATGAAGCCACAACCAATGGTACGTGTACTCCGGGTACCACCAACTGTGTGGAATGGGGACTGGAATATCCACTCGATGGTCTGAACTTTAACTGTAGTAGTGATACAGAAAATACATTTATCACATTATTTGATAGTAAAAATGGTGTAGCTTCCGGAACCTGTACAAAGACAGATAATATTGAATTTTATATTCAAAGTTTTGCTTCAAACAAGATCAATTTAGGTCAAATTAAACTGAGCGACTATGCCATTTTTAATGCCCAGACCCAGTTGCCGCGTTTAAGTGTAATTGATATTGCAAGTGGGATTACCGGACGCCGAGTAGGTGATTTGGTCACTACAGACCCTACCGTTCAGGTGGCTATGCGTCTGGTTAAAATTTTACAAGCTTTGGCGCTACAAGAAGGGCGTATTGTAAATCCATCGGATGTACAGCCTTTATATATTACCGAAGAGATGCGCAAAGACCTGGCAAAAACCAGCGGAAATATCAGCCTGACTGATACTGATTTTGAAAAGAAAATTAAAGATTTTGTGGATGTCAGCCAGATTACTGATGAGGTGGCTTTTGCCACAGTTAAAAAACTGGTAACGATTGCCAATGCAGCCGTGTATCAGCCAGAGTTTTCATTGTTCTCAACTTCAGGTGTAATTGGTACTAATCTGTCGGGTTCAGATGGACTGGTGGGTTGTAACCTAAGTCCATGTGATATTAAAAATAAAAATACCAAATATTTATTTGGCCATTTTATGCTGATTACCGATCGCCAAGGCTATACCTTTGGTAGCGGCCTGCAATGGCGTGATACACAGTTAAAAATGGCGACAGAAAATTTATCTTCCTTGGGGGGCATTAATGCTCAGCTTATCCGTAAGGTGAAGCCGGTACAGATGACTGCAGATCCACAAAGTTCCTGGATTCACCCAACCAGAAAAACCATCACCACGCCTTATCGCCTGAATGTGGCGAATTCTAGTAATCCGCTTGAACTGTACCAAGGCAAATTATTGAATGATTATGTGATCGCAGGTAAGGAAGCTTTTTATAAAAAAGTAACTAACAAAACGGTACTAGATGCCTCTGATCAAGCCAACTTGGGTTTATGGCGCTTAGCGGCTGATAATGAGAATTATGCTGGAAGCTTTGACCTCTACAAGATTTTCCCGATTAGTTATCTGGATCGTCAGATCTTTAGAACAGCGGAGAACGTAGAACCTGGGCAGAGTTATATTTTCCCAATGTATGCCAATCTGGAATTTAAATTTACCGATAGCACAGTGAATCCAATTACCTTGGGAATTGTGATTGACAGTAATGGGGATGTACGTACCAATATGCAATCTGCCAGCAATTTGGCAACTGACCCGGTAGCAGGTTGCCAAGGAGATGTATTAGGCAGTAACCTGTTAATCAACGGTGTACAGCAATACCGACTTGGCACTTTAGGTCGTGCATTTGTTGCCGATAAAGCGGTATCAATGCGCCTAATTCTGGCCAATGAAAAGTTTGGCAACTTAAATGGTGCATTGGTCGGGCTTGACTCGCGTATCCAGTCCTCAACGGATCCAAAGGATTCGATTGTGATCGGTGGTGCATTACTTAATTTGTCTAATGTATTGAATAGCAATGTTGGCCAGACTGGACGTGTCACTTTCCTGAATTCGGTAGGTGAAGAAGTGCAGTGGGCCAATACCTATGCCAGTTTTCAGAAAGTTTATAATAACAATAATAAGGATTTAACGCCTGCAGATACTCAACTGGCCAAACTAAATGGCGGGTCTGTTGAGTTTAAGCTGGCAGATTGTTATCAAGTCAAAGCCAAATAATATTTTTAAAAATAAAAAATCCCATCTTAGTGTGGGATTTTTTATTTATGCTGAATTTAGCCGGTATGGTCTAGACGTGTGCCTAAGGTTTCCAGATGCATTGGGAAAGTATTATTTTTCCGGTCTTCAAAATAATGTCTGAGGGTATGTTCTACACTCGGGAAGGCAAGTTCAGTCCAGGGAATATCAGCTTCATCGAACAGACGGCTTTCGATAGTTTCTTCACCCGCACCAAATTTTCCATCAATCAGATTGGCTTTAAACAGCACATAAATCTGACCAATACGCGGAATGTTATACATGCAGTACAGCTGTTCAATGTCTACTTCAGCTTCTGCTTCTTCACGGGTTTCCCGTGCCGCGCCTTGCTCCATGGTTTCAAACAGTTCCATATAGCCGGCAGGTAACGTCCATAAGCCGTAGCGTGGTTCAATGGCACGACGGCACAGCAGCACCTTGTTTTCGAACAGGACTAAAGCACCACAAATGACTTTCGGATTAATATAATGAATAGAGCCGCATGAGTCACACACGCTGCGAATCTGCTGATCGCCCAAAGGAATTTTAGCTGTGGTTTTATGTCCACAATTCACACAGAAGTTCATATTCATCATCAATGATAAAAGTAAGCTCAGGATAACTGAAAAACCTAAATTTGGCATCATTTCTCTCCCGTCCTGACAAAAATCAGCTATGATGAAATTATGATCATTGCTAGGGCTGAAAGAATGGATGGATGTGAATTGACACAAAGGTTGCGGCAGAGATTACGTTTTTCCAAGCGTATCCGATCTGCGCATGCTGCCGTGTTGATTGCAATTACAGATGAAGCTGACCCCAAAGTATTGCTGACACGCCGTTCAGCTTATTTGAATAATCATGCTGGAGAAGTCTCATTTCCCGGGGGAAAGCGTGATCCGCAAGATACCAGTAATATTGTAGTGGCTTTAAGAGAGGCCTATGAAGAAACGGCATTGAACCCCTTTGATGTGCATTTAATGGGTGATTTGCCCATGCAAAAAGCCCGAAATGGTATGCTGGTCAAGCCGATTGTGGGATTGATTCCTCCGCAAGTGCAACTGATTCCACAGCCAACAGAAATTGACCGGATTTTCTTTGCTTCACTGCAGCATTTGCTTGAAGTGACGCCCACACCCTATGAAGTCCGTTTTGCCCAGCAATCTTTATATTTTCCGAGTATGCGGGTAGAAAATGAAGTGGTCTGGGGGTTGACCGCACGTATGTTGATTTCTCTGTTCCAGTATGGACTGGATTATAAGAAAGACTGGCCATTTTTGCTGAATTCGCCGGCCTTTAAATCTCCAAACTTTTTTAACCATTGAACAGGATTTTATCAATGTTGTATAAATTTAAGGAATATACCCCTACTGCTACACATCAGCCTTGGGATGGCTGGGTGGCACCAACGGCAACCGTGATTGGGCAAGTTGAACTTGGGCGCCAAGTCAGTGTCTGGTTTGGGGCTGTAGTACGTGCAGATAACAGTAAAATTAAATTGGGTGACTTTAGCAATGTGCAGGAAAATGCAGTGTTGCATACGGATGCAGGCATTGAGATGCACATTGGTGATTATGTGACAATCGGCCATCAGGCCATGCTGCATGGCTGTACCATTGGTGATAATAGCCTGATCGGAATTCAGGCAGTTATTCTAAATAATGCCGTGATTGGCAAGAATTGTATTATTGGTGCCAATGCTCTGATTCCTGAAGGTAAGGTGATTCCAGACAATTCTGTGGTGATGGGCTCACCCGGTAAAGTGGTAAAAACGCTGGATGATGACAGTATTCAAAAACTGAAAATGAGTGCCATGCATTATGCCGAGCATTTTCAAAACTTTCAGGACTTGGAAGAAGTGCAACTTTAGGATACTTTTCTTTATTCTATAGTCTGAATTGTAAGCCTAGATTTTCTAGGCATTTTTGTATCTGTTTCGGGAAAATCTCGCGCAGCGGATATGAGTGGAGTATCATATCCGCGTTTTTATATTCTCTGAATTAAGGTTGTGCATGAAAGTGCTGGCATTGGAGACTGCCAATGAGCAGTGTTCCGTTTCTGTAATCGATGATACACAAGAATTATTTTTTCAGCTTGATGCGCGCGCCAGGGCACAAACGCAAACAATTCTTCCGATGATTGAACAAGGTCTGCGAGATCTTGGACTGGACATTACTGACTTGACCGCGATTGCCTTTAGTCGTGGTCCGGGTTCATTTAGTGGTGTGCGGATTAATGCTGCTGTAACTCAGGCTCTGGCCTGGTCAAATGATTTGCCAGTGATTCCGGTGTCGACTTTGCAGGCTTTAGCTCAAGCCGCCTACCGCTTACACGGGTTGACTGAAGTGTCTGCCGTGTTGGATGCTCGGATGAGCGAAGTCTATATCGCGAGCTATCAACTGGATACCCAAGGAATTATGCAGCCGGTCGATGCTGAGCAACTGTTAAATTATGCTGAGGGTAGTCAGGCAGTAAAGTATACTCCGGTCGGTTCAGGAGCTGAACTGGTACAAAGTGAAACGTCAATTTATAAAAATGTGCACGCGACCGCACAGGATATTGCCAGCATTGCACGTGTAGCAGCACAAACCGAAAACTGGGTCAGTGCAGAATTGGCATTACCGGTATATTTACGTGATAACGTATGGAAAAAAATTCCAGAACAAGGTAAAGCATAATTAACTAGGATAAAGCATGGATCTTTTACTGCTACTCAAAGCGGCTCTCATGGGTGTTGTCGAAGGCATTACCGAGTTTTTGCCTATTTCCAGTACTGGCCATTTGATTTTGGCATCAGAATTAATGAATTTCTGGACCAAGGAAAAGAGTGATGTATTTGTCATCGCAATCCAGATGGGGGCAATTGCTGCCGTTATTTATGAATACTGGGCACGTCTTTGGGGAGCAGCGACCGGGATTGTCAGTGGTGAGCCACAAGGTCGCCGTTTAGGTATAGGCCTTATTCTGGCATCTATCCCGATTGTATTGATTGGTCTGACTTTTGGCCAAACGGTCAAGCAGTTTCTGTTCAATGATATTGCCATCGCCATGGGTCTGATTATTGGGGGTCTGATTATTATCTGGATTGAAAAGAATCCACCTCAAGTGCGTGTCCATGAAGTTGAAGAGCTCAGCATTAAAGATGCGTGCTGGATTGGTCTGATTCAGGTCTTGTCGTTGATTCCAGGGACGTCTCGTTCTGGTGCAACCATTATCGGTGCGATGTTCCTGGGCGTATCACGCAAGGCCGCAACTGAATTCTCATTTTTTCTGGGTATTCCTGTGATTATTGGTGCAGGCCTGCTCGATCTTTATCAAAGCTATGATGTTCTAAATACCACTGAAGACTGGACCGTAATTGCGGTCGGGCTTCTGGTTTCTTTCGTTTCGGCATTGTTACTCATCCGTGCGCTGGTAGCATATGTGGCCAAGCGCGACTTTATGATCTTTGCCTGGTACCGTATTGTTTCAGGTCTGCTGATTTTATTATTTGCCTATACAGGTTGGAAATTATGGTAAGCACGATTCGCTTATATGCCGAATCTGACTATCAAGAGAAAGCACAGCACTTCAAGGCTGTGCTTTCTGCTCGTGGGGTAGTGGTCGAGATTGAACACGTTGAAAAACTCAATGCACGTTTTTTCCGTTTAAATCCTGAACTGGCCCTTTGTGTTGATGCTGACGGACTCTGGTTATGTGCCAACGGTATGAAAATGCAACCGGACTGGCGAGCGGAAACCGGACGGTTAAAACGGGCTTCTTTAAAATCGGAAATGATTGCACGCGCCTGTAATTTAGCTGAGAAACCAAGTTTGATTGATGCTACTGCAGGTCTTGGACATGACAGTCTGTTGATGGCACATTTAGGCGCGAAAGTCACCTTGGTTGAACGGCATCCGATTTTATTCACCTTGCTGGAAGATAGCCATACACGTGCC
The DNA here is from genome assembly GCF_014837015.1 of Acinetobacter pecorum. Taxonomy (GTDB): domain Bacteria; phylum Pseudomonadota; class Gammaproteobacteria; order Pseudomonadales; family Moraxellaceae; genus Acinetobacter; species Acinetobacter pecorum. The sequence goes on from NZ_JACSPT010000014.1 coordinate 21,532, forward strand.
CAGTCGGATGTATTCCTGAGTCAAGTCGTATCCCGGATTCGACTGGTATTTTCAGATTCAGCCGATTATTTAAAACAGCAGGCCGAGCAGCAGCAGATTGTTGATGTGGTTTATCTTGACCCGATGTTCCCTCAGCGTGACCAAAACCAGCAGGCAGTCAAAAAACAGGCACAGGTCAAAAAACAGATGCAGCTGTTACATATGTTGTTGCCTGAAGATGGTGAAATGGATCTGGGCGATAATCTTCTGGAACTGGCACAAAAAATTGGCAGGCGTGTCGTGGTCAAGCGTCCGCGTCTGGCAGTATTTCTGGCCGGAAAAGAGCCTAATCATCAATGGCAAGGTGATGCTTGTCGCTTTGATGCGTATTTTCAGCATGAACTTGTAGCTGAATAGGAGAATGGCTTCTTTATTAAGCAAAGATTTGTTATATATTTAAAATTAACATTGATTAAATGCTTATCAAGCATAAACTTATTCAGCACATTGGCGAACCACTTATCTCCTTGACATCCTATGATCGACTTTAAACCCTCCATTAATTTTTGGCACGATTTTAAAAGCAACCAAACTGCCGGGATGTGGTTATTTTTGGGATCTCGGCGTTCTTTACAGCTGGTTCGACCATCCATCATGCAACTGGTGTTCTGGGGTATTTTGGGAGGTTGTGCCAACAGTTTATTTAGCTGGCTCAGTTCAGGCCGTATGGGAGATTTTAACTCTCAAGGCCTGATCAGTTATGCGCTATGGCCTTTTATTGCTCTGATTGTTGGTATTTTTCTTTCGCAACGGGTCAATAATCCACGCCTGATGCTGGTACCGGCCCTATTATGGCTGGTGTTAGATACCCATATCATGCTGTTCCAGTGCCTGATCCAGTATCTGGGTGATCTGGATTACCTGCCATATATCCTCTATGACTATATTCCAACGCTCTTTGTCATGCTGTTTGTCTGGCAAAGTCTGGCAGTGGTCTGGGTCATCTCGCGTGAATTAAAATGGCCGTGGTGGGAACGTGCGCTGATCATGCTGGCGACCTTGTTTACCCTGGTGGTCTGGCAGATTTCAGTCAAAGATCAGCCCATCTGGAAAGTTGAAGAAATTCCACCAAGTTTTGCTGAAGATGCATTCTATGCCCAGCCAGTTCTGCTGAACAAAGCGCTGGAAAGCATTGAATATGGTGAATTTGCACAGTCGCACTGGTATTTCATGGGGGTGGCTGGAGCCAGCTATCAGGATGTATTCTATTCTGAAGTCGAGCGGATTAAAGAACAGTTTGATACCCGTTTTGGTACTTTTGGCCGATCCATTGCCCTAGTTAATCATCCGGCGACACGTACCACCGTACCGATTGCTTCCAGAACCAGTATGGAACTGGCATTGCGCCGTATGGGGCAGCAGATGAACCGTGAAAGTGATGTGCTGTTTTTATATATGACTTCTCACGGTTTGCCAAATGTGTTCGAAATGGAAAATGCTCCACTGGATCTGGCCCAAGTCGATCCAAAATGGTTGCGTGATACCTTGGATGCATCTGGAATCCGTTGGCGGGTGATTGTGATTTCAGCCTGTTTCTCGGGCAGTTTTGCTTCTGCCTTGCAGAATGATAATACCCTGATTATCACTGCCTCAGCAGCTGACCGCCAGTCTTTTGGCTGTTCCAATGAAGCGGATTATACCTATTTTGGCCGGGCATTATTTGATGAAGCCATGCGTGAAAATAATAGTCTAAAAGCTTCTTTTGAACAGGCTAAAACCACGGTAGCTAAATGGGAGGCAGTCCAGGGCTTCGAACCTTCAGAACCGCAATGGGTGATTGGCAAGAATATGGAATTGATGTTGCCTCAACTGGAGCAGCGTTTATTTCCCCAGAACAGCACCACGATACAGTCTCCCTAGCCCAATATCCTCAATAGATCAGCTGCAATAATAAGGAATAGCCATGGAACTTATACAGAACAATAGAAGCTTTGAAGGTGAACAGCGGATTTATCGTTTTGATTCGCGCTATCTTAAAACCCCGACTAAATTTGGAATTTATCTGCCGCCTCAAGCCTTGGAAGGTCATAGCTGTCCGGCATTATTCTATCTGGCAGGTTTGACCTGTACTGAAGAAACCTTTGCCATCAAGGCACATGCCCAGCGCCTGGCATCACAATTGGGGTTAATTTTAATCACACCGGATACCTCACCACGTGGTGAAGGCGTGGCAGAAGGTGACAACTGGGATATTGGTCAGGGTGCGGGTTTCTATATCAATGCCACCCAGGAGCCGTGGGCTGAACATTACCAGATGGAAAGCTTCATTGTGGATGAGCTCTATGCACTGGTCACTGAGGAATTCGTGATCCATTCCGGTAGAATCGGCATCTTTGGCCACTCTATGGGTGGGCATGGTGCCTTGACCCTGGCATTTAAATATCCGGAAAAATTCAAATCTGTTTCAGCCTTTGCACCCATTTGTGCGCCAAGCCAGTGCCCGTGGGGCGACAAGGCGTTTTCGAATTATCTGGGTGAAAACCGTGAAGAATGGCTCAAGCATGATGCGACCGCTTTGGTTCAGGAGAAAGGCGCATTGTTCAATGATATCCTGATTGATCAGGGGTTCTCAGACCAGTTCTATAGTCAGCTCAATCCAGCCTTGTTTCAGCAGGCTTGTGATACCGTGAACCAGCCCTTAACTTTGCGTGAACATCAGGGCTATGATCATGGGTATTACTTTATTCAAAGTTTTGTAGATGATCATTTGCAATTCCATGCCGTGCAGTTAAATCCTTAAATCGGTATTGCAAAGATGTAATAGCGCTAAAAAGATTAAAAAACCTCCAAAATGTTTTTACATTCTGGGGGTTTTTCTTTTAATATCAGTTGTATAAAAGTATAAAAAATTGGGGTCGTCATGCAGCAGACAGCAGGCGGTATTCGTGTCAGTGAGCCATTATTTCCAGCTGCTTCAAGTTTTTCGACTGAAGCCACGCCTTCGGTCAGACCGAAATATCAGCGATATGAATTCAAGTTTCATGGTAGTACCTCGGAATATTTTGGTATTTGGTTGAGTAATATTTTATTGACAGTATTGACCTTGACCTTGTATTCACCTTGGGCGAAATCGCGTCGTCAGCGTTATTTTTATGGCAATACCGAATTTTTGCAGCGTCGCTTTGATTTTACCGGTTTACCCAGCAAGATTTTTCTTGGCCGGCTTTTAGCCCTGGAAATTTATATAGTGTTCTTGGTGGTGTCGAACTACTCGGTGTTGTTGACTACTCTGGGCTTGGGCATGTTGTATATGGCGGTACCGTGGTTGTTTCGCCTGACGCTTAAATTTAGAAGTCGCAACACCAAATTTGGCAATACACGTTTTTATTTCTATGGTGAAAACAAATATTTATATCGCTTATTGAGTGTCGAGGTAATCAAGACTCTCTTAAGTTTATTTATTTTGCTACCTCGTTTAATTTGGCTCTATAAGCATTATTGCTTCGATCATTTACAATTGGGACAATTTAAATTTCGCTTGAACGCTACCCACAAAAACTATATGTCGGCTGTCTATCGACCTTTACTGTTGATGCTGGCTTTTAGCTTTGCGATGGTGGCCCTGATCGATGCAAGTCAATCGTCAAACTCAGAATATGACTTGTTGATTGTGATTTTATTATTGCTGTGGGTCATTGGCCTGATTTTTATCTTACCGATCATGTTGGCACGGATCTATATCACCACATGGAACAATCTGTTTCTAGGGGAGAATTTTTTTAAAACACGTGCCAATCCATGGCGTTATGCATGGATTGTTTTGTCAAACTGGGTATTAAAAATTATCAGTTTGGGCCTGTTATCCGCATGGGCCGACATCCGTTTTTATCAATATAAAACCAGTATGTTGGAACTCTTTGTCTTGGATGACCCTAACAAATTACAAAATATGTTGCAGCCTGACCCTAATTCCCTGGCAGCTGAATTCAGTTCTATGTTTGATTTTGATGCATCATTGTAGGGGAAATCATCATGCAAAAAAGACCTGTTGAAGTGCTTTATTATGATGGTAGCTCTGCAATAGCACATCCCGCTTTAATCCGCCCCCTTGATCAGCACCTCATTCAATTAAGTTATATCGATGACGAAAACCGGGATGTAGAGATTCCTTATAAAATGATGGCTTTTATTGGTGCTGTGGGCCGTCGACCTGCGATTGTAGAACTTCCGAATGATGCACGTATTGAGTTTATTAGCCGTGTACCATATTGGTTTGCCAAACCACAAAAAGCTATTTATGACGCAATATGGCAATTGGAGCGCTCACCTGCGCAGTTGCTCACCTTGCTAGTATTGGCTTTGGTCATGATCTTTAGCGTGGTGAAATGGGTGATTCCGTGGGGCGCCAAACAAGTTGCAGCCTGGGTGCCAGACAATACGGTACAGCGCATTGGTGATGTTACTGAACAAAATTTGGTGAAAAGAACGGAAGTATCTGCTTTAAGTGCTGATTATCAAAGTCGCATGCGTCAGCGTTTTCAACAGGAAATTGCTGAAAATCCGCATGCACCTGCTAAACTGATTTTCCGTAAAGGTAAAGAGCTGGGCGCCAATGCCTTGGCGATTCCGAACAATACTATTTTAGTTACGGATGAATTGGTGGCGATCGCAGAAATGGAAGAAGAGGTACTTGCAGTACTGGCGCATGAACAAGGTCATATTGTACGCCAGCATGCCATGCAAAAGCTGATTGCGGCATCCAGTGTCGCGATGGCATGGGAAATGATTTTCCAGGATGGCAGCAGTATGCTCACTGCAGCTGCAGTGAAGTTAAGTGATGCCGATTATTCAAAACATCTGGAATATGATGCAGACGACTATGCCATGAAACATTTATACGGACGCGGCATTTCCAGTATTTATTTATCCAATTTCTTACAACGGGTGGAAAACCTGCGTTTATCACAGCCGAAGAAAGAGGAGCTGGTAATTCAGATTGAACTTGAAAAATGGCTGAATACACATCCCGAAGAACAGGAACGCATCGAGCGTATTCATGCCTTTGATGCAAAAATGTCTAAGCAAGCAGTCAGCCATGATTGAGTTAATCACGTTGCCAATTTGCTTCCAGTGGTTCTTGGCCCATACGGATCAGATGATCCAGCACAACATTTTCAAGTTTATTCAGATCAGTAGCGTCATCGTTACTTTGAATCGTTACGGTAAGATGCTCGGCCTCTGGCGCCAGGTTCACTTCCGCACTTGGAAAATGAATCAGAAAAGCCGATTCAGTTTCATCAATATTGAATTTATGTTTCCAGTGATTGGCCAGGCGTTTGGCAACGCGTGAGGCTTGTTGTGTCTGGATATGGGCAGTACTTTTCTTCATTGATCTTATACACTTGTAATCATTCCCCTGTACTTTAAACCAGTCATGGGTGGAATCATAAGCCGCAAAGCGTTACATAGCGTTTTATTCTTGCAACATCGAAGTCACAGTAGCCGGAGCGGATTTGATATAATGGGAAAAATCCAATTTCAACAAGCCAGGTTCTCCATGTCTAAGCCTTATTTAATTGCCCCTTCTATTTTGTCTGCTGACTTTGCCCGTCTAGGTGAAGAAGTCGAGAACGTGTTGGAAGCAGGTGCAGACGTTGTCCATTTTGATGTTATGGATAACCATTACGTGCCGAATCTGACTTTTGGTGCTGGCGTGTGTAAGGCTTTGAAAAAATATGGCATCGAAGCACCTATTGATGTGCATTTGATGGTTAAGCCGGTAGATCGCATGATCGGGGATTTTCTCGAAGCGGGTGCCGACATCATTACTTTCCATCCGGAAGCTTCTGATCATATTGACCGTTCTTTACAGTTGATCAAGTCGGGTGGTGCCAAAGCGGGCTTGGTATTTAATCCGGCAACGCCACTGCATTATCTGGACTATGTACTGGATAAAGTCGATCAAATCCTGCTCATGAGTGTAAACCCGGGCTTTGGTGGACAGAAATTTATTCCAATGACTTTGGATAAATTGCGTCAGGCACGTCAACTGATCGATGCTTCAGGTCGTGATATTCGTCTCGAAGTCGATGGTGGTGTTACACCGAGTAATATTCGTGAAATTGCTGAAGCGGGTGCCGATATGTTTGTGGCGGGTTCAGCTATTTTTGGTAAGCCAGATTATAAAGCTGTGATTGATGAAATGCGTGCAGAGTTAGCCAGAGTAGGACAGATTCAACTCTAATCGCTAAAACATCAGATGCGCATAAATATGTGGATAACTTTATGGATAAGTGTGTAGATATCTATGTTGATAACCATATGGATATGTTGCATAAAATGTAATCATTTGTACCGCGGTTGATTGCGATTTAGACAATATTTGTATAAAAAGAACTCAAATTGGGTTCTTTTTATTACATATAACCCTTATGTTTAGTGGTTATTTGTTAATCATGAGTTAATAATTCAACCAAGTAAAAAATGATCAATCTCTCACGAATTTATGTTTAATCATGTAATTTATCCCTAAAATGTTTGAATTTAATTAATGTGTATAACTTAACATTCTGAGCAACTCTCATTTAATTGTTATTAATTCAACTGCCCGAGTATGGAACTATACTAACTTCCATTTTTAGTCTCTACCATAACCAGAGCAGATAAGAATGTCGTGAGGACTTGAGTAAGACAAAGTTAATTTGTATCTCTAAAAGTCATGTTTTGTAACAATGACCACATTGTTAGCACGCGAATTAATAAAATTTCTATATCTGGATATTGAGGAGGAACGACCTCCCTTGTGGATTGCAGTGCAAAATTTACAGGAAAAATCGTCAGGACGGCCTGATTCTTATATAAAAGGAGGAGGGCTGCATGGCCTGGATTGTACTTATTCTTGCAGGTATTTTTGAAATCGTTTGGGCTTATTCGATGAAGCTGTCCGAAGGATTTACTCGTTTAACCCCCAGTATCATTACCATTGTTTTCATGGTACTGAGTTTCGCTTTGCTGGCTTATGCGATGCGTACTTTGCCGCTAGGTGCAGCCTATACGATTTGGACCGGGATTGGTGCAGTGGGTTCATTTCTCATCGGTATTTGGGTTCTGGGTGAACCTGCTACCGCCTTGCGTATGCTGGCTGCTGTACTCATCATTTCCGGTCTGGTCCTGATGAAAGTATCCTCTTCATAATTTGTTTCTGCCTATCTCGGTGAACTGGGTTAATATAGAAAATGAACTATAGTGATTGGGACAGGGCGCCATCATGAACTTAAGTTATCTCTATATGGATTCTCCGGTAGGACAGTTACGACTGGTCGCGAATGAAACCGCACTGGTGGCCGTGCTTTGGGACTGTGAACAGCCGAATCGGGTGAAACTGGCGACCTTGGTTGAAGATCCGCAGCATCCGGTATTGATTGAAACCAGACGTCAGCTTCAGGAATATTTTGCCGGTCAGCGCAATGTTTTTGACCTGCCTTTGGACTTTGCCGGTACTGATTTTCAGAAAAAAGTCTGGCAGGCGCTCCTGAATATTCCCTACGGACAAACGCGAAGCTATCGCGATATTGCTGAACAGGTGGGTAATATTAAAGCAGTACGCGCCGTGGGTGCAGCCAATGGCAAAAACCCGATTTCGATTATTGCACCCTGTCATCGGGTGATTGGTCGCAGTGGCAAGCTGGTAGGATTTGCCGGTGGTTTGGATAAAAAACAAATCCTGTTAAATATTGAGCGAACGCATTAATATTTAAACACTTAAAATAAATGAAAATTAGAATATGGAACATTCTACGATACAGCTATTAAGTCCACTCTGGTCCAGCTTAGGGTGGATTCTTCTGCTTTTCTTTGGCGTGATGATTTTTAAATTATTCAAGCCATTTTTAAAAGGGAAATTAGGAGAATTTGCGGTTGCTGCCCATGTCAAACTGTATTTAAAAGATCCTCAATATATTCTGCTCAATGATTTGACTCTTCCAGACGGGACAGGCGCGACCACGCAGATCGATCATCTGTTATTAAGTCCTTACGGAATATTCGTGATTGAGACCAAAAACTATAAAGGCTGGATATTTGGAAACGAGCGACAAAAAACCTGGACCCAGAAAATCTATAAACACAGTTATAAATTTCAGAATCCGATTCATCAGAACTATAAGCACATCAAAGTATTGGAGCGGCTACTGGCAGATATTGTGGAACCAGATCTTTTGCATTCTGTGATTGTATTTATGCCGGATGCCGTGTTTAAAACGCCGATGCCAAATCATGTGTTTCGGGGGGCAGGCTGGACTGACTATGTGAAAAGTTTTGATCGGCAGATGATTTCGGAAACGAAATTAAAACGGATACAACTGCGGCTAGAAAAAGAAGTTTTAGAAAAATCTTGGAAAACCAATCGGGATCACGTAGAAAACTTAAAGCAGCGTAAGCAGTCATAAGCTTTTATGAGCCCATAAAAAAGCCTTTGAATGATTCAAAGGCTTTTGGGTTTTAAATATTTGAAGCTTTCAGTTTTTCGATAATTTCGGCTAGAACTTTAATTCGTTTTACCTCATCCCATAATGCTTTGGCTTCAGGATAATGTTTCGACATCATGCCGAGCCATTGCTTGTAACGACCGACCATACCGATCTCAGTTTTGGCTGGGCCGTTGATAAAACGAATTTGCAGTTGCAGCAGTTCATTCCAGTTCATCAAAGGTGCATCCGAGTTTTGACGGATACATTGGGTCAGGTCGGGTGTGGTCACTGCACCACGGCCAATCATCAGGTCTTCACAACCGGATTCCAGACGGCACTGTTTGGCATCGGCATTGTTCCAGATTTCACCATTGGCGATTACATTGATCTTGAGTGCTTCACGAATCGGTTGTAGCTGGTCCCAAAATGCGGGCGGGGTATAGCCATCGGCTTTGGTGCGCGCATGAACGGTAACCCACGCTGCTCCGGCATCTTCAATGGCATGCGCATTTTCCAGCATGAAATTGCGGTCCATATAACCCAGGCGCATTTTGGCGGAAACCGGAATATGCGCAGGGACGGCATCACGCACGGCTTTAACCAGCTCATGCACCACGTCGGGTTCATCGAGCAAGATTGAGCCACCGCGATGACGGTTCACGGTTTTGGCCGGACAGCCAAAATTCATGTCAATTGCCGGTGCGCCCATGGCTGCCACTTTGGCGGCATTCGCTGCCAGCATCTCCGGATTATTTCCCAGAAACTGCACATGTACCGGTGTACCTGCCGCCGTCTTGCCACCATTCAACAGTTCAGGACAGTAAGTATGATAAATATGATCGGGCAGAATGGAGTCGGTGACACGGATAAACTCGGTCACGCACCAGTCAAAGCTACCTACGGATGTCAGCACATCACGCATAATCGGATCGGTTAAGCCTTCCATGGGAGCAAGCACAAGTTTCAACGATGCACACCTGTAAATTTAAAACGGTGTTATACGTTTTTTTAGCCTGAATGTCCAGGCAGTCTAAATTTCACGCTTCATAAAGGGGAGAGAGAGTGAGAATGGGTTTAGGACATATCAACAAAACAGCTGTCTTCAGCACAATAAAATAATAGAGTTTTAAAGATTGATAGCTATATTGAAAAGAATCATAAATATATCAGGTGGTAGTATGGAACAGCCTCATTTCAAGGATCATTTCTCCCAGCAATCACAGGATTATGCCTTGTTTCGTCCGCATTATCCGGATGCATTGGGAAAGCTATTGGCAGAGCTGTCACCAGGTACCAAACTGGCTGTAGATGTCGGCTGTGGTTCTGGACAGCTTTCAGAAGTTTTGGCGAATTATTTTGATCAGGTGATTGCAATTGATGCGAGTGCTGAACAGCTTGCCCAAGCCAAACCGCATCCAAAAATTCAGTATGGTCAGGCATTTGCTGAAGAGATTCCGTGTGCTGACCAGAGTATTGATCTGATTTCAGTGGCTCAAGCAGCGCATTGGCTCGATCTGGAAAAATTCTACGCAGAAGTTCGACGCATCGCGAAACCTAAAGCCATTCTGGCTTTAATTAGCTATGGCGTGTTCAGTGTGGATGAGCCACATCTGAATCAGTATTTTAAGCATTTTTATGAAGTCACGCTTGCACCGTACTGGCCGCCTGAACGTCGCCATGTAGATGAAGGATATAAAAATCTACCATTTCCATTTCAGGAAATTGCGATTCAGCCACCTGTATTAGAGGTTGAATGGAACTTTTATCAGTTAATTGGTTATATGAGTACTTGGTCAGCTGTGAAAGCTGCCACTAACGCACTTGGACATAATCCACTGAATGTACTGGCAGATGCCTTATTGCCAGAATGGGAAGATCCAGAATTGCCTAGAGTCATTGGCTAGCCATTATCAGTACGTGCGGGGCGTATAACCGTTTAAAGATTATTCAAGCTAAAGCCTGTTTATTGAACTTTATTGGACAATGAATTGAATATTTCAAGGCTCAGAATTATCGCCCTAGAATCATTTCCAGCACAAATTTAGACCCAATAAAACCCAGTGCCAGCAAGCCAAAACCGAGCAGGGTAAAGCGCACGGCTTTCTGACCACGCCAACCAAACTTCCAGTGTCCGATTAATAGTGAACCATAAACCAGCCAAGAAATAATACTGAACGCAGTTTTATGTGCCAGATGCTGAGCAAAGAAATTGTCGATGGTAAAGAAGCCAAAGCCCAAAGCGAGGGTAAGTAAAACAAAACCGGTCATCAGCATATCAAACAGCAGTGATTCCATGTCTTGATAAGAGGGTAGCAAACTGACCCAAACCCGGCGTTTGTGCTTCTTTTTCAGCTCACGATCCTGAAAACGTAAAATTACAGCCTGAATGGTTGCCATGAGCAATACTGCATAAGCAGACAAAGACAAAATAATATGAATGTCCAAGCCTAGAGAGTTCTGGATAATAATTTTAGCTGGCTGGGTAAAGACAAAACCGAGGATCAAACCTGTGGCAGCCACTGGAATCCCGATCAGGTTCAGGGCAATAATCGGACGATAAGTACTGTAAATAATACTGAGCAGCAGCATCAAACCCGAGGTAAAAGAAAACAGGGAAAAGACATCATAATTGATGCCTAGCGGAGTATGCATATCACCATATAACACCAGTGCATGCAGGCTCAGTCCAAGCAGTGCAGTTAGCGAAACAAACCATTGATTAGGAGTACGTTTAGACATTAAATGAATGAACAGATACCAGAAAGAAGCGGTATAAGCGACTAATGCTAAGATCGTATAAACCAAGGGGAGGCTAACCATGTCAAACCTTTTTAAGGGTGATGAATATTCATTTATATAAATTCGCTGCGAACTACAGTATCCTATAGCATTCTATGCATAAATTTTCTATTTTAAGAAACAATTTTTTGCTCATGGCTATTTTAAGCGGATTTTGCAATGTTTGATACCTTAACAGAACGACTCACGCAGAGTTTAAGAAATGTTACTGGCTCAGGGCAGCTAACCGAAGACAATATTAAAGATACGTTACGTGAAGTGCGTATGGCGCTTCTTGAGGCCGATGTTGCGTTACCTGTAACTCGTGAATTCATCGCGAAAGTTAAGGAAGAAGCATTGGGCCAGGAAGTGATGACTCAGTTATCTCCTGGGCAGGCTTTTGTCAAAATCGTTCATGACGAATTGACCAAAATGATGGGCGAGGCCAATGAAAGCCTCGACCTCGCTGCAAAACCACCTGTTGTTGTCCTGCTAGCAGGCCTGCAGGGTGCAGGTAAAACAACAACCGCAGCGAAACTTGCACGCTTCTTACAAGAACGTCAAAAGAAAAAAGTCGCGATGGTCTCTGCCGACGTATACCGTCCAGCAGCGATCAAACAGCTACAGACCGTCGCGGGTGAAGTCGGTGCGATTTTCTTAGAATCTCACGCAGATGAACGCCCAATTGATATTGCAAAACGTGCGATTGAACAGGCAAAAATCCAGTTTGCCGATGTGCTGATTGTCGATACGGCAGGCCGTTTGCATATCGATGATGACATGATGGGTGAAATCAAAGAGCTGCATGCAGCGATTAACCCGACTGAAACCCTGTTCGTGGTCGATGCCATGACTGGTCAGGATGCGGCAAACACCGCCAAAGCATTCAATGATGCCTTGCCTTTAACTGGTGTGATCCTGACCAAAACTGATGGTGATGCACGCGGTGGTGCGGCACTGTCAGTACGTGCAATTACCGGTAAGCCAATCAAATTCTTGGGTATGGGTGAGAAACTCGATGCCTTGGAGCCATTCCATCCTGAGCGTGTTGCACAGCGTATTCTCGGTATGGGTGATGTACTTTCTTTGGTCGAAGAACTTGAACGTAAGGTCGACAAAGAAAAAGCCGAAAAAATGGCGAAAAAACTGCAAAAAGGCGGCAGCTTCAACTTTGAAGACATGCTGATGCAGTTTGAGCAGATGAACAAGATGGGCGGCATGATGGGCTTCCTGGACAAACTTCCTGGCATGAGCAATGCCGGTCTGCAAGATGCATTGGCGCAAGCCAATCCTGAAAAGCAGGTCAAGAAAATGGAAGCGATTATCCAGTCGATGACCCTGAAAGAGCGCCGTAATCCAGACTTGATGAACCCAAGCCGTAAAAAACGTATCGCAGCAGGTTGTGGTATGGAAGTGGCAGAAGTCAACAAGCTGATCAAGCAACATGCGCAGATGGCCAAGATGATGAAAAAATTTGCCAATCCATCCGGTATGGCAAAAATGATGAAATCACTCGGCGGTCTGCAGAAACAGTTTGGCGGCGGCGGTGGTATGGGACCATTGTTCGGCGGCAACGACAAGAAATAAGTTTTGTTTTAAAAAAGGCGCAATATGCGCCTTTTTTTTATTGCGAATAGATGGTCAAACTGGTTTAAACAAAACAACATTTACTTACCCAAAATAAAAATCTAATCAGGCAGACTCGGGAATATCAGCACAAAATAAAGAGAAATTTCAAATGAACCAAGTAATTGTCGTACATGGTTATACTGCAAGCCCGGAAGAAAACTGGTACCCCTGGATTCAGGAAAAAGCCCAACAGGAAAATGTCAGTTTAAAAGTCCTCCGGCTGGATCCATCAACTACACCGACACTGGACACCTGGGATCAGCAAATGCGTGAACAGATTGATGCAATTGATGAGGACAGTATTTTTATTGCACATAGCTTGGGAACTGTGGCCGCATTACATTACCTATCCAGAGAATTAAAACAGCAGAAAATTCAGCAACTGGTATTGATCGCAGGATTTAATGGCCGGCTGGGTCGTCTGGATGAAGTAAACCCTTTTATTGATGCCGCGGATATCGATTTTGATTTACTCAAACAACAGGTTGCAGAGCGTGTGGTGATCTACTCCGAAGGAGATGACCGGGTTGCACCAGAATTTAGTCTGGAACAAGCGGACAGTCTTGATGCAATTGTGGTGAATGCCAAGCATCACGGACATTTTATTGATTCACAAGGCTGTACTGATCTGCCGGAGCTCTGGAAAGTGATCGAGCCTTATCTGATTAAATCTTAAATTTAAGCATGTTATTGTATTCACTAAATTTTAAAATTTAATATGAGATGGTGTTCAAAAAGGTACTTGAATTCCATCTCCAGACTGTTTAAAACTGATTTTTATCGACGCCGTTTGCGTTCAATAATTATAAGTAATGCACTATGAAAAATATAATAAAAAAAGTCTATATCGTGCCGGATTATCAGGCGACCTCCAATGATCACTGGTACCCTTGGCTCAGTCGCCAGCTTAAAAATGCCGGTTTTGAGTCCAAGCGGATTATGCTGGCCAACCCTTTTCAGCCTGATTTAGAAGAGTGGCAGCAGAATCTGAAACTGCACATTCCGCACATGGATGAACATACCTTTTTAGTTGCACATGGCCTGAGTTGCATCAGTGTTTTAAACTTTTTACAGGAACATTATATTCAGCAGCAACGCAAGATCGGCGGTATCATTATGGTCTCAGCCTTTGATACACCTTTGGTGGCCTGGTCAGAACTGAATAAAATACTGCAGGCTGTGCGACTCGATCTGAGAAACTTGCCCTATAGCTATAAACGTGCGGTGATGCTGATCTCCAGTAATGATCCCTATGTGCCTGCACCGATTTCCTTGCGTTTAGCCCATAGCTTGAATGCAAAAATTTTTGAGATCAAAAAAGCCGGACATTTCAATAAATCTGATGGCTTTTCCGAATTCCCTCAATTGCTGGATATTATCACACAGTGTCTGGCAAATGAGCTGCAAAATGCTGCAGGCCTTTAAGTAAAAGATCAGGTTCAATCCGGGGATGGTAATGGCTGAGATGCTGCGCAAAAAGTGGGGCATCTCCACCGGTTAAAACCAGCTGTGCTGGGAAATCATGCAGTACTTTTTCAATGGTGCTGAGCAGGCCCAGCAGAATGCCATGATGTACAGCATCCAGGGTATTGCGGCCAGGATTAAGTTCAGAAAAAGCACCATCCGGAATTTTAATACCTTTGGTATTCTGAATCAGTGCATCACGTTGCAAGTACAGATTCGGCAGAATAAATCCACCCAAATGTTGTTGTCCTTGCGCCAGATCAATGGTCAGTGCCGTACCACAACTAATTACACAGTAATTTTCATGCGCTTGAGTCGCCACTGCAAGTACCTGTAACCAGCGGTCAATGCCCAGCTGAGAAGGTTCATCATAGCCACAGATCAGACCGGCATATTCCGCCTGTACCTGAGCAAAAATCACTGGAATATGCAGACTTTCTAAAATACTGAGAATACGCTCATTACTGATTTTATCCTGGACCGAAGATAGCCCCACCTGATGCAAGCCCAGTGTTTTAAAATGCTGGATCAGGCCCAGTAATAAATCAGCAGGAGACTGTAAATGTAATTCCGCTGCCTGTTCAATAATCTGATCATGCTCGGTAATCCAGTATTTCAGTCTGGTATTGCCAATATCCAACCATAATTTTTTCATTGCTGTATGCCTGTTCATCCACCGTGTTGAAGGCGGAGCTGTCCCTGATAAAAGGTCTGGATTCCTTGATCGGTCAAAATCTTGACTGCACCATCGTCCTGAATCCCGAGAAAAGTACCGGAATATTGCCCTTGCACATCGGTAAATTCAACTGTTTGTTGCATAAATGCAGCCGATCGATTGAAACGCGCCGCCAGGTTTTGACTGCCATAATTAAACCATTGCCCGGCTTGCTGAATCGCCAGATATAACTGGGCAATTAGCTCGACTCTTGATGTATGCGATAATCCCAGCTCGCTCAAGGAGCTGACCTGCTGGTCTGGAAGATCGGTGGACAGAGGATCAATATTTAGCCCGACCCCGACCACCACCTGCGTGGTTGAAACCGGCTCGACCAGAATACCCCCCCATTTTCCATGCAGGCTATACAGGTCATTCGGCCATTTCACCTGTAATTCCAGGCCTTTTAGACTTGGCATTTGCAGGATATTTAACGCAATTTCTAGCGCCAGACGACCATCAATGGGTTTTTGTGTATGCAGCAATGTGCTTAAATAGATGTTCCCTTCAGGTGATATCCACTGACGTTGACGCTGTCCACGGCCTTGGGTCTGCACATGACTGCATACCAGAACCTGCTGTACCCCTTTCGTTGCCAATTCGCGCACATCATCATTGGTCGATGTGGTAATCGGTTTGATGAGTAATACTTCCGGGAGTTGGCCTGCATCGCTTAATCGTTGTTGCAGTTCACGAGTTTCTACATCCATTTGAATCTAAACGTGGTAAATATCGTTATGGAGTTAATCATATATTTATTGATTGGTGCAATTGCCGGATTTGCCGCAGGCCTGTTTGGGGTCGGTGGAGGTTTGATCATTGTACCCATCCTCTACATTGTTTTTACCCAGCTTCAGTACGATCCTAACGTGATTATGCATATGGCGGTGGGTACTTCCCTGGCGACGATTATTGTGACTTCGATCAGCTCGGTCATGGCACATCATCAACGAGGGGCAGTGCTGTGGCCCGTGTTTCGTAATCTGGCGCCAGGTCTGGTGATAGGGTCATTTGTGGGTGCGGGGATTGCCGATTATTTATCTGGTCGAGGTTTGCAATTGTTAATCGGGTTCTTTGCGGTCTGGGTAGCGTTTCGAATGTTTAAAGGTGCCAATGTTCAGGTCGACCCAAACCAAAAATTACCTTCAACACCGCTGCAAATTGCTGCGGGTGGCGGTATCGGTGTGGCATCGGCCATTTTTGGAATTGGCGGGGGCAGTTTGACGGTTCCATTTCTGAATCGCTGTGGGGTTGTCATGCAAAAAGCAGTAGCGACCTCTGCCGCTTGTGGCTTGCCAATTGCAATCGCGGGTGCATTAGGGTTCATGTGGTTTGGTAAACAGGCGCAGGTCACCGTACCGAATACCATCGGTTATATTCATATTTATGCGTTTCTCGGTATCAGCACGATGAGCTTTTTCACTGCGAAACTGGGCGCAAAAGTGGCACATCTGCTTTCACCGGCTGTATTGAAAAAATGTTTTGCGGCCTTGCTGACTACCGTCGGCCTGTATTTTATTTATCAGGGTTTCATTGCCTGATTCAAATGTTCAGGTTAAATCAATGTGTCGCTGCAGGAGAATAGGTCACTATTCTCCTTTTTTGTAAGTGGGAGTTGGCTGTATAGACACAAGATTGTCTGACAATGTCAAAGTATTCATTAAAAAAAAGCCGTTTAATAGCAACATAGCCCAAATAAAGGGTTAAGCCACTATCCATAAAAATAAACACAGGAACGGTATGCCATTAGAACAAGCGCAAAGTTTGTCTGAGCAGATTGCCAAGCATATTAGCGAACAGATTATTCGCGGTGAACTGGTCGAAGGCGAACGTATACAGGAACTTAGGATTGCCTCGGAGCTTGATGTCAGCCGGGGTTCGGTTCGTGAAGCACTGTTGTTGCTGGAACGCACCCAACTGATTGAAATTTTTCCACGCCGGGGAGCAATTGTTTCAGAAATGTCGGCCTTGCAGGTACGTGCCTTATTTGACATGACCTCGTTATTGCTCGGGCAGATGGTGCATCGCATGGCGGAGACCTGGCGGGTGCATGAAGCTGAGCGCATTCAGCTATTATTAGAGCAATTGGAAGCAGAAACCCGCCAAGGACACACTGAAAAGTTTTATGATCTGATCTTTCAGGGCATGGCCCAGCAGCATGAGATGGTGGGGAATCCTTATCTGATGCGCTACTATCAGGAACTGCTGCCATCTTTACGTCGGAGCTATTTTCTGACCCTGAATATTTCCAGACGCGAGTCACAAGAATCTTTTGACTTATTTAAACTGGTCACTGAAGCAATTTTGATACGAAAAACCCATCAGGCCACTTTATTTATGGAAGATTTTTGTCGACACTTGCGCAACCTTGTGTTGGAATCTCTGACACGGATGAAACAAATTGAACTCGCGTGGGCCAGACGCTCACGACGTTAAATCAGGACATTATGCGTTTAAGCAGTTTAAAACTTTCAGGCTTTAAATCTTTTGCCGACAGTACCACCTTACATTTTAAAGATAATCGTACTGCGGTCGTGGGACCAAATGGTTGTGGTAAATCCAATGTCATTGATGCCATACGCTGGGTCATGGGCGAGTCCAGTGCGCGTCAGTTGCGTGGTGGCAGCATGCAGGATGTCATCTTTACCGGAACTGCCAAGCGTAAACCGGTCGGTATGGCCAGTGTGGAACTGCGCTTTGACAATACTTATGGCAAGCTCGGCGGTGCCTATAATGCCTATAATGAACTGGCGGTACGCCGGCAGGTCAACCGCGATGGCAAGTCCGAATATTTCCTGAATGGCAGCAAATGCCGTCGTCGTGATATTACCGATATTTTCCTTGGCACCGGTTTGGGTCCGCGTTCCTATGCGATTATTGAGCAGGGTATGATTAACCGTCTGGTCGATGCCAAGCCAGAGGAAATGCGGGTTTATATCGAAGAAGCGGCTGGGGTATCGCGCTATCAGGCGCGTCGCCGTGAAACCATGCTGCATCTGGATCACACCACACAAAACCTGTCGCGTCTGGAAGATATCGCCTCCGAACTGAAATCTCAGCTAAAAACCCTGAAACGTCAGTCGGAAAGTGCGATTCAATATAAAGAACTGGAAGGGCAGATCCGTACGATCAAGATTGAAATTCTGTCTTTTCAATGTGAGCAGAGTCAGCGCTTACAGGAAGAATATACCCTTGAGATGAATACGCTCGGGGAAAAGTTTAAGCTGGTGCGTTCTGAACTGACTACCGTAGAACATGATTTAGGCAGTACCAGTGAACTGTTCCAGCGTCTGATTCAGCAATCCACCCCTTTGCAAAGCGAATGGCAACAGGCCGAGAAAAAACTGGCTGAACTGGAAATGACCCTGCAGCAAAAGCAGTCTTTGCTGGAGCAGAATTCTACCAGTTTGATCAAACTGGAACAGCAAAAAGCCCAGACCAAAGAGCGTTTGCAGTTGATTGAACTGCAACTCGAAACCTTGCAGCAGCAATTTGAAGATCAACAGGCACAATTGCAGCAACAAGATGGCCAGAGTCAGACGCATAGCCAGAATCTGAGTGAGCTCAAATCCCAGCAGAGTACAATTACAGCGCAATTCGCACAGATTAAAACTCAGGTCGAACAGCAGCAACAGCGTAAATTGCAAATGCTGGCTCAAAGCGAGCAACTGGCAAAGAATATTGAACGGATTGAACAGCAGAAACAGACGCTACAACAGCAAAGCACACAGATTCAGCAACAGGCGCAGCAAGATGAGCTGGAGCAATATCAGGCAGACAAAGCCCAAGCTGAACAGCAAATCGTTGGCTATGAAATTCAATTAACAAATTTAAGAACTCAATTCGAGCAGATTCAGGAAGAGCAGGCGACCCAACAACAGCGCTTGATGCAGCTCAAATCTGAAATTCAGGTGCTACATTCAGAACAGAAAAACCTGAGCCAATTACTGACCAAAGCCAACCCGAATAACAAGAGTGATGCGGTACAGCTGATGCATGTACTTAAGCTCAATGATGCAGGCAAGGTACATGCCAGCCTGATCGAAAAATTTCTGGCAAAATGGCTGTCTGCCCAGATTCTGGCTGAGGGCGAGTACTTCCTTGAAGATTGTGCGCGTCAGTTAAAGCAACAGGCTGTTCAGGATAAAATTCAGATTGCCGGTCTCCCATGTCTGGCAGACTGGATTGATGAGCCTCAATATTCACTCTGGCAACAGGTGGCTGTGACTGAGAACTTTAGACATGCTCTTGATTTGCAAACCCAACTAAGCGCAGGCCAGTCGATTTTAAGTCTGGATGGCTACCATGTCGGTGCAGACTGGGTCATTGCCCTGGATTATGATGAAGCCAGTCAGGCCGGACAAGGTGCTTTAAGCCATCGAATTCGACTGGATGAAATCGAGCAGCAACTTGCAGAACTTGAACCTAGGTTTATGCAGCTGGAGCAGCAGTTACCTGAACTCACCGATCAGGTTAAAGCTTTGCAAAGCCAGATTCAAAGCATCGGCGAGCAGCACAAGCATACCCAAAAACAGCTGCAGCAACTCGATGTCAATATTGCCAAAGTACAAAGTAGTGCGCAGGCTTTCGCATTGCAAAAGCAGCAATTACAGCATCAGTTACAACAACTGGATGAGCAGCTTGAAGAAGATGCCATGCAGAAAGACGATCTGGAAATTGATCTGCATGCCCTGAATCTAAAGCTGGAACAGGCTTTACCGAATTATAAAACCCTGCAATTTCAGCTAGAAGAATTGAGTGCTCAGCTGGATGACTCGCAGCAGCTTAGCCAGCAAGCGCAGCAGGAACTGGAATTGCTGCGCCGTCAATGTGTGCAAACCCAGCAGCAGATCGAATTACTGGAAAAAGATCAGGTCTTCCTAAAAGAACAGTCTCAGCAAATTACTGCACAAATCGAACAAGCCAAGAAATTTGTCGATCCGGTACAGCTAGAATTACCTGCTTTACAGAGCCAGTTTAATGAACAGGCGCAGATCACTGAAAAGCTGCAAAAGACCTGGGCCGACTGGCAGGTTGAATTAAATCAGGTGCAGAGCAAGCAGCAGCAGCTGACCGAACAGCGTCATCGTTTCCAACAGCAGGATGAACAGCTGCGTAGCGAGCTGGAAGCCAAACGTTTAGCCTGGCAGGCAGCCAGATCTGATTTACAGCATTATTCAGAACAGCTGAAAGAACTGAACCATGATGTCATTAGCGGCTTAAATATTGATATCAAAGCCCATCAGGCGAAGCTGGAAAAAGCCCAAACCCAGTTCGATAAGCTGGGTGCCGTGAATCTGGCGGCTTCTGAAGAATATGAAGAAGTATCAAAACGTTACGAGGAACTGAGTCACCAGATGCAGGATCTGGAAAATACGGTTGAACAGCTACAGGCTGCGATGAAGAGTATTGACCAGGAAACCCGTAAACTGTTTATGCACACGTTTGATCAGGTCAATGCCGAGCTGCAAAACCTGTTTCCGAAAGTATTTGAGGGCGGTGAAGCGAGTTTAAGTCTTGAAGATGGATGGCAATCGGGTGTAAAACTAATGGCCCGACCACCAGGCAAGCGTAACAGTTCACTCGCGTTACTTTCTGGCGGGGAAAAGGCTTTAACTGCCTTGGCATTGGTCTTCGCAATTTTCCGCTTAAATCCGGCACCATTTTGTGTACTGGATGAAGTCGATGCACCCCTGGATGATGCCAATGTGGGACGTTTTTGTAATTTAGTCAAAGAGCTTTCTGAACAAGTGCAATTTATTTATATTACCCATAACAAACTTGCAATGATGATGGCGACTGATCTTTTAGGTGTAACCATGCCTGAACCGGGAACCTCAAAATTAGTGACAGTAAATTTGGAACAGGCAAAAGAATACGGCTTAGCTGCGGAGGTATAATATGGAAATCACCACCATTATCGGGATTGTTATTGCAATTATCATCATGCTGTTGGGCATCAGAATGTTGCTCAAAAAACCTGTCGAGGCAGCTCCTTCCCTGGATGCCAGCCTGCATATCGACCCGGATAGCCAGACCCCTGTCATTCCTCGGCATGTACGATCGCAACTGGCAAAGCAGGACGCAGATTCAACACAACGCATAGAGCCAAGCCTGAGTGCAAATGAACCGGCTCCTGAAAAGCCATCTGCTTTTCGCAAGGCTGAATCAACTCCGGTTGAGCCAAAAGCAGTCGAAACTCCTGTAGCTGCCCAGTCGAGCGATGTGACAGAGGCTAAAGTGGTGGCAACGTCGGTCGCGACAGAAGTAGCCGACACAGCAATAGAGCAAAAGCCGGCTGAAACAAAACAGGAAAACAATCACCTCGAAAATAAAGATAAAGCTGCCGAATTCAGTCTGAACAGCAATATTGAAAAAGCTGAAATTTCTGAATTTAATGATGAAAGCAGTATTCTGGATGCACATCTGCATGAACAGAAAATAGTGGATGAAGAAAGTGCATTATCCAGTGCTGAGACCATTATTTCTTTGCATATCTATCCGCAAGGTCGTGTGCTTTCAGGTGATAAAACTTTGAAAGTTCTACTGAAATATGGTCTGCGTTATGGCGAGCTGGCCTGTTTTCACCGTTATAGTGAAGATGGTTCAAAACTGCTGTTTTCGGTACTGCAAATGACTGATACAGGTATGGAAGGCTTTGATCTGGAAACCCTGTCGACTCAGGAAGTCAAAGGTCTGGCATTCTTCCTAGCTTTACCGCATAGTGATGTACAAAATGCTTTTGATACCATGGACAGTATTTCGCGGTTAATTGCTCGTGAAGTGGATGGTCTGGTCTACGATCAGAACCAACAGGAATTCACGCCGCAATTACGTGAATTCTGGCGCCATCAAGCGATTGATTATCGCCCGGGACAGGCCACCTGACTCGAAGATTGCTTTGTTCAATCTCCAAGTTGAATCTGTAGACTGCAATTTTTATAATAGCCAAAAGCTGAATATTCTACAGGGCGGATTTTCCGCCCTTTTTTATGGTGAAATTATGACCCAAGATGCCACTGTGATTGCGCAAATGCGTCAATTGATTCAACTGCTTGCCAAGCATAATCATGCTTATTATGTGATGGATCAGCCGAGCATTGAAGACAGTGAATATGATCAGCTCTTTCATCAGCTCAAAGCCCTAGAAGAACAATATCCACACTTGCAGCAACCCGATACACCCACTATCAAGGTGGGGGGGCAGGCACTTGCAAAATTTGTAACTGTCACGCATGCCGTGCCGATGCTGTCTTTAGGGAATGTGTTCAATCAGGAAGATCTGCTGGCTTTTGCCCGCCGTATTGAAGAACGTTTGCCAAATCAAAAAATTGAATATGATGTTGAGCTGAAATTTGATGGCCTGGCGATTTCACTCTGGTATGAACATGGCGTACTGGTGCGCGGTGTCACGCGTGGTGATGGCGAAACGGGTGAAGATATTACCCAGAATGTCAAAACGATCCGTAACCTGCCAAAATTCCTGCCTCCAGTCAATGGAATTATTCCAGAGCTTCTGGAGGTACGCGGCGAAGTACTGATGCCCAAGTCTGGATTTGAACGTCTGAATGCTGCCAATGCCGCCAAGGGCGAAAAAACCTTTGCCAATCCGCGTAATGCTGCTGCAGGCAGTTTACGTCAGCTAGATCCGAATATTGCTGCTTCACGACCATTGGCATTTTATGCGTATGGCATTGCCCAGTGCGTACCACCTCATGGTCAAAGCACCATGTCGGGCAGTCTGGAATGGCTACAACAATTTGGCTTTACTGTAGGTGAGTGCCATTTTGTCTGTAGCAGTATTGAAGAAGTGCAGCAGGTTTACGAGCAGGTCATGGAGAAACGTCCAAAGCTGAGCGTTGAAATTGATGGCATGGTGATCAAGGTCAATGATCTGAAACAGCAACAAAAACTAGGTTTTCTGAGCCGGGAACCACGCTGGGCCACTGCCTATAAATTCCCTGCAGTGGCTGCACTGACCACAGTAGAAAATATTGACTGGCAGGTAGGTCGTACCGGAACCCTGACGCCGGTCGCACGTTTAAATCCGGTTGCAGTCGGTGGGGTGACAGTTTCTAATGTGACCTTGCATAATATCGGTGAAATTCACCGTTTAGACGTAAGAATCGGGGATACAGTCAGCGTATACCGCAGCGGTGATGTGATTCCTAAAGTCGAAAAGGTCTGGCCGGAATTCCGCCCAGTCGATGCGGTAGTAGTGCATTTACCGGCCAATTGTCCAGTATGTGATTCACCAGTGGTGATGCCGGAAGGTGAAGCATTGGCTCGCTGTTCTGGCGAACTTTATTGTGCTGCGCAGCGGATCGAAACCATTCGTCACTTTGTGTCGCGTAAGGCCATGGATATCGAAGGGCTGGGTGATCGCTGGGTAGAGTCACTGCTACATCTAAATCTTCTAAAAGATGTATCAGATATTTACCATCTGCATGAACACCGTGAGCAGTTACTCCAGATCGAAAAAATGGGGGAGAAATCGGTCCAGAATTTAATTGATTCTATCGAGAACAGCAAGAAAACCACACTGGCAGCTTTCATCTATGCACTCGGTATTCGTGGCGTGGGAGAAACTACGGCACGTATGCTGGCCAATACTTTCCAGACTTTGGAAGCATTACGCGATGCTGATATTGAAGCATTAAAGAAAACCCCGGATGTCGGTGATATTACTGCTGAGTGGATTGTGGATTTCTTCCAGGCCCCACATAATCTGGAAGTTCTGGACCGTTTGCTGGCAGCAGGCATTCACTGGGATGCACCAATTGCACCCACGCGCCAGCCACTGAATGGTGAAAGCTGGGTCGTGACTGGCACTTTAAGTTCGATGGGACGTGATGAAGCGACTCAATTATTACAGGCATTAGGTGCCCGTGTTAGCGGGAGTGTGTCTAGCAAGACCAAATGTGTAGTTGCAGGTGAAAAAGCCGGCTCAAAACTGGACAAAGCAGAAAAGCTTGGCGTACCGGTAATCAATGAACAACAATTTATTGCCTTGATGCAGAACTATGGCCAGCTTGAGGGCTGATTTTTCCAAGATCTCTTAGACTTTTAGTTCATAAAAAAGCCACCAGAAGGTGGCTTTTTTATGAATGGAAGAAAAAATTAAGGAATATATTTTTTGACCAGACCATCATCCAGCAGCTGCTGGAAATGTTCGACCAGACTTTCATTCACAGGGCGGTATTCGATGCCGAGCTCATCCTTGCTTTTTTGTGCATTAAAGAAAATTGGATAGCCCATATTTAATTCGACAAACTTGCGACTAAAGCCTGCCATAGGACCAAACAGCTTGAAGGCTGTTTTCGGCAGTTGATTACGCGGGAACGGGAATTTAGGACCAAACGCTTTACGCAGGATTTTACCCATTTCCAGCAGGCTTAAAGTCTCACTACAGACAATATAGCGACCGTGCGCTTGTGGGTTAAACGCAGCACGGATATGTGCTTCAGCGACATCCTGAACATCGACCACGCCATTCCACATCGGTGGAACGCCAAGCAGGGTCATGCCGTTGGCAAACTGTTGCAGGACTTCTACGCTGCCAGACTGGGTATTTGGCGTTAAGGATTGCCCAAAAACCAGTGCAGGATTGATACAGACTAGATCCCAGCGATCCTGTGCTTCAGCCATTTCCCAGGCTTTACGTTCTGCCATAACCTTGGAGTATGGATAAGGTTGATGGGTTTCTGAACTGGTGGTGTTCCAGTGTGATTCATCAAAGCTGGTGTGCTCGGTTTGCAAAATATCAATTGCATCACCATAAGTTGAAGCAATACTTGACGTCACGATCACACGTTGGACCGATTCGGTTTTATTGACGCTGTTGAGCACATTTTGTGTGCCTAAAATCGCAGGTTCAATAATATCCTTGAGCGCATCTTTATAATTGGTCACCACAAAAGGCGAAGCCATATGAAAGACAATCTCACAGCCTTGCATGGCTGCATCAAAAGAACCTGGCTTGAGCAGATTGGCTTCAAACAGTTTAAGTGTGCCCGGACTGCTGTCAGCAATTTGTTCCAAATGCGTATAACTCTGGCTTTTGTTTAGATCACGTACCGTGGCATGTACGGTATAACCTTGTGTCAGAAGTTTCTGGATCACCCAGCTGGCAATATAGCCAGATGCACCGGTCACCAGAACAGGTGCTGTACTGTGTTGTAATGTCATATTTTAACCATTGTTGTTTTAACTTCGCATCGTCGTCACAATTATGCACGAACCAGACCAAACTAGTGAGTCCAAGACAAAAATAAGTAACAAGATAAGTGCTTATTAATATTTACAAAAATAAACGTTTGAATATTCCAGCCAGTTCATCTGAATAAAGCGGGTACAAAAAATGCAACACCTTGTTTTATAAATGGGATTTGGCCTAACAGAGAGCGTAAATGCAAGTGCTTCTCATTTTAATTATATAAAAATCATATATTTACAATAATTTTAATTTTGCAAATCAAAAATCTTTTCTCCATAATAGCAAGATAAAAGCAGGGAGTAATGCAAATGCGCGGTAATCCAGAAGTCGTAGATTATTTAAATATGCTGATCGGTGGCGAACTGGCTGCTCGTGACCAATACCTGATTCACTCTCGTATGTATGAAGATTGGGGTCTGACTAAAATCTTTGAACGCATCGATCATGAAATGCAGGAAGAAGCACAGCATGCAGATGCCCTGATCCGTCGTGTCCTGTTCCTGGAAGGTACGCCGAATATGCAGCGAGATGATATTGAAGTGGGTGCAGATGTTGTGACTTGTCTGAAAGCTGACCTCAAGCTTGAATATCATGTGCGTGAAAAACTGGCTCAAGGGGTAAAACTTTGCGAAGAGCAGGGTGATTATGTAACCCGTGACATGCTGCGCCAGCAAATGTCGGATACTGAAGAAGATCATACCTACTGGTTAGAAAAACAGTTACGCTTGATCGAGCTGATTGGTCTGCAAAATTATATTCAGTCACAAATGTAAAATATGCAGTTATAAAAAAACCCAGCATTTGCTGGGTTTTTTTATAACTGATGACTTAAGAATTATTATTACTCACGATCCCGATTTTTTTGACTTCCAGCCGTTGAGCTGCCGCCATGACCATGGCGATATGCTTATATTCTGTCGCACGATCTGCCTTGATTTTAATCTGATCCTGATCCGCTTTTTGCGCTACTGTCTTGAATAAGTTTTCCAGAGCCTGGGTATTCTCTACTGGTTGATCATTCCAGAAAATCTTACCTTGTGCATCCAGACGTAATTCCACCAGCTCAGGCGGTTTTTCTTCGGTTACAGGCGGTGTGCCATTTGGCAGGTCAATATTAATCGAGTTGTTTGGTAAAGGAATTGTGATGATAAACATAATCAACAAGACCAGCATGACATCAATCAGTGGTGTCATGTTGACATCTAGCATCACATCATCATCTTGATTTGAACCAACATTCATACCCATAAACTTAATCCCTCTTTGTGCTTAAGGTGTAGCGGGCGGAGTGGTGACAAAAGCAATTTTGCCAATACCCGCTTGCTGGGTCGTGCTGATCACCTGATCAATTGCCTCATAAGGCGTTATCTGATCACCACGGATATGCACTTCAGGCTGCGGACGTTTCTGGGCTTCTGCCTGTAAACGGGTCAGTAAAACTGATTTATCTGCGATATAGATTTCGTTCCAGAAAATATCACCTGTTTTGTTGACTGCCAGCTGGATGTTTTCCGGTTTGGTTTCATACGGTACATTTCTTTCTTCGGGTAGATCGACAGGTACGGTATGAATGGCAACCGGTACAGTAATCAGGAAGATAATGAGCAGAACCAGCATAATATCAACCAAAGGGGTGGTATTAATGGTTCCAATTACCTCATCATCGCTGTCGTTTGAATTGACCATCATTCCCATGGCTGATGCCTCACTCTTATTTCACGTCACGATTAACAGGATTATTGGTTGTAATTTCACCGCTGAGTAATACTGCGTGTAAATCAGAACCAAAAGTACGCACTTCTTCCATGACCGCTTTATTACGGCGAGTCAACCAGTTGTAGCCCAGTACTGCCGGTACAGCGACGGCCAGACCGATTGCAGTCATGATCAGTGCTTCACCCACTGGACCTGCTACTTTATCAATCGAAGCCTGACCAGAAACACCAATCGCGGTAAGCGCGTGGTAGATACCCCAAACCGTACCAAACAGGCCAACAAAGGGTGCAGTAGAACCGACTGTGGCAAGGAAGGCCAGGCCACCACTCAGATGGTTCTGGATTTTGTCGATTGCACGGGAAATCGAAATGGTGACCCAAGTATTGAAATCAATACGTTCAAGTAAATTACCACCATGATTTTGGGTCGACTTGATACCTTTTTCTGCAATAAAACGGTAAACGCTGGCTTCATTGAGGTTTTGGGCTGCGTTATCCAGAGAAGACGATTCCCAGAACTGGTGTTCAGCTTCCTTGGCTTGCTTACGAATCTTGCCTTGTTGCAGGCATTTGCTGATCATGATGTACCAGGTACCAATCGACATAATCAATAGAATGAACAGGGTAATTTTCGAAACAATATCACCTTCTTTCCACATGGCTTCCAGACCATAAGGATTATATCCAGCCTTTTCATCCTTAGCTTCAGCTGATAATGGCGGCGGGGTCGGTGTAGCCGCTGTTGCTGGTGTTGTTACCGCTGTTTCAGTGACAGCACTGGTATTGGGTGTAGCAGACTGTTCTGCAAAAACTGCTTGTAAAGGCAATAAAGTGCTCATGGCAATTACGCCGGCAGCAGTCATATTTTTTAAAGGTTTTAGTGATTTTTTCATCATAGATCTCCTGATTTTTTTCTTTATCTGTTGTATCTGTTAGTCAAGGACAAATTCATATGGAATGTCATACCAAGATTCTTGCGGTTCGCCATTTTTCATTGCCGGCTTAAAGGTACATAAACTGAAGGCCTTCGATGCTGCACGATCCAATGCACGGCTCCCGCTCGACTTTTTCACCTTCGCATCCTGGACCTTGCCAGCAGTATTTACATATACAGAGATCAGCACTTCACCTTGTTCTTCATTCATTAGTGCATCACGTGGATAGTCTGGGCGTTTACAACCCGCTTCACCTTGAGAAACACCACGAGTGACTCCAGAAGGTTGAGGTGGAGCTGGTGCTGGAGCGGCTGCAACAACTGGAGCCGGGGCTGCTACTGGACTTGGCGAAGGACTGGCTGCAACAGGGGTAGGTACTGCAACAGTTGTCGGTTGAGTCGGCGTTGGAAGTGTTTTCTGTACAGGAACGACTTTTTCAACCGGTTTCACTTCAGGCACTTGTGCCACTTTCTCCACTATTTTGGGTGGTTCAGGTGGTGTTTCTTTTGGTGGTTCAGGTTCAGGCGGCTTAATATCCTGAATGATCATCAGTTCTACCGGCTGTTCTGACGGCTTTATTATTTCTTTTGCCATACCAGCTATCAGCACCAGGCCCACCAGAATATGCAATAAAATTACCACCCCAATACCAGTCAGTTTTTTGGCGGAGTTTTTTTCTAAGTCTTCAAACTTTGTGCCCATCATGACTCCTAGAATTTAAGACAAACAGGAAATAGTGCACTGATGAGAAAATTATTTTTAGTTACAGGCTGCATTATTTTTTGTTTGGCCAAAATTAAACGGGGAAAACTGCAAACACCGCTTGGCAGCAGTGTTTGCAAAGTGATTAATTAAAAGAATTTATAAGTACCGCGTAAGAAGTAGCTACGGCCTGTAGGGTCACCATGACGAGGGTCATAGCCATATTGTGCATTGTTGGTTGCATCAGACGCAGGTGGTTCTTTATCAAACATGTTCTTGATCCCTGCAGTCAATTCAAGGTTCTTGAATCCTTTATATGTTCCTGCAAAGTTGTAAACCATCCATGCACCTACATCACGTGTTTCTGAAAAATCTTTATATCCACGGATATATTGTTGCTCCAGCAACATTCTCCAGTTTTCATAAGTCCAGTTCACATTGGCAATATGTTTCCAGCGAACGACTGCCGGATCATCATAAATACCTACGTAATCTTCCCATTCACCACCTGGTTCTATTTGGTAATCCATTTTGATGACATAAGTCCCATCAATTCCGAAACCAAAACGGCCAGTCGCTGTCATTGGACTTAAATAGTTCAGACTGAGGTCGATCCCTTGAGTTTTTAGGCCACCCATATTTTGTAAGGTCGTATTTAAATACTGGATACGGCCATCTGGTGCATAAACAATCAGGTTGCCATAGCGATCAAGATCATCAAAAATCATATCTGGAGAGACTGTACCGACCAGATCTTCAATCTTGATGTTGTAATAATCGGCTGTGAAAACCAGGTTCTTGATTGGCTCGTAGACAAAACCGGCAGTATAAGAAGTTGACTCTTCAGGTTGTAAGTCCGGGTTACCGCCTTGTTTACGTTTAAACTGCATACCGCACTGATCGGCAAACTGAAGGTTGTTCGGTGTGCCATCAGCATTACAGAAACGCGGGTTATTGAAAGGTGAACTGGTATAGGTTTCGCTTTGCGGAGAGTTTATTTCCCATAAGCTCGGTGCACGGAAACCTGTGCTATATGAAGTACGGAACATGAGCTCTTTTACCGGCTCCCAACGTAGCGAGGCTTTCGGATTGAAAGAATCGCCAAAGTCGCTATAGTCATCATAACGTGCAGCAAGTTGAGCTTCTAACCCGGCTACGATTGGTATGTGAAATTCAGTAAATATTGCAGTGATATCGCGATCACCTTTACTGATTGGTTTGTCCGGGTCTATACCACTGCCTGGCACCTGACGGACAAGATCGGAATTTATTTTGGCTTCCCAGTCTTGGGTAGTGTAACTACCACCTACGGCAAAACCGACCTCACCTGCAGGCAATTCATAGATAGGACGGCTTAGGGTGAAATCCACGGTAGTTGAATCTAGCGTTGCCTGATTTGTCGGACCTGCGACATCAAAAGTAGACCATTTTCCGGCATCTTCCGGTGCTTGAGGGCCAAACGGGTTGAGTGTGCCGTCATTCAGGGCTGCCTGGACTCTACTTTGGTTTAAGTAACCGCTGACGAAATTATCAGTCGCTTCGCCTTTGGCATAAGTTACACCACCGTTGAGGTCCCAGCCGTAGGCTTCACCTTCGATTCCAGCAAAGATCCGGTTGGATTCATTCTCTGATTTAGATACACGGTTGCCAGCCTGGGAACGTAAATAAAGTATTGAGGATGTGCCTGTCAAGCCGGGAATATCTGGAGTGATTCCTTGACCAGGATAGTATTTGCTGCTGTCTGGAATAGTCAGGCTACCACCCCATACATCAGGTGCAATAGAAGTGGTCACTTCGCTTTTAGTGTAAACATATTCCGCGACCGCGTTTAATGAATCGGTAAGTTTTAAGGTACCTTTCGCTAAAGCGGAGAAGGCTTCTTCATCCGGAGTAATACCAATTAATGCCTGTGTATTCAGCAGGCAGCGTGTGCCAGAGATAAACGTATTTGGAGCATTATTACAGTTCTGGTTGTGATATAAGGGTTAACTATACCCACGCCTGGATTTGAAATATTTGCTGGAAAGCCAGCAGTCGAACCGATCGCCATCCCTAGTTCAGGAATCAGACCGCCGCGGCGGCTGACTTTGCGGTCTTTCGCCATGATCATGTCGGACGTACGATAATCGATTACCCCATAGACGTTGAATCCTTGCTCGTCCAGATCACCATAGCCACCGAAGATGGAAACATCATATTCATCCCCATTCTTGTGTTCAGGTAATTGAAGTCCACCAGATATGCCAAAACCTTGGTATTCTTTCTTGAGAATGAAGTTGATTACCCCGGCAATAGCATCTGCACCATACACGGCAGAAGCACCATCGCGTAGCACCTCAATACGTTCAACCATAGCGAGTGGAATAATATTTAAGTTAACTTCAGATGTACTGAAAGGACTGTTGGCCAGACGGCGACCATTTAATAAAATCAGGGTCTTATCGGTACCAATACCACGAAGGTTGGCAGAAGAGCCTGAAGTATTACTTTTACCAATATTCTGGGATACAGCAAAACCGGCCTGATTGGCGCTGACCCTATTCAGTGCTTCCTCAACAGTGGTGACCCCCTGATTCACCAGATCTTCAACTTTAAGTACAGTAATTGGTGATGCACTCTGTGCAGCTACCCCTTTAATAGATGAACCCGTTACTGTCACTTTTTGCACCTTGGTCGGCTGCGTAGCGGAGTTTTCTGGTTCATCGGCTGCATGTGCCAAAGACAAACACATCATACTTAAGGTAAGCGTACTTAACTTGAGTATTGTTTTGCCAACTGTTGGAGCCCCCATAGATCCGACTAGTTTGTTTATTTTCATCGTAAAGTTCACCTTTCTTGTTGTGTGAAGATAATGCTGTATTCTTTTTAAGCAAAGCAAGTGCCAACTTAGCTGTAATTCTTATAAAAATATTGAATATATTGAGAAATGTTTACTTTATAAGGATTTATAAAGAAAGAACTTGTGCGTCATGGAAAGCAGACAGGCTGTATTGGAAAATATAAGAAAAAATGATATTGAAAATCAGTATTAATTGTTTTCTAGTAAGTGTTATTTAGAAAATATGTGAAATAGTTCACATTTAAAAATTCTGTAACATAGATATGAAATGGGCTGTAGAGAATAATTGATCAATTATTGATCATGCTCTTAGTTATTAAAATATAAAGGATTATTTTTTTAGTTATAAATTGAAAAGTTGAGATGTGCTATAAAATGACTCACGGGTGAATTATTTTTGTGCAATATAATGAAAGTCATTGTAGGATTAATGTAATAAATATTTCGGAATTTATCTGAATAATTTTCTAAATCATTATTATTTTAAATAATTAATAAAAATATGTTTTTTGCTGTAAAAAGAACTTAATTACTGCTTGAAACTTAGAGTGGCATGAAATTAGCTTTCAAACGCTGGAGTCATAAGATAGGCTGAGTGTTGAAAAATAAAAAACATGCAGCCAATCAAAAAAAGATAGATGCTTTCAAAAAAACTTAATCGTTTAAATAGCTTAAATAAACAAAAATAGGTATGAATTTGAAATCAGCAATTATAAGGATGACAGTTTTAGCGCTGGCAGTGGTATCCGGGGAAATAACCTTAGCAAAATCACCTGCACAACCAGATAAGGTTTTAAACCTGGCTTTCGAAGCACCTGATGATGGTTTTGATATGGTCAAAACTTATAATTTTTATAGTGGTAGCGTTGCCGAGGCTATTTTTGAACCTTTGTTACGTTATGACTATCTGGCGCGGCCGGCAATCCTGGTACCAAATACCGCCGAATCCTTACCCAAGGTTGAGCAGGATGGGAAAGTCTATACCTTTAAAGTCAAGCCGGGAATCTACTTCAGCCCAGATCCGGCATTTCAGGGCAAGAAGCGTGAACTGGTGGCGCGTGATTATATCTACTCCATGCAAAGGATCATGGATCCCAAAAATCATTCTCCTTCTTTTTCTTTTATCGAGGGAAAAATCCTTGGGGCAGATCAGGTCATCCAGCAGGCTAAAAAAACTGGCAAGTTCAACTACGATGCAGCTATTCCCGGTTTAAAAGCACTAGACAAATATACTTTACAAATTACCCTGACCCGTTCCGACCTGAATTTTCCATATATTCTGGCCTATGTGGCTTTTAGTGGTACCGCACGAGAAGCGATCGAACATTATGGTCATCGGGCAGGTCAGCATCCGGTTGGAACAGGGGCGTATCAATTACACAAATATGTGCCGCGTAGCCGTATTGAACTGACTGCCAACCCGAATTATCGTGGTTTTGTCTGGAACTTTAAGGGTGATGGTTCTGAATGGGATCAACGTATTGTCAAAGCCATGCAAGGCAAGCAGATGCCGCAAATTGGCAAGATCAAAATCAGTATTATTGAAGAGGAACAGTCTCGCTGGCTGGCTTTAAAGTCTGGACAACTGGACTATGACAAACTCACTGCGAGCGGCGCCGAACAGGCCCTGGAAAATAAGCAGCTGAAAAGCGAATACAAGAAAAAAGGCATCCTGCATTATCCGAATAAAGAACCGGAAATTACCTATACCATCATGAATATGCGTGATCCGTTAATTGGTGGGAATTCACTGGAAAAAATTGCCTTACGTCGTGCTCTCGCCTTGTCCTATAACCAGAAAGAAGCTATCCAGCAGTTGTACAAAGGTCATGCCGATAAAGCTGAAATGATTTTGCCAGAGGGAGTGGGTGGACATGACCCGAAGTATAAAAGCAGTATTGCTTATAACCCATTATTGGCCAATAAACTGCTTGACCGCTTTGGCTATAAGAAAGGTGCTGATGGTTACCGAACCTTGCCTGATGGAAAGCCTTTGATACTAAAAATGAATTCGACCAGCTCAAGCTCTTCGGTGATTTCTGCAGAGTTATGGAAAAAGAATCTGGATGCGATCGGGGTACGAATTGAGTTCAAGGTCAGTAATTTTGCTGACAATTTAAAAGAAGCCACCCAATGCAAACATATGATGTGGGGTGGAGCCTGGATTGCGGATTATCCGGAAGGGGAAAACTTTGCCCAGTTACTGTATGGGCCAAATGCGCAGCAAGGCAACCTGAGTTGCTATACCTCAAAAGCCTATGACGCGTTGTACCAGACCGCGATGAAACTGCCGCCGCAGCAGCGGATGCCATATTATGAGCAGATGAACCGTCAGATGGAGGCCGATAATCCATGGATTCTGCACAATACCCGGATACGTAACTGGTTGATTCATCCGCATGTACAGGGCTTTAAAGCCCATCCGGTGACCAGAGCAGTTTGGCAATATATGGATATTGAACCTGTTAAAAAATAACTTGAGAAGATTAAGAACCAGTATGAATGTGAATAAAAATACTTTAAAAAAACTGGCCAGTGGGGTGTTAGTGGCCGGTTTGATGATGGCAGGGAGTGCATCGACATGGGCCAGCAATCCTGCCAACCCGAATAAGGTTTTAAAAACAGTATTTCTGGCAGCTGAAACCGGTTTTGATCCGGGCTATATCCATGACCGTTATTCGGCCAAGATTAACTCGGCGATTTTCGAAACCTTATATACCTATGATTATCTGGCCTCACCGGCAAAATTAGTGCCATTGACTGCAGTCAGTCTGCCTCAAGTGAGTGCGGATGGCCTGACTTATACCATCAAAATCAAAAAGGGTATTTACTTTGCCGATGATCCGGTCTTTGGCGGTAAAAAACGTGAACTGACCTCGTATGACTATGCTTATAGCTTGAAACGTCTACTGGACCCAAAGCTGCATTCACCGAACAGCTGGTTGCTGGATGGCCGAATTAAAGGGCTGGACGCATGGATGGCCCTAACCAAAAAGAATGGCAAAGCCTATGAAAATCCGTTTGAAGGTATTCAGACCCCAGACCGCTATACCTTGGTATTAAAGCTGAATAATCCGGATCAGAACTTTCCGATGTTGCTGGCACATGGGCCTGCCGCTGCAGTAGCTCGTGAAGTGATTGAAAAATATAAAGACAAGGCGGGTTGGGTCATGAATAGGCCAGTAGGAAGTGGTCCTTACGTGCTCAGCCGCTGGACACCAGGCTCACGGATTATCTTAAAACCAAATCCAGCTTATCGTGGTTTTGTCTGGGACTTTAAAGCCAGTGGTGCAGAAGATCAGGCCATTGTAAAAGCCATGCAGGGCAAAAAAATGCCTCAAATCGGCACTATTGATGTGCGTGTTATTGAAGAAGCGCAATCCCGGATGCTGGCATTTAAGAAAAATGAACTGGACCTGCTCGAAATTGAGGGCGATATCGTCGTACAGGCGCTCGATGGCGATAAATTAAAGCCTGAGCTGGCCCAGCAGGGGGTGAAGCTGTCACGTATTTTAGAGCCCTCCATTAGTTACCATTACTGGAATATGCAAAATCCGGTCGTGGGTGGTTTCGCGCCAGAAAAAATTGCCTTACGTCGAGCCATGGCAATGGCATTTTCTGTAGAAAACATGATCAATGTATTACTTAAGGGAGATGGAGCAAAACTGCACATGCCTATTCCCCCAGGAGTAGCAGGTTATTCACCGTCCTATAAAAGCAGTATTCCCTATTCAGTCAAAGCAGCCAACATGTTACTCGACCGCTATAACTACAAGATCGGTGCAGATGGCTGGCGAAAGACGCCTGAAGGTAAACCTCTGGTAATTGAAATGATTGTTTACAATACCAGTCGGGGCCAGCAGCAGGGTGAATTCTGGAAAAAGACCCTGGACAGTATTCATATTCAAATGACCAGTAAGGCCATGCCATTTGCTGAAAGTATCAAGCTGGAAAAGCAATGTAAAACCATGTTCAAGAGTTCTGCATGGATTGCCGACTATCCTGATGCTGACAACTTTATGCAGCTGTTCTATGGCAAGAATGTCAATGTCACCAACAATGCCTGCTTTAAACATCCTGAATTTGACCGTCTGTACGAACAAACCCAGAGCATGCCGCCAGGTCCAGAGCGTGATCTGCTCTACCGCAAAATGACCCGGATTCTCGAAGTCAACATGCCGGCCCTGATGCTCTATAGCAGCTACCGTAATGCCTTGACCCAACCCCAAATTATCGGACATAAGTCCCATCCGATTCTGTCTTCAGAATGGATGTATATCGATATTAATACGAAAAAGTAAGAAAAAATCTGGAGATGAATATGAAGTTAAAGCCTTTAAAATTAAGTACCTTATGTTTAATGATGATGGGGGGGTATCAAGGTGTAGCGGCAGATACCCAAGTACAGCTGCTGCCATTATTCAAGGCTGCAGAAATTCCGTCTTTATGTGATGCCAGTCTGGCTTCCATGCAAAAAAATATCCAGATATTTGAAAATAAGAAAATTAAAGATAATGCCAAGGCAGGGCCTTATCTGGCCGAATGGGATGAGTTGCATGCCAAAGCCCGTGATTTCGGTGCTGCAGTAGGACTATATAGTAATGTCGATCCGGATCCTGCATTGCGTCAGGCAGCCGATGACTGTGAACTTAAAATCAGCAAATACCAGACCACCCTGTATCAGAATCCGAAACTGTATGCCCAGTTCAAGAAACTGAAAGCCAGTGATCCGATTGATCAGAAATTTTTAGAAGATATTCTGGAGCAGTTTGAGAACACCGGGGTACAACTCAGTGCAGAAAAACAGAAACGACTGAAAGAAATTATTGAAGAAAGTACTAAACTGGGGCAGGATTTTTCCAAAAATGTGCGGGATAACCCTGAAAAAGTTGAATTTACTCCAGCTGAAATGAAAGGCCTGCCAGAAAGTTACATCGCAAATTTAAAGAAAAATGAAAAGGGCAATTATCTGCTTGGCTTTGATTATCCGGAATACCAGCCTTTTATGGAGCTGGCAGAAAGTGATGAAGCACGCAAACGCTACCAGACCGCTTACACGCGTCGCGGGACTGAACAAAACCTGCAATTCATGAAAAAAGCCATTGATCTGCGTTATGAAATGGCACAACTTTTTGACAAGGAAAGCTATGCCCATTCTGCGCTTGAATTCCGCATGGCCAAAACTCCGGAAGCAGTGAACGGTTTTCTGGATGAGGTTTATGCCAAAGTTGCACCTCTAGAAAAGCAGGATGTAGAACAATTACGCCAGTTCAAGGCTGAAACTTTAAAAGTTCCAGTAGAGAAAGCAGAAATTACACGTTGGAATCAGGGTTACTGGAGTGAAAAACTGCGTCAGGCCAAATACAAGGTAGACCAGGAAAAATTGCGGGATTATTTCCCGACAGAAGCATCGCAAAAATGGTTATTCGCTATTTCTTCGGAACTCTATGGCATTGAGTTCAAGCCGGTGAAAGTCAAGGCTTGGCATGATGAAGTGGAATATTATGCGGTACATGACAAGGCTACGGGCGAATTCCTGGGCGGATTATATGTCGATAAATACCCGCGTGAAGGCAAATATGGGCATGCAGCTGTCTGGGGAGCTTATGGCGGCAGTACCCTGAATCAGCGTCGTCCGGTATCGGTACTGGTAACCAATTTTAACCGTAAGGGCTTGAATAGCAACGAACTGGAAACCTTTGTGCATGAAATGGGGCATGCCTTGCACGGGATTCTATCGAAAACCCGCTATACAGAACAGTCTGGTACCTCGGTAGAGCGTGACTTTGTAGAAGCGCCGTCACAGATGTATGAAGAGTGGGCACGCCGTCTGGAAACCTTGTCAAAAGTAGCGGATTACTGTGAGCCGGCATGTCCTCGGGTGGATGCTGCCATGACCGAGCGCTTAAAGAATGTGAAGAATTACGGTCGAGGCCTGCATTATGCCCGTCAGGCTTTATATGCCCAATATGATATGGCCTTGCATGGTAAAGATGCAAAAAACATTGAGCCTTTAAAACTCTGGCAGGATATGGAAGGTAAAACCGCCTTGGGTTATGTCAACGGTCAGCAGTTCCCGGGACAATTCGGGCATCTGATGGGCGGCTATCAGGCAGGTTACTACAGCTATATGTGGTCTGAGGTCATTGCCCTGGATATGCTTTCCTCCTTTGGTGATCAGCTGATGGACAAGAAAGTCGGTGCACATTATCGCAATACGGTCTTGGCTCAAGGTGGTCAAAAGCATGGCGAGCAAATGGTGAAAGACTTCTTGGGTCGTGATCCGGACAGCAAAGCTTTCTTTAATGAAATCTCTGGAAAAAATTAAGGAAGGCAAGCGATGCTGGCATATATTATTCGACGGCTTTGGCAAATGATCCCGACCATGCTCGGGGTGATTTTGCTGATATTCCTGCTGTTTAACTGGGTAGGTGGAGACCCTGCCTATATTCTGGCCGGTAAAATGGCCAATGCGGAACAGATTGAGAACATCCGTCAGCAACTGGGTGTGGATCAACCGTATTACGTACAACTCTGGATCTTTATCAAGCAGATTTTAACCTTTGATTATGGGGTGAGCTGGAGTACCGGGGAATCGGTGGCACAGATTATCACCACCCGTTTGGGACCCTCACTAACCATTCTGATTCCACTGACCATTCTGCAAACTATTATTTCTATCATTCTGGCTTTGGGTGTGGCTTCGGTTCGTGGTTCTTTGACTGATCGCATGATCATGATGCTATGTACGATCGGTATGTCGATCAGTATTCTGGTGTACATCATCGTGTTCCAGTATTTCCTAGCCTATGAACTGAGCTGGTTCCCGGTACAGGGCTGGAGCGATAATTTCGCTGACAACCTTTTCAAATATGCCTTGCTACCTGTGCTGATTATGTTGGTGGTGAGTATTGCACCAACACTACGTCTATACCGTAGTTTTGTACTGGATGAAGTCAATCAGGACTATGTACGTACTGCGCGTGCCAAAGGCCTAGGTGAAAACCGTATCATGGGCGTGCATGTCCTGCGCAATGCCTCCATTCCGATTATTACCGATGTGATGGCAGGACTTCCCGCACTGCTGATCGGTGCTTTCCTGATTGAGCGTTTTTTTGGTATTCCGGGAATTGGCCGTGAAGTTATTATTGCGGTAGAACGTTCCGATTTTCCTGTGATTAAAGCCATTACGGTCTATGTCGCTGCTGCGACCATGATATTCAACCTGATTGCCGATCTGATCTATAAATGGGTCGATCCGCGTGTACAGTTGAAGTAGGTGAATTATGCTGAGTGCGATATTTAAAAAAGAACAAGCGGCTGAAGCAGCACCTGAGTCGGCTTCAACAGGCTTATGGCAACTGGCTATGCGCCGTTTGAAACGTGACCGGATTGCCATGTTTTCCCTGTATGTGGTGCTGTTTTATCTGCTGTTGCTGGTGCTGTCAATGAGCGGCCTGATTGCCAAAGACTGGAATAAAGAAGTGGCGGTCAGCTATGCACCGCCGAGTTTTATCAATGCAGCGCCAGTTCCGGTTGCATCTGATACAGAGCAGAGCGCAGAATCTGTGCCTCTACCGGTCAATCCAGTTGATCCCTTAAAAGATGTCATTGCTGAATTGAATGCTGAAATTGCTGCTGAGCAGGGTGCTGGTGCAGGCATCGATTATTATGGAGTGGTCGATCCGCTGGCAGAAGACATGAAGGCCATTAATCAGGAGCTCGGCGGCCAGCTGATGGATGAAAGTGGGGAACTCAAGCAAAGTCTGGTCTTCGGCGCCGATAAATGGGGGCAGGATGTTTTACAGAAAACCATTAAGGGGGCTGAAACCTCGATTCTGGTTGGACTGATTGCAGCCTTTGTCGCTGTACTGATTGGGACTGCACTGGGTGCAATAGCAGGTTACTTTGGTGGTTGGGTCGATGATGTCCTAAACTGGTTTTATAATATCTTTACTTCGATTCCCTATCTGTTGCTGGTTTTGGCGATTGCCGCAGTGTTACAGCAGAAAGGTATTTTATCAATTATCCTGATTTTAGGTCTGACTGGCTGGACCGGGGTTTTCCGTTTGGTTCGTGCCGAATACATGAAACATACGGCACGTGAATATGTGCTGGCTGCCAAGGCGATTGGCGTGAGTAATATGCGTCGTATGTTTGTCCATATTTTTCCCAATGTCAGCCATATTGCTCTGGTACAGATGTCTATTCTGGTGGTGGCATTTATCAAGTCCGAAGTCATTTTGAGCTTTCTTGGTTTCGGTGTGCCTATCGGGGTAGTGTCATGGGGCAGTATGCTAAACGAAGCGCAAAGCGAGCTGATTTTGGGTAAATGGTGGCAACTGGCGGCAGCCTCAATCGCCATGGCGGTATTGGTGACTGCTTTCTCGATGTTTACCGATGCACTCCGTGATGCATTAGATCCAAAACTGAAATAGGAGCGCAACGATGTCTGAAATCAATCCAAGCACAGTACCTGCGCTACTTCGCGTAGAAAATCTGCGAGTCAGTTTTAAAGGTGAAAATAAAGAATATATTGAGACCGTAAAAGGGGTTTCTTTCGAGATTCCGGCCAATACCACGGTTGCACTGGTAGGTGAATCGGGGAGTGGCAAATCGGTTACTTCTCTCGCTACTATGGGCCTGCTTCCGGCAGAAAGCGCACGTATTTCAGAAGATAGCCAGATCATCTTTGAAGGGAAAAACCTGCTCAAGCTTAAAACACGAGAAATGCGCCAGATGTGCGGCAAAGACATTGCCATGATTTTTCAGGAGCCAATGTCTTCGCTAAATCCGGTATTTACGGTAGGCATGCAGATTGCAGAAATCCTGCAACTACATTTGGGCATGAATAAAAAACAGGCGCGGCAACGTACTCTGGAGCTGCTCAAAGAAGTAGGGATCCCTGCGCCAGAAACTAAAATTGATGCCTATCCGGGGCAGCTTTCCGGTGGACAGCAACAACGGGTCATGATTGCCATGGCCATTGCCTGTGAACCTAAACTGTTGATTGCAGATGAACCGACCACAGCTCTGGATGTGACTATTCAAAAGCAGATTCTGGACTTGCTGGAATCGCTGCGGCAACGTCGCCAGATGTCGATGCTGTTTATTACCCATGATCTGGCATTGGTTGGTGAAATTGCTGATCAGGTGATTGTGATGCGGCATGGGGAAATCCGTGAACAGGGTCCGGTTCGGGAGGTGCTGGACCGGCCTCAGGACATGTATACCAAAGCCTTGTTACACTGCCGTCCACAATTATCGCAACGTCCGTTACGTTTGCCGATGATCAGCGATTTTATGAAACAGGATGGCTCAACCTGGCTGGAAGATATCCGTCTGAATACTCAGCTTCCGCAACGTTCACGTGGACTAAAGGGCGGAGAGGAAATTATTCTGGATGTACGGGATCTGAAAAAATCTTTTTATAGTCGTAAAGGACTGTTTGGCAAAGATGAATTTCAGGCAGTAAAAGGGGTTTCTTTCCAGCTAGCCAAAGGCAAGACCTTGGGGCTGGTCGGGGAATCCGGTTCAGGTAAAACTACCATCGGTTTATTGCTGATGCGTCTGCAACAGGCTACGGGTGGTAAGGCACTGTTTCAGGGTCGGGACATTCTGGACATGTCGGAACAGGAGTTTACCCAGTATCAACGTAAAATCCAGATCATTTTCCAGAATCCCTATGCTTCGCTGAATCCACGTTTTACTGTTGGACAAATCCTGATGGAACCGATGCAGATTCACAAGATTGGTCAGGATGATGCCGAACGCAAACAAATGGCTTTAGACCTGTTGGAGCGGGTCAGCTTGCCTGCACAGGCTTTTTATCGTTATCCGCATGAGTTTTCCGGGGGTCAACGCCAGCGGATTGCAATTGCACGTTGTCTGACTTTAAAACCTGAGATTTTAATCTGTGATGAATCGGTCTCGGCGCTGGATGTATCAGTACAGGCGCAAGTGCTGAATTTACTGCAAGATTTACAGGATGAATTTGGTCTGAGCTATATCTTTATTTCGCATGATTTATCGGTAGTGAAATATATTTCTGATCAGATCATGGTGATGAATCATGGGGAGCTGGTAGAAATCGCCAATTCAGATGAACTGTATCAATCACCACAGCATGAATATACCAAGCGTTTACTCGGGGCTATCCCGCAAGGGATTCCACAAAGTGCCTGATGCATAAGACATAAAAAAGTCAGGCAATGTGCCTGACTTTTTTTATTTATCTTAATTATTAAAACTTTTTAAAGCCTTTGTTGACGCCATATGGACGACGCGGCGCATTTTCATCACGCTCTTCACGACGACCAAAGCCCTGACCCGGACGGTTTTCACGACGAACGAACTGAGTGCCATTCTGGTTTTCACTTCTGTCACGACGACCATAAGCATTGTCATCACGACGCTCACGGCCAGTGTTGTTTTGTGGTTGCTCATCACTGTCACGACGTTGCTGACGCAAGAAACCGCCACGGCGTGCAGCCATCGGCTTGTCCTGCATACGTTCATTACGGCGTTTTGCCATACCAAACAAGCCAGTACCTTGACGTGGTTTCAATTCCACTGATTTGGTCAGGTTGTCGATATCATTTTTATCCAGTTCAATCCAGCGACCGGTACGCAGTTCGCGTGGCAAAATCACGCTACCATAACGGGTACGCAGTAGACGGCTGACTTTCAGGCCTTGTGATTCAAAGATACGACGAACTTCACGGTTACGCCCTTCTTTTACCACCACCTGATACCAGCGGTTGATCCCGTCACCGCCAAGTTCAGAGAAAGATTCAAATTTCGCAGGACCATCATCCAGCACTACGCCTTTCAACATGTTATTTTTTAGTTGTGGTGTTACTTCGCCCATGACACGAACCGCATATTCACGTTCGATTTCATTCGATGGGTGCATCAGACGATTCGCAAGTTCGCCATCATTGGTAAACAGTAGCAGACCGGTCGAGTTAATATCCAGACGACCCACCATTACCCAGCGATCGCCCGGAATAGCAGGCAGTTGTTCAAACACAGTCGGACGGTTTTCAGGATCGCTACGTGAGCAGATTTCGCCTTCAGGTTTGTAATAAATAATGACACGACGACGGATTTCGTCTTCAATCTGGAACGCAACTTTACGACCATCGATGCGAAGCTCATCACCTGGTTCGATTCGTTCACCCACTTGGGCAATTTGCCCATTGACACTTACACGACCTGCG
The DNA here is from genome assembly GCF_014837015.1 of Acinetobacter pecorum. Taxonomy (GTDB): domain Bacteria; phylum Pseudomonadota; class Gammaproteobacteria; order Pseudomonadales; family Moraxellaceae; genus Acinetobacter; species Acinetobacter pecorum. The sequence continues at coordinate 64,194 of NZ_JACSPT010000014.1, forward strand.
GCAATGACTTCTTCCATATAACGGCGAGAACCCAAACCAACGCGTGCAAGCACCTTTTGCAACTTTTCACTCATGACAGCATAACCTTAGAAATAATTATCAACAGTTCACCTATTTATGACTTCGGTGCATTTGCATCGAGGGCCATAAAAGCTTCCTTGGCATCCTGCAGGGGAGGCAATTGGCCCAAACTATTCAGGCCAAACGCATTTAAAAATTGTGGCGTTGTCATTAACAACGCAGGTCTTCCAGGGAGTTCACGAAATCCGGACTCTTTAATCCAGTTCCAGTCAAACAGCGTACGCAGGTTTTGACTGTTATTCGTAACACCACGAATCTGTTCAATATCCGCTCGAGTCACAGGCTGATGATAAGCAATCACTGCAAGCGTCTCCAGTAAGGAAGGCGACAAGCGAGCCGGTCGTTCAGGCCAGGTCTGTGCAATAATATTACGATATTTTGCACGTACTTGAAAACGATAACCTTGTGCTGTTTCCACCAGTTCAATTGAGCGGCCATGCATCAGCATGGAAAGCTGTTGTAAATACTGACGTAATTCCTGTTTGCTATAACGATCCTGAAAAGCTTCTTTCAGACGAGCCAATGAAACCGCAGTGTCGCTGGCAAAAATAATTGCCTCAAGCTGCATCAGGACTTCATGCAGATTATCTTCTGCAGATAACAGCATATTCTGATTGGGTGTCATTGGTTGGCTCCTTGAATCGCGAGCGGGGCTTCAATACCTGTAGCAATAATCTGAATTTTTTGTTGCCGGGTTAGTTCCAGCACTGCCATAAAGGTGACCACCATACCCATACGGCCTTGGCTCGGTTTTAACAAGTCCTTAAAGCTGAGTACTGCGCCAGTTTCAATACAACTTTCAATATAGGCAATCCGTTCTTCCAGCAGTACCGGTTCCTGTTGTACCTGATGAATCACCGGTTCAGGACGGTTAAATATACAAAGCAAGGCATCACGCAGTAAATCGCTTGAATAGCCCTCATTCGGCTGCTGGATGTCTCCCAGAGTGACATTGGCGGTAAAGGTGTCACGTTCCAGAATCGGCATCTGGCCCAGACGTTCTGCTGCCTGTTTAATTCTTAAATAATTTTCTAAACGGTCAATCAGTTCTTGTTTTGGATCTTGTTCAATTGCAGCCAGACTTTTCGGTTTAGGTAATAGCAAGCGTGATTTCAGATCTGCCAGTAATGCGGCCATCACCATATAGTCTGCTGTCAGTTCGATATTCAGGGATTTCATTGCGTCCATGTAAGACAAGTACTGGGCTGCAATCGGTGCAATATCGACCTGTAACAGGTCAAAACCGTTTTTTTGAATCAGGTAAATTAAAAAGTCGAGCGGGCCTTCAAAATGTTCTAATAAAATTTCAAATGCTGCTGGAGGAATATACAGATCCTCCGGGATTGTCTCCTGCCATTCATCCAGAACCCGAATGTGCGGAGCAGATTCCCTAATGTTATGGATAATTTGAGTCATTACAATTATAGGCCACGCGAATTTTCAAAGGCATGCAAAGGCTTGATTTTCGGTATCTGATCGAAACAAAAGCACAGGATTTAGCAGTGGCATTGTACTGGAAAAGTAACTTTAAATAAATTAAATAAACACTCAAAGCAATAAAAACTTAAAAAAATAATGGAATTTAACTGCTCTTTAAAAAAAGCCCAGAGCAAAAGACCGAGTATGGTAGAAAATATACGATGATCTTCATGTTAATACGAGTTTAAAAATTAAGAGACCGAAGGGTAAACATCGGTTGATGCATGCAAAAAGCTGGATAAAGGCTGTCCTTCTTACTGAAAAGAGAAAGTGATTTAGTGGATAGGCGCTGAATGAATTTTAAACGGATTTTCCATTAAGAAACATGAAATTAATAAATATTAATAAAATGCACTTCTATAATTTTTGGTCAAAAACTTCGCTATACTGCTGAAAAAATAGTCGAAGCTCACAAAAAATATTAAAAAGGTGAAGAAAGTATGCCTCTTATTTTGCTTGTTATTGCAATGATCGCATTCGGGGGATTTTGGGCTTATCCCAAATATCAGATTATGCAGCTTGAAGATGAAGCACGCACAGGACTGAAATCAGGGGGATTCTCGGCTTTTGCCGAACAGGCCCGGCCTGTCATGCAGGCCATGAAAATGGATTTTAGCATCCTTGACCAATATCCTCAGATCCGTTTTTATATGCGGCATATGGCCTATGAAGGGGACCAGCTGGACGAAAGGGTTAAGCTGGATATGCAAGCCATGTCTTGTGAGTCAATCAATTCCTTTAAAGTCATGGAACCCAAGGCACGTACAGCAATGCTAAACGTACTGGAGGAAGATCAGATCGTTTTTCATGTGTATCTGAAAAATAAACTGGGCGAGGAACTCATGCACCATGAACAGAAGCTATCGCAATGCCCAAATTTCATTGCAGTTCGTCATTATGAACGTAGTTCAGACTCCTAAACTGTTTTTGGCAACCACCACATATCTGTCGAATTGAAAAGAATAAAACTGCAACCTCTCACCATATGCTGTTTTAGATTTTTATGGTGAGGAATGACTATATTCCTTGGCGGCAAACTCAATGAGACGCTGACAAGTCTCTGCCAGGCATACGTTCTGGCTTGAATAGATCTGCAACAACTGTCTCAATAGAGTCAACGTCAGGAAAATTGGTACTCAGTATGATCAATATTTACAGCGGGATGTGGAGAAGAATGTGCTTCGACCATGACTGCCTTGGATTGTAGAAGCCAAGGCATTTCTGCATAGATTAAATCCTGTGCAGAAAATTCATGCTGATTCAGAAGCAAATAAAATAGATCCATGCATTCGAACTCTCTCAATACTGAAGGACAATTTTCGCATTCTTCATTTAACGACTATTCAAATGCACTCACATCACCGACACCCCGACGGATCACTTCTGGATGATCACCGGATAAATCTACAATAGAAGTTGTGCTCAGCGTGCCTAAGCCGCTATCTATAAAAACATCAATGCGTTTACCCAACTGCATCTCAATATCATAAGGATCATCAAGTGGATCGGTCTGTCCCGGTAAAATCAGGGTAGAGGTCAACAGCGGCTCACCCAGTTCTTTGAGCAGCATCTGGCATACCGGATTATTCGGAATGCGCAGACCAATGGTTTTCTTTTTGGGATGCATCAACCGACGCGGGACTTCACTGGTCGCAGGTAAAATAAAGGTCGTGACTGCCGGTGTATTATTTTTCAGCAAACGGTACATGGCATTGTCCACTTTGGCATAGGTGGCAATATCGGACAAATCACAGCACAGAATCGCATATTGATGCTTTGGACCCAGACCACGAATCTGCGCAATCCGTTCCATGGCACTCTTGTTCCCGATCTGGCAACCAATCGCATAGGCCGCATCAGTGGGATAGACCACAACATCACCCGCACGGATACGTTCCACTGCCTGACTGATTAAGCGGGGTTGTGGATTATCTGGGTGTACGCGTAAATGCAGCATAGAGACTACTCCAAGCTTGGACTGATGGCTTATTATGTGGCGCTTGAGTCATGTCTGACAATCATTAAAAAGGTAGATTTGTGTAATTTAATCAAGCATTTCACGTATAAATTCATCAGATTGTAAACTTTTACCACCTCTGGTACAGGCACAGATACATTGGATAAAGCGCATTGCATCACGTGGAAGCTTGGCCGTGCCGTTGAAATAAGCCTGCACCTGGGCGTAGACATTGTCTTTAAAGCCCTTGCCATCCCCACCGTCGCCAGTCAGATTATCCAAAGATACCCGGAACTTACGGCCAAAAGCCTGGGCAAACATCCATTCAATCGCCTGTGGCTTGACTTCGACCTGTTCAAATAACGCCTGCTGTTCCTGGGTACGCCCATCTGGCGCATACCAGTAGCCCAGATCTGGCAACAGGCGGCGTTTGTCTCCGGCAATGGTCCAGTGACTGATTTCATGCAAGGCACTATTAAAGAAACCGTGTGCAAACTGGATCCGGGCAGGAGCATCCTGAGTTGCCGGGAAATATTCTGGTTCAAAATCGCCGCGGACTAAAGTGACATTTAGGTGGGAAAACCAGTGATTAAAGTGTAAGATGAGCCAATCAACCTGCTGCACTTCTGATAATAAATTCGCCCACGGTAAGCGTTGCACTTGCTGTAGTGAGCTGTCAGAATCGGAGGTTGAAAGTGTGCTAACGAGTGATGAAATATTCACTTCTGTTTGCGGCTGCAACAGATGCATGACTGAAATTACCCAATTGGTCTGTCTAAAAATAAGTACAAAATTGTATCTTAATCTTTGACAGAGTTCTGATGAATTTGTAGAATTGCCGCCTTAATTATGTCAGCAAATACCTTTCCGGCACAGATTGAGCCGTTTAAATGGGCTGAACAAGGCTTTACATGGTCAGGTACCCTGCCATTGTCTCGCTTTGTTCGTATCGCTCGTGAAGCTGTTGGATCAATTGATGATCAATTGATTAACATAGACTGTAAGCTATCAATGGATGCCTATCATCGCATTGCATGGCTAGATGGTCATGTTGAAACGAAAGTTCCAATGGAATGCCAGCGTTGTCTGGACACCGTTGAAATTGAACTCGTTTCAGATTTTCATCTGGCTCTTGTAGATGATGAGTCACTGATAGAGCGCTTGGATGAGGATGCTGATTTCATCGTCCTAGGTGAAAGTGAAGCAACGACGAAAGGTTCATATGATGCACCTGCCACCGCTGATTTACTCGCACTGATAGAAGATGAATTGTTATTGTTGATGCCGCTGTCTCCTAAGCATGATGCTTGCGAACATAAGCATCAACCTGCCGTAGAAGAAGTTGTTGAAGAAAAACGGGATAATCCGTTTGAAGTTTTGGCAGCTCTGAAGGGTAAACTTAACTAATTTTTGTGTTATACTCATATGTATAAGACAATCGAATTTGTTCTGATCCATTTTTTCGATATTTGTAAGGAGCCATCATGGCCGTTCAGCAAAACCGTAAAAGTCGCTCTCGCCGTGACATGCGCCGTTCACATGACGCTTTAACTGAGAATGCATTAACTGTAGACCAAGCTACTGGTGAAACTCATCGTCGTCACCACGTATCTAAAGATGGTATCTACCGTGGTCGTCAATTATTCGCTAAAGCATCTGCTGAATAATTGATGATGTATTAAGCGTTAAAGCTTAGTAGAAAAAATGGGAGCGTTAAGCTCCCTTTTTTTATGGCTGATTTTTTATGTCTAAGTTTTGCATGCTTAATATTGAAGTTGCGGTTTTTGTTGTATTTGGCAATTACCCAAGCCGAAATTACGTGCTAAATTGCGCTCCACAATGGGTAGGGTGATCTGATTGGCCAATTCTTTGGCTTGCTTAAAAGATTCGCACCTCTTGAATGAAAGGATTTTATTTATGTCTGCTAAACAACTCGAACAAGCAGCTCAAGCAACTAAAACTGCATTTGTATTCCCAGGTCAGGGTTCACAAAAAGTCGGCATGCTCGCTGAACTTGCAGAACAGTTTAGTGGTATCCGCGATACATTTGCCGAGGCATCTGCAGCGGTAGGCTTTGATCTGTGGCAGATCGCCCAAAGTGGTGAAGGTCTGAATCAAACTGAATTTACTCAACCTGTACTCTTAACTGCATCAATTGCCTTATGGCGTGTATGGTTGGAGTTAGGCGGGGTGGCACCAAAATACATGGCTGGTCATTCACTGGGTGAATACAGCGCACTGGTTGCATCCGGTGCTTTAAGCCTGGGTGATGCAGTTAAGCTGGTGAACCTGCGTGGTAAGCTGATGCAAACTGCTGTACCTCAAGGTGTCGGTGCAATGGCAGCCATTCTAGGTTTGGATGACGCCAAAGTGATTGAGCTTTGTGCACAAGCAACTGCAGCAAGCGAAGGTTCTGTCGAAGCAGCAAACTATAATGCACAAGGCCAAGTTGTAGTTGCAGGGGATAAAGAACGTGTAGAAGCTGTTATGGCACTGGCTAAAGAAAATGGCGGTAAAGCCATTGCGCTGCCTGTTTCAGTTCCTTCGCACTGTTCACTAATGAAACCTGCTGCCGAGCAGTTCGCGCCAGCTTTGGAACAAACGGCCATTGAGATGCCCCGTATACCTGTATTACAAAATGTAGGCGCGCAAGCGGCGGCTGATGTGACTGAACTTCGTCAGGCCTTAACGGCGCAGCTATATGAGTCGGTACAGTGGACCAAAACACTACAATTCCTTCAAGATGAAGGAATTGAGTATATTGTAGAATGCGGTCCAGGTAATGTACTGGCGAATATGGCAAAACGTTTACCAAATATTGAAAAAGCACTTCCACTGGATACCAAATCTCGTCTGGAAGATGCGCTTAACACCGTACTAGTGGCAGAAGGGAAAATTGCATGACACAGGAACGTAAAGTTGCCTTGGTAACAGGTGCGAGTCGCGGCATTGGGGCTGCAATTGCGCAACAACTCATTCAGGACGGTTATTTTGTCGTAGGTACTGCGACTTCTGAAGCTGGTGCAGAAAAATTAACTGCACATTTTGCTGAAAATGGTGCCGGTAAAGTTTTAGATGTGCGTGATGGTGCTGCGATTGATGCACTGGTGAGTGATATCGAGCAAAACTATGGTCCGGTACTGGTATTGGTGAATAATGCCGGGATTACCAAAGATAACCTGTTACTGCGCATGTCAGAAGATGACTGGGATGATATTTTAAATATTCACCTGAAGGCCGTTTACCGTTTATCTAAACGTGTACTGAAGGGCATGACCAAGGCGCGTTTCGGCCGCATTATCAATATCAGTTCTGTGGTGGCACACTTTGCCAACCCGGGGCAGGCCAACTATTCTGCTGCCAAAGCAGGTATTGAAGCATTTAGCCGCAGCCTGGCCAAAGAAATGGGCAGTCGTCAGATTACGGTAAACTCGGTGGCACCAGGATTTATTGCGACTGAAATGACTGAGCAGTTAAGTGAAGATATTCGTAAAAAGATGACTGAACAGGTGGCTTTAAACCGGTTGGGTAATCCGCAGGATATCGCCAATGCCGTAAGTTTCTTGGCTTCGGATAAAGCTAGTTACATTACTGGTACAGTTATTCATGTAAATGGGGGCTTATACATGAGCTAAGCTCAAGTATAAACTTTCCAAATTTTTTAGATTCAATTAAACTAACGGCATTAAAAACGCCACAAGCAATGAGGAGAATTCCTGTGAGCGATATCGAACAACGCGTTAAGCAAGCGGTTGCAGAACAACTTGGTATCAAAATCGAAGAGATTAAAAACGAAGCATCTTTCATGGATGACTTGGGTGCTGACTCTCTAGACTTGGTTGAACTGGTAATGTCTTTCGAAAATGACTTCGACATCACGATTCCTGATGAAGATTCTAACGAAATCACAACTGTTCAATCTGCGATCGACTATGTTACTAAAAAACTTGGTTAATTGCTGATTTTCAGCTTTGCTGAACCTAAAGACCACCGTAAGGTGGTTTTTTTGTGTCCGCTTTCACATGCATAAAGGTTTTACAATCCATTACCTTTATGTCACCAATGACTAACTATCCTTAGACTCTTTTCATTATAAAAATAGGAGTGATGTGACATTAACAACAAGAACGGAGTTCACCATGGGTCTTTTTGATTTCGTAAAAGGTATCGGTAAGAAAAATACGGCTGCTGCAGAACCACAGCAAACTCCGGCAGCGACACCGCAGGCACCTAAAGCCGCACCTGCAGAGCCTTCTGCCCAGGAAATGGCAAATAAGCTATTGGGCCATGTCAAAAGTTTAGGCTTGCCGATTACAGGTTTGTCGATTAGCTATAACTCGACCTCTGATCTGGCCACCGTGCGCGGACAGGTAAAAAGTCAGGCCGATCGTGAAAAGATTATTCTGGCAGTCGGAAATATTGATCATGTCGCCAAAGTAGATGATCAGCTAACCGTGACTAATCCAGAACCTGAAAGTAAATTCTATACAGTCAAATCTGGCGATACTTTATCTAAAATCTCAAAAGAGTTTTATGGGGATGCCAATCAGTATAATAAGATCTTTGAGGCTAATCGTCCCTTGCTTAAAAATGCGGATGATATTTTTCCCGGACAGGTACTGCGTATTCCTGCTTAAGGATTAATAAAATCAATGAATTTTCGAACATAAAGCCCCTTCCGGGGCTTTAACGTTTTTGCAGGCAGATTAATAAAGTTAAGGTATTAAATCCCTAGGTCCAGATATAAACTTTCTTTGACTTCTTCCATGACGACATAACTGTGCGAGGAAGCAGAAGCGGGCAGTTTTTTCAGTAAATCCCCCAGTAAACGGCGATAAGCACTCATTTCCTTTAAACGCGCTTTGACCAGATAATCAAAATCACCAGAAATTAAATGACATTCCAGGACTTCTGGAATTTCTGTCAGATTACGAGCCACCTGATCAAATACATCACCTGATTTGGCTGAGAGTTTGATTTCCAAAAATACCAGCAAACTACGCTCCAGCATTTCCGGATTTAAACGGGCGTAATAACCCATGATAATACCTTCACGCTCCAGCCGTTTTACCCGTTCTGAACAGGGTGTGGTTGAAAGATTGACACGTGCTGCCAGCTCGCTAATGGCAATCCGGCCATCGCGTTGCAGGATGTCTAGAATCATGCGATCAATGCGGTCTAATTTGCGCATTAATATTTCCCTCTTTTTTTTAATTCTGCCCGAAAAAATATTTATTCCACTGAATTTATACACTGAATATAGTGAATTTAACTATTAAAGCAAAAATATACTAGTGAAATAACCTGGAAAAATGTTTGAGGATTAAGGTAATGCGCGTATTGGTTTTAGGTAGTGGTGTGATTGGTGTGGCAAGCGCTTACTATCTGGCGCAGCAGGGAGCAACTGTAACTGTGCTGGATCGTCAGGCGGGTCCGGCTCAGGAAACCAGCTTTGGCAATGCTGGACAGATTTCTCCGGGCTACTCGACTCCTTGGGCGGCACCAGGTATTCCTTTTAAGGCGGTCAAATGGATGTTCCAGCATCATGCTCCGTTGGCGATTAATGTCGATGGCAGCCTGTGGCAATTGCAGTGGATGGCACAAATGCTGAAAAACTGTAATGCCCAGCATTATGCAGTCAATAAAGAACGGATGGTGCGTGTGGCTGAATATAGCCGTGACTGTTTACGCAATTTGCGTCGTGATATTGGCATCTCTTATGAAAACCGTGCGAAAGGCACTTTGCAGATTTTCCGTAAAGATGCGCAGCTGGATGCGGTGCAGCGCGATATCGAGGTTCTAAAAGAAACTGGTGTGGAGTTTGAGTTGCTGGATCGTGATGGACTGGCGCGTGTAGAACCGGCATTGGCACAGGCAAAAGACAAACTGGTGGGTGGTCTGCATTTACCCAATGACGAAACGGGCGACTGCTATCTGTTTACCAATGCCTTGGCAGAACATGCCAAAGGGATGGGTGTAGAGTTCAAGTTTAATCAAAACGTTGAAAAACTGATTGTAGAAGGCGACCAGATCAAAGGAGTTCTGGTGAATGGTCAGGTGCTTACAGCAGATAAATATGTGCTGGCTTTTGGTAGTTATTCACGTAATTTCCTCAAACCACTTGAACTGAATTTACCGGTCTATCCAGTGAAAGGTTATTCATTGACGATTCCTATTGTAGATCCAGCCTTCGCTCCACAATCTACCGTGCTGGATGAAACCTATAAAATTGCAATCACCCGTTTCGACCAGCGCATCCGCGTAGGGGGAATGGCTGAACTGAGCGGTTTTAACTTGGGTCTGAATGAAGACCGTCGCGGCACGCTGGAAATGGTGACCCGTGATTTATTCCCGGGGGGCGATATGAATCAGGCCAGCTTCTGGACAGGCCTGCGGCCAATGACCCCGGACAGTACGCCAATTATTGGAAAAACTCGTTTTAAAAACCTGTTCCTGAATACCGGACATGGCACGTTAGGCTGGACCATGGCGTGTGGTTCGGGCAAGTTAATCAGCGATCTGGTCTTGGCTCGTGATCCTGAAATCAGTACCGAAGGTCTTTCATTGTCGCGTTATCAGCAGGCGGCCTAAGATCATCTGAGGCACAGTATTCAAGGAGGAGTTTTATGCCACGTCCTATTACTGCGATCATTCATCAGCAGGCGCTTAGGCATAATTTAAGCGTTTCACACCAATGTATGCCTGACAGCCAGGTATTTGCCGTGGTCAAGGCCAATGCCTATGGACACGGGATTGAGCGCGTTTATACGGCACTTCAGGATGCAGATGGATTTGCCTTTCTGGATATCGGGGAGGGCACGCGGCTACGTGCGCTTGGGTGCAAGAAGCCGCTGCTGTTGCTTGAAGGTATTTTCGCTTTTGAGGATTTATTTGAATGTGCGAAGCATGAAATGAGCTTTGCCATTCATTCCCTGCATCAAGTGCAATGGTTGAAACAGTTTGCTGCAATAGCACCAGATGTACAGTTTGATGTGTATTTAAAAATGAACAGTGGCATGAACCGGCTGGGTTTTGAGCCACAGCAATATGCAGAAATCTGGCAGGAGCTGCATCAGCTGAATACTGTCCGTTCAATCACGCATATGACCCATTTCTCCGATGCGGATGGCGAGCGTTTTGGATTGGATGGAATTGAACATCAACATTTTATTTTTAATAAAACGATTCAGGGACTTGCGGGTAAAACCTCGCTGAGTAACAGTGCGGCCATTTTGCGGCATCATCAAACCCTTCATTGCGATATTGTGCGTAGCGGCATCATGCTGTATGGCAGTTCCCCGGATTATCCTGCACATAGTATTCAAGACTGGAATTTACGTCCTACGATGAGCCTGCGCAGTGAGATTATCGCCATTCAGACAGTACAGGCAGGCGATAGTATTGGCTATGGCTCCAAATTTATTGCCACGCAACAGATGCGGATCGGAGTGGTGGCCTGTGGCTATGCCGATGGCTATCAGCGGCTATCGGCGACCGGTACGCCTGTGCTGGTGGATTCAGTTAAAACACATACATTGGGCCGGATCAGTATGGATATGCTCGCTGTGGATGTCACTGCACTGCCGCAGGCGGATGTAGGCAGTGAAGTGGTACTTTGGGGGCAATCTTCCGAAGGTGTGCTTTTGCCAATTGATGAGGTGGCGGCCAGTTCTGGCACGATCGGCTATGAGCTCATGTGTGCGGTAACCGCCCGGGTTAATTTTCAGATTGATGCTTAAATTTTTAATCTAATTTTTTATTTCATATCCCAAACAAGGAAGATCAACATGACACAGGACAATACAGCTATTCAGCGGCTCAAGAGCAATGGAATTATGAGTGCTGTAACGATTCATCATCAAACCGTGTATTTATCGGGTCAAATACCCGACAGCAGCGATCTGGACATACGCAAACAGACACTGGAAGTGTTCGCCAAGATTGAGGAGTTGCTGGCACTGGCAAATACTGATAAAAGCCGTCTGCTTTCTGCACAGCTATTCGTGAAAAATCTGGACGATTTTCAAACCGTGAATCAGCTTTGGGTGGAATGGCTGCAAGGTCATGGCACGCCCGCACGCGCTACGATTCAGGCGGATCTGGTGAACCCTGACTGGCTGATTGAAATTGCAGTGATAGCAGCATTACCTTGATTTAAAGAATATTTTTACATCTCCCTATTTTGATTTTATAAGGACATCAGACTTGATCATTTAGTTATTTAAATGAAACTGCATCTGCAATCAGGATTTCAGGAAGATATCCGATTAGATGAGCGAAAGTCTGAGCTAAGAAAAGGAACCGATTATGAATACCGCCTCCTCTAAGGATGACGCAGCGTCTGCTCCCCATGAATTGCAGCGTAAGCTCTCTAACCGGCATTTGCAGTTAATCGCCATTGGTGGCGCCATTGGTACAGGCCTGTTTATGGGCTCCGGTAAAACCATTGCATTAGCAGGACCGTCAATCTTATTTATCTATATGATTATTGGTGCAATGTTCTTTTTTCTGATGCGTGCATTAGGCGAAATTTTGCTGTCCAATCTGCACTATAAATCTTTTATTGATATGGCGCATGACCTGATTGGCCCGGGTGCGGGCTATTATATTGGCTGGTCCTATTGGCTAGGCTGGATTCTGGTGGGTATTGCGGATCTGGCGGCAATTATCAATTATCTGAATTTCTGGTTGCCACCGGATATGACCTTTACCCCATTGGGGCAGGCGATGATCAGTGCTGGCTGTGTATTGCTGGTACTTGGAATTAACCTGCTGACCGTCAAACTGTTCGGTGAAATTGAGTTCTGGTTTGCCCTGATTAAAATTCTGGCCATTCTGGGCCTGATTGCAATTGGCGGATATATGATTTTCAGCAATTTCCAGACGCCAGATGGATCTGCTGCCAGTCTTAGTAATGTCTGGGCTTATGATGGCATGTTTCCTAAAGGAACTATGGGCTTTCTCGCAGGCTTTCAGATTGCGATGTTTGCCTTCGTAGGGGTAGAGCTGCTCGGTACCATGGCGGCTGAAACCAAGGATCCTGAAAAGAACCTGCCAAAAGCAGTGAATGCGATTCCGACCCGAATTATCCTGTTCTATGTGCTGTCTCTGCTGGTGATTATGTCTGTAACACCATGGGTGGAAATTCCCGCAGATCAAAGTCCTTTCGTGACACTTTTCCTGCATGCAGGGATTCCGGTTTCGGCCATTATCATGAATCTGGTGGTGCTGTCTTCTGTGATGTCATCAATGAATAGCGGAGTATTCTCGACCAGCCGGATGCTCTTTGGCTTGGCTCGTGATTCTCAGGCACCCCAGGCGCTAGCTGAACTTTCGAGTCGTGCGGTTCCAGCCAAAGGCTTGCTGTTTTCCTGTGCCTTTATCATGGCAGGCGCAGCTTTTCAGTATTTCGTACCCAACACCATGGAAGCTTTTACGCTGGCAAGTTCGCTGTGTGTGATCCTGTTTATCAGTATTTGGGGGCTGATTATGGTGTGCTATATCCGTTACCGTAAACAGCAGCCTGAAAAGCATGCAGCTTCTACCTTCAAAATGCCAGGTGGTATTTGGATGTCATATCTTGTACTGATCTTTTTGTTCTTTGCATTGGTTATTTTGAGTCTGGAAGCAGATACCATGAAAGCATTGATGATTAGTCCACTCTGGTTGATTATTCTGTTTGCCACCTACCATATGTTGTATAAACCAAGGATGAAGAAGCGCATCCAGTCTTTAGATATACGGTAACTATGAGTTCAAATAATTAAAAAGAGAGGGGAAGAAACCCCTCTCTTTTTTATGAGGGTCTATTTAAATGGTGATTGAAATTTGAGTTAACCATGAATCATGGATAAAAAATAATTTGAAAAATGAATGCCTGTTTCAGCGGATGCTGAATCTCATAATAAAGGTCTTTTTACAATGACCTGCCTACAATAGAAGCTTATCTCTTAACACTAGAAAAACAGTCTAACAGCCAAAATTTTGCAATGATTAGCTAATCTCTTCAAAGGACATAGTCCAGAGACTCGAGTAGCTGATGAAGTGCTGCTAAAAAATAAGCATAATCTGGCGCTTGGAGTGAAATCCATAAGAGGTAGAGTTATCTGGAATTATATAATTGTTTAATAAAACTAAAAAAATAGAAGATGTAGGAGTAGATATGAATATCTATGTTGAGCATAAAAATGATGGTCTAAGAGAGATCTTGGAAAAATTATTGGATGAAGCTGGCATTCAGGTTAATGGTGACAAGCCTTATGACATACAGGTACATAATGATGATTTTTATAACCGTATCTTACAGCAAGGTTCATTAGGTCTAGGTGAAAGCTATATGGATGGCTGGTGGGACTGTGATCGGCTGGATATTTTATTCTATAAAATTTTACGTGCCAAGTTAGATAAAAAAATACCCTATAATTTAAAAGATATTATTAGAATTGCAATTTCTCGAATTCAAAATTTACAGACTCAAAAAAGAGCCTGGCAGGTGGGTGAAGAACATTATGATCTTGGTAATGATCTTTTTAATCATATGCTTGATCCATATATGCAATATTCTTGTGCCTACTGGAAAAATGCCGATAACCTTTTTCAAGCCCAGCAACAAAAACTCGATTTGATCTGTCGCAAACTTGACTTGCAGCCAGGTATGCGATTGCTGGATATTGGCTGCGGATGGGGCGGGTTAGCCGAATATGCGGCCAAAAATTATCAAGTTTCTGTAGTAGGTATTACCATTTCTAAAGAACAACAAAAACTAGCCGTTGAGCGATGTAAAGGACTTGATGTTGAAATCTTGCTTATGGATTATCGTAACTTAAATGAGAGATTCGATCGTATTGCATCTATAGGCATGTTTGAGCATGTAGGATTGAAAAATTACGATACCTATTTTCAAGTCGTACAACGTAATTTAAATGCAGATGGATTGTTTTTATTGCATACCATTGGTTCTAATACCATAAGGAAGGGAGCTGATCCATGGATAACGAAATATATCTTCCCGAATGGTTATATACCCTCAATTGAAAAAATTGCTCATTTTAGTAGTGGCAAATTTATTATGGAAGATTGGCATAATTTTGGTACCGATTATGACTTAACACTTCGGGCCTGGTCGGAAAGATTCCTTCAAGCGTGGCCAGAAATTGAAGCCAATTATAGTGCTCGCTTTAAAAGAATGTTTAATTATTATTTAAATGCCTGTGCTGGTGCATTTCGAGCACGAGAATTACAATTATGGCAAATCGTATTCAGTCCAAATGGTTTAGAAGGGGAAGTTCGAATTGCACGTTAGAGTATGAGATTAACCGTGATTTACGGATTGGAATTTTTCTTTAAAGTCATCTGGAAGGTTTCTGCTTTTTTACGCTGCTTAAGATTAATTTAAAGTGATTTTTAGGCATTCTCTCCGTATTTCTCAGTTAGAAAAGTAGGATTTATTAGATGCTTGCTTGGGGCTTATAGGAAATTCGGCTTAAGCAGGATTTTGAAGTATTGAATAAAAAAAGATTTAAAAAAAACCTCCAATAGGAGGTTTTTTTTTAAATTGAATACATTAAAACTGCGGTTTCACCACAACCAGAATGACCACGGCAAATAAGATCAGGGTAGGCATCTCATTAAAATAACGCCAGAACTTGTGCGACTTGTAATGTGCATTATCAATCAGCTTCTTGCGGTAATAACCACATACCAGATGGTAAATCACCAGTAAACCGACCAGACCTACTTTCAGATAAAACCATAAAGCTTCATGGTAATGCTGCGTTGCATCCCCCCAATCCACCAGAAAGTGCGCCGTAATCAGAGTGGCCAGCATGGCCGGCCACATGATGCCACGATACAACTTACGTTCCATGACTTCAAAGCGTTGATGACTCACGGCATCTTCACTCATGGCATGGTAGACATACAGCCGTGGCAAGTAGAACAAAGCTGCGAACCAGCATACCACCGCAATAATATGTAATGCTTTTACCCACAAGAAAGCATCAGAAGGAGCATCCATCAAGTCACCCTAAATTGGGCGGCTTAGCCTTCCCATTTTTTGAAAATGAGACAAGCATTTACGCCGCCGAAACCGAAACTGTTACTCATTACAGTATTCAATTTTGCGTCACGTTTTTCAAGCACGATATCAAACGGTTTCGCGCCTTCATCTAGCTCAGTTACATTGATATTTGGCGCAATAAAGTCATTTTGCATCATTAGAACCGAATAAATCGCTTCCTGAACACCAGCAGCACCAAGACTGTGACCCGTCATTGACTTGGTTGAGCTGAGTGGAGGAACCTGACCTTCACCGAAAGCACGTTCCATCGCTTTAAGTTCTGTAATGTCACCCGCTGGAGTAGAAGTACCATGTGTATTCACATAGTCAATTTTATCGACACCGTGTTGTTTTGCTTCTTCTAAAGCCATCAGTACGCAACGCGTTGCACCTTCACCACTTGGTGCAACCATGTCGGCACCATCCGAATTAGCTGCATAGCCTACGACTTCGGCAAGAATATTGGCACCACGCGCTTGCGCATGTTCCAAAGACTCGAGCACCACGAAACCACCACCACCGGCAATCACGAAACCGTCACGGTCTGCAGAATAAGGGCGTGAGGCTGTTTCCGGGTTATCATTGTATTTAGAGCAAAGTGCGCCCATGGCATCAAACAACAAGCTTTGTGACCAGTGATCTTCTTCACCGCCACCTGCCAGCATTAAATCTTGTTTGCCGAGTTGAATCAGATTATAGGCATAACCAATCGCATCCGCAGAGGTTGCACATGCGCTGGTAATGGTATGTGCTACACCTTGCAGTTTAAAAGCGACACCGACGTTAGCCGTAATGGTGTTGGTCATATTACGTGGTACAAAGAAAGGACCAACTTTACGCGCACCTTTGGTTTGCAATAATTCGTTCATTTCAATAACGGAAGCAGTTGAACCCCCACCTGAACCACCCGCGATACCATAGCGTGGGTTGCCAGCTAGGTCTTCAGCCTTTAAACCTGCATGTTCAACCGCAGCCAACGCTGAGTTATATGCATACATCGCACATACACCCATAAAGCGTTTTAGTTTGCGGTCGATCCCGTCGAAATCCTGCTCGGCTGCAGCACTGACATGACTTTTGAAATTGAGTTCAGCATAAGTCGGATTAAAACGTGTTCCTGAAATCCCGTTTTGTAAAGAATGGTTTACATCCTCTAATGTATTACCAATACACGAGTTAATACCCATGCCAGTGATGACAACACGTTTCATCTACAGATCCTTATAGTTTGCTCTATGCTCAACGGCAGATATAGGGGCTTTTAAATCGCCCAATCCAGCGCTCAGCCTTAATTTCATGATGGGGAACATGATAGCAGAAAGACTTTTGAAATCTTATGGCAAATGTTATGCCGTGTGACAGTCGGTTGACTTTGTGAGTCGGCGTGTACGGGTTTTACTAAATGAAACAGAATAAAGTTGAGATAAATGCTGACTACACCTAGTATTTATACCAAATACAAGCACATGAATGCTGAGGTAAAAAATGGTAAATGCTAATAATAAACAATCTAATGGTCTGATTTCGAATGCCTTTGGAGTGGCGAAAAAGTTCAGTTCAACTGGATTGGATTTATTGAATCATGTTGCACCGGATTCAGTGACTAAAGCACTGAAGCCTTCAGGCTCTGATCAGGTGATTGACGGTTCAGCGAAGGTGAAAAGTGTTTTTTCCTCAAAAAAATATGACAATCCTCAGCAAATGCTCCGTGAGCATCTTCCCAATGTATCCCGTCAACTTCTTGGGAACCGTTTTAATACCGTAAATAATGTTGCGCACTTTGTTGCGCCAGACCTGACCGAAAAAGTATCGAATTATTTTTATGAGCGTCTCAATCAATTCAGTAATCAAACCAGTTCGGTCGATGCCATTCTTGATGAAGCTGGCGTAAAAGATTTAGAGGAACTCACTCAGGATGTTGATCGTTCCAAACGGATTTCTCAAGCTTTGGGGGAGCAAAATAAATGGATTGCAACTGTACAGGGGGCGGTCAGTGGTGCTTCAGGGGTGATTGGTACCGCGATCGATATTCCGGCTTCTTTACTTATGGCATTACGTACCATCTATCAAGTTGGTCGTTCTTATGGTTTTGACTTGAGTAAAGAAGAAGACCAGGAAATCGTCCAGCATATCTTTAAACAGATCGACCTCGGTCTGATTGCAGAAAAGCAAACTTTGTTGTTGGGTTTAAAAGCGTTAAGCAATACCCTTAAAAGCCATGATATTTCCCAGTTACAGGCGATGCTAGGTTCTGGTAACGATATCAGTGTTATCAAGCAATGGCTCAGTCGTCATGAGGGAGAAACGAAATGGCAATGGCTGAATCATCTGCCGAAAAGTTCGATACTGGAGCAGTTAACCAGGCTGACTCCTCTAGCAAGTGCAGGTATTGGTGCTGTATATAGTCATCGCTTCGTTGAGGACGTGAATCAGAAAGCTCAGGAAGCATTTTCCCATGCCCGTCAATATCTGATTCAGCACCAGGATTCACAACTTTCACCTTATGCTGCCTATAAGAAAGCAGTCAGTTTGTTGCAACAGGCGAGTCCCAAGCTGCTAGAAAGTACTTCTCCATCGGTTGAAGCTCCAAAAGATAAGCCAATCATGGATAAAGAGATTCCACTTGAGGGTAATAGCACGATCAGTCAGGTTAAACTGGTCAAAAAAGAGCAGAATGATTTAAGCGCTCAAGATGCTGAAGTGAAGAAAGATGAAAAAGTCAGTGAAGGGCTGGAAGCGCTCAGCGAGGAATTGGTTGAACCTGCCGCAGACAAGCAGTCACAGCAACCGGCTTTAACTAAAACTTCATTTAATCCGGAAATTGAAGCTGAACTGCATCCAGATGCAGCTGCCGAGACAGAATCTGCTGCAGAAACTCCAGAGCTTGAGGCAGACAATCAGGAAAAATCCGACCCTCAATCTGAAGTCCAAAATGTTACAAAAAAAGCCGGAAAAAATTCGAAAAAATAACCGGATTTTAATCAAGCTATAAAAGCAAGCAATGTCGTGAGAATCGGCATTTGCTTAACTTGATTAGGTTGACCAATTTTGCATCTTGACTTACAATTGCATGCCCTCAAAAAGTAGTAGTTTTTTGGGGCTTTTTATTAACGGGAGAATTGCCACATGGCAACAACAAATCAGTTGATCCGCAAGGGTCGTACGACTTTAGTTGAAAAATCTAAAGTTCCTGCGTTGAAGGCTTGTCCACAGCGTCGTGGTGTTTGTACACGTGTTTACACAACTACACCTAAAAAACCTAACTCAGCAATGCGTAAAGTTTGCCGTGTTCGCTTAACTTCAGGTTTCGAAGTTTCTAGCTACATCGGTGGTGAAGGTCATAACCTTCAAGAGCACAGTGTTGTTCTTATCCGTGGTGGTCGTGTTAAAGATTTACCAGGTGTACGTTACCATACCGTTCGTGGTTCTTTAGACTGTGCTGGTGTTAAAGATCGTAACCAAGCTCGTTCTAAATACGGTACTAAACGTCCTAAGAAATAATCTTTCAAGATCAACTTCTTAGTTCGCTAGAACTGCAATCCTTTATCGTCTCGCTTGTCTGATTTCTGCATTTAATTTTGTGAAATTCAAGCGACGTGTAGTAAGGCCAGCGAAAGCACATGACACTTTGTGCTACTGCTGGATAAACCTGAAGTGTCATATTTATAGGTAGTTTTAAAATGCCAAGACGTCGCGTAGTCGCTGCTCGTGAAATCCTTCCGGATCCTAAGTTCAGCAGCCAAACAATCGCTAAATTCATGAACCACGTAATGCAAGATGGTAAAAAATCTATTGCTGAAAGTATCGTTTACGGTGCTTTAGACCGCGTTCAAGAAAAATCTAAAGTAGACCCGGTTGAATTCTTTGAAGCTACGCTTGAAAAAGTTCGTCCTATGGTCGAAGTTAAAGCACGCCGTGTTGGTGGTGCTACATACCAAGTTCCTATGGAAGTGCGCCCATCCCGTCGTACTGCCCTAGCGATGCGTTGGTTAGTAGATGCTGCTGCTAAGCGTTCTGAAAAAACTATGGCTTTACGTCTTGCTGGCGAGTTGCTTGATGCATCTGAAGGTAAAGGCGCAGCGGTTAAAAAACGTGAAGATGTGCACCGTATGGCTGAAGCCAACAAAGCATTCTCTCACTACCGTTTCTAAGCAAATAAAACAGGCCCTTATCAGGACAGTGATGGTTTGGGTTTTGCCCAGACTGTCATCAAAACGCTTTAAGTTGCTAGCAGCTTAAAGCGTCCTGTTTTAAACAACAAAATTTAGGAATGCAAGAGATCATGGCTCGTCAAACCCCAATTTCTCGTTACCGTAACATTGGTATCTCGGCTCACATTGATGCTGGTAAAACCACAACTTCAGAACGTATTTTGTTCTACACAGGTGTATCTCACAAACTTGGTGAAGTACATGATGGTGCAGCAACAATGGACTGGATGGAACAAGAGCAAGAACGTGGTATTACAATCACTTCAGCTGCTACAACTTGTTTCTGGTCTGGTATGGCTAAACAGTTCCCAGAACACCGTATCAACGTAATTGATACCCCGGGACACGTAGACTTCACAATCGAAGTTGAACGTTCTATGCGTGTTCTTGATGGTGCATGTATGGTTTACTGTGCTGTAGGTGGTGTTCAACCTCAGTCAGAAACTGTATGGCGTCAAGCAAACAAATACCAAGTGCCTCGTTTAGCATTCGTGAACAAGATGGACCGTACTGGTGCAAACTTCTTCCGTGTTGTTGAACAAATGAAAACACGTCTTGGTGCACACCCTGTACCAGTGGTTATTCCAGTTGGTGCAGAAGAAAACTTCCAGGGTGTTGTTGACCTAATCGAAATGAAAGCGATTATCTGGGATGAAGCATCTCAAGGTATGAAGTTCGAATATGGCGACATCCCTGCTGACCTTGTTGATACGGCTAATGAATGGCGTACTAACATGGTTGAGGCTGCGGCTGAAGCATCTGAAGAGTTAATGGACGAATACTTAAACAATGGTGACTTGTCGAAAGAACAAATCATTGCTGGTCTTCGTGCTCAAACCTTGGCTTGTGAAATTCAACCAATGCTTTGTGGTTCGGCGTTCAAGAACAAAGGTGTTCAACGTATGTTGGATGCTGTGATTGACTTCCTGCCATCACCGACTGAAGTTAAAGCGATCGAGGGTATCCTTGATGACAAAGCTGAAACTAAAGCGACTCGTGAAGCATCTGACGAAGCACCGTTCTCTGCGTTAGCGTTCAAAATCATGAACGACAAATTCGTAGGTAACTTAACCTTCGTACGTGTTTATTCTGGTGTTCTTAAACAAGGCGACCCAGTATATAACCCAGTGAAATCTAAGCGTGAGCGTATCGGCCGTATCGTGCAAATGCACGCGAACGAACGTCAAGACGTTGACGAAATCCGTGCGGGTGATATCGCAGCATGTGTAGGTCTTAAAGACGTAACTACTGGTGATACACTTTGTGATGAGAAAAACATCATTACACTTGAGCGTATGGAATTCCCTGAGCCAGTAATTTCTTTAGCTGTAGAGCCTAAGACTAAAGCTGACCAAGAGAAAATGTCTATCGCACTTGGTCGTTTGGCTAAAGAAGATCCATCGTTCCGTGTACGCACTGACGAAGAATCTGGTCAAACAATCATCGCGGGTATGGGTGAGCTTCACCTTGATATCCTTGTTGACCGTATGAAACGTGAATTTAACGTTGAAGCGAACATTGGTAAACCAATGGTTGCTTACCGCGAGACAATCAAAAAGACTGTTGAGCAAGAAGGTAAATTCGTACGTCAAACTGGTGGTAAAGGTAAATTCGGTCACGTATATGTTCGTTTAGAACCTATGGACGTTGAAGAAGCTGGTAAAGACTACGAGTTTGCTGAAGAAGTTGTAGGTGGTGTTGTACCTAAAGAATTCTTCGGTGCGGTTGATAAAGGTATTCAAGAACGCATGAAGAATGGTGTATTGGCTGGTTACCCTGTTGTGGGTATCAAAGCGACACTATTTGATGGTTCTTACCATGATGTCGACTCTGACGAATTATCGTTCAAAATGGCGGGTTCTTATGCCTTCCGTGATGGTTTCATGAAAGCGGATCCTATCCTTCTTGAACCAATCATGAAAGTTGAAGTAGAAACTCCAGAAGACTACATGGGCGATATCATGGGTGACTTAAACCGTCGTCGTGGTATGGTTCAGGGTATGGACGATTTACCTGGTGGTACTAAAGCAATCCGTGCTGAAGTTCCATTGGCTGAGATGTTTGGTTACGCAACTCAAATGCGTTCTATGTCTCAAGGTCGTGCGACTTACTCTATGGAATTTGCTAAATATGCTGAAACTCCACGTAACGTGGCTGAAGGCATTATTTCTAAATTCCAGTCTGGCGGTAAAAAAGGTGACGACGAGTAATCTTTCGATTACTATAAGCCCAAACTAATTCATAGTTAAAACCAAGCGCTCATGCAGTGATCCTGCATGAGCAGTTCAAAAAGGAAGATCTCATGGCTAAGGCTAAGTTCGAACGTAATAAGCCACACGTTAACGTGGGCACAATTGGTCACGTTGACCATGGTAAAACAACTTTAACAGCTGCGAT
>NZ_JACSPT010000015.1 GCF_014837015.1 Acinetobacter pecorum
TAAGCCCAGAAACCTTTGAACAGAAACATTTTAAGAGTTTAGAGGGACCGACTGTCCACAATACTGTCTAGGATCAATTCATTACCCTCACCCCAACCCTCTCGCAATGGGAGAGGGAGCTTTCAGTGCTAATTAAATATCAACATACATTCAATAATGGGAGTTCCCTCTCCTGAGCAAGTTTTAAAGCATCGCTTTAAAACGAAGCGCAAGTGAGGGCTAGGAAGAGGTAAAATTTAACAACCAATAAAAAATCTGAAACTGCCCCTTTTCTAACCGCTCACCCCAAAATCATCTGTTTTTACATTTTTAAGTCAGCAAATTTTAAACATTTCCATAATAATAAGACTTTAGACATCTCCCAGAATACGTGAAGGCCTTCCTCCATGAAAAAACTCATCAACAACCCTGAAAACCTGGTTGTCGAAATGTGCAAAGGCTTTGTACTTGCGCACCCTGAACTACAATTTACCGAATCCCATAAAATCATTTCACGTAAACAAAAACACAATAACGTGGCACTGATCAGTGGCGGCGGCAGTGGCCATGAGCCTGCACACGCCGGCTTTGTCGGTACAGGCATGTTAGATGCTGCCGTATGTGGTGACGTATTCGCATCGCCTTCTCAAATTCAGGTCTATAAAGCCTTACAGCATGTCGCAACTGACAAAGGCGTGCTCATGATCATCAAAAACTATTCTGGCGATATGATGAATTTCCAGAATGGTGCAGCATTGGCTGCGGAAGATGGTATTAAAGTGGATTACGTCAAAGTGGCGGATGATATTGCAGTCAAAGACAGCCTCTATACTGTGGGTCGTCGTGGTGTTGCTGGTACCATTTTCGTGCACAAAATTGCAGGTGCAGCAGCGTCAAAAGGTTTAGAGCTTGCGGAAGTCAAAGCTGTAGCTCAAAAAGCAGCGGATAAAGTGATTAGTCTTGGTTTCGCCTATAGCTCATGTACCGTTCCTGCCAAAGGTACACCGACCTTTACCCTAGCCGATAATGAAATGGAATACGGCGTCGGCATCCACGGTGAACCGGGTATCCGCCGTGAAAAAATTCTGCCATCCAAAGAACTGGCACAACGTATTATTGACGACCTGTTCCTCGATCGTCCTGATCTGACTGAAGTTGCTGTTCTAGTCAACGGCTTTGGTTCAACACCAATGCAAGAACTGTATGTGTTTAATAACGATGTGTGCGAACATTTGGCCCGTAAAGGCATCAAGATTTACCGTACTTTTGTCGGCAACTACATGACCAGTATCGACATGAACGGTGCTTCGGTGTCTCTTCTGGCAGTTGATGATGAGCTAAAAAGCTACTTAGATGCAGAAGCCAACACGCCTGCTCTTAAAATGGATGGCTCAGCAGCACAGCCTTTAATTTTCGCAACAAAAAATGCCGCAGCAGAAGATGTCATAAATACGGAAATCGAAACTCAGCCTGAACATGCTGAAATTCAAAATGAACAGTTCACGATAGAAAATATGCGTTATGTGGTCGATGTGATGGCTGCCTGCATTATCAAAAATGAAGTGCCATTCTGCGAGCTGGATGCCCATGCAGGCGATGGTGATTTTGGCATGAGTGTGGCTAAAGGTTTTAAACAACTGAAACGCGAATGGCAAAGCCTGATCCAAGCGCAGCATATGGATGAATTTTTGCTGAACAGTTCAATGATTATCATGGAGCATTGTGGTGGTGCATCGGGTCCAATCTGGGGTTCAGCGTTTCGTGCAGCGAGTAAAGCCATTCAAGGCAAAACCACATTAACTGTGGCAGATTTTGCCGAGATGCTGCAAGCAGCAGTGAAAGGTATTCAAACTACTGGTGAGCGTTCATTTGGTCGTGGCGCTGTGGTGGGTGATAAAACCCTGATTGATGCTTTGGTTCCTTGTGCAGATTCATGGTCTGCCAATACCGACAAAACATTTAAAGAAAACTTTGTGTTGGGTGCAGCGGCTGCGGTAAAAGGTGCGGAATCAACCAAAGATATCGTGGCACGTATGGGACGTGCCGGAACTGTCGGTGACCGTAGCTTGGGCTATCCGGATGCCGGCGCACACGGCTTAGGTGTCATCTTTAGCGATATTGCAGAGCATATTAAGTAAATAACACCCAATAAAAAGCCTCGAATTCTCGGGGCTTTTAAATTTCCTGGCGAGGATGATAAACCTTGCTTTCAATCAAGATGATAGAAAAATATTTATTGAAACTTTTCTAGATACTTATCCAGTTTTTCTTTGACCACCACCCTTTTATTGCCCTTCATCTGTGCTTCACTCAAAATCCCTTCAGAGTCAACCACCACCACTGGATGGCCATCCTTCTTCAAACGGGCCACGCCTTCAAATAACATCCGGGCACCGACATTATGAATTAAGGTCAAATTGGTCAGATCCAATACAATCCGTTTTTTGCCTTCCGGTTCATCTTGCAATATACGTAGCAGCATTTCCGATTCGGTAAACTGTAATACGCCACGCAGCTCGTACACCACCACATGATCCCTCTTACCGGTGAGATAACGGCTTTGCAAAATGGTTTGTGCCGAGGGCGTTCCTTCCATCAAATGCAGTCCCATTTCCCGGGACATACGTTCAAAAATTTCGACGCCGCGCGCACTATGTCCATGCTCATCAATGCGTGGAGAAAATACAGCTATCCCCACCTGTCCCGGTAACACGCCGATAATACCGCCTGCGACCCCACTTTTAGCCGGAATACCCACCGTGGTTAGCCAGTCACCGGCAGCATCATACATCCCGCAAGTAAGCATCACACTCAGGACTTGCCGCACCACAGAACGGTCCAGCAATTTTTTACCAGTTTGTGGCTGAATCCCGCCATTGGCAAGTACCGCGGTAATCATAGCCAGGTCTTTGACTGTCACCTTAATTGAACACTGTTTGATATAACCATTTACAATCGCTTCTGGATCTTCTTCCAGTACCCCCACTGTACGTAGCATATAACCCAGGGATCTGTTACGAAATGCTGTTTTCAGTTCAGAGGTATATACTTCGGTATCAAAACTCAGCTCACGCCCCGCCAGCCCACTTAAAAAGCGGCGTAACTGTTCCGCACGGGATACTGTTCGTTTATAGGGAATCAGGGAATGGGTGGTAATTGCACCCGAATTGATCATCGGATTTTTCGGAATATTGGAATCCTTCTCCAGCGAAATCTGGTTAAAGGCCTCGCCCGAAGGCTCCACGCCTACTTTTTCCATGACCTTGGTCAAGCCGACTTTCTGCAAAGCCAGAGCATAGGCAAAGGGCTTGGACATGGACTGCATGGTAAACTCAACTTCGTCATCACCGGTTGAATAGATCGTGCCATCTACGGTAGAGAGTGCCAAAGCAAACTTATCCGGGTCTACTGCTGCCAGCTCAGGAATATAATCTGCCAGGGCACCTTTATCATTGTCACGGCAGGAAGTTAAAACATGCTTGAGATAGTCTGGCACCGGTGTTTTCATCGAATGAGCTTATTCCAGTTGGCTGTTATTTTTAATTAACATACCGTCTTTTAGCTTAAGTACCAGAGTGAAAAGGTAATTTTCTGCATATCCATGTTAGCGGCTGCATTCCCCGTACGGGCAATCCTCCAGAAATAAATTGCATTTTTAAGTATTGTTGTTTTTATTGATATTTTAAGAGACATAAAAAAGGGCGCTCCTGCCCTTTTTTACTCTGGATGATTTATTTTACTTTGGTTTTACGGATCATCTTGTACAGAACTTTTGGTGAAATACGTGAAACCAGTACCCCCAGTTTTTCTTTCTTGCCGCCAATCACGATATATTCTTCGCCGTTCTGCAAAGCCTGTACAGTCTGAGCCGCAAAATCTTCCGCGGACAGCCCATTTTCAATCGCTTCATCCGGATGTCCTTGCGGTTTTCCTTCACCGTTTAAGGCGTTCAGGGATACATTGGTTTTGACAAAGCCCGGGAAAACCACCGAAACCTGCACGCCCTGCGCAGCAACTTCCGCACGCAGGCTGTTGGCCCACATGTGAATTGCAGCTTTTGCCGCCGAATAGGACGCACGATACTGGGTACCGAGCAAACCTGCCACACTGGAAATAAAGATAATACGTCCGGATTTTTGTTCCAGAAAAGTGGGCAGTACGGTTTTAGTCAAAAATACCTGTGAGAAATAATCCACTTCCATAATGGCACGTTCAGTCTGCATGGTGGTGTCCTGAATCAGGGCACGCTGGCTGAGTCCGGCATTGTTAATCAGCCAGTCAATCCGGCCTTTTTGCTGCAAAACCTGATCATAGGCATGACGAACCTGGCTTTCATCCGTGATATCAGCCGTGATAGAAATATGCTGTTCAGGATTGTTTAAAAGCTGACGTACCTTTTCCAGCTCTTCATGCCGGCGTGCAGTCAATACCACCTGTGCGCCCAGTGCAGCACATTGTTGTGCAATCGCCTTGCCAATTCCTGAAGATGCTCCGGTAATCCAGACCACTTTTCCCTTTAAGTCTTCAACTTTCGCCATGAAATCCTGTTTCCCTTGTTTTAATGGATGCGCTGAGGCATTTCGTCTTCCAGAAATGCCAGTAAATGTTCAAAATAATAACTCATGGTATCAGCATCATAGATGTGACTGAGTTTATCAAAACGTTTATAGCCTAACTGGGTGGTTAAATGAATCACCCCATTCAAGGTTTTATCGACGACCACATTAAATTTCAACATTTTTTTCGGTTGACGGATCAAATGTGTCACGCCCTGATCAATGACCTGGGTAAAGGCTTTTAAGGCCGGTGTTACATACTGGTGATTACCATTTTTCATCTGGTCCATACAGCCGAGCAGCTCCATCACCAGCATCTTTTCCACCGGATAACGGACAAAAGCATCACCGGCCTGCTCATACGTCATTTGATGCAGGTAATTCACCATCGGCATGAGCCGTTCATTGTCAAATAAGGAGACCGACCAGGGCATATATTTACGGGTAGTATGAATGATCTGCTGAATCACTTTTTCAGACTCACTGTTCGGCGAATTGGCAAGTTGCACAATCTCACCAAAAATCTGGTCAATAATTTCACAGGCCATATCGGCCAGATTTTCACCTAAGGGTCTGGCGAGACTGTTTTGCTCGCCGGCATTTAATCTGGAATGGATCTCTTTAAAGCGCTGATGGGTTTCGGGCCGAAGCTTGAGGGAAATGTTATAGCTCATCTTATTATCCTTTTTTTGATATGCTGCGATGAGTCGCGTTTTTTATGGTTCTATCATACGTTGAGTTGTTATACATGCCAATTGGCTAAAGTTTGCGTTTGGTTAAGCTGCCGCATGTACTATTTTTTTTGCTACAATAGATGCAATTTTTCATTCACTTTTGATCTGTTTAGACTATGACTGACTCAGCGCAAAATATCGCGACAACCTACGATCCGACCGAGATCGAGAAAAAATGGTACCAAACCTGGGAAGAGCGCGGTTACTTCAAGCCGTCTCAAAAAGGCGAATCATTCTGTATCATGATTCCGCCGCCAAACGTCACTGGCAGCCTGCACATGGGTCATGGTTTCAACAATGCCATCATGGATGCGTTGACCCGTTATAACCGTATGTCTGGTAAAAATACGCTTTGGCAGCCAGGTACGGACCATGCCGGTATCGCAACGCAAATGGTGGTTGAGCGTCAGTTGGGTGCTGAAGGTATCAGCCGTCATGACTTGGGTCGTGAAAAATTCATCGAAAAAGTCTGGGAATGGAAGGAACAGTCTGGCGGTAACATTACCCGTCAAATCCGTCGCCTAGGTTCTTCTGTAGACTGGTCACGTGAACGCTTCACGATGGATGACGGCTTGTCAAATGCGGTAAAAGAAGTATTTGTCAAACTGCATGAAGAAGGCCTGATCTACCGCGGCAAGCGTCTGGTGAACTGGGATCCTAAACTGCAAACTGCGCTTTCTGATCTGGAAGTAGAGTCAGATAAAGAAGAACAAAGTTCGTTATGGCACTTCAAATATTTCTTTGAAGACAAGTCAGTGCGTACACACGATGGTAAAGATTATATCGTTGTGGCGACAACACGTCCTGAAACATTGTTAGGCGATACCGCTGTTGCTGTTGCGCTTGATGATGAGCGTTATACGGATCTGGTGGGTAAAAACATCATCCTGCCAATTACTGGTCGTGCGGTTCCAATCGTTAAAGATGAATACGTCGACAAAGAATTCGGTACCGGTTGTGTAAAAATCACGCCTGCACACGACTTTAATGACTATGAAGTGGGTAAACGCTGTAGCCTGCCACTGATCAATATCTTCAACAAAAATGCTGAAGTACTGGCTGAGTTTGAATATATTGCGAAAGCGGGTGAGCAGATTTCTAAAACCATTCCTGCGCCTGCAGATTACATTGGTTTAGAACGCTTTGAAGCACGTAAGAAGATCGTTGAACAGGCTGAAGCTGAAGGCTGGTTAGACCAGATCCAACCTTATACATTAAAGCCACCTCGCGGTGACCGTTCAGGCGTGATTGTTGAGCCATTACTGACTGACCAATGGTATGTAAAAATTGCCCCGCTTGCGAAACCTGCGATTGAAGCGGTTCAAGATGGCCGTATCAAGTTCGTGCCTGAGCAGTACAGCAACATGTACATGGCGTGGATGAATAATATCCAGGACTGGTGTATCTCGCGTCAATTGTGGTGGGGTCACCGCATTCCGGCCTGGTACGATGCGGAAGGCAACGTTTATGTAGGTCGTAACGAGGAAGAAGTTCGTGCGAAAAACAATATTCCTGCCGATATTGAGTTGAATCAGGATGAAGATGTACTGGACACATGGTTCTCTTCAGGTCTCTGGACATTCTCGACTTTAGGCTGGACTGGCGACGAAGCAAAAGACAAAGCCAACTACTTCTTGAATACCTTCCACCCGACAGATGTACTGGTGACAGGTTTTGACATCATCTTCTTCTGGGTTGCCCGCATGATCATGCTGACCATGCACTTCATGAAAAATGAAGATGGTACGCCTCAAGTTCCGTTCAAGACTGTGTATGTTCACGGTCTGGTACGTGATGGCGAAGGTCAGAAGATGTCTAAATCTAAGGGTAACGTACTTGACCCATTAGACCTGATTGACGGTGTGGATCTTGAAACATTAGTACAAAAACGTACTACAGGACTCATGAACCCGAAACAGGCAGCGAAGATTGAAAAATCGACCCGTAAAGAATTCCCTGAAGGGATTCAGTCTTACGGTACTGACGCAGTTCGTTTCACCTTCTGTGCACTTGCCAACACCGGTCGTGACATCAAGTTCGACATGAAGCGTGTTGAAGGTTACCGTAACTTTGCCAACAAGATCTGGAACGCAACGCGTTTCGTGATGATGAATGTCGAAGGTCAAACCATTGGTTCAGAAGCACGTCAAGACCTTTGGGAATTGCCTGAACAATGGATCGTAAGCCGTCTGCAAAAAGCGGAACAAGCGGTGCAAACCGCATTTGCAACCTACCGTTTAGATCTGGCTGCTCAAGCGATTTACGAGTTCATCTGGAATGAATACTGTGACTGGTATGTTGAGTTAACCAAACCAGTTCTAAACGATGAAAATGTATCTGAAGAGCGTAAAGCTGAAGTACGTCGTGTTCTTCTTTCGGTGATGGAAGCATCTTTACGTCTTGCGCATCCGTTAATGCCATACTTGACTGAAGAAATCTGGCAAACACTTGCGCCGAAACTCGGTATCACTGGCGAAACTATTATGTTGGCGCCGTACCCTGTTGCTGAGCAAGCATTGATTAATGATCAGGCTGAAGCAGATATGCAATGGCTGCAAGGTTTGATTGGTGCGGTGCGTAACATCCGTGGTGAAATGGGGCTAGGGAATGCGCGCTTATTGCCTGTTCTGCTACAAAATACCACTGATGCTGAAAAAGCACAGATTGCACGTATTGAACCGTTGTTCAAAGCATTGGCGAAAGTTGAAAGCATTACCTTCTTGGCTGATGGCGAACAACCACCATTGTCTTCATCATCTGTCGTTGGTCACGTATCGGTATACGTTCCAATGAAGGGCTTAATTGACCCTAAAGCGGAATTGGGTCGTCTACAAAAAGACTTGGACAAGGTTCAAAAGCAACATGACCAGATTGCGACCAAACTTTCTAACGAAGGTTTTGTGGCAAAAGCTCCTGCTGCTGTGGTTGAAGGCGAGAAAGTGAAGCTTGCTGAGTTTGCTGACCAGTTAGCGAAGATTAAAGCGAATATGGAACAGATTGCGGCGCTTTAATGTGTTGTTAGTTTGATCTAATTTGTGTATAAAGGGCTGATTATTCAGCCCTTTTTTTATTTGGTAAATCCTCTCATATCAACAAGATAAGGTGGAAATAAAATACCTACCCTTTTGGTTTCCTCATTAAAGCCTAATCTAGATGTTTCTAAAAGATGTTCTATTTGCTCTTTAATTTTCTCATTTAATTTACTTAAAATATAATTTATAAAATTTTTCACAACTTCATATTCGCCATAAATTGATTGAATATTCATAGTCCGAATAGATACACCTATACTTTTTTCCCAAAAATCTTCATATTGATCAAAAATAGGCATTTGTTTATCAAAATATACATTTCCAAATGCCTGCTTATTGATATTTACATTACCATGAAGCAGATCATTTCTTTCATTCATCAAAGTATGAAACTTTTTACACTCCTCTGTTGTATAATCAACATTAGATGAAAATCCATTACAATTTAAATGCAATGATTGAACTCTGATATCTATAGGCTGTCTAAGAGTAGTTTGATAGAGTCTGTCATTTGATTTAATTTCAGGCTTAGCTAATATAAATAATAAGAAATTTACAAAAGATTCTGCCATAACAGGCAACATAGCTCTTAAACCGAAAACTTGCCCAACTGCAAAATCTTATTTTTGAAGTGTTTGTGTCCATCTTTCTTGAACTTCCTCAAACTCCAATTGATTTTGAGTGATCTTTAAATCTATACGATCTTGCTCTAAGTTTAAATTCAGCTCATTTAACTTTATAAAACTTTGTTCAATCGTAGACTTAATACGATAATACGGATTAATAAATTCAGTCCATTTTTCCAATGACTTTTTAGTTATGGATATACCTTGTCCATAATTTTTAAAATCTGCTTTGATTTGGCTAATGAAATCGAACTTATTTAGTCCTGACTCGATAACTTCACCACTAACATGTATTTCTGTTCTGAAATTATGTCCTTGAATATGAACTAGTCCTTTAGGGGAATCTAACATCCAATCCCAATGAATTAAATTATCTGAATGATCATTTTTTAATATTGTTAAAATTCCATTGGGATCACCATATTTTGCTGATAAATAGCAAAATAAATCAATTGGTTTGATCTCATTTGTGATTTCCCAAATTTCTCCTTTTTTTGAACTATCATTTAATTTTCTTTTATCTAATAATTCTAAAATGTCTAAAGGATTAAATTCTTGTAATTCCAAGAAAAAATTTTCCATTTAATTATCCCAATAACATAACTCCTTGTGATAATACATTTTTCTATTATTTTTCAAAATGCTAGACCATCACTTAAAGATAATTTTTTCATAGTTGAAACCCTCACCCCAGCCCTCTCCCATAGGGAGAGGGAGCCGTCACCTGATTTCATGCCTATGTGAAATCCAGAATGGAGTTCCCTCTCCTCTCAGGAGAGGGTTAGGGAGAGGTGATTTTGCTTTTTAATTCAAAACATCTCTGCCACAAATCCTCCAACACGACATCCATCCTTCTCAACACATCATGATTCCAATACCGCACAACGGTTAAACCCAAAGCCTCTAAAAACTTGGTGCGTTCAGCATCATATTCTTTTGTCTCATCTGTTCCATGCTGACTACCATCCAGCTCAATCACTAAACCAATTTCATGACAGTAGAAATCTACGATATAGGGTTTGATCACATGCTGACGACGGAATTTAAGATTCATAAAACGCTTGGCACGTAGCAGTTGCCACATGAAGTGTTCTGCATCGGTGGCGGTGTGGCGCATTGATTTGGCGAATTCTAATAATTGAGGATCTATTTTCATTGTTATTTTCCCTCTCCCCCTTGCGAAGCAGTGCTTCTCATCCCAAAGGGAGAAGAAACTTTCATTGTGACTTTAATTATTGTTATTTAATTCCAATATTGAAATTCTAGCTTAAAGTTATTCTGTAATGGATTTCCCCTCTCCTGAGCAAGTTTTAAAGCACTGCTTTAAAACGAAGCGCAAGTGATGAGCAGCACTGCTGCGCAAGGGAGAGGCAATTCTAATTAAGTTAAAGCATCCCATGCCTTAAAAACATCTCCAAGCCACTCACCTTTTTGATATACATCAGGCGTTCTTTTTCTACTTTAATCTGCTGTTTGATGGCTGAAGTATCTTCGTCAATCTGCTTATACAGATCAGCAATTTGAACTTTCCCTTTCCCCTTTTTCACCGCAATTCTGGTTTTCGATGACCAGACCAATCTATGAATCAAGGCATCAATCTGCTCTTGTAATTTCTGGCTCTGTGCATCCAAAGCCAGTTGATAAAACTTGAGTTGCTCTGCGCTTAAACCTTTTTGTGAAACTTCCTGATCTTGTTCAATCTGCAGTTGCATTTTCAGTAACGTAAACAGATCCTGCTCTGCATAAGCCTCATTGGCACGTTGCAATAATTCAGTTTTCTTGATTTTTTTGACATCATTCACTTCACGGTCAGGGTGAATGATGGCAGCAATTTTTAAATATACGGTTTTCAATGACTGCTCTGCCATCGCTGTAACCTGTGCCTGTTTTTCCTGCTGGCGTTTTAACCTGGCTTGCTCACGTGCCTGCTGAAAATGATCTGATTCCCATTCTTCAAATACTTCTGCATCTGCAAAATCTGAGGGATTCTCACTCTTAAAGAATGTTTCCAGTTCATTAATTTTCTTTTGGCTTTTTCTGAATTGGGCATGTTCGGCACGTTGCTGATAGTAAGTGAAGATTTCATTCACTTTATGAGCTTGTTGCACCGACATTGCCTGAGAGTCTTTTAGATAATTTGCAAGGTATTGAATCTTTTCATCCAGCACCACCAGTTCAGCCTTGGAAAATGTGGTTTCCTGCAGGTGCTTCCAGAGCTGTTCCAACTGCTTGAACAGTACACCATGCAATTCATGATAGACCGGCATGAAGGTTTTATGGGTATATTGCTGCAGATCTTCTTCAGCCTGTTGCCATTGGTGTAATTCCTGTTTCTGTTGCTCGATTTTATCAATCAGATGATCCAGCTTCTTCTGCTGTGGCGAAAGCGCTGTGAACGGCTGAATCATGGTTTTCAAGTCAAAGAGCATGGCAGGAGAAAGTCAAAGAAGAAATAATATCCATATTAAATCTTTCAGCTTTCGTCACAAAGTCCTTTTCAGTATGCCCTTTCGAAATTTGTATCAGAATTAAAAAAAGCAGACCAAAATCTGCTTTTTCGCTCTCATATTGATTATTCCAGCACTACACGGCCATTCAATGACTGCACCGGACGGTTGTTCGGATGCCCCATCAATTTGGCAAATTCCGAAATCTGCTTGGCAGAAGCCTGCTGAATATCTTTCAGAATTAGCCAGCGTACGCCTTCCGAACACGGCGGTGTGGTCAGCGAGCCGCTAAAGCGATAATAATCCAGATTCTTAGGCAACATCTGATTCACCGCTTGTGGGGTTTTCAAAATCACTTTCTCGCCCTGCTTTTTCGGTAAGCGGTTCCACATATGTTTGAGCATCTGGCTTTCCTGTCCCTGTTCAAACATCATCCCCACGACAGCCAGCTCATCTTTGGCATTGGCATGGACAAAGTGGATTTCTAGTGGATAGCTTTTGCCTTTAATCAGGTTTTCACTCGGGCTATGCAAATGAAACTGTTTTAGCACAAAGGTATCGCCATCCAGTTGCAATTCACCACCTTGTGCAAAATCCACCTGAACAGTATGACCTTTATTTTCGATCGCATGGATCATGGTGTTATAGCTAAACTTGAGCGGTTCCAGTTCTGCTTTCACTGTTCGCTCAATATTGATTGGTGCCTGGTTCAGACCATTACAGGCCGAATATTTCTGGCTCAAAGTCGACCATTGCTCAGGCTGAGTATAATCCCAATCCGCATCTGCCCAGACCGCTGTACTTAAACCCATAACCGTTAAAAGTGTGAATATTTTTTTCACAATACGTCCCTTGGTGGAAATCAAAATCAAATTTCTAATTTAAAAACAGTTTATTAAAGTAGTGTAATCACTCTATTTTTTCAGGCTACAAACTACAGATTTTTATAGAAATGAAGTGATTTGCTTACAAATTTCTAAACACTCTTAGATATTCAAAATAAGTTATTCTGAATTTATATTGATAAATTTCAAATGGATAATAATTTTATAGATTTAAAAATAGCCAAAAAAGAATGTGATCTTCTTCAAAGTTGATTTGCTGATTTTTTATGCATTTTTTACATGAAATATCTATCTTATTTTTATTATATTCAATAGCTGGATTATTAAGCTCAAGCTTCTTTTTTAAATAGAATCTATTTTTATTCATAAACTTACACAATCACAGCAGCAAATAAAATACTGATATTGCTAGACTCGAGCCAAAGAGCAAAATGAGGATCAAGAATCTAAATGGACTGGGCCACGATATTTATACATGACACCACCTGGGCGTTTACCGCAGAAATTTTGCTGCGTTGTGCCCTGATGTACACCATGATTATCCTGTTTCTGCGCCTGACCGGAAAACGCGGGGTACGGCAACTTTCCATCTTTGAAGTCGCTATCATTTTGAGCTTGGGTTCGATTGCCGGTGACCCGATGTTTACCGAAGATATTCCCCTGATTCAGGCAGTTCTGGTGATGTCGGTCATTATTATCATGTATCGTCTGACCACCTGGCTCATGATGAAATATCAGTGGTTTGAAGACTTACTGGAAGGTAAACCCATTTATATTGTAGAAGATGGACTGTTGGTCGTTGAAGAGATTAAAAAAGGTAAAATGTCGCATGATGAATTCTTTGCCGAAATGCGCCAGCAAGGTGTTGAGCATCTCGGTCAGGTTCGTACAGGTTTACTGGAAACTGACGGTAAATTCAGTGTGTTATTATTTAGCGATGATGAAGTAAGGCCCGGTCTTCCTCTTTTTCCTAAAAGCTGTTCTATTGTCAAACAGGCCAAGGCCAATGAGTTATATGCCTGTATTTACTGTGGACAGGTACAAACTCTTTCGAGTGCCGACCAGCAATGCCCGCGCTGCGACTCTACGCAATGGTCCGAAACACTTGACTGTTTAAGAGTAACTTAAGCGCGATTTAATAACTGCAAATGGGCAAAAATTTCCGGCAGATGCTGAATTTTATGCTGAATATGTTCGGCATCGGCATGAAAGCCCTGCATCCATAAGGCATTCATGCCGGCATTTTTTGCTCCCTGTACATCATTGACCGGATGATCTCCAATATATAGGCATCGTTCTGGTTGCACGTCTAGACGTTCTGCGGTGATCTGGAATATTTCCGGCTGTGGTTTGTTAAAGCCTACCAGTCCTGAACTGATAATTTCATCAAAATAAGTTTCAATACCCAAACCCCGAATCGTATTCAAACGGGTATCATGTCCGCCATTGGAAACAATGGCTAGCTGATAACCCTGATCTTTCAGCTGTTTTAATACTTGTATTGCTTGTGGCATTTCTACAGCGAAACGACCAAACTGGCGAAACCAGAACTGGGCCAGTTCCTCTATGCTCGGAGGATTTAACCAAGACAATTCCTGCAATAAGGCATAAGCAGCCGAAGCGCCAATACTGCCATGCGTCAGCAGTTCCTTTTTAGGATAACCGCCATTATCAATACGTCTTACAATCTCGATAATTTTATCTGAATCGACCTGTGCCAATGCTGGAGCATAATATTCTGCCAGATAACGGCTATAGGCCTGTGTAGTCAGATCACGGTGGGTCAAGGTATTGTCAAGGTCAAATAAAACGGCTTGGATCGTCATAATGTTCAAATCAAAATGTTGAAGCTTTCAGTCATGGTAACAGCCCGAAACTGGGTAGATTAGACCTAAAATTGCTAAGTTTTGTTGTTTTAAGCATAAAAAATTGATGCTGAAGCACCGCTTTTTGATAGGAAAATAAAACTCTCGATTAGAATTTGTATTCTAAGCCTGTACAAAAATCCCTATGCTTTATTCAAAATAACCTTCTCCCAAGGTATTGATATAAAAAATCCCACCAAGTGGTGGGATTTTTTATATTTAGCTTCACATCATCAATTAGAAGCTATATTTACTCATTAAACCAATACGGTTATCTTTGAATTTTTCATTATTAAAGGTTTTACGCTCACCGTTGACATACTCAACACCAAACTCAAGCGGTTTAACTGGTGAATACACCAAGTTTAACCATGCTTGTTGTACCTCTTTGTTTGCAGCCTCATTGAGGTCTGCATAGTCTGAGTCTTTATCAGCAAACAATGCACCATAACCAAGTGAGGTTTTTAAGTTAGGTAAAATACTGTACGTTAAGCCCGTTTGTACCGCCCAAATTTCATTTTGCTCAATATTACGGTTACCTTCATCATCTACGAATGCAGCATTGGCATTGGTACCATACAAAATACCGTTTACACCTTTGGTATAGCTGACATCCAGCGTCGCTTTTAAAGGATCAATTACTTGATAGGTTGTACCTGCTGCTAGACCCCAACCTGCTTTACGCTTATTAGTGTCTTCATCTTTATAAACTTCAACTAAAGCACGCGCAGACGCATTACCTTTTTTGTCATCAAAGTTGTGTGCCAATTTAGCAGTCAATGTTGGTACGCTTGATTTGATGTGTTCAACACTTACTCTTTGGCCTTGGGCATTGAATTCAGTCTGTGCAGCACTTGAGTTTGGTTTTTCTGCCGCCAAGAACAATTGCGTTGCTGGTGTCAAATCAAAACCATAACGAACCATTGGTAGACGGGTAGTACCACCACCGACGTTGGTGCTGAAATCAATCATAAACGGTGCATGATTTGACAAGAAGTTAGATTGGGTTTGACCAATCAACCAATTTTCATAGGTTAAATATGCTTGACGTATACGGAATGAATCGTTAGTACCTGCAAAATCACTTTCAAGTTTACCGCCAACCTCTGCACCGTTAACACTGGTTTTAAAATCTAAACCCAATCGTGTTGTTTTTGCGGTTGCGACTAACTTGTCTCTGGTTTGACCATTGGTTTTAGCAACGTCAGAGAAGTCTCCTGCTGAACCTTCAATGATATAGTTTGCATCACCACGAACGAAACCATATAGCTTCACTTCAGTATCTGATTTTGTACTTAGTGCTTTCGGTGCAGCTGCTGATGGTTGTGGTGCTGCTTTAACTTGTTCAATCTGCACGGCTTGATTTTGCTGAACTTGTTGCTGCTGTGTTACTAATGCTTTTAGTGCTTCAACTTCTTGACGCAGCTGCTTAATTTCTTTTTGCTCTTGTGTTTCAGCATGTGCAACCGTCCCCATCATCAAGGTTGTTACTGCGACTGCTAATCCCTTAACTAAAAACTTTCGTGTTAAAACTTGATTCATTAAATTCTCCATATTGAACAAACGTTCATTGGCTTTGAAAGCTCACTGATTCCCACTAAAATCTAAAGCGTGGGGAATATCTATAATTATAAATTGACTTATTTTATTATCTCGCGAGATCACTCACGAACAATATGCATAGTTAAAAACCATCCTTATCATGTTACATGATTTTACTGGATTTATGATTTTTTACTATACCTACATAATAAGCCGTATAAAAACATCAGAAATTTAACAATTTTAGACTCAGTTTGAAATCATTTTTATCTCATACTTTTAGCTAAAATATGTATTAACGACACTTTTAAAATAATTTGATTGTTTTTAATACGGCTTTAATTGATGCGTTGCAATGATCAGGAGTCTTGCTGTGTTCTACCCCAAAATACGATAGGCCATAATAAAAACACACTGATCCATACAATATATGTTAAATACTGTGCATACCCCCAATAATCCCCGAATATCCCACTCAGACTATATAACCCACCACTCACTGTGGCCATCAGCGCCACCTGAAAGGTAAAATCAGTACCGGCCAGATGCTTGCGACTGTATTGCATGACCAAGGTCAGCATGACCACCAAGAGCATGGCAGAGATCATATCTTCGGCGGCATTAATCAGATAAATGATCCAGTTTTCTACTTTATTTTGGATTTCATACTGGGCAGCCAGCCAGGCATAAGCCATTAAAGTCATGACTTTCAGAACAGAGAAAATCAGTAAACTCCGGCTACGTGACCAGTATTTCAGACACCAGCCAGCCAATCCGGCCCCAATCAGTGCCGCAAATGCACCTAACATGGTGACATAAAGGCCAATCTGGCTAAAGCTCAGCCCGAGATCTACCATTAACGGTTTTAATAAAGGCCCGGATAAACCATCGGCGATTTTAAAGGTCAGTAAAACCAGAAGCCACCTCGCCAAGGTTAAATCTGACCAAAAGTATTGAAAATAGGTTTTTATATTGCTGAGTGCAGGTCCTTTATCAGCTGGCGTGATAATTTTTGAATGCTGAGGTTCTCTAAAAAGTAAAATCGGTAAAGTATTAACAAAAACCAGCGCAGCCAGCAACAGAAAAGTACTTTGCCATTGCAGCAAATCGAGCAGCCATAATATGGCCCCACCTCCGACAATGAATCCCAGACGCGAACCAATCACCTGAAAGGTATTGCCCCAGTGTTGCTGCTCATTTTTCAGAATATTGACTGCCAGTGCATCGGTCGCAATATCCTGCGTGGCGCCAATACCATTCATCAGCAAAAGCATGATAAAAAACAGCAGTAAATATAGCGGCTGGTTCAAAGCCTGAATGGGTAGAAAAGAAAGTCCAATCAAGACAGTAACTGACAGCCATTGCAAGGGAATAATCCAGCTACGGTAATGACCTTTGGCACTCGATCCATGCCGATCAACTAAAGGCGCCCAGAATATTTTGATCGACCACGGTATCATCAGCAGGCCAAAGCCCCCGATATGCGCCAGTGATACCCCTTCAGCCCGCAGAATGACCGGCAAGGCATGCGTCATAAATCCGACCGGAAGCCCCTGTGCCCAATACAGCGAAAACAGTAAGATATAGATATTCCGCATATGCAGGCCAAGTCCTTAGGGTGAAAATGCATTAACGGCATTTAAGATGCCATACATTTTGCCAATGATCCGGATTTTACAACAGTCTAATATAATCAAAAATAAAGAAAAATTAGTTTCAGGAAGAGACAGAAGTAATGACCCAGACACGTTTCCCCCGGTTACCGCCGCATGTCCCGGCTCGTGGCAGCAAACTGAGCCGGACTTTTTTCAGGCAACTTTTCTTGGCTCAGGGCTGGCGTCTGGAAGGAGAATTTCCCGATTTGCCCAAAGCTGTGGCCATTATTTCTCCGCATACTTCAAATATTGATGCCTGGCTCGGTTTTAACGCCCTGCTCGGTCTCGGTATTCAGATTACGATTTTTGGTAAAGATAGCCTATTTCGCACTCCCCTCAAGCCGGTTCTGGAATGGATTGGGGTCGTTCCAGTCGTGCGGGATAGTCCACAAGGTCATACCCGACAGATTGTCGAGATTATTGAAAAATCACCTCAAATCTGGGTCGGTATGGCACCAGAAGGCTCACGCAAGGGTCCTGAAAAAATCCGCAGTGGTTTTTATCATATTGCCAAAGCGGCGCATTTGCCGATTGTGATGTTTTCCTTTGACTATGACATCAAGACCATTCACATCTTGGGTATATACCATCTGACCGGTGACTATGAATATGATCTGGAAAAGATTTATCAGTATTATGAAGGAAAATTCTCGGCCAAAAATCCAGAGTGGGTAGCCAAGCCGTTACAAAAGCTTTTGAAAAAAGACTAGGCAAATACGGCTTTTTTTGATGTGATAGCCTAAATTTTGTTGATTTAATCACCAGTTTTATAATGAAGTTAGCCCATTATGCCTTGATTGGCTGTCTTGGTTTAAGTCTTGCAGCCTGTGACAAAGCCACTAAAACACCCACCACTACCACGCCTATCAAAGCCCGCGAACCCGTCGTCGCACTTGCTCTCGGTGGTGGCGGTGCCAAAGGTTTTGCCCATATTGGTGTGATTAAAGTACTCGAATCACATGGCATTAAACCGAAAATCGTCACCGGTACCAGTGCCGGCAGTTTTGTCGGCAGTCTGTATGCCAGCGGCAAATCCCCTTATCAGTTACAGCAGATTGCCCTAAATTTTAAAGAGTCGGATATCCGCGATTTAACCTTGAACCGGCAAGGGATTATTGCCGGACAAAAATTGCAGGATTTCGTCAACAAGAATGTAGCGAACAAACCGATTGAGCAGTTCCCGATTCGCTTTGCTGCTGTTGCCACTCGTCTGGACAATGGCCGCAAGGCAGATTTTATTAAAGGCAATGCCGGCCAGGCAGTTCGCGCGTCCTGCAGTATTCCGAATGTGTTTGTGCCTGCCGTGATTGGCGGCACCAAATATGTCGACGGCGGCCTGGTCAGTCCGATTCCGGTCAAGACCGCCAAAGATATGGGAGCTGATATTGTGATTGCTGTGGATATTTCTGCCCGTCCAGATGGCAATAAAGCCCTGAACATGTGGGGTGTACTGGATCAGACCCTGAATATTATGGGACAGCAAAGCATTCATGAGGAACTGAGTCAGGCCAATGTGGTGATCCAGCCCAAAGTCGGCCATATCGGTACTTTAGACCTGAAAGCCAGCAATGCGACCATTCTGGAAGGTGAAAAAGCAGCCCAGCTGAAAATTCGTGCCATTGAAAAAGCAATTACTGATTTCAAGCAGTCTCCTGCAGCACTTAAACCGCCGCGTCAGGCTAAATTTTGATGCACGATTTTTTTATATTCATCTGCGGCCGCATCTGCTACATTGAAGATCAATCATATAAAGATGATGATTAATTAAATACTTAGCGATATAGGTCACGATATGGAATTAGTTCTTGAACCTTGGCACTGGTTTGTATTAGGCATCCTTCTGATCCTGTCAGAATTACTGCTGCCCGCATTTGCTGCCCTTTGGTTCGGGATTGGTGCCGTCATGGTTGGTGTCCTGTACTGGATGTTCCCGATGATGGGACTGACCACCCAGATCTTGACCTGGATCATACTTTCTGTACTGTGTACGCTGCTCTGGTTCAAGTTTATCAAACCGCTTTCCACTGACAAGACTAAAGCGGGTCTGTCGCGTGAGGCAACGATTGGCCAGATTGGTATGGTGATTCAGATCAATCTGGATCATGGGCAAATCCGGGTACGCTTTCCAATGCCAGTTTTAGGCTC
Source organism: Acinetobacter pecorum (assembly GCF_014837015.1). Taxonomy (GTDB): domain Bacteria; phylum Pseudomonadota; class Gammaproteobacteria; order Pseudomonadales; family Moraxellaceae; genus Acinetobacter; species Acinetobacter pecorum. The sequence continues at coordinate 19,427 of NZ_JACSPT010000015.1, forward strand.
TGATGAATGGGAATGCCGAACTCTGGACCCAGTTCAGGTCGGTGACCGTGTTCGCGTCGTGGATATTCTTGGAAACGACCTGGTCGTACAACCTCACAGCACACATTATCAAAATCAATAAGGTGAATAAGCTATGTCTGGTGGTTCTATCATTGTTATCGCGTTTCTGGCCTTTGTGGCAATTACCATTTTTAAAGGGGTGCGGATTGTGCCGCAAGGCTACAAATGGATCGTACAGCGTCTGGGGAAATACCATACCACGCTAAATCCTGGCCTGAATTTTGTCATTCCCTATGTAGATGAAGTTGCCTATAAAGTCACAACCAAAGATATCGTTCTGGATATTCCTTCACAGGAAGTGATTACCCGTGATAACGCTGTCCTGCTGATGAATGCTGTGGCCTATATCAACCTGACCACACCGGAAAAAGCCGTGTACGGGATTGAAAACTACTCTTGGGCGATTCAGAACCTGGTACAGACTTCACTGCGTTCGATTGTCGGGGAAATGGATCTGGATGATGCCTTGTCTTCACGTGACCATATCAAGGCACGCTTAAAATCCAGTATTTCCGATGATATCTCGGACTGGGGTATTACCCTAAAGACTGTGGAAATTCAGGATATTAAACCTTCTATCACCATGCAGACTGCGATGGAAGAACAGGCAGCTGCGGAACGTCAGCGTCGTGCGACAGTCACCAAAGCTGACGGTGAAAAACAGGCCGCGATTCTGGAAGCGGACGGCCGTCTGGAAGCCTCTCGTCGTGATGCTGAAGCGCAAGTGGTACTGGCTGAATCTTCACAACGTGCAATTGACATGGTGACTTCCGCCATTGGTGATAATGAAATTCCGGTCGCCTATTTACTCGGTGAACAGTATATTAAAGCCATGCAAGATATGGCCAAATCGCCAAATGCCAAGACTGTGGTACTGCCTGCTGATGTGCTGAATACCATTCGTGGTGTGATGGGACGTCCTAACTAGATTTAATAAATACTTCATAATAGGCAGCCAATTGGTTGCCTATTTCTCTTGAAAATAAGAAAATCTCAGCAAAGATTGTGAATTTATGGTTAAATTTCGCGTTTATTTTTGAAATCTCCTGGATTCGATGTTGCCTGACTTTCGGATTAAAGTTTCTCGCATCTGTCACAATCCTTATTTCGATCTACTGTCCAACTTAAAAATGGATACCGTATGAGCTCCCTAAATCCAACCTTAATTACCTTTCTTTTTTATATTGTCGCCATGGTGGTGATTGGCCTGATCGCTTATCGTGCGACAAGCAACTTTTCCGATTACATCTTAGGGGGCCGACGTTTAGGGAGTTTCGTAACTGCACTTTCTGCAGGGGCTTCCGACATGAGTGGCTGGCTACTGATGGGTCTGCCCGGTGCAATTTATCTTTCCGGCCTGTCTGAAATGTGGATTGCCATCGGTCTGATTATTGGTGCCTGGCTCAACTGGCTGCTGGTCGCTGGCCGTTTACGCGTACATACCGAAGTCCAGCACAATGCCCTGACCCTGCCGGATTATTTCTCGAATCGCTTCAATGACCAGAAAAAAATCCTGCGTGTGGTTTCTGCATTCGTCATTCTGATTTTCTTTGCGATTTACTGTGCTTCCGGCATGGTTGCAGGCGCACGTCTGTTCGAAAGCATGTTTGGCATGTCTTACAGTACCGCGCTCTGGATCAGTGCCATTGCCACCATCAGCTATGTGTTTATTGGTGGCTTCCTGGCGGTGAGCTGGACCGATACCATTCAGGCAGGTCTGATGATTTTTGCCCTGTTGCTGACGCCAATCGTGACGTTGATGGCATTTTCAGACATGTCCCAGGTGACTTTGGCACTGGAAGCTGCCCGTCCTCAAGCAATGAATATTCTGGGTGATCTGAGCGTTGTTGCGGTTATTTCCCTGCTCGCCTGGGGTCTGGGTTACTTTGGCCAGCCGCATATTCTGGTACGCTTCATGGCAGCAGATTCGGTCAAGTCAATTCCAAATGCACGCCGTATCGGCATGACCTGGATGATTCTATGTCTGGGTGGTGCGGTGGCAGCCGGCTTCTTCGGGATCGCCTATTTCCAGCAGCATCCAGAACTGGCAACTGCAGTGAATGCCAATCCTGAAACAGTATTTATGGAACTGACCAAAATCCTGTTTAACCCATGGATTGCAGGTGTGGTGCTTGCTGCCATTCTTGCCGCAGTAATGAGTACTTTAAGCTGTCAGCTCTTGGTCTGCTCAAGCACCCTGACTGAAGATTTCTATAAGTCTTTCCTGCGTAAAAATGCCTCGCAAAAAGAACTGGTCTGGGTTGGCCGTTTGATGGTACTGCTGATTGCCTTGCTGGCGATCTGGATGGCGGGTAATCCTGAATCCAAAGTACTGGGGCTGGTGGCGTATGCCTGGGCAGGTTTTGGTGCCGCCTTTGGTCCGCTGATTATCCTGTCACTGTTCTGGAAACGCATGACCTTGAATGGTGCTTTGGCAGGGATGATCATAGGTGCAGTCGTGGTTATTTTCTGGAAGAACCTGTTTGCTGACACTGGACTGTATGAAATCGTTCCTGGCTTTATCTGTTCAATGCTGGCGATTGTGGTGGTGAGCCTGATGGGTAAAGCGCCAACAGCAGAAGTGACTGACCGTTTTGAAGAAGCGGAACGCCTTTACAACGAAAGCAAATAATTCTGTAGCAACTAAAAAAGAGGACTTGAAGTCCTCTTTTTTATGGAATGCTCTTATACCTCAGAAGAATGTTCCAATCAGCTTTTGCGCGTGAGCAGGAACCGGGTAATTTGCATCAACTCTTCCGCCTGATCTTCAAAATGGTTCAAGGCATTGATTGCCTGATCGTGTAATTGCTGGGCATAGGCTTTGGCCTGCTCCAGACCCATCAATGCCGGATAGGTTGATTTTTCAACCTGTTCATCTTTACCTGCAGTTTTCCCCAAGACTTCGGTATCGGAAATAATATCCAGAATATCATCCTGTACCTGGAAGGCCAGACCAATCGCCTGTCCAAACTCACGTAATTTAGGAATGGCCAGATCGGTACCTTCAAAGATTGTCACCGCCGCCATCATGATCGCGGCACTAATCAAAGCACCAGTTTTATTGCGATGGATGGTTTCCAGTGCCTGCTGATCGATTTTTTTGCCTTCAGACTGTAAATCTAAAACCTGACCATTCACCATTTTCGAAGAAGCGGTTGCCAGAATCTGCATCTGTTTCAGTACAATGGAAGCTTCTACCGCTGGCCCCTGATCAAACAGACGGCTACCCAAGATTTCGAAAGCCATAGACTGCAGGATATCACCTGCCAAAAGTGCTGTATCTTCTCCATAAGCCACATGACAGGTTGGCTGGCCACGGCGCAACAAATCATTGTCCATACACGGCAGATCATCATGGGCCAGTGAATAGCAGTGAATAAACTCGATCGCAACCGCTGCACGACGCACTGCAGCACTATTCTGGTTGGGTTTTAATGCAGCGGTGGCATAGCATAGCGCTGGACGTACCCGCTTGCCACCCAGCATCACAGCATGATGGACTGCCGACCTTAACGGTTCCGGAATGGCAAAGGCTTCCAGAGCGGTCAATAAATCCTGTTGAATGCGGTGTTGTGCTTGTGTGAGTGCATGGGTTGATACGTCAGTGATAGATGACACATTCGCCTCGAATACGTAGTCCAGAAGAATAAAATGACAAGCGAATAAATGCCTGTACGCTGATCAGGCATTGTACCTAGAAATGCCTTGAATTTTCAGCCATAAATCGAATTGTTCTGCTGAAATTTGCTATTCAACATCAAATAAGCAAGTCAGAGATTTTAAACCATAAAAAACCACCGCAGAACCGGTGGTTTTATTCAGGCTAAAAGTATGCACCGCTTTTAAACGAGAACATCTTCTGGTACGCGCACCCAGCCTTCCATCAATACACGGGCACTGCGGCTCATAATCGCTTTCTTCACTTTCCACTCACCATTTTCAAAACTTGCTTGAGCACCCACTCTCAAAGTCCCGGAAGGATGACCGAAATGCACCGCTTCACGCTCTACTCCGCCTGCGACCCGGTTTACCAATGTTCCGGGAATGGCAGCTGCCGTACCAATGGCCACAGCAGCTGTGCCCATCATGGCATGATGGAGTTTACCCATAGACAAGGCACGAACCAGAATATCGGTATCAGATTCGGTGACCGTCTTGCCACTGGACGAAGTATAAGTTTTAGATGGGGCAATAAATGCAATTTTTGGGGTGTGTTGTCGGGTAACTGCTTCTGCAATATCCTGAATCAGCCCCATTTTCTTCGCAGCATAGGCACGAATCGTTTCAAATTTTGTCAAGGCTGCTACATCATTATTAATATGATCCTGAAGCTCGGTGCCCTTATAGCCGAGATCTCCAGCATTCAAAAATACGGTTGGAATGCCGGCATTAATCATCGTTACTTCGAAACTGCCAATATTGGGAACTTCCAATGTATCGACCAGATTGCCTGTCGGAAACATGGAACCGCCTTCTGCATCATCATCGGCAGGGTCCAGAAACTCGATCTGCACTTCAGCTGCAGGAAAGGTGACGCCATCCAGTTCGAAATCACCCAATTCCTGTACCTGTCCACTCTGTATCGGTACATGTGCAATAATGGTTTTCTGAATATTGGCCTGCCAGATGCGTACCTGACACAACCCGTTTTCAGGAATACGTTCAGCCTCGACCAGCCCGTTGGAAATAGCGAATGCCCCGACTGCCGCAGTCAGATTGCCGCAGTTACCGCTCCAGTCGATATAAGGGCGCTCAATTGATACCTGACCAAATAAATAATCGACATCATGATCGGCTTGCTGGCTTTTCGACAGGATGACCGTTTTACTGGTACTGGAACTGGCGCCCCCCATGCCATCGATCTGCTTCCCATAAGGGTCGGGGCTACCAATCACACGTAGCAAAAGCTGATCACGAATCCGGCCAGCCTGTTGTGCCTGTGCAGGCAGATCATCCAGCTTAAAGAAAACACCTTTGCTGGTTCCTCCACGCATATAGGTTGCAGGAATCTTGATTTGGACTGCAGAACTCATGACTTATTTCATCCTTTGAATTGTCTTTGTTGTGGTAGTGCTTATGGAATATTTGTACCAAGAGTATAATCAGTTTCAGGCCAAGTGAGTGCAGTGTTCCGACCTAAGTATAAAAAACCGGCATTTGTATGCAGGCAAAAAAACAGAAAACTCATCAGTTATAATTAAAATAAAATTAATATATTGATTCATATATGGTTTCTTTAATTCGTTTTTTATAATTTTTTATTATAAACACCATAATAATATTTCATTCAAATGCTTGTACTAGGTTTCTTAACTTTCATCCTTTACAATCTTCATACTTATTTTCCATTGTCGGGCTGAACACTTTGAATAACGAGTCTTCACAACTTCAGCGTGGCTTAAAGAACCGTCATATTCAATTGATCGCCATGGGCGGCGCAATTGGCACAGGCTTATTCTTAGGTTCCGCACAGGTGATCCAATCTGCGGGTCCTTCCATTATTTTGGGCTATGCCATTGGTGGCTTGATTGCATTTTTAATCATGCGTCAATTGGGTGAGATGATTGTTCATGAACCTGTCGCAGGTTCATTCAGCCATTTTGCTTATAAATACTGGGGCAAATTCCCCGGTTTCCTTGCGGGCTGGAACTACTGGATTTTGTATATCCTGGTGGCCATGACCGAACTCACCGCTGTTGCGAAATATATCAACTACTGGTGGCCTCATATTCCAGCCTGGGCATCGGTACTGTTTTTCTTTATCGTGATTACACTGGTCAACCTCGGCAATGTGAAATTCTACGGTGAATCGGAATTCTGGCTATCTATCATTAAAGTAACTGCGGTTATTTCGATGATTGTCTTTGGCTTGTATCTGATCCTGACAGCTGATGCTTCTTCAGGTGCCTCTTTTAGCAACCTCTGGACCGCGGGTGGTTTCTTCCCGAATGGTTTTGAAGGTCTGTTCTATATGCTGGCCTTCCTGATGTTTGCTTTTGGTGGTATTGAACTGATCGGTATGGCTGCAGCAGAAGCTGAAAATCCGGAAAAAACCATTCCGAAAGCCATTAATCAGGTCGTGTTCCGTATTCTGATTTTCTATGTCGGTGCACTGACCATTCTGTTGTCTTTGGTGCCTTGGAACCAGCTGGAGCTCGGTGGTCTGGACAAAAGCCCGTTCGTGATGATTTTCAGCCAGCTGGGTATCGACTGGGCGGCACATCTGCTTAACTTTATTATCCTGACTGCAGCGCTGTCTGTGTATAACAGTGGTATGTATGCCAACAGCCGTATGTTGTATGGTCTGGCTCAGCAAGGAAACGCACCTAAAGTATTCATGAAAGTGAATAAACAAGGTACGCCGATTCCTGCCGTATTATTCTCTGCTGTACTGATTTTTGGCTGTGTACTGCTTAATTACTTCGTACCTGAAGATGCCTTAAGCCACCTGATTTATATTGTAGTCGGTGCACTTGTACTCAACTGGGCCATGATCAGTCTGACCCATCTCAAGTTTATCCAGACTATGAAGAAACAGGGCATCGTAACCAAATTCCCGGCGCTCTGGTCCCCTGCAAGCAATATACTGGTATTGGCCTTTATCGCCACCATCCTGTACATCATGTGGACACAAGGTTTTCAAGAATCTGTCTATATGATTCCTGTCTGGATCGTGGTGATGTATATCGTATTCAAACTGCTGCATTCAAAAAAATAACGGAAAAATCTTCTTATTCCTGATTTTTAAAGTTATTGCTTCGGCAATAACTTTTTTTTTTGTGTTTTTTGCAGTACATTAGCCTTCTTTTGCGCCCTTAGCTTAACTGGATAGAGCAGTTGCCTCCTAAGCGACCGACGTGGGTTCGAGTCCCGCAGGGCGTACCATTTATTTTCATTTTTTTAGATTGGCCCGTTTTTTTATAGAATGGCCTTCCCCCGACACTGCTCTATCAAATACGCTCAGAGCCAATGCTATTGCTTTAGAGTATAATTTAGCAAGACAAGTCCACTGGTCTGCCCTCCCTATACAATATCCGCTTGCCCACCCCCCTACAGATACTTTTTCAACATATGACATATTCGATGTATGGCTAAGCCATGGTATGAATAGTGTCCTTAAAGCGTTTCCATGCTACATAGAAAAATACCGTGCCAATGCCAATGAGCCAGAGAAATGCAGGCCAGACCACACTTAGCCCGGCATTTCTATACAAAATGGCCTGAGCAAGTTCGACAAAGTGTGTGGTCGGAGCAATCAGCATCACATTTTGCAGTACTTCAGGCATACTTTCACGTGGCGTCATTCCACCAGACAGCATTTGCATCGGGATCAGAGTCAACATCATCAAAAGGCCAAATTGCGGCATTGACTTGGACATGGTCGCCAAATAAATACCCATCGAAGTAGTCGCGAATAAGGTTAATAATGCTCCGAAAAAGAACAGCCACAGATTCCCCTCTATCGGTACCTTCAAGATGATCTGTACCACCAGTTTCAAACCTAAAAATGCTGCAAGCAAAACCACCAGGCTCATCGACCAGACTTTGGACATCATAATTTCAAATACGGTGACCGGCATGACCATCAGATGTTCTATCGTACCGTGTTCACGTTCACGGATTAAAGCCGCACCAGTTAGAATAATGGACAGCATTGCCACGTTATTGATGATTTGCATCACGCTCCCAAACCATTTCTGGTCAAGTACAGGGTTAAAACGTGCCCGCATTTCCAGTTCTACTGGCAGGGTGCTTATTTCACGGTGACGCAGAACGTATTCATTGACTTCGGACAGTATAATCTGCTGAATATAACCCGCCCCGACCATGGCCTGAGTCATCCGCGTGGCATCAACATTGACCTGAATCGTTGCCTCTCTCCCTGCCAGTATATCTTCCTGAAAATTGACCGGAATATTCAGGGCGAAAGTAAATTCTCCGGCATCCATTCCGGCATCCATATGATTCAGTTCAGTCGTCTGGGGTAGAAAGTAGGGAGGATAAAAAGCCGAGCTTATCCGCTCCGACAAGGTTGAATGATCTTCATCCACAATTGCGATGGGTGCCATATTCAGACTGTCAGGCATAGCGGTTGCAGCCGTATAGACGGCGACGGTAAAAGTATAGACAATCAGAATCAGCATGACCGGATCACGCCATAGACTCCACAGTTCCTTGCAACCGAGCAGATAGATATTCTTTATTTTCTGGCTGACCATGCTAGGACTCCTGTTTTTTTAGGGCAAGAATTGCTGCACCCATAATCACAGGCACCGACAGCAGAATCACCCAAAAATCCTGATGCAGTGCATTAAAGCTCAATGCCTTGTTAAACACCCCCCGGCTGATATTCACCATATGCGTGGTCGGATAGATTTCACCAAACCAGCGACCAAAACCTTCCAGAGAGGAAACCGGGTTGATAATACCGGCGAACTGCACCGCAGGAATAAGCGTACCGATCAACACCAGAAACATCGAGGCAATCTGGCTTTTGGTCAATGAAGAAGCCAGCAGTCCCATACCAGTAGAAAAAATAATAAACAGGAAGGATGCCATGGTCAGCGTCAGGAAGCTGCCCTTGATGGGTACATCAAAGATCGCCACAATGATCAGGCACATCAGAAAATAGTTCAGCATGGCCAGCACCACATAAGGGATTTGCTTGCCAATCAGAAATTCACTGCGGGTCACCGGAGTCACATACAGGTTGACAATCGAACCGAGTTCTTTTTCCCGTACTACCGAAAGTGCTGTCAGCATGGCGGGAATCAATAAAATTAACAGCGGAAATACAGCCGGCGCGATTGCAGGCAGACTCTTGATGTCGGGATTGTAGCGGAATCGGGTTTCTATATTTACGGTATTGGATATTCGATATCCACTTCGCTCTAAAGCTTGCTGCATCAACCAGTGAGTATGAATGCCCTGTACATAGTTTTTAACTGTTTCCGCACGCTGTGGCATGGCACCATCAATCCAGGCGCCAATTTTAACCTCCTCTCCCCGGTTAACATCCCGGGCAAAATCAGGTGGAATCTCGATGGCCAAAGCGATATCGCCACTGCGCATGCGTTGATCCAGATCCTCATAGTTTTGCAGCGGCGGCTTTTCAACAAAATAACGTGAACCCGCAATGCTCATGCTGTAATTCTGGCTAAGACCACTCTGGTCACGATCCAGTACTGCAAAGGTCAGATTATCTACGTCCATGGTGATTCCATACCCCATCACAAACAGCAGGATAATCGACCCGACCAGTGCCATGGTGGCACGTATCGGATCACGTGCCAGCTCTAGCGATTCACGCCAAGCATAGCTGAGCATACGTTGCAGGCTAAATCGGCTGGATATCCTGGTTTCTTCTTTCACTGTCTGGTCATTGGAAATACTGCCTTCTAGCTCCTGTTCAGGTGGCGTCTGGCTGGCTGCTCCAGCATCCATTAGGTAGCCAATAAATGCTTCCTCCAGAGTGGCAGCCTGCCTATTTTTGATCAACTGTGCGGGTGCAGCACTGTCCAGAACCCGGCCGGCATGCATCAGGGAAATCCGGTCACAGCGCTGTGCTTCATTCATGAAATGCGTTGAAATAAAGATGGTAACCCCGTCCTTGCGAGACAAGGAGATTAAAAAACGCCAGAAATTGTCACGAGCAATCGGGTCTACCCCCGAAGTCGGTTCATCAAGAATCAGGATTTCCGGGTTATGTACCAGTGCCACAGCAAGAGACAGACGCTGACGGATACCCAGCGGCAAGTCATCAGGCAGCTTGTTTTTCACTTCGGCCAAGTCAAAACGCTGCAGCATCTGCTGTACACGCGTGTCAATCTGTTCAGCCGGCACATGAAACAATTTTGCGTGAAGTACCAGGTTCTGGGTAATGGTCAGTTCACTATAGAGAGAGAAAGACTGTGACATATAGCCAACACGGCGGCGGGTCTCAATATTACTGCCTTCCACTGGCTGGCCAAATAACCAGGCCTGCCCTTCTGAAGCTTCGAGCAATCCGGTCAGTACTTTCATGGTGGTGGTTTTACCACAGCCATTCGATCCCAGAAAACCAAAAATTTCACCCTGCCGAATCTGGAAATTGACATGATCTACTGCGGTAAAATCACCAAACCTGACTGTCAGATCCTTCGCTTCCAGCGCATAGCCATCCGAATCGTAATCTGGTAAAGGTGGAATCACTACAGGGGTATAGCCCTGTTTCTTTTCTTCCGGTAATAGCTTGATATAAGCATCTTCCAGACTGTTACTCTCCGTCTGCGTCAACAGTTCTTGCGGAGTTCCGGTTTTCAGGATTTTGCCTTCATCCATCATCGCCAGCCAGTCGAAACCTTGGGCTTCATCCATGTAGGCAGTAGCGACAATCACACTCATCTGGGGACGAACCTGGCGGATACGGTTAATCAGCTCCCAGAACTGTGCCCGTGCCAAGGGATCGACTCCCGTGGTGGGCTCATCCAGAATCAGAAAATCCGGATCATGAATCAGGGAGCAGCACAATCCGAGTTTCTGTTTCATGCCTCCGGACAATTTTCCTGCCGGCCGATCGAGAAATTCAAATAGTCCTGTACTTTTAGTCAGATCATCAATGCGTTTACGACTTTCTGTACGACTATGCCCAAACAATCGGGCAACAAACTGCAGGTTTTCCTCAACAGATAGGTTTTTGGACAGGTTGCTGCCCAGACCTTGAGGCATGTAGGCAATATGCGGACAAACTTTTCTGCGATGTTTCGGGTCAGCAATATCTCCACCAAGCACGATCAGGCGGCCCGCCTGAACGACCTTGGCACCGGCCAGTAAAGCCAGCAAACTGGATTTCCCCACGCCATCCGGTCCGATCAGTCCAATCATGCAGCCCGCAGGAAGCGACAGGGAAATGTCCTGTAAAGCCTGGGTCTTGCCATATTTCAGGCTGACCTGCTGGATTTCGGCAACTGCCGCTCCGGCAACAAATTGCGGCATCATGATTTAACCTGATTTCTTAAGAACGCCGGCCAGGGCAGATTGGAATCAAGTTTGATATAGGCCACGCCCGGAAGACCGGTTTTGACTTGCTGGATATGTTTTCTCAGCAATTCAGGATCAATTTTCGCCTTGACACGGAACATTAATTTCTGGCGTTCACTTTCAGTCTCTACGGTTTTTGGAGTGAACTGGGCCGTGTCGGCAACAAAAGACACCCGAGCAGGAATTACCAGATTTTTGGCCACATCCAGCACAATCCGGACTTCAGTACCGATTGCGATACGGCCAGCCACGGTTTCCGGCAGGAAAAACGTCATATAGACATCGGACAGATCAATCAGGTTCATGACCCGCCCCCCCGCAGCAATCATTTCGCCTGGTTGTGCGACCAGGAACTGCACCCGTGCCTTCAAGGGTGCCTTAAGCTGGGCATCCTCAATATCGAAATTGATCCGGTCAATGGTTGCTTTGATAGCATCGACCTGAGATTGTGCGCTCGAAACCTGGCTGCGTGCGGCCACGATAGCTCCTTCAGCGCTGTCCACTTGCGCCTGGGCTGCGCTGAGTACTGCTGCTACACGCTTGGCATCTGCCCTCTCATCATCCAGCTGCTGCCTGGAAGATGCGCCTTCCTTGGCTAGAATTTCCGTCCGTGCCAGACGGTTTTTTGCTGCAATAAGTTCTGTTTCACGTTGCAGCACCATCGCTTCGGCGGCTGATTTTTCACTTTTACGCATTGCCAGTTGCGCTTCAGCGGTCGCAATACCATCTTCAGCCTGACGCTGTTGGGCTTGAATTTCGCGCAGTTGAGCTTCAAGGGTAGAAACTTTTATTCGCGCCAGAATCTGCCCCGGCTCGACAAAATCTCCTTCCCGCACCAGAATTTCTTCTAACTGGCCAGCGAACTTACTGGAAATATTGACTTCAGTCGCCTCAATCCGTCCATTCCCACTGACCAACCCATCGGTATCAGGCTGATTCATGTTTTTCCAGATCAGGTAGCCCACCAAGATGGCGACAACGACTGCTCCCACAATGGATATTTTTTTTATATTCATAGATCTGCTTACTCAACACATTCAATCGGGCTGTTACTCACCCTTTTTATAATTTTTAGTAAAATCAAAACATTAATTCTTTTATTTTGTTCAATTTATAATAAGTGTATTCAACAAATAAATTTAGCCTGGCTGTACCAGTCTGCTATCACCGCCCAGTGCAAAATACAGGGAAATATAAGACTGCATTAAGGCACTTTGGGTTTCAATCCACTGCTGTTCTGCCGTCAGCAAACTTCGCTGTGCATCTAGCACATCGAGATAACCCACGGCACCATTATCATAGCGTAACTGTGCCAGTCGTGCTGTTTCCCGAAAAGCAGCCAGTCCCTGATCCTGTATTTGCAGTTGCTGGCTTAAATAGCGCTGATCAACCAAAGCATCAGCCACTTCCCGGAAGGCATTCTGTACAGTTTTTTCATAGTCAGCCACAGCAATATCCTGTCTCACCTCCGCCAAGATGACATTATTTTTTAACTGACCTGCGGTAAATATGGGCAAAGTGATACTGGGAGCAATCGACCATACTGAACTACCGGATTTGAACAGACCCTCCAGTTCTGTACTGGCTGTTCCAAAACTCCCCGTGAGCGCAATACGCGGAAAAAATGCAGCACGGGCAGCCTGGATATTGGCATGCTGGGAATACAGTAAAGCTTCAGCAGCCCGAATATCTGGCCGGTTCAGCAGTAACTCCGACGGAAGTCCGGTCTGTAATACGACTGGCTTAAAATTCAGCTGATCCAGGCCTAATCTTGGGACTTCTACAGGCTGACCTATCAACTGGATCAAATAATTGGCTGTCATGTCCTGAACATTTTGCAGCTGGGTTAGCAACGCCCGGCCATTACTGAGCAAGGTTTGTGCCTGCATATATTCTACTTTTGAACCTGCCCCAACCTCGTAACGCCGTTTAAAGATACGTACAGATTTTTCATAATTTTGCACAGAACCTTCGGCATAATAAATCCGTTTTTCTAGTTCAGCCAGGGTCAGATAGGTCTGAATCGACTGCTGAATAATGCTGTTTCGTACCGCCAGCTGATTATATTCAGAAGCGAAAAACTGCTGTAATGCTGCTTCATTCAGGCTGCGTATACGTCCCCACAAATCCAGTTCCCAGTGGCTTATTCCCACACCTACCGTATACTGTTCTGTGGTTACAGCACGGCCCACAGGAGATAAATCTGCTGGTACCCTGCTGCGTTCATAACTACTGCTTCCCAATATACTCGGCCACAATTCTGAACGCTGAATACCATAGGCAGCTTGGGCTTCACGGATCCGGAGTGCTGCAATTTTCAGATCATAGTTATAGGTCAGGGCAAGACGGGCAATTCTCACTAAAGTAGGATCACTGACATAATCAGACCACGGCAAAGCATGATATGTACCGCCCTGCTGAAATGGATAGTGTGCTGGCAAGACAGGCTCTGGTTTGATCAAAGGGGCTGTATTCTGACAGCCTGTCAGTAGAGCTAAAATGGGGAGTATCGCCAGACTGCTATCTAGATAAAATCTGCAAAAAATATTCAGTTTCAACAATTGACCCTCCTGTCAGCTGAGCCTTTTCTAAAAATATGCATGCATGACTGTCTGAGATAAATATCTGCTTAAGTCATCAGAAAAAGGTGGCGATATCGTTCACCTACCCGATCACATGGCTTTTGATTCTTTTGAATTCTAGTCAGTATCAGGACTTATCCGACATAATGCACTAAGTATTTATTTTATCTAATTTTTATATTCTTCTTTTAACCTATTAAAGGCTTAAAACCTGACCTCTGAATCAGGCCATTTCGTCTCCTTATTTCAAGGATTAAACATCTAACTTCTAACCATCATTATATGGGCAAGACTTTCTGCAATCTGCAACGTGTGTTTGCCTATTACAATCGTGTATTTCTACACAATACACGGTTCAGTCTAAGCTGCACATATCCCTCTCTGTATTCACCCATCTAATGTAGTAACAAATTGAAACTGGCTTTCATGGTAGAAGATTTAAGGTACCCCATTGCACTGCCACCCCTGAAAAAATCAATTAATTAGTCCAAGTATTCCTTTGATTCTAATAAATATATTATATAAGTTTCACCCTAATGAGCTACTTTATCTGTCTTAAACACTCTTCTTCATACATTTTGGAGGTGCGTATATGTAACGCTCATGTAACAGAATTTTGTCGTTCTCGTTCAAACTGGGCAGACTGAAAGGGTAGAAATATGCGAATTAATTAACAAATTAGTTGTGCAATCTTTCATTAAATTTAATTTTTTTAAAAATCAATTTATCTCCAATTAAAAATAATAATTTCAATCACTTAAAATTTAAACTCAAGCTGCTAATTAGTACTTTTACTCTATTTTGATGTTTTTTTGAACTGATTGTTCAAACTAGAGCATTTACTCTTATTTTATTTGTGGTATTTTTGGCACATGGAGTAACAAATGATTGCGGTTTAGTAACCAAACTCTCCAAAGAATTAAATTTAAGTGCAAACAACAACGCTAGATATAAATTTGTACCTCAAGGAAAGACGTAAATGAAATTAAAGACATTAACTACTGCAATGATTCTCGCGACTGTACCTATGACAGGTGCATTTGCTGCTGCAATGGATCGTTCGGGGCAATCTATCGCAGCGTTTTTACAGCCAGGTAATTACTTTGAAGCGGGTATTACTGTATTAGATCCTTCTGTATCTGGTACCACTTCTAACGCACCATCCCTAAACTCACCTACACTAGGTGTAGGTACCAATCAGGCAACAGGTGATATGGCGGGTGATTATCATTCTGTATCAGCTGCGTTGAAGCTCCAGTTAACAGACAACTTTTCTTTTGGTCTTATTTTTGATCAGCCATTTGGTGCTGAAGCAGACTATAAAGACCGCTCTGTTGCCTTTAATCCTACAGGTAATGATGGCACCCGGGCTGAAGTGACGACAGAAAATTTAAGTTTCGTGTTTGGTTTCCAGCCAACTGAAAACTGGAATATTTATGCAGGCCCAGTTTATCAAGAAGCTAAAGGTAATGTATCTTTACGTGGTACCGCTTATGGATTATTAACTGGATATGATGCCACCATGAAAAAAGATGGTGGTACAGGCTGGTTAGCAGGTCTGGCTTACCAAATTCCTGAAATTGCCTTGAAAGCATCTTTGACTTACCGTTCAGAAATCGAACACCAACTTGCTTCAAGAGAGAATGTTAATACAGTAGTACCAGGCTTCGGCATTCCTGGAGTATTACCTACTCAATTATTTGCTTATGCTCCTGGCAAAACTGATGTTACTACTCCTCAATCTGTTAACCTAGACCTACAATCAGGGATCATGGCTGACACGGTTGCCTTCTTAAATGTTCGATGGGTAAATTGGGATGGATTCGCAATTCGACCAACTCAATTCGGCCAAGCTTTAGATCAACTTGCTGCTGCGGGAAATGCTCTTCCTGCTTTACCAGCATTAGCTCCAACTAAAGCTCTCTTGACCTCGTTAGAGGGTGGGAATCTTGTTGAATATAATGAAGATCAATGGTCTGCTACAGCGGGCGTAGGCCGTAAATTCAATGCAAAATGGGCAGGTAATGTCTCTGTAGGCTGGGACTCTGGTGCAGGTAATCCTGTTACAACGCTTGGTCCAACAGAAGGTTACTGGAATGTGGGTGTAGGGGTTCAGTTCTCTCCTGCTCCAAACTATTTCATTGCAGGCGGAATGAAATATTTCTGGCTGGGCGATGCTGATGCTCTGACTGTAGCAAATCCAAATGTAGGTAGCTTTAAAGACAATGACGCAATTGCTTATGGCTTGAAAATGGGTTACCGCTTCTAAGTTTTCATAAAATAAAAAACCACTTCCGGGTGGTTTTTTATGTTTGAATCCTAATTTTATACATTTGCATAGCATTTGTTTATTTTACCGCCAATCAATATTTTACTCACTTTCATTTCTATAGAAATTTTTATCTTTTTTATTTTGTTATTTTTCATCTATTTAATCTTAAAATTCTAGTATAAATACTCTAAGCAATCCCTATATTTAACCGTTCCAGTTCATTTCTCATGCGAACCTGAGTATTTACTCTTTTTAAATTTATGTTACTTTTCCTGCACATTTTTGTTACAGATGGCATCAGGGACCGTACCATGAAGCTCACTAAAATTTCTTCAGCTATTTTACTTAGCACTTTCTCCCTCTCAGCAGTTCAAGCAGCTGGCCTAGACCGTTCTGGTCAGTCAATTCATGCTTTTTTACAGCCTGGTAATTATGCAGAAGCAGGCATTACTGTCATTGATCCAACTGTTCGAGGTCAAGCGATCGCACAATTGGGCGGTCAAAAAATTTCCGATATGGGCGATGATTACTATTTCCCTTCTGCTGCATTAAAAGTACAAGCAACAGATCATCTTTCTTTAGGTCTAATTTATGACCAACCTTTTGGTGCAGATGCAACTTACAATACAGAAACCACAAGTTTTTCTGAAACTCATCCATTGCTTAAAGTAACTGAAGGCACCAGTGTTGAAGTTAGAACTGAGAATTTAACTGCTTTATTTGGTTACCAGCCAAATCAAAACTGGAATTTCTACGCAGGCCCAGTATGGCAAACGGTAGAAGCGGATATTAAATTGCGTGGTACAACCTATAAAAATACAGGCTATAACATTAACGTTGATACCAAAGAAGCGTATGGCTGGTTAGCGGGTTTTGCCTATCAAATTCCAGAAATTGCGTTAAAAGCAGCGATTACCTATCGTTCTGAAATTTCACATGATGCGAAATCGACTGAAACATCTAACCTGCCAATATATGCATCATTTATGTCTGATACAGATCCACGTAAAGCAATATATGCAACTAAAGGCTTTAGACAAAGCACGGTTAATGCAACAACCCCTCAATCTGTAAATTTAGACTTACAAACAGGTATCGCAGCCAATACCGTTGCATTTGCCAATGTCCGTTGGGTTCACTGGGATCAATTTACAGTGAGTCCAGAAATGTTAGGCGAATTGGGTCAAGACTTGATCAGCTATAGCGATGACCAATGGTCTGCAAATGTCGGTGTTGGCCGTAAGTTTAATGAAAAATGGTCAGGTACGGCGATGGTGAACTATGACACTGGCGCAGGTAACCCGGTTACGACTCTTGGTCCTACTAAAGGTTACTGGGGTCTGGGTGTTGGCGCGCAATATAGCCCAACCGCACAAACCTTTATACAAGGTGGTGTACGCTATATGTGGTTAGGAGATGCACATGCGCAAACAGCTAACAATATTGTAGCCGAGTTTAAAGATAACACTGCTATGGCTTATGCAATGAAAATTGGTTACCGTTTCTAATTGAACGAATCCCATAAAAAAGGCATCTCTTAGATGCCTTTTTTATTAACAGTTGATTCATTAAGCTGGAATATCGCGTACTGAAGCATTACGAATCGCTTCTTTCAAGGCATCATAACCACGAATTGGCGGGAATTGCGGGAATTCGGCAATAACGTTTTCAGGTGCGGCAAATAAGAAACCATGATCTGCTTCCCCTAGCATCGTGGTATCGTTATAAGAATCTCCTGCTGCAATCACACGGAAGTTCAAGCCATGTAATGCTTTTACCGCTTGACGTTTTTGGTCCGGCTGACGAAGTTTATAAGCAGAGATCATTCCTGCTTCATCTGTTTCCAGTTTATGGCAGAAAATAGTTGGCCAATCCAGCTGTTTCATCAGTGGATGAGCAAATTCGTAGAAGGTATCTGAAAGAATAATCAATTGAAAGTGTGTGCTCACCCATTTCACAAATTCTTTTGCTCCTGGAAAAGGACCCATTTCTGCAATCACTTCCTGAATATCGTTCAAGCCTAAACCGTGCTGTTTTAAAATATTCAGACGTTGAGTCATCAGTACATCATAGTCAGGAATGTCACGAGTCGTCGCTTCAAGCTCTTTAATACCGGTTTTTTTTGCAAAGTTAATCCAGATTTCTGGAACCAACACGCCTTCTAAATCTAGACATACGACTTCCATGAACATCCCCTCTGAGTTGTATTGAAAAAATTTGCATTATGATAGCTGAAGAAACAGATTTTGCACCGTACTTTTTTAAATCTATTTTTTTCATAACTATTTATTTTTTAGTGATAAGTCTGGTTAATCAATTCTATTAAAATAGAGGTGAAATTAATTTATATAGGCCATGTCTTTTCCAAGCCTATATCGCCAGGACTCTCATGACCATTATTCCTACTATTGATCGTATCGATGCACTTGCTTCCGAATATGCAGACAAATCACCTAATGAAATTTTGGCACTTGCCCTGAGCCAGCAAGGTGAAATCGCGATTTCATTTTCTGGTGCCGAAGATGTGGTATTGATTGATATGGCCTCTCATCTGGGGAAGCCGTTCCGGGTATTCAGTCTGGATACTGGCCGTTTACATGCAGAAACCTATCAGTTTATTGAAAAGGTTCGTCAGCATTATAATATTGATATTGAGATCTGTTTCCCGGAAACTGAGGCTATCCAGCAACTGACTACTGAAAAAGGCCTGTTCAGTTTTTACCGGGATGGTCACCAGGAATGTTGTGGAATCCGCAAAGTTCAGCCACTACGTAAAAAGCTGGCCACGTTGGACGGATGGATTACCGGTCAGCGTAAAGACCAAAGCCCGGGCACACGCAATGAAATTCCTGTAGTTCAGGCAGATCCAGGTTTTTCCGGTCCCGGAAAGCAGCTAATCAAATACAATCCTCTGGCAAACTGGTCCAGTGCTGATGTCTGGAGTTATATCCGCATGATGGAAGTGCCTTATAATGCCCTGCATGAAAAAGGTTTCGTTTCAATTGGCTGTGAACCCTGTACCCGCCCTGTCCTGCCAAATCAGCATGAACGTGAAGGTCGCTGGTGGTGGGAAGAGGCCACCCACAAAGAATGCGGGCTGCATGCCGGCAACTTGAAAAAGTGATCTAGCATAACCACCGACTCATCGGTGGTTTTTTTGTAAACGAAACATCTACAGAAAAATCAGTACCTTTCCACGACAAAACCGCTATACTTTGTAATGTCTATATTAATAATTCTAACAAGGTTGTTCGGATCAGAGCAGCTGAAGAAACTGCAGTGAGGCAATTTACGCTATGCGTCCATTACACCCGATTGATCTTATTTTCTTGACTTTAGAAAAACGACAGCAGCCTATGCATGTAGGTGGGCTATTTTTATTCCAGATTCCCGATAATGCACCCACTTCTTTTATTCAGAATCTGGTGAGGGATATTCAAAATTCAAAATCTACCCCTATTCCACCTTTTAACAACTATTTAAACGGATTATTTTGGGATGAAGACCAAGAGTTTGATTTAGATCATCATTTTCGTCATATTGCGCTGCCAAAACCGGGCCGTATCCGTGAACTGCTCACCTATATTTCACAAGAACATAGTGCCCTGATTGATCGCGCCAAACCTTTATGGACCTGCCATATCATTGAAGGTATTGAAGGTAACCGTTTTGCCATGTATTTCAAGATCCATCATGCCATGGTGGATGGAATTGCCGGCATGCGTCTGGTAGAAAAATCACTTTCATTTGACCCCCATGCCAAGAGTATTGTACCGCCGTGGTGTGTAGAAGGGCCACGTGCCAAACGCCTGA
The DNA here is from genome assembly GCF_014837015.1 of Acinetobacter pecorum. Lineage (GTDB taxonomy): Bacteria > Pseudomonadota > Gammaproteobacteria > Pseudomonadales > Moraxellaceae > Acinetobacter > Acinetobacter pecorum. The sequence goes on from NZ_JACSPT010000015.1 coordinate 39,173, forward strand.
AAGCACCCAAAGTGAATGGCTTTAAAAATGTCTTGCAAGCCATTAAAGGACAATTGGAATGCGTGCCGCGAGTCGCTTATGAGCTGTCGCAAACCGTCATGAAAGATATGGGGCGTAATCCAGATTATGTGTCCAGCTTTCAGGCGCCAAGCTGTATTCTGAATCAACGCGTCAGTGCTTCTCGTCGTTTTGCCGCCCAGTCTTTTGAGTTTTCACGTTTACGCCATATTTCCAAGACATTAGGCGTGACCATTAATGACATTGTCCTCGCCATTTGCTCTGGGGCATTACGTGAATATTTATTATCACAAGATGCCCTGCCGAAAAAACCGTTAATTGCTATGGTTCCGGCTTCGCTGCGCAGTGATGATTCCGATATATCCAACCGTATTACCATGATTCTGGCCAATCTGGGTACCCATAAAGAAGACCCGCTGGAACGGCTCAAGATCGTACGTCGCAGTGTACTCAGTGCCAAAGAGCGCTTTAAACGTATGAATGCCAATCAGATTCTAAACTATAGTGCCTTTGTTTATGGTGCAGCAGGTCTGAATATTGCATCCGGTTTAATGCCGACACGTCAGGCTTTTAACGTGATTATTTCCAATGTGCCAGGACCACAAGAACCACTTTACTGGAATGGTGCGCGCCTTGAAGCGCTGTATCCTGCCTCCATTGTGCTCGATGGTCAGGCACTCAATATCACCATGACCAGCTATTTAGACAAACTGGAAGTTGGCTTGACCGCATGTCGGAATGCCTTGCCGAAAATGCAGAATTTGCTAACGCATCTTGAAGAAGAAATTCAACGATTTGAATTCATTATACAGGGCGAACCCGCCCCAAAGTTACAGGCGGTGAGCTAACCGCAGATGAATAAATAAAATAGCCAGGCTGACAAAGAGAATGATAATTTTTGCCAGTCCTTGCCAAAGAATAAAGGGACCAGATTGGTCCCTTTTCTTTATTTTTTAAATCTTTCTGATTTTTTTAGAATTTTTGGAGGATTTTCCTAGGTAGAAGAAAATCTCTTCAAATGATTTTTGCCCGCTTAGAAAACCGAAAACAAGATCATCAGCTTTTAATGGTACGGCACTGTTGCAGTAATTGATGACAGGCACTACGAATCATACTTGCGGTAATCTGAACTTCATTACCGCGTTCATCTACGATATAGCCTGCATGTACAGTCTTTGGTTCTAATACGTGTTTTAGGCCTTTATTGATTACTGCTTTACTCATATTCATCACACACTCCTTTTGCTAAGCCTGAAACTGGGAGAAACGGCTTTGGCTAATTCATGCATCTAGTATTGTAAATAAAGGCCCCGATGTAAAATTTCAGATGTAACAAGTGTTTAACGATATTCTGTTACAATTTCAGCTGAGAATGATATCGTATTGCTCTTGCGTATAGAGATTTTCCACCTGGAACTTAATCACGCGATTAATAAAATGCTCCAGATCAGCGACAGCCGGCGCTTCCACTGTTAACAAGCGATCAATAACAGCTGGATGCGCGACAACAGTAAAGCCACTCTGTGACTCATAAGCACGGGCATAGCGTAGAATTTCCCTGAATATTTCGTAACATACTGACTCGGCTGTTTTAACATAACCCCGCCCCTGACAGGTCGGACAAGACTCACACAGCAGATGCTCCAGCGATTCACGGGTCCGTTTCCGGGTCATTTCCACCAAGCCAAGTTCTGACACCTGAGTAATCTTGGTTTTGGCATGATCACGTTCCAGCATACGTTCAAACTGTTTCATCACTTCTTCACGATGCTGCGCTTCCTGCATGTCAATAAAATCAATGATGATAATGCCACCGAGATTACGCAAACGTAACTGACGTGCGATAACCTGCGTCGCTTCCATATTGGTTTTAAAGACGGTGTCTTCCAGCGAACGGCCACCAACATAAGAGCCAGTATTGACATCAATCGTAGCCATGGCTTCGGTCTGGTCAATCATTAAATAGCCACCAGACTTGAGCGCAACCCGGGTTTGCAATGCCTTCTGCAGATCTTCTTCGACATTATACAGGTCAAAAATTGGCCGTTCCCCCGGATAATGCAGCAAACGGTTTTTCATGTTCGGAACGAATTCTTCGACAAATTCCTGCAGCTTGGCATGAATCTCCCGTGAGTCTACATAAATTTTGGCCGTTTCTTCATTGGCCAGATCACGAATGACGCGTTGCGGCAAAGGCAATTCTTCAAAAATCAAAGAAGGTACCGCAATAATCTTTTGCTTGCGCTGGATGTATTCCCAGAGTTTGGCCAGATAAGCCATATCCTGCGCGATGGCTTCTTCTTCAATCCCTTCTGCCGCAGTACGCACAATCACTGAGCCCGGCAGCTTGTGCTCCACCTGAATCCGCTCAATGATAGAACGCAAACGATTACGCTCTTCTTCGGATTCAATCCGTTGCGATACCCCAATATGATTGCCATATGGCATCAAGACCAAATAGCGTGAAGGAATAGACAGGTCAGTAGACAGGCGTGCGCCTTTGGTACCGAGCATATCCTTCATGACCTGAACAGTGAGGGTCTGTCCCGGTTGCAGTAGCTCAAAAACATTCGGGGTTGGCTGATTGCGTGGCCAGACCATATCATTGATATGCAAAAATGCAGTACGCGAGAGTCCGATATCTACGAAAGCGGCCTGCATCCCGGGTAAAACCCGCACCACTTTTCCTTTATAGACATTTCCTACCAGACCACGCTTGGCGGTACGCTCGACAAACAGTTCATTGACCGTGCCGTTTTCAATTAACGCGACCCGACATTCCATCGGTGTGACGTTAATCAACAACTCGTCAGACATAAATACACTCAAAACATTATAAGAATTCTTTTTCAGCAGTTAATTTAGTGCCTTAACCGTCTGTAATAACTGTACTGTTTCATATAAGGGCAAGCCCACCACATTGGAATAACTGCCCTGTATTTTTGGAATATAACGTGCAGCAATTCCTTGAATTGCATAAGCCCCGGCTTTACCCAAAGGCTCACCTGTCGCCCAGTAACTTTCCATATCTGCAGCGCTCAGGATTTGAAATTCGACCTGTGTACGCACCACTATACTGTATTTTTCACACTTTGTACGAACACAGACGCCACTATACACATCATGCCATCGACCAGAGATTTTTGTCCATATTTCAATCGCATGTTCTTTAGATTCAGGTTTGCCCAGAATCTCCTGATCGACCCCTAAACTGGTATCCGCAGCAATAATGATGGCATCCGGATAGCGTTCGGCCACGGCATCCGCTTTGGCTCGTGCCAGACGCTCGACATAAGCAGCGACTGTCTCGCCCTCTTGTACCGATTCGTCAATTTCTGGACTATAAATATCAAATTGTAGCCCGAGTTGCTGTAACAACTCGCGACGTCGTGGTGAGCTGGAAGCTAGAACTATATGCGCCATTTTTTCAGCATATAATAAATTACTGGCCAGACCAGAATACTGGTGAGCATCGGAATCCAGTGCCGTGCAAAAGAAAATTGCATCCCGGCCATAATCTGGGCAAAAAAGATTATCAGCAAATACGCCACAATCGCCAGCCCCATAATCACCCAGAGATTATTGAAGGTCAGGATACGGCGTTCGCGGGTCAGAAAACGGGCTAAAAAGGCGATAATGATAAAGCTGAGTGCATTCAGACCCAAGGGGGCATCTAGCAGCAAATCCATAAAAATACCGGTGCCGAAGGCAAACCAGATTCCGCACCAGGTTGGCTGGCACAGCACCCAGAATAGCATGATCATCAGCATGAACAGCGGACGCCAGCCCGAGAGATTATAGGAAAGTGGATAGACCATTAAAATGGAAGCTACAATCACCGAAATGACAATAGCCATTAAAGGATCACGATGCTTTCTAGACTTCATCCTAGCGATTGACATGCGGTTGCTCCATCGCTAATGAATCGGAAAATAACACCACCACGTGATGTCCACCGGCCAGCTGGGCGGCAGGTGTGACATCAATCTGGGCAAACTCTCCGGAATTATGCCGTTGTACTTTAGACACCTGCCCCACCAGATAACCTGCCGGAAAATGTTGTCCCAAGCCCGAACTATAGACTTTTTCACCGACCTTGATATTGGCACTGGTCGGCACATATTCCATTTTCAAACGTCCCAGATCACCTGTGCCCGAGACAATGGCACGCATGCCCGTACGTTCCAGACGCACTGACAGTGAATGCTCTTTATCAGACAGCAGCATGACCCGGCTACTATGCGGATAGACATTGATAATCTGTCCCATGATACCCTTGTCGTCCAGTACCGTTTGCCCGACTTTTAGCTGGCTTTTAGCACCCCGGTTGATCACGATAATATGCCGCAATGGATCGGCATCGGTGCCAATCACTTCCGCAATTTCGATACGTCCATCAATGATTAGCGGTGTGTCCAATAGACCGCGCAAACGGGTATTTTCGGCAGAAAGTTCAGAGATTTTTTGTAAGCGTACCTGTGCCTGTAACAGCTCGGCCTGCATCGCGGTATTTTCCCGGCGCAACTGAGCTTCAGACTTGGTTTGTTGATTTAACCACTCTCGCGACAATACCGGATAACTGGCCACCGCATAAATAGGATTATAAGCAGCGTACAAGACATCCCTTGCAGGTTGAACAACATGTGGCATGCGCCAATCAAAGAAAAGCACCACCAGGCATGTCACCAATGCAATGATAAAAGAGCGAAAAGATGGCGGTTGTCGAGAAAACAGATGTGCTTGCACCCGCCGGATCCTTTTCTTAGCCTACGAATAACATGTCATGATTTGGGTTGTCGAAAAATTCGAGGACCTTGCCGCCACCGCGTGTCACACAAGACAGTGGATCTTCTGCAACCACAACAGGCAAACCGGTTTCTTTAGCCAGCAGCTTGTCCAGGTTACGCAGCAATGCACCACCACCGGTTAACACGATACCGCGTTCGGCAATGTCCGAAGAAAGCTCAGGAGGCGTGTGTTCTAGTGCCGATTTCACCGCAGCAACGATATTTTGCAATGGATCAGAAATGGCTTGGGTAACTTCGTCAGAATTAACCACGATTGCGCGAGGCACACCTTCTGCGAGGTTACGGCCACGAACTTCAATTTCAAGCGGTTTAGCGCCTTCATCTGGCAACGCCATACCCACTTCTTTTTTGATCACTTCAGCCGTGGTTTCGCCGATCACACAGCCATGCGCTTTACGCACATAGTTAATGATCTGCTCATCAAATACATCACCGCCAATACGTAAAGAATCGGCATAAACACAACCCTGCAGCGAGATAATTGCAATTTCAGTGGTACCACCGCCCACATCAACCACCATCGAACCACAAGCCTGCTCGACTGGCATCCCTGCACCAATCGCTGCTGCCATTGGCTCTTCGATTAAACGCACATCACGTGCACCCGCATTAAACACGGCTTCACGAATGGCACGGCGCTCAACCAGGGTCGATTTACATGGCACACAGACCACGACACGCGGTGCCGGAGTAAATAAACGGTTTTCATGTACTTTGCGAATGAACTGATTCAGCATGGTCTCAGTGACTTCAAAATCCGCAATCACACCGTCTTTCATCGGACGGATCGCTGAGATATTGGCTGGGGTACGACCTAGCATTTGCTTCGCTTCAAGACCGACTGCCGCAACAATTTTATGTGAACCACTATGACGGATGGCTACAACCGTCGGTTCATTTAATATAATGCCTCGTCCTGGCGCATAAATAAGTGTATTTGCTGTACCTAAATCAATGGCAAGATCGGGCGAAAACAAGCCTATTAGTCGTTTTAGAATCACGGGGACGTTCTCAGTTAAACTTTATATGGACGCAAGGTGGCCACTTTAACTAAATGTGATGATTTGGACAAGTCAATCGCTTATCATAACGCATGATAATTTGAATTTTTTTAATACTGATTAGGTAATATTATGTCTACATCGGATGCACAGCATTCTGCAGATTTAAGTGCAGAAACAGTTTCAGCTATTGCCAACCTTGCACGGTTATCTCTCAATGATACGCAATCTGCTGAATATGCTCAAAGTTTAAATAAAATTTTAGGCATGATGGAAACCCTGAAAGGCATCAATACCGATGGTGTTGAACCCCTGAAAAGCCCTTTCGACCACCCTCAGCCGCTACGTGATGACGTGGTTACCGAAACCAATCATCGTGAGCAATACCAAGCAGTTGCACCAGCTGTTCAGGATGGCTTGTACCTCGTACCGCGCGTGATTGAGTAATTACTACCCAGTTCATTCTTTTTATTAAATTAAACGTAAAGAATTATTTCTCATGACAGATTTACATCGCTTATCTATTCGTGAACTTAGTGAAGGTCTGGCAAATGCCCAGTTTTCATCTCGCGAATTGACTGAACACTACTTAAAGCGCATTGCAAAAATTGATGCACAGGTCAAGGCTTATGTGACGGTAACTGCTGAACAGGCATTGGCTGAAGCTGATGCTGCCGATGCTGCAATCAAATCTGGTAATGCCTCTGCCCTGACTGGTGTGCCAGTTGCCCACAAAGACATTTTCTGTACCCAGGGCATCAAGACCACTGCCGGTTCTAAAATGCTGGACAATTTTATCTCTCCTTACGATGCGACCGTAGTAGCGAAAGGCAAAGCTGCGGGCCTGGTCACTTTAGGTAAAGTGAACATGGACGAATTCGCAATGGGTTCGACCTCTGAAAACTCATACTACGGCGCAACGGCTAACCCTTGGAACCTGGGTCATGTCCCTGGCGGTTCTTCAGGTGGCTCTGCAGCAGCTGTAGCAGCCGATCTTGCTCCGTTTGCAACTGGTACTGACACCGGCGGTTCTATCCGTCAACCTGCGTCATTCTGTGGCCTGACCGGCCTTAAACCGACCTATGGCCGAGTATCACGTTTCGGTATGATTGCCTATGCCTCATCACTGGATCAAGGCGGTCCGATGGCACGTTCGGCAGAAGACTGTGCTTACCTGATGAATGTGATGGCCGGCCATGATGCCAAAGATTCAACCTCAATGGACAAAGACGTTGATGACTATGTGGCAAATCTGAACGCCACATCTGTAAAAGGTTTGCGCATCGGTATTCCAAAGCAATACTTCAATGTGGAAGGTCTGGATGCAGACGTAAAAGCACGGGTTGAAGAATCCTTAAAAAAACTGGAAGACATGGGCGCAATTCTGGTTGAGATTGATCTCGATATGACAGAAAGCTATGTGCCGACTTACTATCTGATCGCGCCTGCTGAAGCCTCTTCGAATCTGTCACGTTATGACGGCGTGCGTTATGGCTACCGTGCAGAAAACCCGGTGGACCTGATGGACCTGTACAAGCGTTCACGTTCAGAAGGATTTGGTGCAGAAGTGCAACGCCGTATCCTGATTGGTACGTATGCCCTGTCTGCAGGTTATTACGATGCTTACTATGTAAAAGCACAGAAAGTACGCCGCCTGATCCAGCAAGATTTCCTCAAAGCATTTGAATCTGTCGATGTCATCGCAGCACCTTCTGCGCCAACGACTGCCTATAAAATTGGTGCGGATTTAACGCCAGTTGAAATGTACCTGGGCGATATTTATACGCTTGCGGTAAACCTGGCAGGTCTTCCTGCGATTAACGCGCCTGTCGGTTTTGACCAGAACAACTTGCCAGTTGGCTTACAGCTGATTGGTACTTACTGGTCAGAATCTCAATTGTTGTCTGTGGTACATCAGTATCAACAGGCCACAGATTGGCATACACAACGCGCTGCAATTGCTGAGGAGAACGCATAATGGCTCAAGCTCAAAAATCGGCTAAACCGAAATCCAACCTGATTGATGGCTGGGAAGTCGTTATTGGTATCGAGATTCACACTCAGCTTGCCACCAATACCAAAATTTTCTCAGGTTCATCGACTGTTTTTGGTAATGATCCAAACACCCAAGCCAGCCTGGTTGATTTGGCCATGCCGGGCGTATTGCCGGTATTGAACAAAGAAGTGGTTGATCTTGCGATTCGCTTTGGTCTGGGTATCGATGCTTACATCGACCAGGCTTCTGTGTTTGCGCGTAAAAACTACTTCTACCCGGATTCTCCAAAAGGCTATCAGATCAGCCAGATGGACAACCCGATTGTGGGCTTGGGTCATATCGACATCCAGCTTGAAGATGGCACGGTTAAACGCATTGGCGTAACCCGTGCGCATTTAGAGGAAGATGCAGGCAAATCGATTCATGACCAGTTTGAAGGCATGTCTGGTATCGATTTAAACCGTGCCGGTACGCCACTACTTGAAATTGTTTCTGAACCAGATATGCGTTCGGTTGAAGAAGCGGTTGCTTATATCAAAGCGATTCACACGCTTGTGCGCTGGTTAGGCATTTCCGACGGTAATATGGCGGAAGGTTCGTTCCGCTGTGACTGTAACGTGTCGTTACGTCGTCCGGGTCAACCGTTTGGTACACGTTGTGAATTGAAAAACCTCAACTCATTCCGTTTCATTGAACAAGCGATCAATGTTGAAATTGAACGTCAAATGGAAATTCTGGACTGGGATGGCACCATTGATCAGGAAACGCGTCTGTTCGACCCGGTAAAGATGGAAACGCGTTCAATGCGTTCTAAAGAAGAAGCGAACGATTACCGCTACTTCCCTGACCCAGACTTGTTGCCTGTGGTGATTGCTGATGAGCAAATCGAAGCCATTAAAGCAACCATGCCTGAGCTTCCTGCTGCACGCCGTGCACGTTTCGTGGCGGACTTTGGTGTGACTGAGTACGATGCACACGTTTTAACGCTTACACGTGAAATGTCAGAGTTTTACGAAGAAGTCGTCGCTGCTGCTGGCGGCGCTGCACAAGGTAAAGTGTCTGCAAACTGGGTGATGGGCGAATTCTCAGGGGCGCTAAACAAAGCAGGCTTAGATTTGGCGGATTCTCCTGTATCTGCGGAAAAACTTGGCGGTATGATCGCGCGTATTGTGGATAACACGATTAACGGTAAGATCGCGAAGCAAGTATTCGGCTTTATGTGGGAAGAAGGCAAATCTGCGGACGAGATTATTGCTGAAAAAGGCTTGAAACAGGAAACTGATACAGGTGCGATTGAAGCGATTATTAAGGAAGTGCTTGCTGCCAACGAGAAGATGGTTGAAGAGTATAAATCTGGTAAAGAGAAAGCTTTCAATGGTCTGGTTGGTCAAGTCATGAAAGCAGCAAAAGGTAAAGCGAACCCTGCGCAAGTGAACGGATTAATGAAGAAATTGATTGGTTAATCTGATTTTTTCTTAAAAGAAAACCCGCTTTAGAGCGGGTTTTTTTCATATTAAATCTAGGAAACTTTGATCTTCCTGATTATCAATTTCAACTTTACATTCTTGCAGCTGTTTTTCAAATTTTTTATAAATATTATCAATTAAGTTACTATTTTCATTACGAAAAAATTTTGACACTTTATTTATTTTGATTTCATGATCTAAAATTGGCATAGTTTGCATAAATCTATTTACACCATAATTATTAAGATTAATAAAAATTGCACTTGATGCTTCCCGACACGAAATTAAGTGATCATACAATAAATGATATAAATAATTACCATGCTTATCATCTAAGGTTTGAGTAATATCTACCATCGAAATTGTTGCTTCTACATAGTTCACAGTTTCATGTGAATTATCTAAATCTGCTTCCAAATGATAAACATCATACCCCTCCTCTAAAGAAACATTTAAGCTATTTTTAAAAGATTCAAGGTTAGGATAAATTTCAAAAAAACACTCTAATGATGGTTTTAATAAATACTTTTTATATCTATAACTATCAATTTCTGATAAAAATCTAATCTCAGATTTATATTTTTTTCCTTTTTCATCTAATAGTTTATAAGTCTGTTCAGCTAAGTCTTGAGGCCTTTTCTTAAAAAAAGAAGCCACAAAAAATTCCTGAATAGAGCGATGAATAAAACTGTAGTTATTACCATCACGAATAATTAAACATAAATTTTTACTAATATCTTCCAATAAAGCTGAAGGATCTTCTTTTGGGAATTTCTTAGTTATTGATTTTTTAATACATTCCAAAAGATCCTGTCTACTATTAAAAATTAATTTATTTTCATTTTTAGAAATAAAGCACAAAATTTCAAACCACTCTTGTAGCTCACTTTCATTTAAATTACTTTTAAATTCTCTCTGGTATCCTGGCTTAGTTCGATCATGCTTATAAATTAAAACACTAAATAACTCTTCATAAAATTTGGAAAGACTGTCAGGAATAATTAATTTTGCTCTATAAGTCATTACAAAAAGAGTAACCATTAAAGGAGTTTTTAATAACTCATCAACTTTTAATGGGCTTTCTTGCAAAGCATTTACAAGATTGTCGAATGAGTCATCATCATCTACAAGTTTTCTAATTAAACCTATTATTTCATCATCATCATAAGGTCTTATACTTAGTACCTTAAAAAAATTACTCGATTGAATGGCATTATCTGGTCGTGAAGTTATTACGATTTGAGTTTGTGGATATTGTTGACTAATACTCTCAAGATCTTTAATTACATTTGATACATCTTTTTCTTTTAACTCATCAAAACCATCAAGCAATAAAACAATTTTTCCAGATTTTAACACCCAATTTAATAATTCATCACTAACTGAAAAAACCCATGAACTAATTGCTTCTTTTATATGACTTAAAATCTCAGCTTTTTCATTTAATTTTCTTAATTCAATAAAAATTGGGATTCTTTTTTCCCCTTGATATTCCCTATAAGTCAAATATCTTAATAAAATTGACTTGCCTTGACCTGCAACACCCTCAATTACGAAATTTTTTAATGAAATATCTTCTATAGTTTCAGCTTTTATATACCCCTTATCGCTATTAATATAGGGTGGATAATAAAATAAATTTAAATCAATAGCTTCATCTCCTTTATAGATTGTTTTTACCTTCTTTATATTCTCTATTTTACTTTCTAACTTCCCAGAAATATCATTCAACTTTTGTTTTTCAAGATGAAATTTGGTTTCTTTTTTTACAAAATCATAAAGATCATTAAGTGGCTTATTTATCACTTTAAATAGAGCTGACAATGAAGGATCTACCATACAAAAACTCATTTTGAAATATTAATTATTGACCAAATAATAACTTATTTATAAAACACATTAAAGCCATGAATTTTCTAAAGATTAATTTCAAAACTCTTAAGTGTATCAATCCCTCAAAGTCGTTTTTTATACGTGACTAGTACCCTCATCCCCCGCCTTCTCTTGCACTTCGCTTAAAGCAGTGCTTTAAGCTCGTTCAGGGAGAAGGAGCTTTCATTACAAATTATTTGCCGTTATAAATTTAGTATTGAAAGTTCCCTCTCCTCTTAGGAAAGGGTTAGGGAGAGGTGATTAAGAATCCCAGTTCATAGTCCCACCTTATTCAGCAAATCCGGTGTCAAAAAAGTCTGTACCACACGATTTAAATCGATATAACGCAGCACACCTTTGAGCTGGTTATTGATTTCAGGATTCTTTAAAATTTCCTCTCCTGTGGTTTTGCCCAAAGCCTGAAAACTGTCTCCAACTGCCTGTAAACCTTCAGCCTGAATCATCGCCTTGGTTTGTGCTGAACATTGCTCAACTAAAATGCGCTGCAACACCGTCGCCAGATTCTTGTCTAATGCTTCCTTTTGAGTAGCGGTTACATTGCTAAAAGCCTTTAAGTCCGGATGATTACCCAATGCCACAAAGGTCCATTGCAAGACCGTGGTTTTATCCGTGGCTGTAGTGGATTTCATCAAACAGTCACTGAGCTGGTTGACTGTCGGACCAGCCAATGTCAGCTGAGTTACACCCAATAATACGGTTGCCATGAAAAATGCACGAAGACCAGATAAACTTTTCACGCCCATAACCCTCTCCTTTTTTACCCGTTCAATCTGCTTGAACAAAACACTATTTTGTAGCATGGAAAAGGGCAGCGAACCTGTTATGAGTCTGTAACCGACTATCAAGCATAAAAAAATCCTGACATCTATCAGGATTTTTTCAGGATCTATTCATCCAATAATATGCTTACCAGATTTTCACGCGCTTATCCGCTTCCAAATACATTTTGTCGCCTTTTTTCACGCCAAAAGCCTCATAGAATGGGTCTTGATTCAGCAATGTTGCACGACCACGAATCGGTGCTGGCGAGTGTGGGTCGGTTTTTAACAATTGCAGGGTCAATTCTGGACGTACTTTGGCACGCCATGCTTGCGTCCAACCCATATAGAAACGCTGATCACCCGTATAACCATCAATCACCGGTGCTGGCTTACCATCTAGTGACAACTGATATGCTTTATACGCCACGGCAAGTCCAGAGTTATCAGCAATGTTTTCACCTAAAGTCAGCTCACCGTTTACGAAATAACCCGGCAACGCTTCATAGCTGTTGTATTGCTCCACCAAAGCTTTGGTTTTCTCTTTAAACTTTTTTTCGTCTTCTTCAGTCCACCAGTTTTTCATATTGCCATCAGCGTCAAAGCGACTGCCTTGGTCATCAAAGCCATGGCTAATTTCATGCCCAATCACTGCCCCAATCGCCCCATAGTTCACAGCATCATCGGCATCCATATCAAAAAATGGCGGTTGTAAAATGGCTGCTGGGAAAACAATTTCATTGCCCATTGGGTTGTAATACGCATTTACCGTTTGTGGTGTCATATGCCATTCTTCACGATCGACGGGGTTAGCCAGTTTACCGAGCTGAATGTCATACATAAAATCGTTTGCACGACGTAAATTGCCAATCAGGTCACCCTCTTTAATCTCAAGCTTGCTGTAATCACGCCATTGGTTTGGATAACCAATTTTCACACGGAAGTTTTTGAGCTTATGGTGCGCTTGTGCTTTGGTCTCTGCCCCCATCCAGTCAAGTTGAGACAGATTTTGCTCAAAGGCTAACATCAAGTTGTCGACCAATTTTTCCATACGCTGTTTCTTTTCAGGTTGGAAATACTTCGCCACATAAACTTGACCTAAGCTTTCACCGAGTACGGTATTGGTTAAGTCCACACCACGCTTCCAACGTGCACGCTGCTCCATGACACCGCGTAAAGTTTTGCTGTACATATCGAAGTTTGCATCAGCAAAAGCTTGGCTTAAATAGGGTGAACTGCCATTAATAACATGGAATTTTAAATAGCTTTGCCAAACGCTTAGTGGTGTACTGCTTAAGATAGTATTAAGGTCTTTAAAGTAACTTTCTTGCGTCACAATAAAGGTTTTTGCCTTCTTATCTAAACTAGTCGCTTTAAAGTAAGTTTTCCAATCAAATGCCGGGGTTAACTGTTGTAATTGCTTTAATGTATAGATGTTATACATTTTTTCGTAATCACGGTTTTGCACGTTATCCCACTGAATTTTGGCAATGGCAGTTTCAAGTGCCAAAATTGATGCCGCTTGTTTGGCAGCATCCGCTTGTGATTCACCCGCCAAGGTCAATACTTTAACAATATGCTGTTCATAAGCTTCACGGGCTTTTTTTAGTTTTTCATCGTCTTTTAAATAATAATCTCGGTCAGGTAAACCTAGACCAGATTGACCAAAGAACAATGCATGCTGGTCAGATTTTTTTAAATCTGGAATCACACCAAAATCAAACGGTGTTGTGACATGTTGTTTAGCAAACTCTGCCAAGACTAAAGTAAAATCTTTTTGATTTTTAATGCCTGCAATTTTATTCAGCTCAGGCGCCAATGGTTCAAGACCTTTACGATTTAAAGTGTCAGTGTCCATATAGCTCGCATATAAGCTACCGACCTTGTGTTCATTGCTACCCACAGCAGCTTTGCTTTTTGCTAACTCTTCGACAATATCATGCAACTGCTGGGTCGAATTTTCACGCAAAATGGTAAATGCACCCCAGTTTGGCATATCAGCAGGGATTTCTTCATTGTCTAGCCAGTGACCATTCACATGCTGATAGAAGTCCTGTTGTGGTGCAATTTTTTTATTAAAATGCTGTTGGCTTACCCCTGAGCTAAGTGCTGTAACAACGGTTTGATCGGAAGCATAATTTGCAGAGGAAACTGCCAGCAAGGCACTTACCAGGGCGGATTTTAGAAAAACTTTCAAAGCTTGTTATCCTCGCGCTTCATTGCGCAGTTGAGTTATCAATATGTGTGGATTTCATCATCGAACACTTAAGTCTTTATAAGCAGCATATATGCCAGTTTTGAAACAGGTTTTTGCTCTACATAATGTTCTTTTTCAAGAAAAACAGGCATGTTTCTTTTCAGGTTGACAGACCTATTTTTCTCATTCTGTTACCAGATGGATATCCGTTTTTCTGGAGGTAAATACATCTTGTCACCTTCTTTAATTTCGAAAGCCTCATAGAAACTCTGTTGATTACGTACAGCGCCATTTCCACGCACGGGTTCCGGGGCATGGAGGGCAAGATTCAGACTATTCAACAGATATTCAGGATTACTCTTGCTGCGCCATACCTGTGCCCAACCCATATAAAAGCGCTGATCCCCACTAAAGCCATCAATGACAGGTGCTGGCTGACTTTTAAGGGATAATCTATAAGCCATATGTGCGACACCTAACCCCAGGTTATCTGCAATATTTTCACTTGTATTTAATTCAGCATTTACCTTGTATCCGGGTAATGCTTCATACTGTTTATATTGCTCGACCAAGGCTTTGGTACGTTCATTAAATTTTTTACGGTCATGCTCGTTCCACTTTTCTCCACCCTTACCTTTTGCATCAAAATGACTGCCCTTATCATCAAAACCATGACTAATCTCATGTGCAATCACAGCGCCTATGGCCCCATAATTGACCGCAGGATCATGGCTTGTATCATAATAAAATGGAGGGTGCCAGATTGCCGCTGGTAGCACGATTTCATTGAGTTGGGCGTTATAGTAGGCATTTGCCGATTGCGACAACATGTACCAGGTTTCCGGATCAATGGCCTGTCCTACCTTGTCCAGTTCACGTTGAAAATTTAATATTCGGGTACGCTGGATATTTCCGATCAGATCATCTTTACGAATTTCCAAGGCTGAATAGTCGCGCCATGTTTTTGGATAGCCAACTTTGACATTAATACTATCCAGTTTATGGCGCACTTCTCTTTTGGTATCCGCTCCCATCCAACTGGCTTGATCAAGTTTTAGATGAAATGCTTTACGGATATTTTCCACCATTTCCAGCATGGCCGGGCGTTGTGTTTCATCAAAATACTTTTCTACATAAAGCTTGCCAAGAATATTCCCTAAAATGCCGTTGGTCAGTTCAAGAGCAGATACATCACGTGGAGAACGCGTTTGGATTCCATTTAAAGCAGTATAATAAAAGTCAAAATAATGTTTCTGAAAAACTTCAGTTAAATATGGTGAATAACTGTTGATCAAATTAAATTTCAAATAGGTTTGCCAGGTTTCGATCGGAATGACCTTCCATAATTCGTCCAGTTGTCGTAAATAATCAACCTGAGAGATAGCAACCTCTTTTCCTATACCTTTTAGGCCTAGTTCTGAAAAATAACTCATCCAGTCAAAAGAAGGCATGAAGGTAATAACATTTTTAGGTGCAAAGATATAGGTTTTCACCTCATCATGGCGTAACTCCGTGGCTGACCAGCTAATTTTTGCCAATGCCTTTTCCAAAGCCAGGATGGTGCGTGCATCTTCAATCGGCTTGGGCTGACCGGCAAAATTTAAGGTATTGGCAACATACAGCAGATAAGTATTCCGAAGTTCTTGGTGGCGTGGTTGCTCGCTCAGATAAAAATCACGGTCAGGCATGCCCAATTCACCCTGCCCCACAAACATCAAAGCCCTTGAAGACGCTTTTCGGTCCTGATGAAAATCGGTAGAAAATGGCAAGTTCAGGTCAATTTTTTCTGCATAGGCAAAGAATTCTGCCAGATCTTTTTTAGTCCTGATATTTTCAATCCGCTGCAAGTCTTGTTGTAATCCTGCTAACCCAATGTGCTCCAGACGTTTGCTATCCATATAACTGGCGTATAAATCTGCGACTTTTTGTTCATTGCTGCCTTGCGGATGCTGCTTTTTAGCCAGTTCATTAAAAATGGTAAATAACTGATGACTTGACTTCATACTCAATTCGGCAAATGCACCTGATAGGGCCTGATCTTCAGGAATTTTTGCAGTTTTCAGCCAGTTTCCATTTACGAACTGATAAAAATCCTGCTTTGGGTCTACTGTCCTATCAATAGAGCTAAGATCAATTGCTGACTTTAAGTAAGTCGTAGTCACTGCATGATTCATTGGTGAAGCTATAAATGCACCCATAAAAATCAAGTGACTTAAAATATATTTTCTCAAGCGATAAATCTCATTATTTTATATGGTTGAAATCAATTGGTTTTTTATTTTTTAACGCATTGTCCTCTATATTCAAAACTGAATAGTTTTAAGCAAAGGATGTACCAATATAACTCATTATATATGGTTGAATAATCTTAAATTTAATCAACAGAAATAATAAATAAATTCCCGATAATGACTACTACCTGATATGAAAGCTTCTTTTTATTTCTGGCCTGCTAAATTTTTTAATATCACCATAGCAGTCATTATTCATTTTTCTAACCCCATAAAAGCAAAATATTTTATCAGTTTTAGAGCTATTTTTAATATTCTCTATCTTGGTGCTTATAAGCATAAATCAAACTATTTTTCATTTCGATCGCCTGAAAAAGAGATACACGCTCTCTTTTTCAGGCACTAAAATTTTCACGAAAAGATCTTAAAGTTACTTGATCTGTCTTAACATATTTTTTGCACCACTATGATTATAGTTATTGGCTAAATTTTGCAGAATCCGCTTGGATTGAGCTTTAGCATTCGGGAAACGGCTGGCATAGACCGGAATACTGTTCAGGCAGCGCGCGACCAGCATCCCTGATTCAGTATAGACACGTGTCCCTTCTGTACCCTGCAATTTTCCATAATTATAGGCACGCTGTGCGTTGTTACAGGCATTGTTAAGATTCTTGCCGCTGTTAATATCACGACGTGCCGCCACATAACTTTTCATCTGTTGTTGCTGAGGTGTTTCTGCCACCACAGCGCGAGCTGATGCTGCCAGCTGTCTTTTTTCTGCTTCTTTTTTCTCCAGCTCTCTTCTTTCTAATTCTTTGCGCTCTACTTCTTTTCTCTCCATATCTTTGACCGCTAATTCTTTAAGTTCCTTGGTATTCTTTGCAGCAGAAGCTTTATTAGTAGTGGTATTTTTGAGCGAGGAAGCCATATTTTTTTCAGCTGCAAGCTTGGCTTTAGGACGATAAAAATTTTGGGCTTTGGAAAGACTCATAAGTTGGGTGAGTAATCGAACACTGCGCGTCTGGCTGGTTTTATCAACCTGCCGCTCAGAAATCGGCTCAATCGAAACAATCCAGCTTTCTGTCAGATCATCCATACGACACTGATAGGCACCACTTCCCTGGACAACACCTCGATTGCTGCTCAATCGTTTGCGTTGAGCCACATCTGCTACAGCATTAAAAGTACTTTTGTACAGCAGAGAAAATTTACCGCCCTGTTCATGACAATATTGCGTCAGTATGGACCGAGGATACATCGCCTGAGTGGTATTATTTTTCTGTGCTTGCCCCCAAAGATAAATATAATCTTTTGCACTACCATCACGTTGATTTAAAGCCCGTTTGGCAATTAGCTCGTCAGGACTGGCAAAAGGATGTAAAACCTCTGTTTTCAACCGGTTCATGCTATTACAACCGACTAAACTCGCTACCCCTATTATTAGAATAATTACTTTTAGCTTCTCAGCAAACATCTCAACCCCAAACCCCTGTATAACAAAGCGAAAATAGCACAAAACCATAAACACAAGATATTGATAATTATAAAATTTAAACGGTAAAAAAATACATATCCGTCTCAAGTCTGCTAATTGTGCCAAGCTTCACATGATAAAAATTGACACAAGTATCATTATTAACCCAGATCAAATAATAAACAATACTATATAGGACTCAAGAAAAAGAAAGAAAAAACACATAAAAAACCGAAGAAGGCGGTGATTCCTTCTTCGGCGGCTTATTCAGATAACGCTACAGAGCTTTATTATTATGTGTAATAAAAATTACCTTTTATCCACTATAGCATTGCCTGAACAAGATCAGCATAAGAATAATTTCCTCAACGTACATTTTTTATTTTTATACGTGAACCACTGGAAATTAAACACCATCTTGGCTGGCCATTAGGATTCTAGCCAAGAAAAAAATAATTGAATACCCCAATATTAGGAGGTTCTACAACTATTTTTCCGGTTCATTCAGATTAGGGTTGGATCGTTATTTTCCATTGGATTTTGTGAACTAAATCACAATAAACAAAAGCCAAACTTAACTCTGTTTGGCTGATAAAGTACACTAATAATATGAGAAAAAATTAATCGATATGTGATTCAAATGCTTTCAAACGTTTATAGATTGACATGAGTTCAATAATGGTAGGCCATGACAATATCAAATACTGGAAAGATTCGCGGACTTTGCCAAACACGTTCAGGATTTGCATCATCAAACCCAGCGTAATAGCACCCGCCGCAATACTTGGAAACAGAATAAATAATCCGTAAATATTGTCTAACTGCAAATACCAGATCCGCACCATATTGAAATAAGCATAATGAAAATACAGCCTGAAATAATTCCAGCGTATCCGGCTAAACAGTTCTTGTAATGTCAGCGGATGTGCCCGATCAGCATAATCTTCGCCATATACCAGCTCTTTGCGATATGCTGCCTCAACTTTCTGGTTATTGAACTCCAGTCCTGGCAGTTTCATTCCTACAACCATTAAAATGATCGTACCCAAGAGTGCCCAGCCGATTGAGGCCCACATTAAAGCATGTGGTATTTCTCCCACAATTGGCAAGACCTTCACGTGACTAGATAGCTGAGACAAGATCGGAAGGAAGGCCATTAGTAACATAAGTGCTTCAATCAGCGAAACACTCAACTGTTCCGTAGTTTTAGCAAAACGCATGGTATCTTCCTGGATACGCTGCGATGCACCTTCAATATGGCGTAATTGCTCCCAATGCGCGGTATAATAGTTATTCATCGCGGTACGCCAGCGAAAGACGTAATGGCTGACAAAAAACAGGTTAAATACAGCCAAAGTGACATAAACTATTGCAATATAAATAAAGGTTAATGCCCCTTGATAAAGCAATGACACATCACCTCCGCCTTTGGTGAGCATCTGTTGGATCTGGTCATAAAACGGACTGTACCATTCGTTTAATACCACATTTACCTGCACCCCGAACCAGATATTAAACAGGATAAATGCCGACCCCCAGACTGACCAGCGCTGCCATGGATGTCTGGCTTTCCAGTACCAGAACAGGGCAAATATAGCAGTCGCAATGCAATACCAGAGATAGAACCAGATAAATTGGTCCGACCAGAAACGACCGATGCCTATCGTAAGTTTTTCATCAGGAGAGCCTTCAGGGAAACCCAGATAAACGCCCCATCCTGATCCGCCACTATGCCAAAGCACAAGATTAATGATAAACCACAAAATCAGACTACTAAAAAACCAGACGGGTTGTGGGAAAAATGACTTAAACATACCGACACAGCTCTCCTTATGTTTTTTGGTCATTCAAATAATCCATATTTTATTCTTATTGCGGATTTTTACTGTTATAAAGCATTATTTTTAAATTTAGTGTAAAAGACAGGAGGATACTTGTTCTCTGAAAGCTTATTTTTAGCTGTCAACTCTGCATGATAATTCTTTTTCGTATATTCTCAGTTACTACCCGCTAACTCTTCATAGTAGGGGAGTAAAAAGTACAAAGATCATAATTTTTTTGAACTTTTCCCTCTGCCAAATTTTTTATTTTTATTATTTGTCGGGTTTCTGTAAAAAATCTAATACATCTATACTCTGAAAAAGTGGGTTGAAAATCATGTATACCGCATGTCTTCTGGAGATTCCTCTCTGAATGGCCGTATTTCTCTTTACTTAAACAAGTCATTGATCGAGTTCTCAGTTTTTTGAAGAAATGGTTAAATTTTCAAAAATCATGCTATGATTTAATTATCGAAAAGTAATCTTATTTTGGAAAAGCTATGGAAAGTTCGGTAATTGAATTACTCAAACCAGTGACGCTAAGAAAGGAAAACTGCGATCCTATTATTTTTGAAGCTGGCACTGTTTTGAAAGTTGTCATGCAGACTCCAACCAGTCTTCTGGTGAGTAATGATGATGATTTTAACTTTACAATTCCTTTAAAAGACGAAAATGAGGTCTGGAGAGAAATCTGAGTATTTCCCCTCCCCCCATGTTGATGATTGGGTTGTATCAGGTATTGGCGCTTTAATTTAAATGGTACGACCCCCAACTTAGCCTCCCTCTCATAGCTTATTCATTATTTCTTAAAACTTATTCTCTCGCTTGTAATGCCCTGCATATACTCATTCTAAAGTTATTCATTCCTTCAAAAAATATTTATGAAATTCATTTATTTATTAATAGTAAAAAATTAGAAATAGTCATTTTTTGATCTTTTTTGTTAACTTTATTTTCCTAAAAAGTCCATTGCATCACTCCTGTCTCTTTAGCACAACTTTATCCAACTGCTTTTCCTCATCTAAAGAATGAGAACTTTCAAGTTATTTATGGTCGACAAATAACAGTTTACAAACTTGCCTTTTCTCAAAATATTTATACCTTATGGTAAAATACATAGACCAGAATGAAAAAATCAACCTTGACTCTCAATTTACCAGGCTGCTTCAGCTAAATAAATTTAAAAAATTAATCTGTAAAAATTTTATAATGAAAATCTTCTTCTATGATTTATTTCCGTAAATAATCTTTTTCTAGATTATTCATTAACATATAAAATCTTTATTTTTCATAAACTTAATCAATAAACTATTTTAAATAAAAAATTTAAAAATATTAATACTTAAAAAAATAAAAATATTTAAAAATAAAATATATCCTTGAATAAATATATTTATTATCCAAACAATACTCATTATTAATATAATAGGAACAATTATTAAAATACAACAAAAAAACCATCCTATTTAAATAAAAGCATTAAAGATTCCTCTTAATCCATTTTTAAATTTAATTAAAAATAATAGCACCTCATCTAAATATTTCTAAATCTTACAAAGTAACAATATTTGTTAAAAGTGTTTCGTTTCTGCACTTAAAGCCAGACTTTTAAATGAAATATGCTATAAATTTAATTAAACCAATGACAATTCAAATGGTTTTAAATTTTAATTAAATTTAATTTCAGAGGCTTAGGTAATATTTATGTCAACTCCAAAGGCAGATCAAGACCAAGAAGATTCACTTGTAAGCCCTTCTTATATATTACCTCATATGATATTAACCCAGCTCAAATCTTTTATTTATTCACATAAAGTAGTTTTATTTCTTGATATTGACGGGACCATTTCTGAATTTCACCCTGACCCGGAAAAAAGTATAATCAGGAACGAAACTTTAAATATCTTAAAAGAATTACAAAAATATATTAGCTTGGTATTAGTGACAGGCCGCTCAATTGCACAAGCACAAAAACTCATTTATCCATTCACCTGGAATATTGCCGGCTCTCATGGTCTGGAATTATGCTATCAGTCACATTTAACAAATTTAGTTAATTTAAATTCTAGACAGTTTGAATTATTAAAAAACCACATTAATGAGCGGTGCCTTGATTTTCGTAAGCTTCGGATAGAAATTAAAGATTATTCTATCGCCCTACATTTTCGTGAACATCCTTATTTAGAACAACAAGTACACACATTAGCCCTGGATTGTCTCGCTCACTTTCAAGATTTTGAACTTAAGGCTGGAAAGTTTGTATTTGAACTGGTACCCAAAGGTGCAAATAAAGGTGCAGCGATCCAAAAGATTATTCAACATTATCATTTAAATGATTATTACCCCATTTTTATCGGAGATGATCTGACTGACGAAGCCGGTTTTAAGGTCATCAATACTCTTAAAGGCTGCTCCATCAAAGTCGGCCCAGGCAAAACCATGGCACACCATCGCCTTGAAAAGGTAACCCAGGTGCAGGCTTTTCTTGCGGAATTCTTAGAAATATTGAAAGCACAACAACAATTATTATTGGAGAAATTACATGTCAAAACTCATAGTGTTATCTAATCGTGTAAATCTACCCAAGGCAGACAATACCCAGGCAGGTGGATTAGCGGTTGCTTTGCAGGATGCTTTGCATGATATAGGCGGTATCTGGATTGGCTGGAATGGATCCCGAGTTGAACAAGCTAAAGAACAGAAATTTCAAATCCTGAAACATCAGAATGTTGAATATCATACGAGTCCTTTGACCGAGTCCCAATATCAGGGTTTTTATTGCGGTTTCGCCAATAATGCATTATGGCCACTAATGCACGATCAACATCAACTGATAGATTATCAGCCCCAGGATTTTAAAATTTATCAGGATGTTAATTTACGTTTTGCCAAACACCTGAAACAGGTGGCCACTCCTCATGACATCATCTGGATCCATGATTACCATTTTTTAAGTGTGGCGCATTATTGTCGTAAGCTCGGCATGCGTAACCGTATTGGCTTTTTCCTGCATATTCCTTTTCCTGAACTGAGACTCTGGCAGACTTTACCTGTTTATCGCGATCTGGCCCATCATTTAGCCAATTATGATGTAGTGGGTCTACAAACTTCTCGCGATCAGGAAAATTGTCTGCAGTTCCTTGAACAGACCTTGAAAGTCCAACATCGTCATAGTGAAATATTGAATTATCAATCTCGAAAGATTCATGTGAAATGCTATCCAATTGGTGTGCATCCTGTGCAACTACAAAATCAGGCCTCAGATACCCATCTAGAAAAGCTGCCCTTTAGTCTCGACACAGCGCCGCCTTATAAAACCATCATTTCGGTTGACCGGATTGATTACAGTAAAGGCTTACTGGAAAAAATCGGATCTTTACAGAGCCTGCTAGAAGATCAGCCAGAATTTAAAAATCAGTTCCAGCAATTACAAATAGCCTGCCCATGCCGGCTGGATGTAAAAACCTACCAAAATCTGTATGAGCAATTTAAATCTGCTGTGCAGGAACTTAATACCCAGCAGGGTACAGCGGACTGGGTACCTTTTGATTGCAGCTATGACACCTTAGGGCATGAAGCCTTGATGCAACTCTATCGCAAGGCAGATATCTGCTGGGTAAATTCGATCCGGGACGGTATGAACCTGGTTGCCAAAGAATATATTGCTGCACAGGATCCTCTAGATCCCGGTATCTTGATTCTGTCTAAATATGCCGGTGCAGCTGAACAAATGAGAGAAGCTTTACTGGTGGATCCATATGAACACGACAGTATGGCCAAGGCCCTGAAAAAAGCGCTGCGCATGCCTAAATCAGAACGTTTAGAGCGTTATCGGTATTTAAATCAGGGCTTGAAAAACTTCGATATTATTCGCTGGCGTGATCAGTTCATCACTGACCTGAAAAACTCGCAAAGTCTGCGGATCTATCGCCCTGTGGCTACCGGAGCGTCAACCCAGTTCAGCGTAACGGCTTAAGTTTTGAGCCTAAAAAAACACCAGCATTAAGCTGGTGTTTCATTTTGAAGAGGAGCAACTGCATCTCCGCCTTGGTGAACTTCTCTTGGCTCTGCAGTGAGATGATTCAAAATCGTAATACCCAACAGGCCAATCGCAATGACGCTAAATACCAGACTTAATCCAATCATTTCACTGCCAAATCCTACCAATGCTGGTCCAATCAATGAACCTGTATAGGCAAATACCGATACATAAGACAATGCTACATGTGAAGCCAAGGTTTTTTGACGTCC
This sequence comes from Acinetobacter pecorum, assembly GCF_014837015.1. GTDB lineage: Bacteria > Pseudomonadota > Gammaproteobacteria > Pseudomonadales > Moraxellaceae > Acinetobacter > Acinetobacter pecorum. The sequence goes on from NZ_JACSPT010000015.1 coordinate 63,086, forward strand.
TGCACGGGAAAACATCAGCGGTACAATATTGGCACTACCTAAGCCTAAAATTGCATAACCTACCAATACTACCTGCCAGACTGGTGCAAACACTACTGTCAATAAACCGGTGGTCGCCAGTAGTGCACTTAATAAAATCGTATTTTTTTCACCCAACTGGTTAACAATCAAGTGTCCGCTAAAACGTCCCAGTACCATCAAGCCAGCAAAGAAACTGTAAGCTAAACCGGTTTGTGCAGCTGGTAAACTGAACTCAGTGCTCAGATAAATACCACTCCAGTCCATGGCGGCACCTTCAGAGAGGAAGGCAACAAAACAGATCAGGCCAATGCCTAAAATCGCCAAGGTCGGTGCTGCTTTTTTCACAGGCTGTTCTGGTGACAATGCTTCATCTGTCACTGTTTTAGACTCAGCACCCAAGCTAAAAGGAACAGCAATTAAGGCAATAAGCAGCAAAATGCCACTGACAATGATCGCACCGCTTAAAGGGGCCAGTCCGAATCCCATCAACATGGTCATACCCAGCACCCCCGCCAGACCACCTAGACTACATACCCCATGAAAACCGGACATTAAACTTTTACCGAGTTTTCTCTCAATCTGTGCAGCCTGCATATTGACAGTAACACCCAAAGCGCCAGCACTTGCACCAAACAAAAACAGGCTGACAGCCATCATTATATGATTTGGGCTATAAGCCAGCGCAGGGAGAATGAACATCAATGCACTCAGAATCACTGCTAAAACTGCACGGCAACCCAAGGCATTGGCCAGTCGGCCTGCCAGTGGCATAGCCAGCATCGAACCGATTCCGGCACAGAGCAATAGCAGACCGAAATCAGCATGATTTAATAACAGGCGCTGCTGTGCATATGGAATTAACGGCGCCCAAGCCGCAGTACCAAAGCCCAAGCAGAAGAAGCACAATGCAGTCGCTATTTTCTGCCATAAATATGGTGATGGAGACTGAATTCGAGAAAGCAGTGTTTGATTGAACATTGTATTACCAAAAAAGAGGGTTCAGGCATCCATTACCGAGCATCCATATAAAAACCCCACAGACTTATAGTTAAAATATATAAGTATGCAGGGCTGAATTTGTGTGAATTATAAACAGAATAATTTTAAATGGAATACTTTTTAGACACAAAATTTGAGATTTTTTACAAGTCTCTGATTGTATAAAATTTATAGTTTTATGTTTTTATTTGCATAGGCTGATCGTTTTTTTTGTAGCCTGTATAAGCTCAAGGTTTTGTAAAAAATGTGCAAAACCCGCATTAATTTTTGAACTAAGACGACTGCTAGTCGTGACTCTGAGCTGATTTGACCAGACAATCTGGGCGCCAGCTTCTTCTAAACGGTGGATGAAGTCAACATCTTCATGACATTCCATTTGCTGAAAACCGTTAACGTTCACATAGGCTGAAGCTTTAAAACACAGATTTGCGCCATGAATATGCCGATGCCCCATACTGTCCTGATAATGTCTCAGGTAAGCCTGACGGGTCTTGTGACTTAAATGATCCCATTGATCCAGCTCCACCACGCCACAAATCGCATCGGTCGGTTGATGCTGTGACATGACCTGAAACCAGTCACACTGTACAAATGAATCGGCATCAGTACAGCAAATCCAGTCACAGCCCTGCCCGATCATCTGCTGAACGCCCAGATGACGCGCCTTGCCTACATTTCGAAAATCGCAGCTGATGGCCTGAATACCCATTTGCTGAACTTTAACCGCGGTATTATCGGTACAATTGTCCAGGACCACAAGAATCTGGATTTCAGGAAGATTCTCTATTGATTTAAAATATTGAAAAAAATAAAGCTGTGCTGATTTTAACGCCAGCAGGCAGCGTTCAATATAAGCTTCCTCATTACAGGCCGGAATCACCACACCGATTTTTTTCATCTTAAACCCTCCAGCTCTGCCACAGATTGCGCTGTATTTAGCCAGAGATCCACTAAAAAATCGGAGTCCTGTAAACTTAAATGATGTGTATAGTTTAAATGTACTTTGAGATATTGATGGATATCTTCACCATTCAAACTATATCCTGAGATGGGCGTGCGCCAATGACAACTCAAGATACATCCCCCGGGTTCCAATGCAGTATGCAACCATGTCAGTACCTGGTCCAGTGCAGTGGGGTTCAGATAATATAAAATCTCACTAACCACAATAAGCTGAAATTTCTGTTTTGGCAGGTTATCGGGCACGATACGCTGTAAAACCTGTACATGCGGATAAGTGTGTAAACGTTGCCGGGCCAACTGGATCGCAGTATCGTTAGCATCCAGACACATTAAGCTATCGGTGCGCTGCGCCAGTTCCTGACTAAAGACGCCATTGCTGCAACCAATCTCAATTGCAGATTCAAAGCGCAACTGCGGCAATAGTGCCAGACAAATCTGCCGTTTGCGCTGTTCATACCAACGCTGTTCATATTGCCAGGGATCTCCCTGATTCAGAGCATATAGAGCATCGAAATATTCCTGATCATAGGCTGTGTTACTTTTCATACAGATACACCTCCCAGGGCTGTAAAAGACGTTGTAATGCCTGCTCTGGCAGAATAGCGACTTGTTCTGTGGTAGGGTCAAGCTCGAGCTGACTCTTAAAACATCGCGCAGCTATAGACTTATATTGCAGTTCTTCTTCAGTTAATCTGAGTTGATGAGCGACGCTCCAGGGAATTCTGGTATCTCCAGGGGTTGCCCAATGCCACGCCCAAATCAGGACCTGAATACAGGTCAAATTAAGCTCAGTCGCCAGCTGCTGGGTGACCTGCCCTGTAATTTCATGATCTGGATGCCCATCATGAACAAATGTGGTAATTAACACATCATTCGGCTGCAGATAAGATTGCAGGTGCTGCTGCAACAAATCACGCTGTTCTGCCACCTTGCCATCCTGAATGTCTAAAGCGATCCGCAAAATATTCTGTTTTAAAGGTAATGCTTCTAAAGCTGCTCGCGTTTCAGCAGGACGAATCTGGTTCAACTCTTCGGGCGTATACAGACTAGAGCCGGGATGACTGGCCGTCCCGTTGGTAACGGCAAAAAGTACGATTTGATATCCCAGTTTGTCCAGACGCTGAATCAGACCTCCACAGCCCAAAATTTCATCATCAGGATGAGGTGCAATAATGCAGATTCTGGCATCCGGTGGAATAACCTGAGGAATATCGAATTCCGGCATCTGTTGCAAAATCTCACAGGTACGCCATTCTTCCAGCCTTGTACCTTCACCATGGATGACACGATCACCCACAATCTTATGTCTTATAATGTCCATAGTTCTTCCTCCTGTGCGCTTAACTCACCAATTCGCTCCAAATCAAATGCGGCATGACTTTGACGAATAAATACCGGAAGATCTGCTGCAAGCCGGGCGAAATGCGGATGCTCACAATACGGCGCAGCACCTAGGGCCTTACCTACATGGGTGAGCACGTTTAAAGCCGTTGCTTCAACCTGAGCACGCAGACTGCGAATCTTTAATTCATGTGAGTATTGCGGCTGTTGATCAATTAATTCAGCAACTTGATAAAATAAGGCTTGTGTTGCAAAAAGCTCCCGACTGATTTCACCAAGATACATGGCTTTATAGGCATGCGGTTTGACCAAGAATGTCTGCCTTAAATACTCAGCCAAACGGACAGTTGCGCCATACCAGCACGCGGCCACACCTGCGGCACCATGCCAGAATCCGGGCCGATCTAGATAGGCATCCGGAGCTGCGACTTTTTCCACCTCGACTTGATCCAGTTCTAGCCTGGCAGTTAAAGTATGTTGCATGCCCACTGCCTGCCATGCATCCTGATAATGCTGAATGCCTTCTTGCTGCAGATCCAGAATCAGTAACTGGGATTGTTGTTGCTCATCACGGTAAGTGAGCAAGCCGTGTTGCACCCAGACCGATGCAGAACACCAAGGCTTAATTCCGGTGAGATTTCCTGCTTCCAGCTTTAAAGGTCGGGGGCCACCTTCTGCTGCCCATACTGCCCATAAGCCTTTTTTCATGACTGGAATATTCAGTTCATGCAAAATGGCCAAAGCATCTAAATGCGATTCAAACAGTTTTCCCAAGCTCAGATTATTGGCTGAGACCTGGCTGAGTATTTGCCAGCGTTTTAAGGTAACTCCAGAAGCGGGATAAGGCACCTGAGCGGAAATCTCCACCAGCTCCATTAAAGTGTGGTGAATTTTTTCTTGTAGCTCCAGAGGAGAAGTTTCAAATCTTTGTAATATTGAACCGAGGTTCATGCATGCGGTTCCTCATAAAATTCGGAGAATATTTTTGTGTTTTTTTAAAGTCAGTTATTTCAGTTAGTGAGAAAGCTTACGCATTTGTTTCAAACGTGTAATTAATCCTAATACCTTACGCCTTGCATTAATCTCCTCTTCATTGAAACAGAGTTGCTGCATGAGTTCAGCTAAAGGCAAATGATTATGCTCAATGAGATAAATGTCCTGTTCTCTGCTCCATTTGGCTTGCTGTACTTGTGCCAACAACTTTTTGACATCCGGTTTCACCATCTCTTCGTCCATATAAAAACCGGGAGGATAGAAGCCGGAGCCTCTATCCTCCAAACATAATAGGATGGGTGGTTTAAGCAGGAATCGCTTCCGCAATCGCTTCACGCGCCCAGACCCGATGGTTCAGGATCAAAGTCTTGAAGCTATCTTGGACTGCTTCAAACTGTCCGCTTGCCAAGGTTCCTTCATCGCTAACCAAGCGTAAATGTTCAATCAGCTTGCCTTTATCGCCCAAGAACACGATTGGTTTTAAATGCTTGTAGGCTTCCAGCAGATAATGAGTTGCCACACCGTCTTTCATCACCACATCGTAATTGTCACCGTCAGCAATTACCACGGCATCATAAGCGATGGATGGCTCGGCTTTTTGCATACCATCGGAAGGAATCACATCACCTTGCAGACCCAGTACCGGACCCGGTTTTGGGGTCAGTACATCGACCACAGCCCCTTCTGATTCTGCCCAAGCTTGAACAGCTTTGATAGTGGCCTCATTGGCTTTATCGTGCACCAGCAGGGCAATTTTTCGTGCTTTAATATCTTCGGGTTTGAATGCCTCGAAAGATAAGCGTGGTGAAATCTGCACATCCGGCAATGTTGCAGCTTTTTTCTCTGCCGGAATTTCAATACCCAATTGATCAGCCACTTGCTGAGCCAAGTCCAGATCAATATTGCAGAGTACTTCCAGAACTTCACGCTCACGAATATATTTGCGCTCTACCTTGCTCAGCTCAAAGACATAGGCATCGACAATGTGCTTTTGCTCATGTGGTGCCTGGCTGCGGTAGAAAAGACGGGCCTGACTAAAGTGATCGCCGAATGATTCGCTACGCTGACGGATCTTGTGTCCATCAATACGTTCCTGATAACTTTCAAAACCACCGCCTTGTGCTGCGGGCGGAGTTTCAGCCGGCCAGTTATTGTCAATCGAATTCGGCTCATAACTGGCTTGACCGGTATGTACAATACGCTGATGTAAACCGTCACGCTGGTTATTGTGGAATGGACAAACCGGCTTGTTAATTGGGATCTGGTGGAAGTTCGGACCACCTAAACGGCTAAGCTGAGTATCGGTATAGGAGAACAGACGTGCTTGTAATAATGGATCATTGGTAAAATCCAGTCCTGGCACAATATGTCCCGGGCAGAATGCCACCTGCTCGGTTTCACCGAAGAAATAATCTACATTCCGGTTCAGTACCATTCTGCCAATTGGCGTCACCGGCACCAGTTCTTCCGGAATAATCTTGGTTGGATCCAGCAAGTCAAAGTCATACTTCATCTCATCTTCTTCTGGAACCACCTGTACACCCAGCTCCCATTCCGGATAGTTACCGGAGGCAATCGCTTCATATAAGTCACGACGATGGAAATCCGGATCTTTACCCGCCAGTTTTTGTGCTTCATCCCAGACTAGCTGGGCGAGACCCTGTTTGGGGGTCCAGTGGAATTTCACAAAAACTGCTTTATTCTCGGCATTGATAAAACGGAAAGTATGCACACCAAAGCCTTGAATGGCTCTTAAATTACGTGGGATGCCTCGATCTGACATGGCCCACATGACCGCATGTGCAGATTCAGGAACCAATGAGACAAAATCCCAAAAAGTATCATGTGCAGTGGCACCGGTAGGAATCTCGGTCTGTGGTTCAGGCTTGACCGCATGCACGAAATCCGGGAACTTGATGCCATCCTGAATGAAAAATACTGGCGCATCATTCGCCACTAAATCGAAATTACCTTCTTCAGTATAGAACTTGGTGGCAAAACCACGAATGTCGCGCACGGTATCTGCTGATCCACGCGGTCCCTGTACAGTAGAAAAACGCACAAATACTGGTGTTTGTACGTCGGTATTGGTCAGGAAGCTAGCTTTGGTGAGTTTTTCATTCCCCGGATAAGCCTCAAAATAACCATGTGCACCAACACCACGGGCATGCACAATACGTTCAGGAATTCGTTCATGGTCGAAATGGGTAATTTTTTCCCGAAGAATGAAATCTTCGATCAAGGTGGCACCGCGAACGCCTGCCTTGAGACTGTTCTGGTTGTCGGAAATTTTAACCCCTTGATTGGTGGTGAGTGCCTGCTCGGTAGCATCACTACGATATACATCGAGCTGCTCACTTTTTTTATTGGTATTTTGTTTATCTAAACCGTCTTTTCCAGACGCAGGGCTATTGGCCTTAATTTTCATGATGTTTTTTCCTTGCTGAGCTTGAGTTTAGTGCAGATATTTTTGTCTGTCTCAAAATCGCTTGAGCTTGTATGTCGCTTGGCTTGACCAGTTCACCTTCGCAAGTTAATCGTCTACAGCTAATCTTGCCGCAGTCTCACATCTACTAAATGTACTGACTGGAAGATTTTTTAACTTTTAGAAACTTGACTTGCAGAAATGCTCATTGGTTTCGCCTGTGTCCTAACATAACTGCATTTAGAAGTAAGATTTATTATTGTTTGTAGTCACTTGTTTAATTAAGACAGTGTTGTGTTATTTTTTTATAAACTCTCGCTTTATTTATGTTTTAAATTTTCCCATAAACCATTTATTTAAAATAAGATATTAGAAATACTCCAATGATGTGGGCAAGTCGGATTAAGTATAAGAATACGTGATTTTACTCATAAATCAGCACTCTAGATTATTATACTTCTGAAATGATAAAGACTTTTTAAAGCATCCATTTGCTTTAAAGAATTAACTCGTTAGCTAGTAAACGTGATCAAAATGGTCATTTTTAAATGGTTACACTCCTACGTCTCACTTATACATAATGACTAAACTTTATGTCTGCATACTCATCTAATATCTATAACTTATAACCACTTAAATCGATCTCCTCATAGAGAGATCAACTATCCAGTTATAGGGATGACCTCATCTTCTGACTCAGGTTTTTGAATCCATCCGAATTTATTCTCATACACAGTATCGCATTAAGTTTTAAGGAGTAAGAGCATGGCCTCTTCTAAAAAAGAATCTAAAGCAATGAAAATTGATATCGGGATTTCTCATGATGATCGCGCCAAAATTGTCGACGGTTTGTCTAGACTCTTAGCAGACAGTTATACCCTGTATTTGATGACTCATAATTTCCACTGGAATGTCACCGGCCCTCAGTTCAACAGTCTGCATAACATGTTTATGACACAATACACCGAACAGTGGAATGCACTGGATATTATTGCTGAACGTATCCGTGCTTTGGGTTTTGCAGCACCAGGCACCTATAAACAGTTTGTAAAACTTACTTCCATTCAGGAAGTCGAAGGTGTACCCACTGCTGACGAAATGTTGCGTTTACTCGTAGATGCACATGAAACTGTGGCACGTACCGCCAGAAGTATTTTTTCAACGATTGAAGAGGCAAATGATCAGCCGACAGCTGATATTCTTACCCAGCGTCTGGAAGTGCATGAAAAAACGGCCTGGATGCTCAGAAGCAGTCTGGAGCAATAGAGCCAGACTGAATCAAATGAGAAGCCCGGCTTATTTCACAGGATGAAGTAGATATTTAACAGAGCACCCTAAGTGCATAGGTACGCTCTAACGTTTTTATTAGTTTTATTAGTTAGATTTATTGATCCTAAGTGACTAAAGCAGCTTAAAAGAAAGCAGCCTAAATATAATGGTAAAAAGTAACCCGTTAAAATCTTAAGGATGTAGGCACTCGCCTACATCCTTTTTTAAAAATAGATTATTTCACTCTCAGCTATGGCGATCATTTTTTGAAAGCTATAAATCTGAAATATCTTTTCTCTCGCTTCAAAAAATTAGCCCTCCTGGCTCCTTGTAGTACAGCTTAATCTTGAGGAGAATTGCTTGAATCACTTTCAATCCGGCCATCGACCAGATTAATAGTACGGTCACAAGTGGCTGACAGGCGCGGATCATGCGTTACCAGAAGTACAGCACAACCACGTTCACGATGCACTTTACGAAACAGCTCAAACATGTCAGCCGCGGTCTGGGTATCCAGATTGCCTGTAGGTTCATCTGCCAATAATAATGCCGGCTCAGTGATCAAAGCTCGCGCAATGGCTACCCGCTGCTGCTGTCCTCCCGAAAGTTCATTCGGTTTACGTTCAGCAAATTTTTCCAGTCCTACTGCGGCCAGCAAATCTCGTGCGCGTTGCAATGCCTGCTGCTTCGGCTTGCCCTGCGCCATCATTAAAGGCATTAAAATATTATCCATTGCACTAAAGGCTTGGATCAGGTGATGAAACTGGAATACAAATCCGATGCTGGTGCCACGCAATGCAGTACGGGCGGCATCATCCATCGCGCTGGTAGGCTGTCCCAACAAATACAGTTCGCCACTTGTCGGTTTATCCAGCAACCCCAAAATGTTTAATAAAGTACTTTTACCAGAACCCGAAGGGCCAATGAGTGCAGCAAAGTCATTGCGATCAATGCGCAGATCAATGCCATGCAAGATCTCTACCTCATTAGGCTGGCCAATATTATAAGATTTTCGCAATGCTTCCAGACGTAGGACTTCTTCAGCTTGCTTAGACATGACGAATCGCCTCCACCGGATCAAGTGCTGCTGCCCGACGTGATGGTACTGCCGCAGCCAGCACCCCTGTTAATGTCGCCAGCAATAGAGCCAGCAAGACCAGTTCAATCGAAATGGGAATATAAAATAATCCCGGACCAAAGTTATTAAAAACCCAAACCAGACCATAACTGACCACACTTCCCAGCACCGAACCAAGCAAGCCAAAGATTGCCCCCTGAAACAAAAAAACCCTCAAAATTTGTGATTGGGTCGCGCCGGTTGCTCGTAAAATACCAATCTCCCGGGTGCGCTGTACCACACTGACAGACATGACGCTGGCAATGCCGAACGCAACCGAAATCGCCACAAAGACAATAATCATATTGGTGGATAGACTTTGGGCAGTAATTGCATTCATAAGCTGCGTATTGGTTTCAATCCAGCTTTCCGTCTTCAATGAAGTCAGGCGCGCGACTTGTGCTGCAACCTGGTCTGCCTGAAAAATATCGTCAATGGTCAGATCGATGACGGTTATTCCGCCCGGCAGGGAGAGTAAAGACTGCGCCTGCTTTAAATCCAGATAAACATAGCGAGCATCCAGATCACGCACCCCGAGTTCAAATATACCGGCAATATTGACCACAGCGCTGTTCTGCTGCCCGGTATCCAGTCGCAGCTTGCTGCCGACCTGTACTCCCAGATCTTTGGCCAACTGACTGCCAATCAGCACATCGTCTGCACCCACTCGCAACTGTCCGCTAATCAGATATTCTTTTAAGGGAATAATCTGCTGATAACGTTCCAGATTCATTCCGACCAGTGCCACCGACTCGATCGCATCACCTCGCTGAACAAAGGCAGGCCCTGACACAACCGGTGAGACAGCAGTCAACACAGGTAACTGGTCCAGAGTTTCGGTAATCTGCTGCCAGTTATTAATCGAACGCAGTCGCTGTGCTCGTTTATCTTCTTGCAACAATTGCACAGTACCCGCAGGAGGCGACACCACCTGATTGACTTCATCTGGTGACAGCAGACGAATATGGGCCTGGGTGCCTAGCGTACGTTCAATAATATTTGCTTGCAGCCCCTGAATCAAAGCAGTAATGAATACAATTACAGCCACGCCTACCGCGACGCCGACAGTGATCATCAGAGATTGTGCCCGGCCCTCGCGCAAAAAACTGACCGCGATTTTCCATTCGATCCAGAGCCGCCCAAGAAAATTTTTCAATCGAAATTCACCGGTAATTCATTTTTACTATCTGTATTATCATTAGCAGAATTCATCACGGAGGTTGTTTGCGGCTCTACCCGAACTCTAGCCCCATCCTTTAATGAAGAGTCTGCATTCACCAATACCTGGTCACCTCCTTTCAAGCCGGAAACTACTTCGGACATGGTCAGGCCACGCAGGCCTAAACGGACCTGCTGATGCTTTATTTTTTTATCACGAACCATTAACACCACTGCCTTATCGCCTTTGACACTGCTTAAAGCATCATTTGGAATGGCGAGTGCTCGCTCCCTTCTGGCAGTCTCGACATTGACCGAAACAGTCATATCCTGCCGAAGAAAATCAGGTACCGGATTAACAACTAATCTGACTTCTACTGTCCCGCGTTGCGGATCAATACTTGGTGCGATAAAGCTGATACGCGCCGGAAAACTCTGATCCGGATACGCATCTGCAATCACAGTAGCTGTTTGCTCTAAGGCCAGTTGTGGCAAGTTCCGTTCATCCAAGGGTACCCGAATTTCCGTATTGCCATTCAAGGCCACCGTAAATAGTGTTTGTCCAGGCTGAACCAGATCGCCAGGCTCTACATCACGTGTCAGCACTGTTCCTGCCACCGTAGAACGTATTTTTGCCTTGGCCAGTTGCGCCTGTGCCACCGCGAGCTGCTGGCGCAGTGAAGCTTCTTCAACTTGTCCGGATGCCAGGGCTTCAGCTTTCAGGCGGGCCGTTTCAAAATTGTTACGTGCTACCCTTTCTGTCTCTACCGCCTGTTCTATTTCTTCAGCCGAGAGTATGCCTACACCAGCAGCGCGTCTACGTGCTGCTTCACGGCTGGCCTGATCTAGCTGCGCTTTGGCACTGGCCAGTTCAGCCTCTGCCTGTGGGCGCTTGACCTTAGCCAAATCGGTGAGTGCCAGCTCGGCTTGCTTAACCTGGGCCAGAAGCTCATCAGATTTCAGTACCACCAACAGGTCACCCGGCTTGACTTTATCCCCCTCTTTGACTCTTGTTTCGAGAACCACCCCGGTAATTTCGCTGCCGATCTGAGTCCGTGCCACGGTCGTGACCCGCCCGCTCGCAACGACATTTTGTACCAGCGGCATGGCGCTTAAGGTATAACTAGGTACCTTTGGTCCCTGCCACCAGCGAAATAGAGCAAAAGCCAGTACCAGTATCAGCAAGACAATGATGATCAATAACTTATAACGGCCAACACGCAATTGCACATCTCCGGTTGAGGATTAAATAATTGTATATGAGTGAACAAGGTACAGGAATTTGTTTATATTCATTTAAACTTATAAAAATATTTCTAAAAACTCTAGACTATATCGCCTTTATTTTTCTTTCATGTCTCATTTTTAAGGCTGATGTGGCGAGTAAAAGCTATTTATTTTCCTAATCTAATCAAGTTTCCTATTCTCTCTTTGATACTACAACCTATGTATCTTTGAACAGTTTATTTTTTTTAATTTTTTTGAAAAGAATTATCTTTATAATGCTTTTAAAGCTATTTGTATCACTTAAAATTTCTGAGCGAATCAGAAGATTTGTATTTCCCATTCATTGATAGGACTTTGCTTCCTTTCTATCTAAATTTCACTCTACCTCTCCATTTTATTGAGGTTCTTGTTCGATGCTCATAGCTTGTTATAACCCTTATAAAAAATAGTTGAGCTACGTATCGAATCCGGTTTTATTAAATCAGGTAACAAAACTTTAAGTATTGAAAGTGAATATCACTTATACCATTAATATCTGCTAAACTTCACACAACCTTCATAACTCTAAAGTCCTGCATCTTAAAATCTTTATCCAACTGATAGTTAAAATTTTTATCTAATTAAAACAAGCTATTAAATATCGATAAATTTTTATGAAGCCACTCAACCATTTAGCTTTCCTACAAAATGGAGCTTCAAATGAATGATTTAAATAACAATATATTATCCCGTTTAAGCCTGCTGATGATGATTTCATTATTGGCCGCTTGCAGTAGTGATAATGGCAATAACAACTATCAAGGTAATCCTCCTTCGAACCAGACACCACAATTATCACCTGCTGTTGGAGCTAAAATAAAGAAACAGTGTGAACAGCTCGGTTCATTTCAGTATGCCAACACCACGATTACTTCAGCTACTGCCCTGGAGGCAGGTGCTGAGACCGTTGCCAATAAACCCATTCGGGCACATTGTCTGGTTACAGGATATATGTTTCCACGAACCAGCCCTGTAGACGGACAAGAATATCGAATTGGGTTTGAGATGCGTCTTCCTCTGGACTGGAATGGACGCTTTCTTTTCCAGGGCAATGGCGGGTTTGGTGGCGAGATCATTCCAGCGCTAGGTTTTATCGGAAGTGGGGGGCCACTCACCAATGCTCTCTATGAAGGTTTTACAGTGATCTCTTCAGATATGGGCCATACGCTTGAACAAAACTCTACTTTTGGACTGGATCCTCAGGCGCGACTTGATTATGGCTATGCTGCCATGACCAAGTTAACCCCGATGGCAAAGCAGCTCATCAAGTTTAGTTATGACAAAGTGCCTGACAGATCATATGCTGCTGGACCTTCCCGTGGCGGTAACCTTGCATTAATTGCAGCTACGCGATTACCAAATGAATTTGATGGTATTTATGCCAATTCACCTCCATTTGACTTACCAGTGGCAATAGTTGCACAAATATATGATGCACTACAGTTGAGAAAAGTCGCCACCGATGTTGATGATTTAGTGACAGCTTTTACTCTAGAAGAAAGAAAAGTTGTGGCAGATGCTGTTTTAAGGCAGTGTGACCAGCTTGATGGCATTACCGATGGTATGGTGCAGGATGTGGATCAGTGTCAGACACGATTTAATATTGAGAGAGATGTTCCTGTCTGTCAGGGTGAAAGAAATGGTACTTGCCTGTCAGCAGAACAGATTCAGGTGATTTCCGATGTATTTAAAGCTCCGGTAAATTCTAAAGGTGAAGAATTCTATGTGGGTGAAGCTTATGATCCGGGTATCATCGGGCAGAAATGGGCCAATGTAAAATTGTTTTCTACTCAATATCTAGAAGGTCTTGCTAATGCCACAGCAATTACTTTTCAGGTCCCGCCTGAGGAGGCACCTTTGCAAAATCCACTGGAATTTGCATTGAATTATAATTTCGATACCGATCTTATCAAGTTGTTCAGGACAGATGATACCTATAAAGAAAGTTCGGTTGAATTTATGGGACCACCTAATCCACTAAACCTGACTCCTCTGACTTCAAAAGGAGGTAAACTTATTGTAGTCCATGCAGTAGCAGATGGATCTACTGCCTCCATGTATGAGTCACAAAACTGGTATAAACAACTCTTGGAACGCAATTCAGCCAATATACAAAATTCCGTTCGGTTTTTCCGGGTTCCAGGTATGAACCATGTTTCTCAGGGTGTTGCTACTGACCAGTTTGATGGACTTACTGCACTGGTCAGATGGGTGGAATATGGTGAAAAACCTGATCGTATCATTGCCACTGCACGAGGTCCTGGCAATCCGAGTGGAGAAATTAATCCCGAGATTCCGTCAAACTGGGCACCAAACCGGACCCGCCCACTCTGCCCATACCCATTAATTGCACGTTATAGTGGTCAGGGAGATAGCGAAAAAGCTGAAAGCTTTAACTGTGCTCGATAGCTTCTACCCTTCACTTAAACGCTTATTCAACTGGAAGAAATAACTTTTATTTCTTCCAGTTTTAGTGAGGAATTTGAAATTCTATAGTTGTTCCACTTACACTTTGCAAGGTTGCTTCTAACTCAAGGGCATCCTGATTCAGGTACACATCTCTTCCTGTTTTATTAAATCAGGTAACAAAACTTTAAATATTGAAAGTGACTCACTTTCAGGCATTAAGTATTGCTAAAATAAGAACAGCCTTCATAACTCTTGAGTTATTACTCTTGATCTTGTTGATAATTAAAACTTTTATTTAATGAAACAGGCTATTTAAATATCAATATATTTCTATGAAGTCACTCAACCATTTAGTTTTACTGCAAGATGGAGCTTCAAATGAATGATTTAAATAACAATATATTATCCCGATTAAGCCTGCTTATGATGATTTCTTTTTTATTGGCAGCCTGTGGTGGCGATAATGACAATGACAGATATCAAGGTAATCCTCCTTCTAATCAAACACCACAATTATCACCTGCTGTTGGAGCTAAAATAAAGAAACGGTGTGAACAGCTGGGTTCATTTCAATATGCCAATACCACGATTACTTCAGCCACTGCTGAGGCTGCGGGTGCTGTGACTGTAGCTGAAAAACCCATTCGGGCCCATTGTGTAGTCACAGGCTATATGTTTCCACGAATCAGTCCTATAGATGGGCAAGAGTATCGAATTGGTTTTGAGATGCGTCTTCCTCTGGACTGGAGTGGCCGCTTTCTTTTTCAGGCCAATGGTGGATTTGGTGGAGAACTCATTCCAGCCTTAGGTTATGTTGGAAGCGGGGGGCCACTCACCAATGCCTTATATGAAGGCTTTGCTGTGATCTCCTCAGATATGGGTCATACACTTGAACAAATTACTACTTTTGGTATAGACCCACAGGCCAGGCTTGATTATGGTTATGACTCGATGATCAAGTTAACCCCGATGGCAAAGCAGCTCATCAGGTTTAGCTATGACAAACTGCCAGACCGATCTTATGCAGGTGGCGCTTCACGAGGTGGAAATCTGGCGCTGAATGCAGCTACACGCTTACCAAGGGAATATGATGGTATTTATGCCAACTCGCCTTCCTTTGAGCCGCCTCTTTCATCAATAGCACAAATTTATGATTTTAAAGAACTCCGAAAAGTCGCTACGGAAATTGATGAGACAATAACAGCTTTTACCGATGCTGAAAGAAAAGTTGTAGCGGATTCTGTCTTAAATAAATGTGACAAGCTGGATGGTATTGTAGATGGCATGGTACAGGATGTAGACCGATGCCAATCAGAATTTAATATCCAAAGAGATGTTCCGGTGTGTCAGGGAGAACGTAATGGAACCTGCCTGTCAGCAGAACAGATACAGGTTATCGCTGCTGTATTTGATACACCTGTAAACTCTAAAGGTGAAAAATTTTATGTCAGTGAACCTTATGATCCAGGAATCGTTGGACAGAAATGGGCCAATTTGAAACTAGCACCTCTTAGCGCTTTAGATCGTAGTGCTGGAGTATTAGGCACTGTGTTCGAGACTCCACCTAATTTATTAGGATTGGAAAGACCGAGTGAATATATCTTGAATTATAATTTCGATACTGACCTTATCAAGCTATACAGGACAGATAACACCTATAAGGAAAGCTCAACTGCTTTTATGGGACCACCTGATCCATTAAATGTGACGCCTCTCACTTCAAGAGGAGGTAAAATTATGGTAGTACATGCAGTAGCGGATGGCTCTACCTCCGAGAAGGAATCACAAAACTGGTATGATCAGCTTTTGCAACGTTATTCAGCCACTATACAGAATTCAGTACGATTTTTCCGGGTTCCGGGTATGAACCATGTTTCTCAGGGTGTGGCTACTGACCAGTTTGATGGACTGACTGCACTGGTCAGATGGGTGGAATATGGTGAAAAACCTGACCGTATTATTGCCACTGCACGCGGTCCGGGTAATCCGAGTGGAGACATTAATTCTGAAATCCCGTCAAACTGGGCACCAAACCGGACCCGCCCACTCTGTCCATACCCATTAATTGCACGTTATAGCGGTCGGGGAGATAGCGAAAAAGCTGAAAGCTTTAACTGTGCTCGATAGCTTTTACACTTCACTTAAACGCTTACTCAACTGGAAGAAATAACTTTTATTTCTTCCAGTTTTAATTCGCTATCTGGATTTAAACACGATAAGGGCTAGAACATTGTAGCGAGGGAAAGTTAAACAGTTTCTAATTGACCGACCTGATGATACGCACGGTTAAAATACACCAGACTTTCCTCCTGCTGACTCTGTCTAATCGCGATGACACGACATAAAAATATACTGTGTGTGCCCACTTTTTGAATTTCTTCAATCTGGCAATCAAAGCTCACCAAAGCATCATCTAAAATTGGAGCACCTGTTTCAAGCGTGCTCCACTTACCGAGTTTAAAGCGATCTTCAGAGTTAAATTTGCTTGAAGCAAATGCATTGGAGATGTATTCATGCTGCGTGCTGAGTACATTGACTGAGAGTACTTTATTTTTAATGAAATGTTCATGTGAACGAGAGGATTGATTCATACAGACCAGCAATGTCGGTGGGGTATCAGTCACACTGCATACGGCCGATGCGGTAAAGCCATGCATTCCTGCTACACCTTGGGTCGTGATCACATTCACAGACGTGGTTAACAAGGACATTGCATTTCTAAAGTCTATTGCTTCAATCATCTCTTTCATCTCAATTATATATACGATGTGCCTGCACTCAAAGGCAGGTAAATGATCTACGGATCATTCACCCTACTCTGGTTTAGCCATGCTTCTTTTAAGCACCCAGCTCCTGACGAACAATCGCAGCTCCTGCGCTAAGTGCTTCGAGTTTGCCCCGAGCCACTTGACGAGACAACGGTGTCATCCCACAGTTGGTTGATGGATACAGTTTGTCTGCATCCACAAATTGCAACGCTTTACGCAGTGTATTGGCAACTTCTTCAGGCGTTTCGATTTGATTGGTTGCAACATCAATCGCACCAACCATGACTTTTTTACCCCGAATCAGCTCAATCAGATCCATCGGCACACGTGAGTGTTGACACTCAAGCGATACAATATCAATTTTTGATTGTTGTAGTTTAGGGAAGGCTGCTTCGTACTGACGCCATTCATTGCCGAGGGTCTTTTTCCAATCGGTATTGGCTTTAATGCCATAACCATAGCAAATGTGTACAGCAGTTTCACATTTCAGACCTTCAAGCGCACGCTCTAAAGTTGCTACACCCCAATCATTTACTTCATCAAAAAACACATTGAATGCTGGCTCATCAAACTGAATGATATCAACCCCTGCTGCCTCTAATTCAAGTGCTTCCTGGTTCAGAATTTTGGCAAATTCCCATGCCAGTTTTTCACGGCTCTTGTAGTGACCATCGTACAATGTATCAATCATGGTCATTGGACCTGGCAGTGCCCATTTGATCGGCTGCGTGGTTTGGCTACGCAGGAATTTCGCATCATCCACAAACACTGCTTTTTTACGGGAAACTTCACCGACTACTGAAGGTACGCTGGCATCATAACGGTTACGGATACGCATGGTTTCACGTTTCTCAAAATCTACCCCTTCAAGATGCTCGATAAACGTGGTCACAAAGTGCTGACGGGTCTGTTCACCATCACTGACAATATCAATGCCGGCATGGACTTGTTCATGCAAGGACAGTTTCAGTGCATCACGTTTCGCTTCTAGTAGTTCTGCACCTTCGAGTTTCCAAGCTGACCAAAGCTTTTCAGGTTCTGCCAGCCAGGACGGTTTTGGCAAGCTGCCTGCTGTAGAGGTCGGGAGTAACTTTTTAGCTTGTAAAAGTGCCATGTCTAATCTTCTTTCTCTAAATTCGTTTATATATGTGATCTATCAGGCAGCGTTGTCTTGCTGAGCCGTTGCTACTTTAAAATTGGCAGCCCATTCATCCAGAATGTCTTTATACGGCTTAATGAAATTTTCCTCTGTCCATTTACCTTGTTTGACTGCCAGTTCACCACGTTCAACACGGTCATAGACAATGCGAGTCAATGAATAATCGCCATAGCTCAAGCTAGGCTGATACACCACACCTGCGGGTGAATTAGTGTTGTAAATTTCAGGACGATAGATTTTCTGGAAGCTTTCCATGGTGCTGATCGCACTGATCAGTTCAAAATCGGTGTAATCATGCAGCAAGTCACCAGCAAAATAGAATGCCAACGGCGCATTGCCATTTTCAGGTTTAAAGTAGCGAACACTTAAGCCCATTTTTTTAAAATATTCATCGGTACGTGAGTAGTCATCATTGGTGTATTCCACACCTAGAACAGGATGCACATTGGCACTGCGGTAGTAGGTTTTCGTGGTTGAAACACTGAGACAAATCACAGGCTGTTTATTAAATTCAGCTTTAAAGACTGCTGAATTCACAAGATGCTGGTACAGCTTGCCGTGCAGGTCACCAAAGTCCTCAGGTTTTTCATTGGCCTTACAGCCGAGTGATGGCAATACCACACTGAAGTCATAATCACGTACATAAGATGAGAAGCTATTCCCGATCATGCCTTCAATGCGTTCATTGGTATGATGGTCGATAATGGTACTTTTCAAGGTTTCAATAAAGGGAAAGGTTTGACCATTGCCCTCAATATCAATTTCAGCAGAGATGATATCAATCTCCAGTGAATAACGATCACCTCTAGGATTATCGGCAGTCGCCAAGCTGTTAAAGCGGTTGTTAATCATCGCAAGTGTACGACGAAGATTCTCCTGACGGCTTTCACCACGCGCTAAATTGGCAAAATTGGTGGTTAGACGTGTATTGTTTGCTGGTTTGTAGTTCTCATCAAAACGAATACGTTTAATTGAACATTGAAATGCTGTACTCATGGAGATATGCCACCCTAAATTTTTATAAAAATATAAAAAGCTAAATTTCTGTCTGGCTTTATTTAAGCGTGAATCCAAAGATGAGTAAAACGATATAAATTCAGTTAAAGGTGAGTAAAATTCATCTAGCGAGTTTTTAGCTTGCTGGTTGGCTCATGACTAAACTACCCATCTGCATGGATCGAATCTGAAATAGGCAATACCCTCTTATGGACTGACTGAATGTTTTTGAAGCAGTGATATAGGATTAACGCGGCTTTGTTGCATAAACATTCAAAAGCTGAGTTTTCCCCAATCCATTCAAATTTAAGTGACAACTTGGGTGTGAGGTCTA
>NZ_JACSPT010000016.1 GCF_014837015.1 Acinetobacter pecorum
GTTTTAGGTGCAGGCTTCTTCATCTGGAAATTATATTGCTAAAGAAGCCCTCAAGAATAGCTTTGTGCAACAAAGCCGGTTGAAATCGGGATGGTCAATAAAATGGGATGAAGGCCGCCCATTGAGCAGAGCACCCTTGAAACCTAATTCTTTGACCGTTCGCTCCAGCTCTTTTTCGGCCTCATCCGGCTGAGCCCAAGGGAGCGTTGCGAATGCCGCAAACCGGTCGGGATGAGCATTCACTGCTCGAGCAAGGCGGTCATTCGCGGCGTGGCTTAAATTTACCGCTTCAGCAGCAGGTGCCAAATGAGGAAATCCGCCAACAGAAAGAACCTGCATTGTAATCCCAGCTTGATCCATATCCGCCAGACGTCCGCTACCTAGGTCTGAACCTTTTAAATTTATTAGATCATTTTTCTCAATTTGAGGACGGCTTCGATCCGGAGAATTACCATCTGTAACCGTCTTTGCCCAGTCAAGCAGAAATGGAGCCTGTGCAAGCGCGACAGCCATGGACGCTTTAGCAAATGCCTTATCGAGATAGTGTTCTTCCAGACAAATTATTTTCATTTTTTTCTCGCAAGTGATACAGATGACGCCAACTTGTTTCTGCTGATGTCTTTCATACAAAGGGCCAACACAACCATCAACTGAATATGGTTAAAAGTCTACTCAAAGGGACCTCTTTGCTGGCATCAGACCTGTTAAATCATCGGTTTTTCCCAGGCACCTCGGGTATCCACGCCTGTTGCTTTAGCCAACTCCTCCAGAGTGACCATTTCGTCAGCGCTAAGCTGAATCTCTGCTGCTCTGGCAGCATCTGTAACATGATCAACTTTGGTTACGCCGATGATGGGGAGCGTTCCCTTTGCAATTGCCCAGGCAATGGCAATCTGGGCCACGCTGGCATTTCTTTTATCTCCCATTTCCTTCATTGCAGCAGTGAGTTTTTCCAGCTGCGGTAAAACATTGTTATAGGTTTCAGCGCGGTCACTACCTGCAGGCATAGGATGTTGCGAGTCATAACGACCACTGAGAGCACCTTGCTCGAGCACCATATAGGCAAAAAAGGTCATATTGTTTTGATGGCAATATTCGAGAATCCCGGCTTCTTCCGAGGAACGATAGAGCATACTGTAGTGATTCTGAACTGCACTGACCGAAAAACCGGCTGGCTTTAAAATCTCGTTTACACGACTTATTTGTTTCAAGCTGTGATTTGAAACACCGACCTGCTTTACCTTGCCACTCTGTAAAAGTGGAATCAGACCTGGCGTCCATCGCTCTACATCGGCAGGATTGTGTATCCAATAAATATCAATATCTTGCACACCCAGACGCTCAAGGCTGGCATTGAGCATCGCACTTACGGGTTCAGCTGACTGTTCATCTGCAATTTGCGGCGTAAACTTGGTTGATATAATGATATCTTCGCGCGGATATTGAGGAATCAGCCTACCCAGCGCCGTTTCGGAACTTCCCATCCCGTAAACGGAGGCCGTGTCCCATAAATTCAGCCCTTGCTGCATAGCCTTGCTGAAGATCTCGGCCATCTGGCTATCAGAAAGGTGATTGCCAAATACGGTATCTCCTCCTGCAAATCCTGTTCCCCAGGACCAGGTGCCCAATGCTACTTTCGGTAATTTTTTCATTTTCTACTCCTAAAACAGCCGGTGAAGTCATTCAGTATCCAGCCAAATGAGAGTCAATAAAGAAAAGAATCTGTTGAAGAATTAGATGTTTTTTACAAGATAAATGCCGTTGCAATATACTTAGTAAAGTACTCTCTCATAAAAAAGAAACTTACGATCCTGAACTTGCTCTCTCTTCTTTTTATAGATACATTTCACCTCTTTCCGACAAAAAATTATGCCCGGCCACATCCAGAGATTATGCGGATTTCAAGGCTATATGACTTCCCGAATCAGGCTAACTGCATATTTTTTCGGGTAATGTCTGAGTCCAAATAATCCAGATGCAAAATTGCCCTTTATCTTTTGAGGCTATAAGTCAAAAAAACCCGTCATGAACAGCAGACATAATCACATTAAACGCTTATAGGGCATGGATCTTAAGGCTAGAGTTGTTAATAATCTTGAGTTTTTGTAAAGCAAAAATAAGGGGAAATTAGATCAAATATATTTAACTATTTTTAATAAAGAATTAGACACGAAAGCTATATTGCAGAAGCTATAAGAAAGATTTTCGATTATTATTAATTATACGAGATCATGCTAATTTATACTGTGAATGTTTCCTTATCTGAGCAACCAAAAAGATGATTAAAAAAATGTTATGAAATATTCAAGTCTCAGTTATTTGGTAAGTTTTGCAGTTAAAAGGGATTCATAATAATTGTTATTATTCTGACTATATTCCAATTAGTACCACCCAGCATTTTATTAATAGAACTACAATTTAAAAAAGATAATATCATTTATCCAAAATTAAGAGACATTTCAAAAATGCATGCTGATTATATTTTAATTTTCGAGTTTTAAACCTTAGCTATAGAATAATGATTAAATATTGAGTTAAGCTCTAATTGCTAGAGATAAACCCAATATTTTAAATCTATCCCTGATATTTAGTTATACGTCGAAGTTGCTCTAATTCTTCGATTAAATCCAGCATCATGGCCACAGCAGTAAAACTTGCATCAAAATCACGCTGTAAACGATACGCTTTTTGTGCACGTGACACATCATCTACTAAAAAATATAAATCTGATGCATTTAAGCGATGTGGCAAAATATCGTATTCAATCAGTTGTAGAACCCATTCAGGACTTTGACCACAGACTTGAGCAAAACTATTTAAATCATAATGTTGTTGTTCATCTAAAACTTCTACCTGCTGGATATCTTCTAAGACCACCTCATAATATTTAACTGTTGTCATAATTTTACTCCTTATGATGATCTCGGCTTAAAGTTTGAAAATGCTGCTGCAAATGCTTCATAAGCCTGTTTTTGTTGCTCAGTTTGCGCATCTGGTTGCACAATATCGAGGATCAGGAATAAATGCCCTGGATCTTTCGCAGGAATACCCTGATTTTTTAAACGTAATTGTTGACCTGTTTTTGCATTTTTAGGAATCTGAATATTGAGTTGTTTGCCATTGGGTAAACTTGCCATAATGGATTGTCCAAGTGCTGCTTCCCATGGACTAATCTTCAGATGATGATAGACATCCGCGTTTTCAACATAAGTTGAATCTGTAGCTTTATATTGGATTTCAATATACAGATCGCCATTTTCACCACCATGAATACCCGGTTGTCCTTGTCCTGTTAAACGGATTTTTTGGCCTGCTTTCATGCCTTTTGGAATTTTAACTTTTAAGACTTTACGCTGTACTTCTGCTTGCCCATATGCATTGATAGTGGGAATCTGTAATGTGACATTTTGAGTTGCGCCATGGAATGCAACATCCAGATCTACTTCTAGAGTCGCATGTTGATCATCCCCTTTATAGGATGCTCGACCTTGATAACGCTGTTCATTAAAACCACCAAAACCACCGCCAAAGCGACCAAACAAGTCCTCAAACCCTGAAAAATCCTGCCCGCCCATATTGGAATAATATTGATGACTATTCCCACCTTGGCTACGGCTACTCTGTGGATGGTCTAATTCAAAATCATATTCTGCTTTTTTTTCTTCATTACTTAACACATCGTAGGCAACATTTACTTCTTGCATACGCTCTTGAGCATCAGCTTCTTTACTGACATCTGGATGATATTTTCTTGCAAGTTTACGATAAGCTTTTTTAATTTGCTCATCAGTTGCATCTCGAGATACACCTAATATTTCATAATAATTCTTGGCCATATCTACTCTATTTTATTGTTTATGTTTTAATCATTATTCAAATTTTTTAAAGATAAAAAAACCTTTTAAGGATTTTTCTTGTTATAAATTATTTCGTTGCACACAAAAAATAACACATTAAAATTATAGCATAATATAGTTTTTCTGATGACAGCTGCTATAGCTGATTACTTAATGGATTATCATAATAAAAAATATTATAAAATAGCCTCTTACCCATAGGTATATCTGTACTCATGATTTTAAAATCATGCTAGATTTCTGCACAAGTGGAAACAATACCCGATAAAAAAACTTCTGCAGCCGCTTCTTTAACCTGTTGGGCAGATCTGGTTACTCGCTAAGGCTTATTAAAATCGTGGAACATTCGATACAAAGTATCGTCCTCAGTCACGATCTATCCTATCCCGATAGATCGTTATATCTACTTTATACTTAAATGTAGATCTACCATCCGATTTCGTTGATACACAGACATATAGATCAGCTTAAGCCTGGATATATAAACTTCAATAAATTTTTGGCAGAGAAACTTATAGAATAAATACAGAACCTTATCTTTATAAAGCAGGATCTCCAAATAACTACCCATAAAAAAGAGTCCATATAAGACTCTTTTTTAATTCAGAAACAGATTTTAAATATTGATATGAATTTCGTAAGCGTCCGCTGAATCCCATGCCTATTTTTTAATTTTGGTCGGATTTCCAGCGGTGTGGCAGTAATTCTTCTATTTGGGTGACTTTATGCGTCGGCAGCCTTTTCAGCACATCACTTAAATAGGCATACGGATCCAGTCCATTCAGCTTTGCTGACTGGATTAAAGTCATAATATTGGCAGCTCGTTGGCCGCTGCGCAGCGAGCCAGCAAATAGCCAGTTCTTACGTCCCAACGCCCAGGGGCGCATCTGATTTTCAATCCCTTGCGCAGCAATGCTGCTCATATCTATAGGCAAATTGCCATCATCCAGATAGCGGCAGAGTGCCTGCCAACGTTTTAGGCTGTAATTGATCGCCTTGGCAGTTGGAGAACTCGATGGCACCGCCAGATAATGTTGGTTGAGCCATTCATACAGTTGTTGCATCACCGGTTGGCTATGCTGTTGCCGGTATTCGCGGCGATGTTCTGCTGTACCATCGGTCTTTTTCCTGAGTTCTGCTTCTATGGCATACAGTTTCTGAATCAGCACTAATGCCTGTTCAGCGATCTGACTTTTCCCGGTCACATGCAGTTCATGGAATTTACGACGTGCATGTGCCATGCAGCCCACCTCAATGACCTGGCCTGATTTAAAGCGTGCTTTATAACCACTGTAATCATCACAGACCAGATGACCCTGCCAGCCATTCAGGAACGCTTCAGCATGCTGACCTGAACGACTATCCTGAAAGTCATAGATCACTGCCTGAACTGGATTGTACTGTGTAGTGGCATAGGCCCAGACATAACCTTTCTTCGGTTTTTTCTCATCATCACCCATCCGCATGATGGTGACCGGCGTTTCATCGGCATGGATCACCCGCTGTTGCAGCACCACCTGTTTTAAGGCATTGGCCAGAGGTTCCAGTTCCACACCGCAGCGACCAATCCAGTCAGATAAAGTAGATCTGGACAGATCAATGCCCGCCCGCTGATAGATCAGGCGCTGACGGTACAGCGGCAAATGATCGGCATACTTCGATACCAGCACATGGCTGAGCAATTCAGGTGAAGCAATGCCTTTATCAATCACATAGGCAGGCATCGCTTGCTGAGTCAGAGTGTCGCACTGATCACAGACCCATTTGCCACGGACATGCTGTTCCTTGTAGAACTGTGCCGGTCTGAAATGCAGTTTTTCACTGATATCTTCGCCGATACGACGTAACTGGCAGCCACAACTGCATTGGGTTGATGCAGGTTCATGCTCAATACGGATGGTGTGTAGATGATCTGGCAGCAGTCGACGTTTAGGTTTGTTGACTGTGGCTTTCTGTGTCGCTGCATCAGTTTTATCTGCATTTAATCGTTCTAATTCTAGATCAACGGCTGCGATATCCTCTTCGACCGCTTCGTCCCATAGATGGATTTGTTTTGCGTTGAGATGTTCGTTTTTACTGCCGAATTTATGCTTTTTAAACAGCGCCAGTTCATGCTCGTATTTTTGATTGAGAATAGAAAGATGCTGAACTTTGGCATCCAATTGCTGGTTTAATTTTTCTAATTCTTGATTTGATTGTGCCAGAGACTGATGCTGCGTCGCCAACTGCCGGGTAAATTCCAGCAGTTGTTCATGGGTCAGTTGGCTTAAATCAGGCAGCATTTTCATGACCGCAGTATGCCTGAGGTCATGACGCAGAGGAAATAGAACGTTTGGAGAATAGCACAATGTAGCAGCCTAGTTTAGAGCATTGTTACCACTTGCTGTCGTCCAATGCGCTGCCAGGGCAAACCCTGAATGAGTGCCTGTAACTGTTCTGGACTGAGAGCTACGTTTTCACCCTGGTGAACTTTGGCCCAGTGGAATTTTCCCTGTTCCAGCCGCCTGGCACACAGCCAGATGCCCAGTCCATCATGTACCAGCACTTTCATACGATGGCCACGTTTATTACAGAACAGGTAGGCGCAATGCGGTTTGATTGAGCCAAAGGCTTTTATAATCTGCGCCATGGCCGTATCCATACCCGCACGCATGTCCATGGGCTGGGTAGACAACCAGATTTCATCGATACGGATCATTTGATCAAGCCCTGAAGTAAAAGCAGTAATTCAGTTGCAGACTCCACCGGCCATTCGATTTCGATCATCTGATCCCTTACGGAACCTTGTTCATCATGTAATGGAATCCTGATATGAGCGGTAGCTTTCTTCTCTGGCACAGGTGGCGGAGGTGCTTCTTGTTTGACTGGCGTCGGGTGAAGAATGACGGGAAGGAAGTCGGTCTGTGGAATGGATGAGATTGTTAATGATGGAACCATTGATCTGGACTGACGAATCCATTTATGCAACAGATTGGCATTGATCTGATGTTGCATTGCGACCTTAGCCACCGATGTATCTGGCTGCTGGCATTGCTGAATAAGTTGATGTTTAAATTCAGCCGTGAAGGTTCGACGGGGCTTTTTTAGCGTTGGTGCAGTGTCTATAACTGTCTTTAAATCCATAAATAGGTGTCCACTTAAATTTTAGTGGACACTATCGCGGTATTAATGAGTTAGAAAAAGTGGGGCTCAGCGGACGCTTACTGAATTTCTACAGATCGTGTTGAATAAACTCCAATTCAAACGAATATTCAAAATTAAGACTTATGCATAACTCCAGAATTAAGAAATGGCTTATAGGGCGTATCGAAGTCATTGCATCTGCTCAATAGTGCAGAAGTTATAAAGGTCAAAAAGAAAGTAGAGTCTAAGCAGCATCAGTTGAATCAACTGTATAACATACTAATTTTTAATATATTAAGAAAATTTTTACCTATTTTTACCTATACAAAGCAAAAATGGGGTCACACAGCGTAGGACAGAGTCGGACAATACAGCCAATAAAAAAGCCTTTAAACATTGAGTTTAAAGGCTTTTTTAGATTCCGATGGATTACTTCGGAAAGAATTTTGGTGGAGGTGGCGTCAATTGAACTCAAACACTAACTACTTAATTTCAAATATATTTTAATGAATAAAAAAATTCATTGACCCAATTTTGACCCAAATTAGATTTAGTGTATTGATTCACCTTCAAATCTTGTTCAAATCCAAATTCAGGATTTGAAATGGCACACTGAATTATACTAACATTGAGCGCACTATAAAATACTATGTTATAACATATTGTTTTTTTGATGTATTATTCTTTTAGACATATACAGGGACAAGGCAATGTTTGAAATCATTGATGATTTAAAAAATAAATTAAATCAATATCATTCAGTTTATTAAAAGGGTAATACAATTTAATGACGAGTAGAGTCCGTAGTATGAAGGGCTTTTTAAGTGGTATCTGTGCATCTCTATATGCTCTCACAATAAGCCAACCATTCAGATTAAGAAATCATTGGCTTAAATGGGTTTAGGGTTATATATCCTAGATACCGTTATTTTAGGCTGTTTATTACCAATATACGATGCATTAAAAATATTTTCTGTTACTTCCAATTTTTAAGCTTAGATGTCTGTCCAATACCGACATTAAAACTGTTGGTTGGATCAAGTTTTTCATAATGATTTTTCAGCGCAGGCTTAGCCACATATAAATGTCCAACGTTATGCTCTGCTGGATACTCAGCGCCACGGCTATCTAACAAACGCCACATTGCATGTTCCATAGCTAAAGGATCAACATCTTTTTTAACAATGTAATCTTGGTGGAATACATGACATAAAAAATGTCCATAATACAGTTTATGTAAAATCTGCTCATCCATTTCTTTAGGTAAAGTTTCTACCCATTCACGATCATTACGGCGAAGTGCAATATCCAATGCAACAATATCTTCAACTTCTGATCGGTGCGTATCTCGATAACGAATTGCAGCACCTGCGACCGCAAAACGATGTAAAAATGCTTTCCGCCCTTCATCTTCATCACAAAGGAAATAATCACCAGTTTCGTGATGATCAAAGTAGCTTTCTAAAAATGCCTCTACCGCAGCAACATCTTGATCTTCAATACGTAGTACCAAATGATGCTCATATAAATTTCGAAATGCATTCATACGCTTCGGCAAGTGTGACGGTAGAAATTTTGTCAGCAATTGCAGAAATTTATCAGAAAGACCTCGCATTTTCATTTTTTCAAGATAACCATCTATTTTATCTTTCATCGCAAACGCAGCAGGCACTTTGGCTGTACCGAACTTCTCGATAAACATAAAAGTATCCTTACCATATTCAGCACCAATGTCATAAGCAACACGATGAATATACTCACCAGCAATAGGAATACGCGGCAAATCTTTCAGTAAAAAACGACGGATTTTGGTTAAATCTTCTTGGTGATTACTCCCCACATAAAACACTTGGCTTGAAATTCTCTCAAACGTATCTAAACGCACTGCAAACACACAGACTTTACCCGCTGAGCCCGATGCTTCGAATAAACGGGATGGATCAGCATTAAAACGTGCCGGCGTGTTTTCATCAATTTTCGCCACATCTTTAATATAACCATGGTCTGATGCACAGCACTGACTCTCATTTTCGATGTCGGCAATTTGATATTTTTGTTGTTCCAAATTCGATAAGATTTCCTCAGAAGAATGACCCAAATTCACACCTAAATGATTGACTAATTCAAGCGAGCCTTGATCATTCACTCTCGCATATAATGCAAGTTCTGTGTACGCAGGCCCACGACGCACCAATGCTCCACCGGAATTATTACATACGCCGCCTAAAACTGAAGCACCGATACAAGATGAACCAATGACTGAATGAGGTTCACGATTAAAAACTGCTAATTCTTTTTCTAAACGATCCAAAGTCGCACCTGGTAAACAAATGACTTGCTTACCTTCATTGATTACTTGAATTCCCCTTAGACGACGGGTACTCATT
Organism: Acinetobacter pecorum; assembly: GCF_014837015.1. Lineage (GTDB taxonomy): Bacteria > Pseudomonadota > Gammaproteobacteria > Pseudomonadales > Moraxellaceae > Acinetobacter > Acinetobacter pecorum. The sequence goes on from NZ_JACSPT010000016.1 coordinate 9,368, forward strand.
AATAATACTGGACGATCATAATCATCGCCAAATGGAGTTGAGCCACCTGTGAGTCCTGTATTAGCGGCTTGCATGATTACGATACAACCAGCATCTACCGCTATTTCAAGCACTTTCCATTGTTCGACCAATGTCCCAGGAACAACGACAGCTAAGACGTTTCCTGTACCGTAACGGCGGCCTTGGCGATACAAACGAGTATCTTTCTCATGAGTCAGCACATTGTTTTTACCAACAATATCAATTAGTTTTTGAATAGTCTGTTGAGAAGAGGATTGAGTGTTTATCATTTTTAAGTCTTCTATTTTATAAATGCCCAAATAATATAATTTTCTCTCCCAGGTATCTTTTAAAACACGGCTTTAAAATTCAGCACAAGTGAAGATTAGAAGAGATTCTTTATAATCCATCGAAGCCCCTTTTTCAAAAGGAAGCTTTGTTTACCTGAATTATTCGGATAAGAATCTCTTTCTTTAAAGGAACGTTGGTAAAGATTTACTAATGTGAGTAATTAAATGGCTTATTCTTTCTCTAACTTGACCAAGCAATCCGATGTAATATCTGCAATGGTTCTTGCGCCAGTCAATGTCATTGCTACACGCATTTCTTTCTCAATCAAATCTAGTAAATTACTTACCCCAGCACCGCCGGCAGCACCAAGTGCGTATACAAATGCACGACCAAGCATGCAAATATCTGCACCCATAGCCAACATACGTACCACATCAAGACCGTTACGAATCCCTGAATCTGCTAAAATTTTGATATCACCTTTGACCGCACTTGCAATTGAAGGAAGCGCACGAGCAGAAGACAAAACACCATCAAGCTGGCGACCACCGTGATTGGAGACCACAATTCCATCTGCGCCAAAACGTACTGCATCCTTGGCATCTTCAGGGTCTAAAATCCCCTTAATAACCATGGGACCCTCCCAATAATCACGAATCCACTCAAGATCTTTCCACGAAATTGAAGGGTCAAAGTTATTGCCCAGCCAACCGATATAATCTTCCAGACCTGTCGGCTTACCTAAATATTTCGAAATGTTACCTAAATCATGCGGACGACCCAATAAACCGACATTCCAAGCCCAGTGTGGGTGCATACACGATTGCATATAACGACGCATTGCAGCATTTTTACCACTCATTCCTGAATGTGCATCACGGTAACGCGCACCTGGAACGGGCATATCGACTGTGAATACTAAGGTAGAACAGCCTGCGGCTTTAGCACGTTCCAAGGCATTTTTCATAAATCCACGGTCACGTAGTACATACAGTTGAAACCACATTGGACGTTGAATCGCAGGTGCCACTTCTTCAATCGGACAAACTGAAACTGTTGATAAGGTAAATGGAATGCCCTTTTTATCTGCGGCAACCGCGGCTTGAACTTCACCACGACACGCATACATACCCGTTAGACCTACAGGTGACAATGCAACTGGCAACGCCAAATTTTCACCAAACAATTGCGTTTCTAAGCTCAGCTCAGACATGTCATTTAACACACGTTGACGTAAAGCGATTTTTGATAAATCTTCTACATTACGCTTTAAGGTATATTCCGCATAGGCGCCACCATCAATGTATTCAAATAAAAATGGCGGTAAACGACGTTTCGCAGCTTCACGATAGTCATTTGCAGAAGAAATAATCATAACTTATGTCCTATTTAATCGACTCGAACGTTGACGACGAGCTTCTTCTTCATCGATCATACGTACGCGTTGAACAACAAATTCAATATGCCCACAAGCTGCCTTACGTGCAGTCTCTGAGTCTTGACGTTCAATTGCGTCCATCACCTCAAAGTGCTGGTCATGCAATTGTTCAAAATGTTGTGGTGTAGTGTAGACTTTACGTCGCCCTAACATCACGTTGTCTTGCAATAAATCAAACAAACTACGCATCATTTGGATCAGCACTAGATTGTGGGATGCTTCTGCAATCGCCAGATGAAACTTCGCATCCGCTATTGCTGCGTGGGCATCATCACCTAAAGCCTGAAAATGGCTAATCTGCTCAAAACATTGACGAATATTAATCAAATCACTGGGTGTGGCACGTTGTGCGGCATACCATGCTGTACCACCTTCAAGCACCATACGAGCTTCTTGTACATCAAAACGATATTCAGGATCTTGATCCATCAAACCGGATAATGGCTCAACGATTTGATGCTGTGACCAATGTGCAGGCAACTGCTTTAAATAGGTGCCTGCACCCGCTTTGCTCTGAATAATCCCTGCGGTAATCAGCTGTTGAATCGCCTCACGTAAAGAGCTACGAGACACACCCAACTGCTCACAGAGTTGGCGTTCAGCAGGCAATCGCTCTCCGACTTGCACATTATTTTTTTCAATCAATAGACGTAAACGCTGTACCACTTTGTCGGAGACTTTCATTTTTTTCCTTGACCCGTTTACGGAATCATCCACGGGAAAACATAAGCTTGTAAGGTCACAATAATACCAATCATCACCGTAAAGATAATGCTGTGTTTTACTGTAAATCTAAATAAATCAGATTCTTTACCAACTAAACCCACTGCCGCACAAGCAATCGCAATTGATTGAGGGGAAATCATCTTACCTGTTACCCCACCACTGGTATTGGCAGCAACTAACAAGACTTCAGGCACACCGATTTGCTGTGCTGTAGTTGCTTGTAACGCTGAAAACAATGCGTTAGCTGAAGTATCTGAACCTGTAAGAAACACCCCAACCCAACCCAAGAATGGTGAGAAGAAGGTGAAAGCCTGACCCGTATGTGCCAGTGCTAAAGCAAGCGTTGCTGACAGACCTGAATAGTTTGCAATGAAGGCAAAAGCCAGCACCATACCAATCGAATAAATTGGTGTTTTTAGTTCATTCACGGTTTCAAAGAATGTCGAAACTGCCTCTTTAGGTTTCATTTTTAAATAAATAATCGTGATCAATGCCGCCAACATAATCGCCGTACCCGTTGCTGATAACCAATCAAACTTATAAATCGCATCATAATCTTTAATTTCAGGCACGACAGGCGGTAGCTTTTGAATCAATTGATGCAAATACGGCACTTTAATTGAAACTACTAAATCACTTAGTGCGCCGTCCTTAACAAATAAATCTTTAAAAGGTTTGATGCTCCAGACCGTCACCATTGCTGTAAGTATCAAAAATGGAGACCAGGCTTTGGCTATCTGCCCCACACTGTATTGCTTACGAACTTGCTCAACAATGGTTTCATCTACTTGTAAATCCTTATCCTGAAAACGAAAAATATGTTTTGGCTTCCAGTACTTAAGTAAGATTGTCAAACTAACCAATGCTGCAATTGCAGCAGTAATATCGGGTAACTCAGGACCAACAAAATTTGATGTCAAATATTGCGCTAAAGAAAAAGATAAGCTGGCAACTAAAATAGCAGGCCAAGTTTCTTTAACCCCACGCCAGCCATCCATGATTGCCATGATCCAGATCAATACAATTGGCACCATAAAGGGTAACTGACGACCCACCATTTGACTGATTTCCATGGTGTCAACACCTGAAACCTGCCCAGCGACAATGATCGGAATTCCCATTGCACCAAAAGCAACAGGTGCAGTGTTAACTATCAGGCATAGCCCAGCCGCATATAAAGGCTTAAAACCGAGTCCCACCAACAGTGCCGCAGTAATTGCGACGGGTGCACCAAAACCTGCCGCACCTTCTAAAAACGTACCAAAAGCAAACCCAACTAATAGCATTTGCAGACGTTGATCTTCTGTGATTGAAAGAATAGAGGAACGAATAACATCAAACTGCCCTGTTTTTACTGAAATCTTATATATAAAAACTGCACCGATAATAATCCATGCAATTGGCCACAGTCCGTAGAAGAATCCATAGACCATTGATGCCAATGCCATTCCGATTGGCATTTTGTATAAAAATAATGAGACCAGAAAGGCTAAAAAAACGGTAATTGTCGCGGCTACACTACCCTTCATACGAAAAATAGCCAATGCCAAAAAAAAGAAAACAATTGGAACTAGCGCTATTGCACTCGAAATCCAGATATTGCCCATGGGATCATAAATTTGTTGCCACTGTTGAAGCATTGTCTACTCCTTGAAATGCTTAACTACTAGATTGAACAGTTTATTATACTTATACACCAAACTGGTATGACCAATTTAGTAATTAAGAGATAAAATGTATATTTTATATTAGAAATATTAGCCTAAAAACGCAATAGACAAGCTTTAATTTATTTTTTGGTATGACCAATTTTACAATCTATTAAAATCTTATACATTATTAAAAACTTAAGCAATACATGGTTTTGTTGCACAAACCTATTCTTGAAAGCTTATTCAGCAATATAATTCCCAAATGAATAAGCCTATACCTAAAATCTACCGGACAACGAAAGGCTAACCTACTACTTTTACAGTCAATACAAAATGTAATGTTATATCACTACATTTCTGATATTTCTTTTTTCATGTATTATCGACTAAGACAAATTCAGGGATAAGGTTATGTTTGAAAATATTGATGATTTAAAGAAAAAATTAGATCAACATCGCCCTCTTTCTCCATCAATTGTCAAAAATTTACAAGAAGATCTTATTGTCCGTTGGACCTATCATTCGAATGCAATTGAAGGCAATACACTCACCCTGCTAGAAACTAAAGTAGTACTCGAAGGTATTACTGTTGGTGGAAAGGCATTAAGAGAACACTTCGAAGCGATCAACCATAGAAATGCAATTTACTATGTTGAAGATATCATTCGGAAAGAGGAGCCTTTTTCTGAATGGCAAATTCGTAATATCCATCAGCTTATCTTAAAGAATATTGATGATGATAATGCTGGCCGCTATCGTCAACAAAATGTCCTAATCTCTGGTGCTACATCTACCCCACCTGATTACACATTATTAAATGAAAAGATGGCTCAGTTAGTTGATTGGTATAATTCAGAGGCACATAAGCTTCACCCCATTGAACGTGGAGCTAAAGTACATGCTGATTTTGTAGGTATCCATCCATTCATTGATGGCAATGGCCGTACATCACGTCTATTGATGAATCTCGAATTGCTTAAAGCTGGTTATCCACCTTGCGTCATCACAGTTGAAAACCGACTGGCCTACTATGAAGCCCTAGATCAATGGATGGCTTATGGAAAGACTGAAGCTTTTATCCAATTAGTTTCCGATGCTGTACTAGAAGGATTTAAACCATATCAAGTAGTTTTAGGAATTTAAAATTATATAATCGATTAATCATTCAAGTTGGTCCAACTGCTCACAAGCGATCAAATTAAGATGTACAAATTGTTCCCAAGAAATTTTTTGTTTAAAGTGTTGCTCATAATAGGTATCAACTCGACATACTTCCGGACGATTTTCATAGATTGTACATAAATGAGATGTTAGATCGTGGTAACGGCAAATGCCGTCACCACGATCTAAAAAATCAGTTTGGTTTGATAAATTAACATGCCTGCAACAGGCTCCGCACTGAGTGCATGGAAAAGCAATCAATTTTTAGCCAACCCTAATAACCAGCTTCGAGTACTTTCTGAATTTCCCATTTCAAATGGTAATTTAATTTCTTGCTTTTCTATTTCTTTCTTTAGAACTATATTGCGCTCTAATTCAGAATTAGCACTGTTTAGTTGTTCTGTAAATACAGAAATCTCATCAATATTTAAGCCAAATTCTAATTGCGTCAATTGTAGAATATATTGGTCTAACTCTTTATTGATCTCTCTAAAGTTATCTAGTATTTTTTCATATTTTGTTTTTACCTGATCTAAATATGACCAGAATTTTTGCATTATTTCACTTTGCTCAATGAAATAATTTAAAGCCAAAATTACAATACCACTTGTCAAAGCGCTAGCGAAGTCAACAACTAAATTTCCTAAAGGCATTGAGTTAAGAGCAGCTAAACCTTCATGCATAAGCATACCTACGATTATGCCAATACTTGCTGAAAGAATTTTAAAAGTGGCTTTAGTTAACTCACCAGTCGATAAGTTCTCTGGATTAAAGAATGCCATCTTCATGACTTTGATCAAATTTAACCAGGTCTCTCTTATAATTTTCCCCCAAAACTTTGTTGTTGTAAGAAAAATATTTAATACCGTTGTAGAAAGACTTGCAAAAACACCTGAAATTGTTGCATCCCGAAAACTAGAAACTACATCCTTAAACCGCTGCTTTACACGTTCAATAATATTTAAAACCGTATCTTTTAAATCATCTAAAAAGTTTTTAATTCTAAATTCAACTATTTTATACTTCACGTATATAGAAGGAATTACCGCTTTTATTTCAAACCAAATTTCAGCAAGTATAAGTCCTAATGTCTCCCTTAAACCCATTTTTAAACCAGCAATCCCTGCTGATGTTAAGCTTGCCTTAAAAAACTTAGTACTTTGATAATAACTATTTATCTGCTTCTCAGTTTCAGCTCTTGCCTTTTCATCAACTTTTTTCATGGATTCACTATCAACTTGTTTAAGCTCATCCAATGATTGCTGTTTTTTTCTAATTTTATCTTGAACTTGCTGAAACTCATGCCGTTCTTGAGGTGTAGATTGTGGCATTCCATGAAGCTTCTGATTTAACTTACTTAATTCAATTTCACGATTATTAATTGTTTCGGGTAAATTATTTAAAAATTTATCAACAGAATGCTGTTTTTTAGTTCTATTTATACTGCTAGCCGTTGACGATAAATTTGAGTCTTGATTAGCTAATGCTACTCCATCCAGTCCAGCTAGCATTCTTCCAGCATCATTATGAATCTCATGCGCCGATATAATATGATCCAAATCACGGTTTTGGCCTTTTGATAGATTTTTATCTTTACGATATTTATCTTTCAAAGTCCCATTTTCTTGCGCTTGTTTATCATTCCGCCCTTTCTGAATATAATTATGATGTTGATGATAAGCAGCCGAATCATATTTTTCACGATTTTCATACTTTATCTTTTCCGCTTCTGTTGCCCATATGTCTTGTCTGACATTTTGAATCGTATCAACATCTCCACCTTTTTTATCTTCAAATAATAAAAAATCAAGACCAAAGGTAGTCACTAAACTTTTAGTGACAACTTGGTTAATTTCATCTGACCAATCAAATGTTTTTGATGACATATCTGTTCCTAATATAAGAACTCCTCCTGTGTTGACAGGAGGAGTCCTTAATACTTTAAAATTATGTTATTAACGCTTAAAACCTTCATGGGTTTCTTTTAAAACTTTCTCAAGACCTTGATGATCAAGTACTTGCATACCATGCTCGTCTACAAGAATTTCTGCATTACCATCTTTGTCTAAAATAGGCTTACCTTTATTATCTTGTTTTACCTTGAATAGCGGCGTAGAAATCATTTTTGCCATAATTGCAGCTAAACTTGTACCATTTTCAATGCATGTAATCGTCTCTTCCGAAATGCTATGTATTTTTTCCTGATTACCCTCTTTTAGTATTTGATTAATCTCTTTTAGCTTTTCAAAATACAAATTGAAGACGCTATATATTTTAGTTAATTCATTATAAATTCGGTCTGCATAAGATTGGACTCGCAATAACTGCTCTTGTGCAATCTCCATTTTTGTAACAGCTTGGTCAACTTCGTAACGGATATCTCTTGCTTTATCTAGCGCTTTAGAACCATGAATCGCATAAGCAATACCAGCTACAGCTAATACAGGAGCAACAACTGCGCCTCCTAGCACCATAGCACCACCAGCCATTCCCCAACCGCCAGCAGCTAATGAACCACCACCAATAGCCGCCATAGTAGCATTATATGCAGCGACACCAGATAAAGATGCTATAGATGTCCCTGTAGATGCGGCTCCAAGAGCCATAACGCCACCGTATACAGCAAATCCCGCTGCTGCTCCCGAAACACCACCACCAACAACAGTTTTCAAATAGTCAGTTGCTGTAATAGCAACTTCCTTTATTTGATTTAATTTATGCTGGGGAATTTGAATTTTTGTATCGCTATATTTTTGAAAATTATTATTTTTTAAAATTTCTTCTACTAAACGATCAAACTTATCAAAATCTGAACCTATTTTGAGCTCTAACTCGCCTAAGCTTTCTAATGACTGACTGGTTTTATTATTTACTTCGTCAAGAGCTTCCTTATGCTTTTTATAAATATTTTTTGAGCGTTCAATAATATCATCTGCAAGACTTTTGTCTTGATGACCATCATAAGCTTTTTTAGCTCCAACCGCTGTCGCTGCAACGGCAGCCCCAATTAAAATTAATGGTAATGGCATGGTTTCCTCTCAATTACTACTAAGTAATTATTTTTAATAATGACTAAAAATATGAATTTATTTTAGAGCAGGATGATGCAACTTAATTAACTTTTAAATTCTCATAAATGAGTTCAAATTAATAAATGATTACCTACTCTAAAAAAGATAAAAATCTCAAACAAATTTAAATACTTTTAATATCTTCCATAGTTTCATAACCTCTATTTCTTAACTCTTTTCGAGCTGCTACCGCTTTAATAGGTGAACGCTGAGCTTCTGTAAGGCAAATTTTAGCTAGTTGACGATCACTGAGATCAGGCATTTCTTCCGCATATTGAGCAGATCTTTCTTTTGCTCCTTCATACTGAGTTTTAGCTTCTTTAGCTGCATATTCTCCTGCTACTTTTGCTACTTGTCCCACTTTATTCCAAAAACTCATTTTATACCCTCGCTTTTTTACACATTAAATTTGATAAAAATTACATTAATTTTTCTTGTCAAGAAAATGAATTCCCCACATTACAACTATTGCAAGCCACCCTAAAGGACCAAGAAACAATAAAATTATTGTAGCTACAATGCGTCCAACCGGATTACCAGATTTCCATAAAGCTGCAGCTTGACCAGCTGCCTTATCCCTATCTCTATTATTCATTAACCTACCCCCTCATTTACTTTTAAGTTAAAGTTCAAAAATCTTATTACCCATCATAAAGTCATCAAATTCATTTTCATTTTTAAATGGCAATTCATGTCCCAAATATTGGTATAACTCTTGATAAGCGATAACGATTTTATTTATTTCCACAGAATTCAAAGATGCTTTGATCTGAACAAAAGACTTATTAAAAATTTCTTTCCGTTCTTTATCTTCCTGCTCAATTAAACTATCTAGCTGAGCAACTTTTTCTTCAATAAGCGGCAATACTTCTTCACAAATCCGTTCAACTTCCTGACGACGGATTCGAGCAACATCTCGTGTGTAAAATACAGAACCCGTAATCTGTGCAGCTTTTTCAATTAAACGGAAAATTGTTACAGTTACTAAAGCTGAAACAAATGAAGTAATCACAACAGAAAATACTTCTGGAATACCAATGCTAATTAAATATTGATATAACCCCACAATGAAAGTAGTTACTGCTAAAGCAGCGATTGCTTTAGAAATATTCAAAATTGTTTGGAATAAGGATTTATTCTCACCTGTAATAAACAACCATATTTCATCGCAAACAACTTTGAAATACTTACCCCCTTTCTGAATCGCTTGGTAGATATTTTTATAAAAGCCTGAAATTAATCCAACCACATAATCAATTGCAGATTTTGATAGGTTTTTCAAAAGGCCTTCTTCAAATATTTCTTTAAATTTTTGCTTAGTGTCATTGATCACATTTTGAAATCGTGCAGAAAAATCTATATTCTGATCTTTCCATGCTTGGCGAATTTCAGCGACACAACGCCCAACCATATAGGCAATCGCTTGTTTTATACTAATATTAGTGTGTTGAATTACTTCATGAGTAACGAAATGACCCTTCTGATGAAGTTCTGATTCAGCAATCAAAAAATAATCTGCTAAGTTCTGTAAATTCTCTTTAGCTTTTTCTTCATCAGAAAAAGTTATAATCACACTCTCAGCCCAAGTTCCCTGTAAAGAAACTGAACGTCTAGAAATTTGTCCTGCTACTAGCTTTTCTAATACCGCTTGAGCAATTACATCGCCCAATTCTGCACGATCTAACCAATATGCTTTAGCTTTTTCAAAATCTTCTAAAGGTACAACCAATTTGTCAGTGTTTTCTAAATATCTCTCTGCTGCTAAATGAGTGAAGTTTTTTATAGATTTATATTGTGCCTTTTCACCATTTAGTATTTTACCTTTAGCAAATGCTACAACATCTGTCGCACTATCATTATAATTTTCTGCGCTTAAAATCGAGTCTGAAAGCTTTACACCTTGCTTTTTTAAGTTATAAAGATAATCAGCTGTTGCATACTTTTTGTCAGAGTTAGTAATAGCTTCATTTAAATTATTAATAAAAACATCCCGAACCTCAAACAAGTTTCCCTGTCTATTGGGATTTTGATTATGCTCACCTGATTTAGTTGTTAATATGCCTTGTAGCTCATCTCGATATTGTAAAGAAGCATCTAACAACTTTTCACTGCGTTGCTCCAAGGTCCAAGATAAATCTACATTTAGCTTTGTTGATATATCATCAACAAAGCTATGCAATACCTCTTCAAGATAAATCATAATCAAGTCCTGTAATAGCATTAAAGTCTAAAAGTCATCCGACGCATCTAACCCTGCAAACAGCTCCTCATTTAATTGTTTTTTACGTACTTCAAGGTCAGAAATTTGCTGTTTAAGATCTTGAATTTCTTGTGACTTTATACGATCAAATTCTACTGCTTTAAAATATATGGCATTTTGTCTATCATTAAAATCATCAAAAGATTCAAACATCTTTTTCTTAACAGAACTTTCCTCATCCCACTTTTCTTGGATTAAATCCTCAACTCTTTCAATACGCACTTCAATTTTAGAAATTTTATTTTCAATTTCTAGCAACTCTGCTGAAGCATCCTGACTCATGTCATTTCCCCCTTAAATACTATTTAAACGATCAACCAAGTCTTTAGCTTGGTCACGCACATCACGAATTGCCACATCCAAAGCACCATTTTCTTTAATTAATGGAGCTTTAACTAATGCAGAAATCCCCCCCATGCACAAAAAAGCATTTGCGAATATTGCTTTCTCTGCTTGAGTAAATGTTTGATAATCATCTTTATATTTACGTATTGTTTCTATCTCTGCGATTAACTCATCTGCAACTTCACTCAATTGCTCAATTAAACCTGCAATCGCATGAGCAGCATTGCCGATAGCACGTGTTGTTTTAGCTGCAATCATTTTTTCATTGTAAATTGCATGTGCTTTAGCTAAATTTCTTTTTGCATCATCCACAGCTGTTTCGGCACTTGCAGCTAACATTGCCCCTCCAACCGCTAAAATTGGACCAGCAACAACTCCCCCTAAAACAGCCATCCCTCCTGCCATCCCAAAACCACCAGCAGCCAAACTTCCACCACCTAACCACGCTAATGTGGCATTTGTTGCGGCTGCACCACTAAGTGTACTAATCGCTGTTCCAGTTGAAGCAGCAGCCAACATTTGTGTACCGCCATAGGCAGCTAAAGCTGTTAATGCCCCACTTGCTCCTGCGGCACCTACTCCGGACACTATTTCAGGTAATGAAACAGATAGTCTATCTAACTCTAATAACCTACTTTCTACATCAACACCTTGTAATTCAGATATTTGACTAATTTCAATATTTTTAATTCCCTCTAAAGCTTTCTTAAAAGGGATATAGCATTGCTCAATCACGGCAATACGTGTTGCCCCCAAAATAGTTAAGCGCTCATTAGTTCTCACTCTCATTTCTTCAAGAGTTTCATCAGCTTCATCTAATTTATTTTCAGCCTGACGAAAAATTCTTTTAGCTGTATCAAATCCAGCTTTAGCATCCGTTCCTTTTTTAACACCATAAGCCCCTGCTGCTGCTGCTCCAACACCGATTAATAACGGTACAAGTGGTAATACCATTTATATATTCCTCTTATTAAAGTTCTTTACACATTTTTTATATCTATATGTTTTAAAATCAATTAGTGCTTATATATTCCTTCAATCCCTTTTCCATCTCATTTTGTAATCTTCCTGGATTTACAATTTTAAGATGTGGAATCCAAAACCGGATTAGAGGCAACAGCTGCATATCATGATTAATTTTTGAGGAGACCAACAACCCACCATCCCCCAACTCTCTTACAATTTGCTGCTCGGGTAGTATTGATCTCTGTTTAAAATAAAAAGCAACCTGACTATCAATAGATAAAATGATTTCCTGTTTATCCTGTCCAAACCAGATGCTGTCATCATCTTCCACAAGTTTTACAATATTTTGATCTGGAATAAATTGAGGATATTCATGCGTAGCGTGCATAAGTTGAATATGTGAAATACGATAAGTCCGCAATTGATCTTTTCTAACTGCTGCTAAATACCAGCTACCATGATGATGAATCAAGCGATAAGGTTGAACCAGTCGAGGTTCTCCTTTATATATAAAACCAATTTGTCGCTGCTCTTGAATTGCTTTTCCAAGAACTTTGAATAGTTCTTTAAACTGACTAGCATCTTCAAAAGAATAACCCTTAGCACTATAAATCTGATGTGCTCGACTATCTAAAAGCTCACGCAGAAAAGACATATCCAATGAGGGATACAAATGACTAATTCCTGAGAGCTGTGCAAAATTACGGATATCCTTTGGAGCAATTTTTCCCAAATAATTTGAATCTAGGTAAAATCTTTTACTTTCATTATCCTGTAACAAAGGCAAATAAGTGTTAAGGCGATCAAAATCTCTCGAAATAGTACGTGTACTCACCCCAAACTCAAATGCCAGTTCTTTTATACTTAACTGATACCCCATATTTAACTTTGTTAAAATATTTGCTAGTCGGTCAGCTAAACGCTCATGAATAGAATCATCACGTTGCATAAATTTTCTCTAATTATTTAAAACATATACCAAACTTTTAAAGTTTTGATATGCTTGAAATATAACACATTAATAATACAAAAAATCACACCAAATCACATAAAAAAATTATTCAAGTTTAGTTGCCATATTATTTATTTTTTCTAAATAACGTTCTAGGTGTAACATTGCTGAATAAACCTTTTTTAATTCATCCCACTTTATCTTTCCAAGGATTAACGCTCTAAAAATACGCTTCAATGCTTTCATCTTTTGCTTAATAGTAAATGGATTAGGGCATATTTTCATGTGAGCTTCCTTTCAATATTTGCTTTTAATTTTGCTTGACTGCGGTAACTAATCAATTGAAAGACGAAGATAAGATATGAAAATGACAGGAGATGTCATAAAGTTTAAAAATTATTTAATTCTTTGAATATCTACTTTTCTTATTTGATTTTTTTTGCTGAGATGGTGACAGTTTAACTAAGTACTTAAACATCTAAATTATGTTTATTTTTTAAAAAATGATTTACCCCAATTTACCCATTAAATAAAAGAGACCATGGCAAATGCCATGGTCTCTTTTATTGTATTTTAAATCACTGATTACCCACTAGCTTAGATTGCTCTGGATCATAAATGACGTTTTCAATCGTTCCATTTTTGATATGTTCGATCACCTCATTGATTACATCAATTGGAACTAAGAACCATTCTTTAGGTTGAACGGGAATACCAAATCTATCGTCAATACTGATATCTAGCTGAGCAGCCTGGAAAACTTTATGTATAAGCTTTTCTAGCTTATGAGGCACTACATTTTCAGGCAATCCATAGGCAGCAACAAGCTCCACATCCGCAAGTAAATAAGTTGCATCATTCTTAGCATCAGTAATTCGCTTATTCACTTTCCCCGTAGTCACGCCAATTTTATGAATAATATCTTTGTGTTTCTTAATAAAGGGATTGTCTGACAAACTACGTAAAATATAGATTGTGCCACTTTTTATCTCAAGTTCATTTGAGTGATCATTAGACTTAAATGAAGAAAATAGAGGCCCTACATTGTTTGCAACTAAAATTCGACGACTTGCTTTATCGTTATTTAATGCCTTTTTAAGAGAACGCATCAATAAATCACTTTCCGTTCCATTGGAATAAATCACCCTTAGACGAGCATCATTTTCACCATTCGGAGCTTTAAAATATTCGCCTATTTCAGATACATATACTATTTGACCATCTAGAATGAACCAATCATGCAATTCAATACTAGCATCTTTTCCAAAAGGCTTAGTGATTCGAAGTCCTAACTCAAGCTCCTTAGCTATTTGCTCAAATAGTTCTTTAAATATTTCAAAGTCTTCACACACTTTTCTTGTAGCGGTTAATTCATTAGCTTCACGTTCTTTTTGCGTTCTTACATTCTGTAAGACAAAAATATTTTCTTCATCTTCCAGTTCAATCCCTAGTTCAGCAAGCAAATCATCATCTTCTAAACTAGCTAAATCGGCCTCTTCATTATCAGAGTCAGATAATAAATTAAGATGATCAAAAGCTGCTAAAAGCTTCTTTGCTTCATCCGATTGCTTTAGCTGACCTAATCTCACAGCGTAGATACGTTCAAAAATATCTGTATCAATAGAGTTTGATGGAACTCTTTTATGCTCTTCATAGAAATGAATGATTTCTTCAAAGCCAGAGATTAAACGTTCTTCTTTAGCTGTATAGGTCACTGATTTAACTGGTGCTAGATCAATTCCCAACTCTGACAATAACTCGTCATCAGAAAAATCAGCCATAAATTTACCTTGTTTAACCTAAGAGATTGAATTTATCTAAAAATAAAACAACAGATTTCATATCAGAATTCTGTTTGATTTTATCTAATCGAGATGCACATAATTTTTCAAAAATATCTGCATCAGCATGATGTGATGGAACTCGCTGATGAGTTTCAAAGAAGTGATTAATTTCTTCAAATCCAGAAATCACACGTTCCTGTAAAGGTGTTAAGATCTTTGAGGATTTTAACTCAAGTTGAATTTCGAGTTCATCTAGAATTTGATCATCTGTCAGTCTTTCCATCACTCATTTTCCTGATTAAGAACTAGCTTTTGCTTTTTCTTGTGCCTTGAATCGAGCAAAGGCTGCAACACCTTCAGCCATACGTTTTTCCCATGCATCTTGAGAGTTGATATCAGGCAAACGACCTCGCTCTTTTTTAAACTTCACAGCTCGGATTGCTAATTCTTTCGCTTCTTCAGGGCTAAAATTGATACGCTTAGCTGAAATATGTGCTTGAACTTGTCTTAAGATCGCTTCATCCATAGCCTTAGAAAGTACTGCATACGCTGATTCGAATGGATTGATGTGATCAATCAAATCAATATCCAAATCACGTACATTCATAAAGCGTTTTACACCCTGAATAAACGCCATGTTTGATTCAGGTTTATCGTCTGGATTTCCAGTTCCACTAGGACCAGCCGTTGTGCCTCCGAGCGTTTGTTGAGCTTGTTCAAGCTCTTTTTTCGCTTGCTGAATCAAGTTAAATGCTGCAATGGCATGTTGACGTACAGCTTCTTGATCTTCAGGCTCTAACTCCGGATATTTTTCCTGAACAATTTTGCCCAGTGCTAACTGCGTTAATTCTTCAGGTACGATATTTTCTTGGTCAAAGAGGCCACGTTCAATAGCAGATTTATTTTGAACAAAAGCCGTAATGATTTCGTTCAAATCTTCCTTACAAATACGATTGGCTTCTTCAGATTCTGGTTTTTTTAAGCCATTAATCTCGACATGGACTTGTCCTGTCTTACCATTAATACCAACATTCGTTTTGCCTTTTTGATAGCCATCTTCACCATAATCAAAGCCATCTAAGGCACCCTGATCTTTAGGCGTAAATTCAAAGCGAGGGGCTAATACTTGCTCCATCAACAAACTGGCAGCAATGGCTTTCAGCATATCATTGACTGCTTCCACAACCAGCTTTTCAGAAGCATCTGGTTCAGCAATTAAATTGGTAAATTTAGCACGGTGTTTACCTTCAGCATCTCGAGTAGCACGACCAATAATTTGTACAATCTCAGTTAAACTACTACGGTAACCAATCGTTAAGGCATGCTCACACCAAATCCAGTCAAAGCCCTCTTTCGCCATACCTAATGCAATGATGATATCGACATGATCACGGTTAAATCGTTGTTTTGGATCTTTCAGTGCTGAAAGTACTTTAGAGCGTTTTGCTGCATCACTATCATCAACAAGGTCAGCAACTTTTAAAATGCGCTTATTACCCATCTCTGTTGTGATTTCGATTAAATGGAAACCTGTTTCGTCATCTACCCCTTTCCAAGTCCCCATTGCATCCATGATATGTTCAACTTCAAGATGTTTACCAATTTGAGTACTTTCACGGGAATTTACATTTGGAATATGAATAATGGTCTTAAGCGAAGGATCTAAGACTTTCATCACAGCATCAGTATATTTCCCTGTATAGAAAAAATATCCGATATCTAATGCTTTTAAATAGGTATAGCCATTAAGCTGTTCGTAATAAGTATAAGTCACAGTCTCGAACTTATTTTCATCGGTTGGTGATAAAACTGCTTCAGAATCCCCACGGAAGTATGAACCTGTCATTGCGACAATGTGTGCTTTGTCTCGTTCCATAAACTGACTAAGTTGTGCGCCTAGTTTATTATCTGGATTACTACTCACATGGTGGAATTCATCAATCGCAATCAGCCGATTATCAAATGCTTCTACACCAAGCTCTTCAACAGCAAAGCGGAAGGTTGCATGTGTACACACTAATACTTTGTCTTCACCCGCTAAGAATTCACCGACTGCTTTTACTTTAGACTTTGCAACTTTTTCATCATCAGCATTGGGTGCATTACATAGATTCCAATGCGGTTGTACTTTCCAATCTGCCCAGAAGCCATGCTTAGTTAATTCCTCATCTGCAAAGCTACTGCCAATAGAGCGTTCAGGCACCACAATTAGTGCTTGCTGAATCCCTTGATTGGCTAATTTATCCAAAGCAACAAACATCAATGCACGTGATTTACCTGACGCTGGTGGTGATTTAATTAGTAGGTATTGTTCACCACGTTTATCATAGGCGCGCTCCTGCATTGGACGCATACCTAGTTCATTGGCTTTATTTGAGGCTCCTGTACAAGCTGTTTTGATGGAAACAGCAGGGACAGTTCGTTGGTTGGTTGGATTTTCTGAAGTTGTCATGCTTTTTTCTTCCCAGCTTGTTTTGAAGTCATTTCTGTATACATTGAAAATAGTTTTTCTAAGCGTTCTGTGTCATTTTTAAAGCGACGGCCTATATAGATACGCTCTAGTACCGCATCATTTTCTTCATGTGCTTGGCGTAGGTTCTCTGGCATTTTTTCTGGATCATAAAGATCCGCAATTGTTGCAGGGAAATGCGCTTCACGAGCTAATAGAATATTTTCAGCACACCGAGTTAAATCAGCTTTATTTTTTTCGGTGAGTTTTGGTATAGGAAAAGTATTCCAACCAAGTGTATTAGAGTAGGAAAACCGCATCTCTAATCTAGAACACACTGTTCCTATCCAAATCTGATGGACTTTAGAAACTAATAAGGCAAAATTCCATAATGGAGCATCATATAATGCAAAGGCTTTATTATGTACAATATAATCATTACCTTTTAAATCAACTGGTAAAAATTCTCTATTTTCTGAACTCACAATCGGAACTATGAGGAGGTTCTCTTTTGCCTCATATTGATCCCTGAACCTATACGGTAATTCAACTAATTTTTGAGCTTGCTTATCTTTAGTCTTTTCTAATCTGACTAATTTTACTTGATTGATTCTACTCGCAATTAAATCTATTGTTAAAGCTGCACTCAAATTCTCATCAGTAATCCAAATACATTTACGAGGACTCCCGTTAATTAACTCTTTAGAACCAACTAATGGACGTAAAAAACTTTTAATCGAATCATTTTTGTTAGCTATTTCATTAGCTTCTTGATTGGTCAGCATGAGTGCATTTGCATAATAAGGGTGATTGCCAAATTGCATTGGAGCTCTATCATCTGGTACAAATGACTTGGGTTGCACAAAAATATTTGGCCCTGCTACAAGATAGCCATTAATGAAATCCACCTCTCTGATAATAAGCTCATCATTACCATCCAAATCATAAATTCTATTTCGTTTGCTATTTTTCTTACTTGTTAACCCAATTATTGATACAGTAACCCCAGCATTATGACTTGCTAAATTTGCCCATTTAAAAGATGTATAACAAAAATCTATTTTTACGTTATCTTGTAATATAAACGACCAGAGAGCGGATACTTGTATTCCTTGGCAAATTGAATTTGTTGTCACAAATGCTGAACTAGCTTCTACATGATTTAAATAGTCTCGAGCTTTCATAAACCAGCCAGATACATAATCTAGAGAAAGAATATCCTTAACTCTCCCTTTCGATACCTTGTCTAAATCTTGTTTCTGCTCATCAGTTTGGTATTTTCGTCCAATGTATGGAGGATTACCGCAAATATAAGTTTCAGTTGCCTCAGAATCAAAATTAAATTCAGGTTGATCTAATGGTGTAGAAAAAAGATCATCACCCACAACTTTAATATTATTGTTCTCTGGTGAGCAAATTCCTAACCAATCAACTCTCAAAGCATTATCACAAATAATCCAGTTGTCTTTAGAAAGTGGCAATACTGTTTGTAAAGCTTCAATCTGACCACAGTACTGAACATTCGACTGATACTCAGCAATCACCAATGCTAAACGAGCAATCTCAGCTGGAAAGCTATTGATCTCAATACCACGGAAATTCGTTAATGGAATATCAGTCGCACGTCCACCTTCATTGCGAAGCTCATTAATTTGAGCCTCAATTTTACGTAGCTCTTTATACGCAATAACAAGGAAATTTCCCGAGCCACATGCAGGGTCAAAAACACGAATACGTGCAATACGTTTACGTAAATTGAGCAGTTTTAAAGGACTTTCCTTTGATGCTTCTAATTGTTCATTTAAATCATCTAAAAATAAAGGATTTAAAACCTTTAAGATGTTTGGCACACTGGTGTAATGCATGCCCAAAGAACCACGCTCGTCATCATTGGTAACAGCCTGAATCATTGAACCAAAAATATCGGGATTAATCTTTTGCCAATTCAACTCACCAGCATGTAGTAAATAAGTACGGGCAATCTTCGAAAATTTAGGAACCTCAGTACTACCAGAGAATAAACCGCCATTTACATACGGGAATTTTTTCGCCCATACAGGTAATTTAGTAGTATCACGCGCTGAATGATCTACATTCATTGCATGAAACAGAGTGCTGATGACTTCATGGGTATTACTTGAATCACGCTCTGACATTTGCTCAATTGTTTGCGTGAAGATACCACCTGGCTGAAATATTTCTGTATCTTCTGCAAAGAAACAAAAAATTAAACGTGCCATGAAATGATTCATGTCTTGGCGACGTTCTTCAGTTGCCCAATCGGGATTCTCTTTTAAAAGCTCAATATAAAGCTTATTTAATCGGCCTGTTGCACGTACATCAATCGGGTTATCTTTAATCTCTCGAATAGTAGCAATACCAGCCAGAGGTAAGAAAAAACCAAAATGTTCTGCAAAAGCATGGAATGCTGAACTAATAGTCTCACCAGAGATCAGGTCTTCAGCTTGTAAATTCAAACCATCAGTAGCAAGAATGAACTTGGCTTTTGCTTTCTCTGTTGCCTTACTTTCTCGTAAACTCTTGAAGACTTCAGATACTTTGTCTTGGTCGCATACGGCAATATGAATATGGTTACGCTGCAATACACCATTTTGAATATCTGATGAGTTGCTTTGACCTGCTCGAAGTTTTTTTATTGTTGTTTCTTTATTACCAAATGCTCTTAAAAAATCAAAAGCAAACTCTTGAGCATCAAAAGGTTTTGCTGCGAGCTCGGATACGGCTGCTTCAATTTCAACTGCGTTCATGATAATACAATTTAAATAAATTCAATATGAGATGCAGTCTATCAACCATCAGCAATAAAAAAAATCACACCTTGATAAATTATCCATTCCACATTAAATAATTGTTCGCTTTGCCCTGCTCATAAGCCCATTCCGCCACCTTATGCGACCTCTCTTTATCCGTCAAAAAACCTAGTACAGATATCTGATCCACAATAATCAAATTATGTTCTTCATTCCGTTCTTGCCACTTATGCAGGAACTCATTTGATGCAAGCAAATTACTTTTCTTAGAATTACAACTTGAATCTGCTAACACAAAGTTATGCCCTGTATCAGATGGGTATATTGACCAAGGAATAAAATGATCGACTGCATAATTGCCTTTTTTCATTACCTTATTACAGTAGAAGCATTTACATTCTTGCAATTCGACCAAGATATTTGCCACAGCATTCAATTGATTTCGAGTTGGCTCAAACATAAACTGTTCAAGGTTTGGGAGTTTATTTAAGATGGGTGCATTACTACTGTTTTTTCGAATGTAATCAATCCATCGCTTTTGACATAGCTCTTCAATAATCTCGCTAAACTGGCGTAAACAAAACATGGCTTGGGGTAGTAAAGTCAGCTGTTGCTTAGATTGCTCAAATTGATATAAAAACTCGAAATTTTGCCCATTGATGTTTTGCAGATAACGTACCGGCATCTCTTTTACGGTACGAGCCACATCTTTAACCAACTTGGACCAAACAACGGAATTTCGCCTCAATAATCCAAGAGATGAATAAATCTGTCTTAGCTCAATAATTTGATTGACGATTGCTGCTTGCTTACCATTATTTTGATTTAAGATCAGTTGCCCTTCGTCATTGAAAGTATATGGCACAGCCTGTTTCCAATACAACTCAATAAACTTTTCAGCAATCTCTGTATATTCAAGTGCTAGGCCTTCTCCTGAATCTTGTCCCTTTTCGATAGCTAATCGACTGAGACTAATCAGTAGCGCAAATTTATAAGTACTGCTAAAACTACCTGACTGTAGAATAAGCTGAACATTTTTAAGAAACTTAAGCTGTTCTTGTGCCGTGGGAATGGAACTAATCATTTTTCTTCCAAAGCAGGTTTAACCACTGCTCTTCTCGCTCAGGTCTTTTATCAACCATGATCCACTGATGAATCAAACTGACATGAGAAAATTTTTCGAGTAACTCTTCCGCTTGGCATTCATTCAAATCGGTAAACTCTCGACCACCTTTCTCTCGGTCTGAATCCCCATATTTAAATGACATATAGATCACGCCACCTGGCTTTAATGCTCGAAGCAACCTTTGCAGTACTTCAGCTAATCGATGACGCTGACAGTGCAATAATGAGGCACATGCCCAAATCCCATCATAAACAGCCACTTCACTCAGCTCATAAAAGCTTTGATACTTGACTTGAATGCCCGTCAGCTCCGTTGCCTTTTTAACAAGTTCTTCTGAATAGTCTATTGCATCGACCTGATAGCCTTTGTTTTTAAAAGCCAGAGTATCTCGTCCTGAGCCACAACCGACGTCAAGAATCCGAGCACCTTCGGGCAACTCAGCTAAAAATGGCTGATATAGGCTTTCCATATCAACTTCAAACGTTGAAGCTGTGAATTCTTCTGCATGTTTATTGTAGTAGTCTATTGTTTTCATTGCGGACACTTAGGCTAAAAGACATTTTCAGTCTACAAGAAAATAAAAAAATAAGGGAGCTAAGAGCATCCCTTATTCTCGACTCGCCAACTTACTTTCAATCCATTGATGGATCTCATAAGCTGACCAGCCGATACGATTTTGAGTAATTTTAACTTTCTTTGGAAAAGTTGGATCATAGTAGGGGGAGTCCTCATCCATCATCTCGTAGATGGTAGAACGCCCCACACCGACAAATTCTACGACCTGCTTAATGCTGATGAGTTGATTCATTTGAAATGTTTGACCGATAAACGCATTCATGAGGCTAGCTCCTAATCATTGATGCGAGCGGCTATTCGCTCAAATAATAGAGCTGGTCTGTAAAATTTAACGTTAGCTATCTTCTCTCCTCTCGCTTAATTCACAGCTCTTACACTTTGCTGTAACCCCTGCTGAATATCCTGTACAAACTCTTCAGGCGAAGCTTGTTGCTCCACCGCCCGGTTCTGTTCTTGTTCAGGATAGTATTCTTCCAGCACATCTAAGCCTTCCTCTATATCCGTTTCAAACCGTGCATTGGCAAAACCTCGTCTGGCAATATGATCTACAGCTTCTTGATAGAATCCGGCCTGCTTACTCTGTTCATCAATCTGCTTAGCTTGGGTAATCGCATCATTCAGACTAATGCCCTCCCGTAAAGTCAGATCCACGTAATACACCGGCTGACGATAGCTTTGTGTGGTGCTTTTGCCTCTTAAAGTCAGTTGCAAAGGCAAGCAAGATAATAAGCCTCCTGAAGCTGCATGGTAATAACTCAATCGTGCTGCCAAAGTCCGAATACTGTTAAAGCCGGTGGTTCTAAAGATGAAGGTGCCAAATTCATCCGAATCATCCAAATTCACATGTAAACGACCATAGGGCTTACAGTTGCCGCCTTGTGCCAGAGGACATAAATCAGGTGATGGGCATGGATGTTGCTCTACCCCTTGATTGGTTAAACGCTGGCAGGTTTCTCCATTGCCGACACAGACTGGCCGTCCAGTCTGGCGGTCAAATAAGCTGTATTCTGCACGTAGGTTTAAGTCAGGATCATTGAAGATCATTCTGACAGGAATTGAGCGTAGCTTTTGATTGGGAGTATTGGCTCGAAGCTGTTCATCCAGTGGATGTTTTACCCAGCCACTCTCCTTGCTTTGGATCTGGGAAGTAATGGTGAACTGATCATCTTTTTCAGGTAGGCGTTTTCCATTCTTTTCTACTACCCGACCAATACTAATACGCCCTAGAGCTGGTGGTGTAATCGCTAAACCTTTAATCATTCTATTTTCCTCAATTTGATTTTTTTACAGATCATCCAGCTTTATGTAGATCACCTGATTCAATAAATATGTATATAGCTCGCTACAAAAGCCGCGACCGTATTGCCCTCTATTCCTAGCGAATGGAGGGCGGAGAACGTTTTTTGTGCATCGCTATTTGAATGGGCTGAAACAGACTTAGTCGGTATAGATGTTGAATCGACGACTGCCTTGCTTCTGAAGTGGATAAAGCTCAATGAGTTCAGGCTGATGCTGAAGCAATGCTTTGGTATTCAGACTGATTGAGTCCTTGGCTTTCTTCCACACCACAGAACCATGAGCAAAGGTGGCTCGTTCAGCATCTTTCATCAGCATTTGGATGTGATGCTTCAGCTGGTCAAAGCGTTCCTGCTTGTGCTGAATCTCTTCCTTCATTTTGATGAGCTGATCGAACATCAAGTTGGCATTTTCATTTTGCGAGAGATCTTCAACGCTTAGTGGGATATGCGCTGGATAGAGTTGCTGAATCGCTTTGGCTGCGGATTCACTGGCATCTACAGATGGCGGAGTATCCGTTTCCACACATTCCCAGAAATAACCCTCTGCCTTAATAATGTGTTGAATCACTGATTCAGAACGGCTGACTTTAAAGATCTTGGTTTCATGCCCACAGATCAGGACACAGACATGCGCTGCCTGTTTACCTGTGACTGCAAGTTGATGCTGCACCTGACAGAGTACGTATAAAGGCACACCATCTCTCCAGAGTTTAGCGCCATGTTCTCCGGCTGTTTTACACTCCAGGATCTGCACGTCATCACTCCCCACCACCGCATAATCCAGATTTGCCAACATAAAGGCTTTGTCTGGATCGGGATGCTGAAGCACGGCATTCACTCGTCTCACTTTATTATTAGTGTGCAGACTGTAGTACTCAGCCACCAATGGCTCTAGCTGTTTGCCCCAATACAGCGGTGCAACGCCTGAGCTGTCATCATCAACATTCTGCTGAGTTCGACCAGTCTTGATCATCCACAGTTCCAACATCGACATATAGGGATTCAACCCACATGCGGTTGCGGCATCACTACTGCCAATACCTTGCTTACGTACTTCCAGCCATTCCTGGTAATCCATGTTTTTAGTATTGGCTAAACGCTTGGCTGTCGTTGTTCGTTTAGCGACTGTATTTGATTGATTGCTCTCATTCGGAATTGGAAAATGAGTTCGTTGAGGGATATTTATCGGTGCAATCTGATTCATGCTTTAATCCTTATAAATAGTGAGGTCTGTAAAAATTTTCGGCATAAAAAAAGCCACATCTGGAGATGTGGCAAAAGGGGGGTTTCACTGGAGAAGAATCATCTGCATGACCCTTGACCATTATTGTAATAGCACTGGCTTAAATGAAACTTAAACCACTAAGCCAAGCGCCTGTTCTAGTCCACGCTGCTTTAACGCAGCACCTGCACCAAACCAAGCAGAGTCCAGACGATGATCGGTACTCATGGCACGACGTTCATGATCGGCAAACTCTGTAATACTGCACAGTAAACCGTAGGCGGTATCTTTGGCTGAGCTGAGTTCTGCACCACGTCCTTGCCCATTAAACATGTCCATGACTTTAGTCATGGCGCGTCCATTCGGTTCAGGCTTTTCTTTGGCTGGATTTGCAGTGGCGATATTGCGATAGAACTGAATGATGTTCTCCTCCTGATCGGCAACACTCATGCTGGTATTGTTGAACACTGCATCAAAATAGGCAGCTGCTTCTCCTTGAGTGACTTTACGTTGAGTCAGCTGTTTCATCTCATACATATGCTCATCCCAGGCACGGACTGAGATACCCAATTGCTGCTTAACTTTGTCAGCATCAAACTTGGTACTGTGTGGCACTTTCACCACACCCGTACTGCTATTCTGTCCACGTAAGGCAATCGCTAAGGTGTTATTGCATACCACCCGAATATTGGTGAATTGTGC
Organism: Acinetobacter pecorum; assembly: GCF_014837015.1. Classification (GTDB taxonomy): domain Bacteria; phylum Pseudomonadota; class Gammaproteobacteria; order Pseudomonadales; family Moraxellaceae; genus Acinetobacter; species Acinetobacter pecorum. The sequence goes on from NZ_JACSPT010000016.1 coordinate 34,158, forward strand.
TGTAGTCGCAAGTGTACCGTCGCAGGCAGTTGCCAATAAGATATAGCCATTACTGACATCCTTGCCCTTGAGTGCTGTGCTTTGTCCGGTACGTGCTAAAGCCCAGAACTTTTTACCACCCTTGAGTACACCTGCGGTTTCCAGTTCAAAACCGGATTGCTCGGTCAGATCCCGATAGAACTCCAGAATTTCCATCGGCTGAACTTCCTGATAACGCTGACTGACCACAGACAAGGGTGCATGAGTATCAGAACGATACAGTACCCGCTGTTCTTCATACGGCATGATGATGCTTTGCCCACGTTCATTCTGTGCCATGTAGCTGACATTCGAGGATTCGATGCGCCAATCCATACCTGCTTGCTGGGCCCAGATTTCAATCGGCTGATTCTGTGTCAGTTGATTACCCAGGCCATGCCAAGGGGTATCACCGATATAGGCCATTTGTTCAAGTTGATGTGCCATAATTTTATTCCTTTTTAAAATAATGTTAAAAATTGGATCTGTTCTTAATTCAGATATTGAATGGGGAACTTTTGGTAGCAGTTATGACAGAAGCACAAACTTTGCTTTGGAGATGTATTTTGCTCTGTAAATGAATTAAACAAACCACCGAGTACAGTTCCTGCAATTCCTCCAACGATGGGAGGCAAGTTCAAAGACTTCGCAACGGTTGTGCCTAAAGCACCTAATGCTGCGGGTGATGCAAGATTTGATAATGTTGAATTTACTTGTTGTATGTTTGCTTCAACAATCATGATGTCAGTTGAATGACAAAAGGGGCAATTCAAGCTCATGACTCGACTCCTAAATTGAGGGCATAAAAAAGCCTGCACGATGGCAGGCTTGATATTAATTTTTCATGTGTACTCAAAAGAGCTTCATGATTCTCATTAGGATGTTATATATTTGAATTTTTTTAGAATATGATCAATAGCTTATCTCTTTAAGACCCCTACGCCACCCTACATTAAATTGACCTATACCGAATGTCTTCATCTGAGGAGATGTTTTGACACGCATGTGCTGACCTTTCTTATCGGGATTTGCCAAGTACATGGCTGTACGAATTGCATTATCAACTTCTAATTGTTGATCACGATGAATCATACCTATACCTAGTAATCCATTCCTTTCAAATTTCTCTTTATGCTCTTTTAGATTGCAATTGTAATACGTTCCTTGATCCATAGTAATTTGCTGCCAACATTGACCAACCAACATCGCTAATGCGGAATCCTGCTGATGTTCATTTCCATCATAAATAAGTAAAAGGTGGCAGTGATAACCTTTAGTACTACCCTGTTCTAAAGCCCATGCATATCCTTGCAGGTCCGCAAAGCAACCATCTTGATTAGCTATACGATTACGTAAAATAGCCAATGCCATAGAAAAGTCTTCAATATCCCAATTTTCCTGATGAGCTTGTAAGATACTCAGGTCTACTCTTACAAAGAGTAATCTTGAATAATGATTTAAGAGCTTCGCCACATAACCCTGTAGCTTTATAGCATTGCATTCCTCTCGACGTTGGAACTCCACTCTCTCATATAAAGCAGTTTTCATTTCATACTGAATCATGCTTTGAATATAAAAAATATGATGTTGTTCAAACTTTAAGATCTCTTCATACGAGCTTAATTCTAATTTTTCTAAGGTATAGTCTACTAGTATCAAGACTCTCTTCATTACTCTTATTACATGAGAGTAAGTAAAGCCTTCGCGATAGACTAGCTTAAATAAGCTAACAGCTTCCAACAGCTCATGTTTAAATTCTTCATCATCACTTAAGTAGTGTTCTAGATAGACACTCTCTAAAAAGTTTTCGATTGAAATTAATGATGCTGATTCATTGATTAATTGAAGATTTTGGAACATTTGGATTCTCACTTGGAACATAAGGTTCATATGTAAGTGAGAGTTGTATTTTTTTACCGATCCCGATTCATATCACTCAATCAACGTCATCCAGCTCATATATTGAAAAAGCATATACTACATAAAGCTTTGCCTTTATTGGCTAACTTCCAACCAATACCACTATATATATTCTTAATATAATAATATATTTTACCGGCTAAGTGATGGCGTTTAAAACCCACATAAAGCCTGAAATTGAGTTGAGTGTACCAACCATATTATGCAACTTCAGGTTAAGCTAAAGTTATGCCTCATCCTCACATGCAATCTCTTCAAAACCATCCAATGTTTTACAACATTCGGGCAATAGCCCCATCATCTTTAAATCCTCAATTGAAGGGATAAATTCTCTGCATTTTAAATTTTTATCTGGCTCATCAAGATCAATCTGTGTAAATAAATTTGCTCTCAGATTCTTTGAAGGCTGAAAAATACATAAAGTTTGTGGATCGCTATGAGGAACAATTGTAAAAGGTCTAAAATTTTCGGCCATGTGAAGAGCCCGACTAAAAATAAAAATCTTATTCTTAACAAACATAGCTACAAAAATTTCGATAAATTTTTGTAGCTGGTAAGTCATAAAAGAGGATTCGGCTTTCTGCTGATTCCGCACATCAACTAGCGAATTAATGAATGATTTTAACCTTGAAGCATTTCCAGCATTCCAAGAAATAAACCCGTCTTTTGATTTCTTCATTGCCTCGACATTACCAAAATTCTGAATACTCCATTGCTCAAAGATTGCTTGAATCCGAGCCATAATTGCCATGTTTGAGTTCATGTTACTGTTTCGTGCACGTATAGCTTTGTATTCAAAATAATATGAAAAGCCTTCAAAACCCTTATGGCTAGCCATTATTTCTAATGCCAAATCAATCAATTGACTAAGCAAATATTGATCCGCTTGATCATAGTGCTGGTAAGCATCTTTCTTATTGATGTTACTGACATTATTAGAAAGATTATACAGCTGTGATCGAATCTGTTCGTCTATGTATTCTGATATACCTATTACATCCTTTCTTTCGATCATAGGGAGCAGATAAGTATAGTTTGCTATGAAATATTTGATATATAGATAATTGTTGTAGATTTCAAAAGTATGCTGTTTTTTGCAATTTAGGATATAAAAATAACCATAGTTCCTTTTTTCCAACCACAACTCATGCGAAAGATTTAAGAAAAATATTGGATGTGTGCCAATTAAAAATCGGTTATTAGCGATTCCACCCAACCTATGACGAATGATTCCATATTTTTTTAAGCTTTCGATACACCTAAAAATACTTGGCTTAGACAAGCCTGTCTTATCCTTGAGTCTGGTTATTCCACAATTTTCAACCACACCGAATTCATTAGTATTTCTAATTAGACACAATAATACCAATGCATCTTTAAAATCCAATTTATCTTGTAAGCTCGTCTTATTAGCTTGCGTATGGCTGATATAAAAATCATTTAAACGCTCTTTGAGGATATAAAAAAATAGCTCATTAGGTTTATAGCGAGATCGGTTGTACCATTCATCTACTGCGTACCTCCTTCTAGTACTCACCTGCCAATAACGCCTAAACAGCTCCTCATTAAATCTGAGAAAATTTTGACTATCTACACATTCAATTGGCGCAATAAGAATTTGATAACTCACTAACTCCTTTAGAGCAACTGCAACTCTTCTCTCATACAACCCCAATCTAATAGCAAGGATTTTATTCGAAACCTCAAATGGAGTTCCTGCATAAGCTTCTAAAATTTTATATAGCACCCAACGACTGTACGGTTTCACAGTTGTTGGCAAAAAATCATGTACCAACAAAAATAAGACGTCAGAATTTTTATCATCCATAAGTCGTTTTATATCCATTTCTAGCTTCAATTAGCTTACTCAAAAAAACCGTTATGTGCAAAATGAAACTATTGAAATTATATTAACGTTTATTTAACATTAATTTAAACGTTAATGTGATTTAAATGAGGCTACTCTTATGGCTAGACCAAAAGAATCTTTAAAAAAATGGTTAGAAACAGATCAAGACTTAAAAGAAAAATGGATTAAAAGCAAATACAGCCATTTTTTAAACCACAATAACCCTACCAACACAAATCGACTTGTACCTACACTTTCAGCAGTACTATCAACACATGAAACATTGATCATTCCTATTTCTGAGTATGAAAAGTTACGACAAGGCTTTAGAGTTTTTAAATTCCAACAAGCACATAACAATGAGAATAAGATACAATTACGCGTAAGCAAAAAAACAAAAACAGAGTTAGAACGCCTGAGAAAAAAATTAGGAGTGGGAAGCTTGTCTCAAACCGTCAGCAGAATAACTGATAGCTTCGATACAAATTTACTCAAGCAAAAGGAACAAATTGAACAGCTAAAGACGACAGTTCAAGAATCAACAAACTATATAGCTTACCTAAAGAATAAGTATAATAGTGACCAAAACGAGCTTAAAAAAACTTACGAAACACTAGTGGATTTTCTATTAGACGAATGCGTATCAATCATTTCTGAAAATTCATCTAATGAAGCTCATAGTACAGATACTTCGGGCAAGCTGACAAAAGATATCCGTAAGCAGCTTAATGCAAAATTAAAACTTAAGCTTCAAGAGATCAACGCACTAAAAAATGATTCTAAGATTACACAAATACAAAATCACACAACATTGCCATTAAACTTAGTGCAAGAGCCCCTTTCTGAAAATCTACCTAAAACATCAAGCTTCACCCGCTACCATATGCAAGAGCAAGAGCAAGAGCAAGAGCAAGAGCAAGAGCAAGAGCAAGAGCAAGAGATAGTAGCTAAAAATGAATCATCTACTCAAATTTCTCAGAGACAAAACTCTGGTTTACCCTCTAAGTTGCTAGATGCAACAAAGCTGCTTTTATCCCATAAATCTAGTGCTGGAAAGGTCCATCCCTTCCCCCACAATGATGAGAAAGATGATTATCAATGATCCAACCAAAATTTCACTTTCTCCGCATACCACTCCATGATCTTCACACGTTCATCCCAGTACTGTGCTCGGTTATAAGCCGAACGAATTCTATTCTGAGGTACATGGGCAAGTTGGCGTTCAATAGCATCAGGATTAAATAAATTGGACTCGTTTGCGACAGTACTGAATAGAGATCTAAAACCATGTGTGGTCATTCGTCCCGTATAGCCTGAACGTTTGATCACAGCCAAAATAGACTCACTACGCATTGATTCTTTGTTATTTAAACGATGTGGAAATAACAGTTCCTGATTATGAGTAAGCCTCAAAGCCTTTAGCTCAGCAATCATCATGTCCGTCAACGGTACACGATGCGGAAGACGGTTCTTCATACGCTCTTCAGGGATATCCCACTTACGCCCTTCCAGATCAAATTCTTCCCAGCATGCTTGTAGCAGCTCACTAACCCGAACACCTGTCAGCATAATCAGAATAATCGCATGATGTGTCTGAGCATCACTTGGGTATGCTCTTATCTTTCTTAAAAATTCAGGCATTTCAGAGGCAGTAAGCGAAGCCAGGTTTTTGACTCTTTTATTCTTGAGAGCATAAACCAGATCACCTGCCGGATTATCATAACGATAGCCATGCGCAATTGCATATTTCATGACCATACCGCAACGAGATAAAGTACGTTTTGCAATTTCAAGCGAGCCTCTTGCCTCAATCTTCTTAATAATTTGCAAAATCTCCGGAGCCTGAATCTGATTAATACGCTTATTAGCAAGAGCAATATAAAGCTCATCCAATGAAGCTCGTACATTACTAATATGTTTGGATGACCAGGTTTCTTTTTGATTATTGAACCAATCTTCTGCAACTTCTTTGAAATAGGGCTTTAAGTCTTCATGCAATACTGAACGTGAGTATCGATGCTTAAGCTCGTATGCAAGTTCCCTTGCCTTTTTTAAACTTAAATCCGGATACGGGCCAAGCGATTCAGACTTACGTTCACCATGGACAGTGACGCGCACATTCCAATATTTTTGACCTTTGGTGGTAATGATTAGAGATAAACCATGTGAATCTGAAAGACGATACTGTTTGTCTTTCGGCTGTGCTTTTCTGCATTCAGTATCTGTAAGTGGCATGTCGATTACCCATAATTGATGTATTAATTTCTGGGTAAATTTTCCCAATATTTACCCACAAAGAGCAAATATGGGGTCAAATGAGATCAGACAATATCGGACAAACAGGCATAAAAAAAGCCTCTAAACGTTGATTTTAAAGGCTTTTTTATATTCCGACGGATTACTTCGGAAAGAATTTTGGTGGAGGTGGCGGGAGTTGAACCCGCGTCCGCCAGCATTACGCTCGAGAATACTACATGCTTAGATATCGTCTATTGTTTTAACTCTTTGTGACCCGACGAACAGGATACAAATCGCGATCCTCTTAATTTAGTACAAAGCCCCGAGGCTTGGCTTTATACGGACTTGTGTGCGTGCGCTTCAGTCGGACTCTCTAACCACAAGTATTCGGAGAGGCGGACAAGCTGCCCTTAGGCAGCTAGAGCGTATGATTCGTCGTTTGCGACTAAAAAATGCAAATTTGATTTACGAGAGAAAATGCGCTCTCGGCATGCATCTATGAGTTTCATCACCAGCGTCGAAGCCAGAAACACCCCCAAAGTACAAGGCAATCATAGCATAAATGTCAAAAATTACGATGCCTTTTCTGAACATTTACACAACTTGATGCGCTTAATTACATTATTGCGCTAATATTTTACTTTTCAAGCCGAATAACAGAAAAATTATGAGCTATTTACTGGCCCTGGACCAGGGAACCACTTCAAGCCGGGCCATTATTTTTAATGAACACGGGCAAGTTCAAGCCACAGCGCAGCATGAAACACAGATCCACACCCCTCACTCCGGTTGGATAGAACAGGATGCCCAAGAAATCTGGAGCTCACAGATTGCTGTGGTACAGCAAGCTTTAGCCACTGCAGGTATTCTGGCAAAAGACATTCAGGCCATTGGCCTGACTAACCAGCGCGAAACGACTGTAGTCTGGGATCGTCGAAATGGCAAACCGCTCGCCCCGGCAATCGTCTGGCAGGATCGTCGTACTTCTGACTGGTGTAACCGGCTGATTGATCAAGGCTTGATGTCCAAAATTCAGCAAAAAACAGGCTTACGGATTGACCCTTATTTTAGTGCGGGAAAATTGGTCTGGTTTTTAGAGCATGTCGAGGGAGTACGGGCACTCGCTGAACAAGGCCATGTGGCATTTGGTACGATCGATAGCTGGCTGATCTGGAATCTGACCCAAGGCGCAGAGCACGTCATTGAAGCCAGTAACGCTTCACGTACCATGTTAATGAATCTGCAGCAACAATCGTGGGATGAAGAGCTACTCGAGCTGTTTAATATCCCGGCTTCGGTCTTACCGAAAATTATCTCTTCTGATAGTTATGTCGCTGACACTGCTTCTGGCTTACTTGGGGCCAATATTCCCATTACCGGAATTTTGGGGGATCAGCAGTCTGCACTTTTTGGCCAGTCCTGTTTTGAGGTGGGCAGCGCTAAAAACACCTATGGTACTGGCTGCTTTATGCTATTCAATACCGGGCATAATATTCAGCTCAGCCAGAACAAGCTGCTTTCTACTCTTGCCTGGCAAGCCCAAGGCCAAACTACCTATGCGCTGGAAGGCAGCGTATTTATGGCTGGTGCTGTAGTGCAATGGTTACGCGATGGCCTCGGAATTATTCAAAAAAGCAGTGATGTGGAAAAACTGGCACACCAGGTCGAGCATAGTGACGGCGTGGTTCTGGTTCCGGCATTTACCGGTCTGGGCGCGCCGCATTGGGATAGTGAAGCACGTGCCTTACTCTGTGGCATGTCACGCGGTACGACCAAAGCGCATATCGCTCGTGCAGCATTAGAATCAATCGCCTTTCAGGTATCGGATGTGCTCAGTGCGATGCAATCTGATATTGCACATCCACTTAAAGAACTGCGGGTTGATGGTGGTGCCAGCAGCAATGACATGCTGATGCAATTTCAGGCCGATATTCTGAATGTACCGGTACTGCGTCCGAAAATGCTGGAAGCTACTGCTTGGGGTGCGGCCGCCATGGCCGGATTAAAAGCTGGCGTATTTTCAAACCTGGATGAAATTTCCCAGTCCTGGCAGCTGGACCGTGCTTTTGAACCCAAAATGCAAAATGACGAAAGAGAAATGCATTTAGCCAAATGGAAAAATGCCTTGAAACGGGCTAAATCTAATCTCTAAATCCTCTAGGTTCATATTTAATCATCATAAAAAAGCACTGTTAAACAGTGCTTTTTAACTTCCTCAGTTCCCGATTTCATTAATAGGCATAAGAAGCAATCGCTGTTGCAATTGCCTTATCTTCATCATTGACCATGGTCATGCGCATGGTGCAGCCCTTACGCCCCAAACGTAAGGTTTCTGCACGTGCAATAAAATATTTGCCACGTCCAGGCGCCAGATAATCCACCCGCATATCGACCGTCGCCAGACGCGACACTTTTTTAATGGTATCTGCAATCGTTTCCGGTTCAGCTTTTTTATACAGTTCGCCCATGGCCACAATACCACCGACGCTATCCAGTACAGTTGCAGCCAGACCGCCATGCAGAATCTGGAAAGCCACATTACCAATCATGAAATCCTGCATTTCTACATAGGCCTCAATCTGGCCCTCGACCACCCGCATGGTCATGCCGTTATGCTTAAAAAAAGGAGAGCTATTAAAAGCATGTACCAGCTGGTTCAGGACTACATCAATATCCACTTTCGAGCCTAGATGTATATTACCCGTCCAGTTTCTCTCTGTCTTACTCATCACTCTGCCCGAATCCACCACAATAAAAAACCGCTAATTTATGCCCAAAAATTTGAGTTAGGGCTACAATAGAGGCCTAGTTTAATACTGATTACTGAGATTTTTATGACTTATACGTTCAATCGTCCCGCGTTTCCTGCAACTCGCATGCGTCGTATTCGTAAAAATGAACATTTACGTTCGATGGTTCGTGAAACCCATCTTGCGGCAGATCATCTCATTTATCCAGTATTTGTCCTGCCAGGACAAAACCAGACCCAAGATATTCCAAGTATGCTGAATATCCAGCGTCTATCAGCAGACTTGCTGTTAAAAAAATCAGAACGTCTGCTGGAACTCGGTGTCAATAAACTGGCGCTATTTCCGGTCACCCCACAAGAAGATAAAAGCCTGACTGCAGAAGCCGCATGGCGTGAAGATGGTCTGGTGCAAAACACCTTACGTTTATTGAAAAAAGAACTGCCAGAAATGGTGTTGATTACTGACGGCGCATTAGACCCGTATACCACGCATGGACAGGATGGCATTATTGATGAGAACGGTTATGTCTTAAATGATGAAACGGTCGAGTGCCTGATTAAACAGGGCTTGAGCCATGCCGAAGCCGGTGCAGATGTGTTTGCTCCAAGTGACATGATGGATGGCCGGATCGGTGCGATTCGTCAGGCCTTTGAGCAAAATGGTCATATCTATACTTCGATCATGGCCTATTCAGCCAAATATGCATCAAGCTTCTATGGCCCGTTCCGTGATGCAGTCGGTTCTGCCAGCAATTTAAAAGGCGGCAATAAATACAATTACCAGATGGATGTCGGTAACCGTGCTGAAGCCTTGCATGAAATTGCGCTGGATATTCAGGAAGGTGCAGACATGGTGATTGTCAAACCAGGCATGCCTTATCTGGATATCGTCCGCGAAGTCAAAGACACTTTTGGCGTACCAACCTTTGTCTATCAGGTCAGTGGCGAATACGCGATGCTGGCTGCGGCAATTCAAAATGGCTGGTTATCTGATAGTGTCATTTTAGAATCATTGATGAGCTGTCGTCGTGCCGGTGCAGATGGTATCTGGACCTATTTTGCTGAAGAAGCTGCGCTTAAACTGAAAGACATGAAGTAAAAGGATTTCGGCGTAATGCATATTGCCATTATTGGCGCTGGCATCACCGGTCTGATGTCGGCGCTGGAACTGCTTGAACAGGGATGTTCTGTTACCCTTTTTGATCAGCAGGCCGCCGGACAGGCTGCATCCTGGGCTGGAGGAGGCATCCTCTCCCCGATGTATCCGTGGCGTTATCCCGCTGCTGTAAATGCTCTGGCCCGACATGCCAAACCGCTGTATCAGGACTGGAATCAAAAACTGCAACCTTTCACTGGCATCGATTTCCAGATTCATGAAACAGGTATGCTGATTTTTGATGAATCCGATTTTGAAATCGGTTTAAGTTATGCCAAAACACATCAAGAGCCGCAGCAACAGGCAAAATTACTTGATCAAGCTAAACTGCAACAGATCAATCCCAAAGTTGATAATAGCAAGTTCAAACAGGCGATTTATTTTTCTGAACTGGCCAATATCCGTAATCCACGGTTATTACAGTCGATCATTCGCTATTTGAAGCAGCATCCTCGTGTCACCTGGCATGAAGACTGTAAAATCACTCGGCTCAATATTCAGCAAGGCCGTGCAAACAGTATCTCAGATGAACATGGCCGGCTTTTTCAGGCAGATCAGTATGTGTTCACAACAGGAGCATGGTCACAATACTGGTCACAGCAACTTGGTTTGGAAATTCCGGTACAACCGGTGCAAGGTCAGATGCTGCTGTTTAAAACACCAGAAAACTGGCTGCCGACCATGTGCATGAATAAGGTGATGTACCTGATTCCACGACCAGACGGACATGTGTTATGTGGGTCCAGTATGCGTCAGGTCGGTTTTGACACCTCGCCTTCTAGCGAAATCCGGCAAGATATTTTGCAGGCGTGCATCGAGATGGTACCGGAACTGGCAGATTTTCCGCTGGTCAAGCAATGGGCCGGATTAAGACCCAGCTCACCCGATGGTATTCCCTATATTGGAAAAATTCCCAAGCTGCAAAATGCCTGGGCCAATTTCGGACATTTCCGTAATGGTTTATGTATGGGGCCGGCATCAGGCAAACTACTCGCTCAACTTATCCTTGAACAAACGCCAATCGTTGATCCAGTTCCTTATGATCCAGTCCGTTTATTAGAGTCCAGTCATTTAATGCTTTAGGATATTATCCAGTGCTTCTTTCAGGGTTGGATAATGAAACTGGAATCCAGCCTCCTGCAAGGCTTTGGGCTGTACATACTGACCGTTCAATACCAGTTGTGACTGTTCTCCCAGCATCATTTTCAGACTGCATGCGGGTAGTGGAAGTAAGGGTTTGCGTTTCAGAATCTGGGCCGTAGTTCGTGCGAACTGGGCCTGACTGCTTTTTTCTGGCGCGACCACATTAAAGATCTGCTCGGTTGTATCCTCGAGCATCAAGAATTCAATCGCACGCAGTACATCCTCTAGATGCACCCAGGTCACTGGCTGACGTCCATGACCAATTCGCCCGAACAGATTCAGCTTAATCGGCAATAGCATCTGCGGAAGAATCCCGCCACCTTTACCAAATACCACCGCAAAGCGAACAATCTTGGTGTTCTGGTTAGTATAGGACAAGGCCAGCTGTTCCCACTTCGCACAGAGTTCAGACATAAAAATATCTTGTGGCGGACTTTGCTCCGTGCAGACCTGTTCCCAACGCTCTGTCGGATCAATACCATAATAACCAACCGCTGATGTTGAAATAATCCGTTTCGGTTTAAGCTGATTTTTTTCTAAATAATCAAAAACCTGTTTGGTGGTGTCTAAACGGCTATCCAGCAATTTCTTTTTACGTGCTGCCGTCCAGCGGCCTTGACCAATGCTTTCGCCAGCCAGATTGACCACATAATCAAGCTGATGCTGTTTTAATTCATCCAACTGGTTAATCCAGTGAAAGTCCGGATGTGGTTCAGGTTTATTTTTCTGACGGGTCAGACCAGTCACCCGATAATCACGATCCAATAAAAACCGTACGAGATGACTGCCAATAAAACCACTCGCTCCCGTCACCAGCACTACAGGTTTATACATCAGTCATTCTTCGCCTTATTATTTTCTTGGTTTAAATTATACGCCACTCATCTTCAGCTTTTTTAAAGCAGGAATATTTTTGTAGTGGAGAATTTGTATCTTTCATCATTCAATCAATTTATGAAGATCGGCTGTCACACAATGATTCATCAATACTCACTGAGGCGAATGGCCAAACATTTTCTCTGCCATACGCTGGGCCTGCTTGCCATAAAACCAGTACGTCAGCAGATACAGCGGAATCGCAATCATCAAAAACATGATCAGCACTATGCTCATAAACTGTGGTTGCTGTAGATACAGCAGAAAGTCCTGCCAGGCATTCGGATTGGAACGGGTGGCGATCACAATACCGAGCAAGAGAAACAATAAATTATAGCCCCAATAAATCAGGCTAAAACCGAGCGTGAATTTTTTACGTTCTGCTTGGGTCGGCGCACGTTTTTGCTGTTTTAGAAATTTAAAAAGCACCCAAATCATGGCCACCAGATAGGGAACAATCGTCAAGATTGCGCCCATACCCATCGGTAATAGGGCTGCCACCACACCACAAATACAGGTAAAAATAAAACAGATAAAGAAAAACCAGGTAAAATAACGACTTAGTGGCAACATGTGCATGACTCGGTGATCTTCAACAGGTGAGTATAAAAAAAATTAATTTTTTTTTCATTTTATTGTCAACCATCCACTAGAGGGTGACGTTATATAGAGTACAAGGGGCAAAAATTTGGACTGGCATCCACGAATTTTTGCTGACCTTTAGAGCTAAAGCAATAAGTCTTAGTGTACAGGAAAATTTTGAATAGCAGCCAAAATCTTCCTGTAACACAAATTTGACCGACGATTTCATCATCACTCGAATCGTCGGTTTTTATTTTTTTAAATCCCTATTTTTAAAATCTCAGGGCTTGCAGAGCCTTTAAAATCTGATGACCTGGATACAACCGTCCAGTAATATCCATACTGATCAAAATAAATTCAGCTTCAACATCACTAACAATTCGCTGAAATATCGTTTTACAAGTAGATTTTTACCTGTGCTTTTTCCTATAGTAGCAAGGCAGATATCTTGGGGTTCATTACATGGCAGTTCATTTTCTTCACACTTCCGATTGGCATCTGGGACAATTTTTCCATAACCATGACCGTGAATTTGAACATGCGCAGTTTTTGACTTGGCTACTTGAGCAAATCCAAGCAAAGCAACCGCATGCCCTGCTGATTGCCGGTGATATTTTTGATGTGATCAATCCTGCATCCAGTGCGCAAAGACAGCTGTACCAGTTTCTGGCCGATGCCCACGACCTGGCGCCACATATGCAGACCCTGATGATTGCAGGCAATCATGATTCCGGTTACCGGATTGAGCAGGTTGAACCCTTACTGGCCAAATTCAATGCCAAAGCAGTGGGAATTGTAGGCCGCACGGCAGAAAATACCCTGAACCTAGATCGTCTGCTTATTCCTATTTATGATCAGGATAAAAATATCATCGCCTGGTGTCTGACCCTGCCCTATTTACGCAGTGCCGAAATTACCGGACTGAATGAACATACCAGCAATAACCAGAACGCGATCAGTTATCTGCATCAACAGCTCATTGCAGAAGCCGAAGTCCGCAAACAGCCACATCAGGCACTGATTTTAATGTCACATGCGCACATGCAAGGTGGTGAGACCTCGGACTCTGAACGTCCGATTATTGTTGGCAACGAAGAGGCCCTGTCGACGGCGCTGTTTGATGACGTGATTGATTATGTCGCGCTAGGGCATTTGCATAAACCGCAAAAAGTCGGTCAGCCGCATATTCGCTATAGTGGCTCTCCGATTCCGCTGTCATTTAGTGAAATCCATTACCAGCATCAGGTGGTTGAAGTCCGGATTGATCCCGAAAAAAACCTGGAAAACCGCTTTCAATACGATGCCTTAAGCATTCCGCGTACTGTCGAGCTGTTCCGCGTTCGTGAAAAGCTGGAAAATTTAATCACTACAATTCAGGCCTTGCCTGCCGGAGAAATCGAGCAGCTTTCTGCACGGCATTTTCTGGAAGTGGAATACACGACCGATGCGCCGCCTCCGGTAGACCTGCGTCAGCAAATAGAACAGGCCCTACCTGCTAACCGTTACCGACTGCTGCGCATCAGCCGGATTTATCAGCAACAGGTCGACCTTAGTTCAAGCCAGTCTAAAATTGATCTGGCACCCCCTACCCCGGAATCGCTATTTTTCAATATCTGGAAAAAAATGGGCTATGAGCAGGATCATTCGGTACAACGGGATTTTCAGGAATTACTGAATGAAGCCCAACATGAACTTGCACAAAAACAACAAGCCTAGGATCGGCCATGAAAATTTTACGTCTAAGTCTTAATAATCTGGCCTCCCTCACCGGCACCCATCATATTGATTTTGAATCGAGTCCTTTGGCTCATGCCGGGCTGATTGCCATCACCGGAAAAACTGGTGCCGGGAAATCCACCCTGCTCGATGCCATGTGCCTGGCGCTATATAATGAAATCCCCCGCCTAAAAGGTGCCACAGGCAGCCTGAAAGATACTGGCGGTCAGGATGTGTCCATCAAGGATTCCAAGAATATTCTGCGCCGTGGCTGCGTGCATGGTTTTGCCGAACTGGAATTTATTGCACTCGACAGCAAACGCTATATGGCACGCTGGGAAATTAAACGGGCACGCCAGAAAGTCGATGGCAATCTAAAAGTAGACCGATACGTCAAATGTCTGGATGATGACACGACACTGACGCAAAAAATATCGGAAGTCACCCCCCTCATTGAAAAACTGGTGGGCTTAAGTTTTGAGCAGTTTACTCGCGCAGTGTTGCTCGCACAGTCGGAAGTCGGTGCCTTTCTTAAAGCCAAAGACAACGAGCGTGCAGATTTGCTGGAATATCTGACCAATTCGCAGATTTTCAGTCTGGTCAGTCAGAAAGCCGCAGAGAAATTCAGCGAAGTCAAAAACAAGCGCAACGATCTGGAAAAACTGATCGGGCATATTGAAATTCTGTCTGAAGAAGACATCAGCGCTTTACAACAGCAGCAGAGCTCTTTGTCTTTGCAACTTCAGAATTTGCATCAATCAGAAAAACTGCTGGAAAATGAGAAACAATGGCATCTGGACCGACATAAACTTTATGCAGAAGTCCATGCCAAAAAAGAAGTCTACGAAGTACAACAGGATGCAGTAAATAAGTCTGCAGGACAGCAACAGCTACTGGAGCAGCTGGATGAATTCCAGTCGATCCGGGATCAGTTTGTGAGTCGTACCCGTCTAGCCCCTCAAAAAGAGCAGATTCAGCACCAGCACACCCAATTTACGCTGGAATTTGAAACGCTCAAACAGAGCTTTGTAGCAGAAGAAGCCAAACTTACAGCCTTACAACAAAAGCAGCAACAGTTTCAGCAACACTTGGCAGGCCTGAAACCGCATCTGGAAGCAGGTTTAAGACTGGATCATGCAATTGATACGGTATCAGAGCAGTACAAAAAACTGCATGCAGAACAAAGCCAGTTTCAAATCCTTCGTCTACAGCCTTTAGAAGAACAACTTCGACAGCAACAGCAGACTTTGAATCAGCTACAAGCTCGGCAAGAAAAGGTTGCACAACAATTGGCTGAATCTGGCTTTTTAAATGTGTTCGATCTGGAACCGCAAAGTACCTTGCAACGTATACAAGACTTTATGCGTCAGTATCAGCAACTGCAGCAACAGAATCCGGACAGCCTGAAGCAGCCTTTGCCTGAACTGGAAAAAACCGTTACAGCACTTTCAGAAAATCTGAACCAGTGGATACAACAGCATCATAGTCTGGAACAGCTGGAAGAGCAGCTCAAAACCATTCAGGAAATGCATCAGCAACGCCAAGCGGAACAGCGTCAGCTCGACCTGCTGCAACAGCAGGTACAACAGATCGTTCAACAATCACAAGAATTTGAACAACTGCAATCTGCTGTACATAGCCAACAGCAGCAACTGAAAATGCAGCAAGAGGCCGAACAGGCACTGCATCAGCAGATTCAGACTGAACAACAGGCATATGAACACCTGGAACAAATACTTGCCCAGCAACGTTTATTGCATGCGCAAAGTGTGCAGGATCTTCGTACCCAGTTAAAACCGGATGAGCCATGCATGGTCTGTGGGAGTATGATCCATCCTTTTGTCGATGCCGCCCATGAACGTCTGGAACAGAGCCTGAGCCAGTTACAGGAGCAACAGTTACGGCAGGCAAAACAGCAGCTCGATCAGCAACTGCAATCTCAGCAGCAGCAACGCATTGAAATATCCAAAGCACAAACAGTAATTGAGCAACAGCAACAGCGTTGCCAGGTCCTGCAAAACCAGATTCAACAATCCTCTGCTGACTGTAAATCTCAACTACTCAAACTGGAAGTGGTTACCGAGCAGCACAATGATCTTCCTACATTCATCCAGTTACTGGCAAATCACACTCAAAGTCTGGTCCAGCAGCTAGAACTGTCCCAACAGCAGGAACAACAGCTCCAGCAACAATTACAACAATGGCGTCAACAACAACGGCAATTGCACCAATTACAACTGGCTCTACAGCAACGTCAGCAACTCGACCAGCTGATACATCCAGTTTTAAGCGTACTGCCCGAGCAGTACCAGTCACAGCCACCTATGCTCTGCTTACCTCAGTTGCAACGACAATTAGAGCAGCGCATGCAGCACTTGGCAGTACACAAGCAGCTGGAATCTGACCTGCATCAACAGCAGCAGATATTGGAAAAGAGCCAGTATCAACTACAATTGGAACAGCAAAATTTTGCTCAATTGAGCCAGTCTGTAGAGCAGTTGATTCAGCAAGGCAAAGATCTGCGTCAACAACTGGCTGAACTGACCAAAGAGCATGCAGGACAAGTCTACCGTGTCGCTGCAGAATGGCGTGATGCACTGGATCAGCAAGCCAAAACCTTAGAGCAGGATTTGGAACAACAGCGTCAATGCACGGCCCAGGCTGAAAAAAAGTGGCATCAAACCCACTTGAAATTGCAAGAATTTATCAGCCAACTTCAGCAGATCGATCGGCAATTGGCTCAATATCAGCAAGATATTCAGGCATGGCAAGCATCACATCCGCAAGTGACGGCAGCTCAAATTGAACAATGGCTCAGTATTGATCTGAGCAACCATCAACGGATTCGTCAGAATTTGGCTAACCAGAAACAGGCACTCGAAAATGCCAGAACAGCCTGGCAATTACTGGAAGAACAATATCAGGCCCATTTAAAACTACAGCCAGAACATGAATTTGAGGAAATTGAACAAAAGCTTGACAGGCTGCATCAGGAAAAAACAATGCAGCAGGAAGTGCTCAATGAAACTGATGCCAAACTGCGTATGAATGCCAACAATCAAAACACCTATGCCAAATATCAGCAGCAAATTGAGCAGATCAAAGCCGAAGAATACCGTTGGGGACGTATTTACGATCTGATCGGACATAAGGAAGGCACCAAATTCCAGAAAATTGCCCAGGAACATCATCTGGATATTCTGGTGGAATATGCAAATCAGCAGTTGCAACCGTTGGCACCCCGCTATCAGTTACACCGTATTCCGGACAGCCTGAGTCTGGCGATTATTGATCTGGACATGAATAGTGAAGTCCGCCCTGTGCTGTCCCTATCGGGGGGTGAAACCTTCCTGGTTTCATTGGCTTTGGCTTTGGCGATTGCCAATATGGCCTCCGGCTCCATGAAACTGGAATCACTGTTTATTGATGAAGGTTTCGGAACACTAGATCCAGCATCCTTACATATGGTCATGAATGCGCTGGATCATTTGCAAAGCCAGGGCCGTAAAGTCGTCTTGATCTCACATATACAGGAAATGCATGAACGGATTCCGGTACAAATTCAGGTCAAGCCTGTCGGTGCAGGCGCCAGTACCATTCAGATTATAGGTTAACGATGAGTCACCCAGCCCCGAACACGCTCTCGCACTATTTCAGCCTACAGCTTGAGAGCCTACGGGGTATCAGTGCCATTGTGGTGCTGTTCAGTCACTGCTTTCAGGCATTTATTGCGCCTTTCGATACCAGCATTTATTCATGGATACGCCTGCTTGGGCAGGCTGCAGTCATGATTTTCTTTGCCCTAAGTGGCTATCTGATCGGCTATTCGATTCAGCACAACATTCATCAGCATGGTCAGTTCAATCTGCACCGATATGCCCGACAGCGTTGCCGCAGAATTTTACCACCCTTTCTGTTTGCCATGGGGATGACCCTGGTTCTCTATCTACTCGCTCCACTATTATTTGCCAGCCATACTCATGCTTTT
Organism: Acinetobacter pecorum; assembly: GCF_014837015.1. Lineage (GTDB taxonomy): Bacteria > Pseudomonadota > Gammaproteobacteria > Pseudomonadales > Moraxellaceae > Acinetobacter > Acinetobacter pecorum. Next base: position 52,393 of record NZ_JACSPT010000016.1, read on the forward strand.
CAACACAGTTTTGGCATGATGATACGGACTGACTATAGTGTAGACATGATGGAATTTGTTGGTTCGCTGCTATTTTTGAATGGCTTTGTAACACCAACGGTTTCAGCCAATGCCGCGCTCTGGAGCCTGAGCTATGAAGTGTGGTTTTATGTGCTGGCCGGATTCCTACCTTTTTTAAAAAATTCGGAAATAGCCAAAATCGGATTTTTTATGGTTCTGGCTATACTGTCATTACTGAACATCCAGTTTTTTATTTATTTTCTGGTCTGGCTTAGTGCCTTTGCTTGTTCATTTCGATATATCCAGCTACGTTTTTTAAACCGCTTACAATCGGTCAAATTAGCCCTATTCGGCTTGGCATTTTTAATCGCCTGTTTTGATGCTTACCAGTTTCAGGTGATGGATGAGGCCCAGCAATACCGTGCTGTGAATTTTGTCCCTTTTAATTTCTGTCTGGGTCTGGCATTTAGTTGCTGGCTGGTACAACTCCAGCATCACCGCAGTCACTATCATCCGGTTTGGGTTCAATCTGCAGACTTTTCCTATACTTTGTATGTCACCCATTTTCCTTTACTTTTATTTATTTTGGGGTGTATCCCGGCAACTTTGGCCTATGGTCTGGGCGGAGCAATTTTAGCCTTGCTTGCGAGCATGTGCAGCTTAATAGTTTTTGCCTGGCTGATGGCTAAATGGCTCGAACCAGCCAGAAAAAAAGCGTTATCCAATACCCTGCGATAACGCTTTGCTGCAAAAAACTGACATTAGTAGTTTATACATCTTTTTTAGGCCGAGCACCAAATAGGGCTGTGCCAACACGAACCAAGGTAGAACCCGCAGCAATCGCTTCGGTCATATCCCCAGACATGCCCATACTTAAAGTATCCCAGTCTTCAGGATGAGCATGTTGTGTTTTTACTACATCAAATAAAACTTTGGCATCAGCAAAGGCTTGAGGATTATTCGGTGCTGGAATCACCATCAAACCACGTAAACGTACATTCGGCAGTTGGCTGATCTGTGCCACCAGAGCTGCAACTTCTGCCGGCTGGCAACCATCTTTGGTATCCTGACCATCAATATTCACCTGAATACAGATATTCAGTGCGGACTGATTATCTCCACGCTGATTTGATAAACGCTCGGCAATAATCAGGCGATCGACTCCATGTACCCAGGCAAAATTTTCTGCCAGATGCTTGGTCTTGTTACGCTGTACATGTCCAATAAAATGCCACTCAATCTCCAGGTTTTTCAGTTCGGTGATTTTTTCCAATGCTTCCTGCAAATAATTTTCACCAAAGGCCCGCTGGCCTGTCTGATACATCTCTGCCAGCACACTACTTGGCTGGGTTTTGGACACGGCCAATAGTTGTACCGAATCGGGCTCACGCCCGGCCTGAGTGCACGCGGCCTGGATCTGAGCTAAAACCTGATTTCGTGACTGTTGCAGCATATTCATTGATGGGGTTCTCATTTCGTCCGGATTTTTTTCCCTTGCTCGTGAACTAAGTGTTGGTTAAGCTGTGGGAAAGCCTTATTATTCTATCAAAATAAATAACATTTTAATGAACTCGGGGACCTTATGGATATTACAGAACTGTTAGCCTTTTCTGCTAAAAATGGTGCGTCGGATTTACACTTATCAGCAGGTTTACCACCAATGATCCGTGTAGACGGGGAAGTCCGTCGCATCAACCTGCCTGCACTGGAACATAAAGAAGTACACAAACTGGTGTACGACATTATGAACGACAAGCAACGCCGCGATTATGAGGAAAATCTGGAAACTGACTTTTCCTTTGAAGTTCCCGGCGTGGCCCGTTTCCGTGTCAACGCATTTAACCAGAACCGCGGTGCAGGTGCAGTCTTCCGTACCATTCCATCTAAAGTCTTGACCATTGAAGACCTTGGCATGGGCCAAATCTTTAAAGATCTTTGCGAATACCCACGTGGCCTGGTCCTCGTCACAGGACCTACCGGCTCAGGTAAATCGACCACGCTTGCAGCGATGCTAGACTATATCAATGACAACCGCTATGACCATATTTTAACAGTTGAAGATCCAATTGAATTTGTACACCAATCCAAAAAATGCCTGATCAACCAGCGTGAAGTGCATCGTGATACTCATGGATTTAATGAAGCATTACGTTCTGCATTACGTGAAGACCCGGATATTATTCTGGTCGGTGAGATGCGTGACCTTGAAACGATTCGTCTGGCATTAACTGCAGCAGAAACCGGTCACCTGGTGTTCGGGACCCTGCATACCACCTCAGCGGCAAAAACTATTGACCGTGTGATCGATGTATTCCCGGCCGAAGAAAAAGACATGGTTCGTGCCATGTTGTCTGAATCGCTGCAAGCGGTGATTTCCCAAACCCTGCTCAAGAAAAATGGTGGCGGTCGTGTGGCTGCACATGAAATCATGATTGGTATTCCGGCGATCCGTAACCTGATCCGTGAAAACAAAGTGGCTCAAATGTATTCTGCAATCCAGACTGGTGCCAATTATGGTATGACTACCATGGATCAAAGCCTGAAAACACTCGTGTCTAAAGGTATTATCAGCCCGCAAGTCGCCCGTACTGCAGCAAAACAGCCTGAATCATTCTTATAAAAAAATTCATTTTATTGGGGTTTTATCATGGACTTTAACGGCTTACTCAATTACATGGTAGAGAAAAAGGCCTCGGATCTGTTCATCACAGCCGATGTCGAACCCTCTATCAAAATTAACGGTCAAATTCTACCCATCGGTTCGGTGAAATTGCCGGGGCCGGCTGTGGGGCAACTGCTGAACTCGATCATGAGCGAAAAGCAGCGTAAGGAATTTGCCGAAACGCGTGAATGTAACTTCGCGATCAGCAATCCGGACAAGTCCGCGCGTTTCCGTGTCAGTGCTTTCCAGCAGCGTGATGAACCGGGGATGGTGCTGCGCCGGATTGAAACTGTTATTCCCACGATGGATGAACTCAAGTTACCGCCAATTCTGAAAGAACTGGCGATGACCAAACGCGGCATCATCATTTTTGTCGGGGCAACCGGTACCGGTAAATCAACCTCGCTGGCCTCTTTGGTCGGTTATCGCAATGAAAATTCCAAAGGTCATATCATTACCATTGAAGATCCGATCGAGTTTGTGCATCAGCATAAAGGCTGTATTATTACTCAACGCGAAGTCGGCATCGATACTGACTCGTTTGAAATCGCATTGAAGAATACTTTACGGCAGGCACCGGATGTGATTCTGATTGGTGAGATTCGTTCCCGCGAGACCATGGACTATGCCATTGCCTTTGCTGAAACCGGCCATCTGGTATTTGCCACGCTACACGCCAACAATGCCAACCAGGCGATTGACCGGATTATTCACTTCTTTGAAGCAGACCGGCATAACCAGCTGTTTATGGATCTGTCTTTGAATATGAAAGCCATTGTGGCGCAGCAACTGATCCCAACCATCGATGGCAATGGCCGCCGTGCTGCGATTGAGATTCTGATTAACTCACCACTGATTGCCGACCTGATCCGTAAAGGTGATGTGCATGAGATCAAGGACCTGATGAAGCGTTCCCGTGAACTGGGCATGCAGACTTTCGATCAGGCGCTGTATGATCTGTATAAAGCAAAACAGATCAGCTATAAAGATGCGCTGAAACATGCGGACTCACCTAACGACCTGCGTCTGCAAATCAAGCTCTCAGAAGAAGGTGGCAGCCACTTATTACGTGCGCATTCCAATATTACTTTTGATGGTCAGAGCTAATGATCGTAAAGGCATAAAAAAACAGGCTTCCCATGAAGCCTGTTTTTTGTTTGAACCAGCGCTCAAATTATTTTTTACGGAAAACTTCCTGACAGGCAGGCGCATCGCAGTAGCCATACAGATTCAGTGAGTGACCAGTTAATTCAAAACCAAATTTCTCGGCAACATCATGCTGCTCTTTTTCAATCGTATCATTAATAAATTCAACAACTTTGCTACAATTTAAACACACCAGGTGATCGTGGTGATCTTCCTGCATAATTTCAAAAACTGAATGATTATTTTCAAAATTATGGCGTTCGATGATGCCCGCGGCTTCAAACTGCGTTAACACACGATACACAGTTGCTAAACCTACATCTTCACCCTGATCGAGTAAAGTCTTGTAAATATCTTCCGCACTTAAATGATGTTGTCTTGAATTTTCTAGTAATTCTAATATTTTAATTCGTGGAAGGGTAACTTTCAGTCCAGCTTTTCGTAAATCTTGGTTTGAAATAGTCATGTAAAAAGGTCTCTCAACAAAATCAAAGTTGGAATATGCAACAAAGTTTAGATGCAGTATGATCTATCCTTGGATCAAATGCATCATAATTAATTTGGGATAGTTTAGCAAAATGCAAAAAATCATGCTGACGTTATTCGTCACTTCATTGCTCGTCGGCTGTTCGACATTAGGTGTTTATAAAGTAGATATTCCACAAGGAACTCCCTTAACCAAGGCACAAGCCGCTAAAATTCAGGTGGGAATGAGTCATCAACAGGTGCGTTTCTTACTGGGCAGTCCAACAGTAAGCGATCCCCTGAATCCTTTACGTTGGGACTACATCTATAACTATACCCCAGGGACCTATGCTAAAAAAGCCAAGATCCCGGCGGCCCAAGGCCAGCATTTGAAAATCTACTTTAACCAGTCTGGGATCGTGGAACGCATTGAAGGTCTGGAAACGATTCCGGAATCTCAACCCGGTTTACCAGGATCAAAAGAAGCCATTTTAAATGCTCCGCCACTATAACCGGTCCCTCATAAAAAAGCCCCTGAATCATCAGGGGCTTTTTTGATTAAGTTGATTGATTGAGCAGATCATGGAGCACACTGTTCTTTCCAACAGCTTTTCACTCGGAAGACGGTTTCAGCTTTCTTAAAAGATTGCCTCTGGCATAACGTCCTACCGGATTTCTCTCGGCACGTTTACGCCTGATATCTTTGGGATTAATGGTCAGTGGCCGGTATATTTCCACCCGGTCCCCTACTGCTAGTGGTTGCTGATGATCCTGCAAACGCACGCCAAAGATGCCCAAAGATAACGGTTCAGGCAAGTCGACCTGCTCACGGATTCCACTTTGCTCAATCGCATCCAGTGCCGTCATGCCGGGCTGAAATGGCACAGCCAGATGAAACTGCTGTTGCGGCGTCGCATATGCCACCCAGATCATCGCCTCATTCATCAGACGAACTGCCCTAGAACAGCGGCTATTGCCAGAATAATCCCAACTGGTAACACTACACGTACTGCAATACGCCAAAGGTTATAGAATGCTTCAGAGCTGAAATTCATTGATTTACGCAAATGACTGATCTTCATGATCCAGCCGGCAAACAGTGCATAAATCAGACAAATCACCAGCCCCCAGACGAGCAAGACCACATTGAAAATTGGGCTTAGATTTGGAATAGCCCAGATCAGCGTAACTACAGCGATAATTGCCCATTGCACTACAGGATGAAGCTGACGTTCCTGTAGCTGTTCACGTGCCATTTGCAGCATTAATGCGGCAGCCGCCACTATGGCGGTGACCAGAGTAAATGCAGGAATTTGCGCTTGTACTGCGAAGAAGGCAAATGCAATAACAGCAACTAACTGCGCAACCCAGATCGGCAATACCGTTTTGCTGGCGATATCCTGTTGTCGCACAGTGTTCAGGCTAGACTGCCAGTACAAGCCCATGCCCAGACCACTTGCAACCAGTGCCAATACCGTCGCATTTCCCCATTCAGAAAACTCAACTGGCGTAACTTGCCATGCAGGTAGTGCAGTTCCCATTACATTTGCCAAGATCAAAGATGCCAGCACCCCAATCGCAGTGATTGCTAACAGGATTTGACGCGGTAGCAATGAAAGAGCCAGCGCCACGATTGCCAATCCGATCAACAAGAGATTTGGTGCAAGATCAAGGGCCGCTACTGCCAGAACATTACTGGCATTATTCAGCATTGCACCTGCCAAAAACGGAATAAAAATCACACTTAACCAGCCGACAATACGCCATTTCTGTGACGCATCAGCTTCACGGGTCAGCGACGACAGCGCCTGTAATGGCGTCGTTTTGGAGCGCTTGGCCAAAGCAATTTCCAAGTAGCAGACTGGAAGTGCCAGAATCAGCATGGTGGCTAACCAGAGCATCCAGAAATCCAGCTGACGTTCAATCTGTATACCGGTTATCGGTGCGAGTGTCGCGATGATAATAAACGATAGACAGAAAGCCATCAGCGGCGATAACCATTTTGACATAGCATTGTCCTGCATGATGCATTCCTATAAAAATCTAGCGCTATTTTGCCTTGTGAAGCAGTGAAAATCAAAAACAAAAAGCAAACCACCATGAGGATGATTTGCTGCGCCAAATTTATAATTAAATTTTAATTCTTTTTATTTGCTGAAATCTTTTATTATGAGAAAAACCGGGCGAACCAGTTTTTACCTTTTTTCTGTTCTTTTTCTTTAATGATACCCATCATATTTTCTTTGACTGCACCCACATAATCGGCATCATCATGCTGAATATGGTTAATCAGCCATTTCGATAATACTTCATGCAGTTCATTTTCAATTGACTGTCCCAGTTCAAAACGGTCACGATAAGATTCGATTTTCTTAATAAACAGGTCATGCACACGTTTATGCGGCACCCGGTATTTATACCCGGCTTCTTCCTGAAGAGATTCTTCAAAGGTAAAATGTGACTGGGTATAATCAATAATATTGTCAAGAATCTGTTTAATACGGGCACGTTCGGTATTGGCATCGATTCCATCAATTTCGTTGATATAATCGAGAATTCGTTTGTGCTGATCGTCAATCACATCGATACCAGTATTATAATCTGGGACCCATTTCATTTTCATACGACCACCTAGAAATATTAAGGACTTATAACGTGAAAATGAGCATATAGCTTATTGATTCAAATAAAAATGAAGCAAATTAGTCGGCTTTCTGCCCAAAGCCGGTATTTTCATTTTAAGTTTCTGTTATATATAGTTAAAAATAATTTATCTTGAGTAAAAAGCTAAGATATTAATTAACCAAAAATGAGTGTTAAACCATTATTTATTCTTAAATTTTTCTCTATTTTTTAATATAAAAACGGAGTTTAAACTCCGTCTTGATGCAATTTTTAATATTGGTCAGCGCGCGTGATGCATTTTAGGGAAGGATCCAGCCGTTCACGTTCCAAACGTTCGACATGTGTCACTTGAGAACGCACTTTCGCCCCGTGTTGAAACAGGATCATTTCACCGGGCTGAAAAGCTGTCCATTCTTCATTCTGGGTCAAAGGTTCAGTAGTAATGACTGCCACACGGTCTTCACGTGTGGTGACCTGACTAAAGTCTACTTCGACATCAATATCGATGAGCTGCGCCGGTCTAAACGGGTATTCACGTACCAGCCAGTGGAGTTTGGTAATCGCATAGCTAAACAGCGCCTGACCATTCGACAGGCAGAAATTAAAGGTACCATGTTCCGCGATTCCAGGTGAAATTTCGGCCAGCAGATCAAAAACCTGATCCAGTTTTGGTTCATGATAGCCAAAACGTTTCACTAACTGGTCCAGCAGATAGCAAAAAGCCCGCTCGCTATCCGTATTCCCTACTGGAGTGAAACGTCCACTTAGTGCCGGGAAATAATCATGCAAATCACCATTATGAGCAAAAATCCATTGCCGGCCCCAGAGTTCGCGGCTAAAGGGATGGGAATTTTCCAGATTGATTTTACCTTGCGTGGCTTTGCGGATATGCGCAATCACATTGCGGGATTTAATCGGATAATTACGTACCAGTTCAGCAATAGGAGATTCAACCGCAGACTGATTATCAACAAACAGACGGCAGGCTTTATCTTCAAAGAAAGCTATCCCAAAACCATCTGCATGATCAGAGGTAATGCCTGCCCGCTGGGAAAACCCGCGAAAAGAAAAAGTAATATCTGTTGGCGTAGCACAATTCATTCCGAGCAGTTGGCACATGGTCTGATTTCAGCTCTTTATTTCATTTAGAAGCTTATTGTGCATGACTGTCCCTGCCATTTCAAATAGCTGGCTATAAGAAATCCAAATAAAAAAGAGCCTGCATAGAGACTCTTTTTCACAAAAAATCGATTATGAACGATGCGGATTTACACGGTTGGTAATAAGGGTACCAACACCATGATCAGTGAAAATTTCCAGCAAACTTGCATGCGGTACACGGCCATCGACGATATGTGCGCTCACCACCCCACCTTTTACGGCATCCAGGGCACACCCCACTTTCGGAATCATGCCACCATAAATCACGCCGGTTTCAATCAGACGATCGACTTCCTGAGTGGTCAAGCCAGTTAGCAGATTTTTATTTTCATCCAGAACACCCGTGATATTGGTCAGCAGAATCAGTTTTTCTGCACCCAAAGCTTCAGCGACTTTACCAGCGACTAGATCGGCATTGATGTTATAAGTATTTCCTGCTTCATCCACACCCAGCGGTGCAATTACAGGAATAAAATCACTACTGGTGAACATTTCCAAAACATCGGTCTTTACACCCACAACTTCACCGACCAGACCCAGATCAATTTGCTGAACCGAACCATCTTCAGCCACTTTTTCCATCAGCAGTTTTTGCGCACGGATCAGGTTGCCGTCTTTACCGGTGAGACCAATGGCACGGCCACCATGCTGGTTGATCAGGTTCACAATGGATTTGTTAACGCTACCGCCAAGTACCATCTCGACCACTTCCATGGTCGCCGGATCTGTCACACGCATGCCGTCGATACGGTCCGATTCACGGCCCAGCTGTTTCAGCATAGAATCGACTTGCGGGCCACCACCATGCACCACGATCGGATTAATACCGACTGTTTTCAATAATACGATATCGCGTGCAAATGAACTTTCCAGCTCAGGATCGGTCATCGCATTACCGCCGTATTTTACCACCAGGGTTTTACCCGCAAAGCGTTGAATATACGGCAAAGCTTCTGTCAAAATCTGTGCTTTGTCGATGCCTGTTTGTTGATTTGGCATTCGCCTCTCCTTATTGAGCATCTAAAATGTCTTGAGCGATCTCTGGATAACGGTCACGCAACATGGCTACAAACAGATGACGAATCTCATTCAGAGCTTGGGCATTATTGGCCTCAAAGCGCACCGTGAAATACTCACCTGTATTGGATGCTCGAATGATGCCAAAACCATCCTCAAAATCAAGACGTATGCCATCAATTTTACTGATTTGCGCATTAATTCTTTCAGATTGCTGCTCAACGAAGTTTAAAAGTTCAACAGGAGGCACGTGATGTGTGGAAATATAAAGATCTTCAGTACCATGACGTTTTGGATAAGCTGCCAAGGCCTGTGCCAGAGTTTGTCCCGTTTGGTCTAGATACTCCATGACTCTGAGCGCTGCATAGAGTCCATCATCATAGCCCCAGCCACGACCATCATTAAATACATAATGCCCGGCATATTCACCACCAAAAATCGCCTGCTGCTGAGATTGCGCCAGATAAGTCCGCAAGAAGGAACTACCTGTACGGATCATCACCGCTTCGCCACCCAGACGTTGCACCGTATCTCGAACCAGAGTCGAACATTTCACATCATAAACAAATTGGCGTGGCACCGAATCATTCAGGCAGATTTCGGCAAACAGGCATAACAACTGATCGGCTGTAATAATCTGACCCTGCCCATCGATCAGAACCAGGCGATCGCCATCACCATCTAGGGCAATACCGAGGTCAGCCTGCTGTTGCATGACAGTTTGGCGTAAGGTCTCAAGATGTTTGTCTTGTGAAGGATCCGGTGCATGATCGGGAAAATGACCATTAGCATTACAACGCAATGCTGTAACTTCGCATCCCAGCTTATTGAGTACCAGATGGGCACAACGCCCAGCTGAGCCGTGCAAGCCATCCAGTACCACTTTAAACGGTCGCTTTAATTGAATATCTTCTAATATTCCCTGCTGATACTGAAGACAAAACTCTGGAATAATCAGATGTGGCTGTTCCGGCAATGTCAGCAACTGCTGACTACAGTGAGGTTCTGCCAGCTGCGCCACCTGCTGAATCAGATCAGGACATGGCGGCTCACCACAGATTATCCATTTAATTCCATTATCTTCTTTAGGATTATGACTGGCAGTGACCATAATGCCATTGCCATCGAACTGGCGTGCAGTGAAATACAACATTGGGCTGGAGCAACAGCCGATAATAGTAGCTTCAAGTGAATAATCTTTAAAAATACGCGCGATAATGTCTGCAAAAGCTGGACTGCTGAGCCGCGCATCATAACCAATGGCGACACGCACCTGTCCCGCAGCCCGATATTGCTGTGCCAAACCGTGGGCAATTGCATCAATAATTCCCGCACCCAACACACTGGCTTTACCGCGTATGTCATAAGCACGAAAAATATGTAAAGGGAGAGGATGTTTCAGGGATCCCATAAACTATTCTTTTCACAATTGGTTAGTATCAGGAGATATAAAATGATGGTTTCATCATAATGACTTTAAACATTTGTTTTTGTTTTAAGACTAGCCATTTTTAAACGATTTCAATGTAACAATCAATTATAAAAATATAATCTACAACTTTAAAAGTATAGGTTTCTTGTAATCAAATAGCGATTATTGACTTATATTTATTTTAAATTTTGTCTTATTCAACCGCTAATCTATATATAAATTTAAATAAATCTATCTGACCATAAAATAGACCTGTATGTTTAAATGCATATTAATCAGTCCATTCTTTAATATTTTCTCATCAACCTAAAAATGACTTACATCATATTTAAAGAATGTAAGTCATTTAAGTCACTATTAAAACTTAGTTTTTACCAGTATGACCAAAACCGCCTGCACCACGTTCGGTTGCTTCAAATTCATTCACCAGATCAAATTCAGCTTGTACTACCGGCACCAGCACGTACTGTGCCAAACGCTCACCCGGCTCTAAGCTAAAGGCAGTTTGGCTACGGTTCCAGACCGACACCATCAACTCACCCTGATAATCAGAATCAATTAAACCCACCAGGTTACCCAGCACGATCCCGTGTTTATGGCCTAAACCCGAACGTGGCAAGATTAGACCAGCAAATGCAGGATCTTCAATATAGATTGCTAGACCAGTTTTTACCAAAACCGTTTGGCCCGGTTCAATAATCGTAGTTTCTGCAACACACGCACGTAAATCCAGCCCTGCTGAACCCGTCGTTGCATAAGTGGGTAATGGCCATTCCTGACCGAGACGCGAGTCAAGGACTTTCACCTGAACTTTCATGTATTCATTCCTGTTGTTTCATTTAAAATAAGTGACAGCGCTGCACCTTATCGTTTGATAAGGTTGCGCAAATTATCCAGATAATGCTGTGCTTGTAATTTTGGATCGATGTTGCCAGCCAGCTTTTTCTTGCGACCTAACCATTCCAGCTCATCTTCCGGCAATTCATCCAGGAAACGGCTTGGGGTCATCTGCTTCATCTGCCCGCCTGCCTTGCGCTGTTCTGCCAGAGTAATGGTCAGTCCCTGACGTGCACGGGTAATCCCCACATACATCAGACGGCGTTCCTCTTCGACCGTTTCAGCAGCAATTGAGTTTTTATGCGGCAGAATTTCTTCTTCCAGCCCGATCAGATAGACATAAGGAAATTCCAGACCTTTGGACGCATGCAAGGTCAGCAGGTTGACTTTATCGGTGTCCTCTTCTTCCTGTTGCTGCTCGAGCATATCCAGCAGCACCATTTTACGAATCACACTTTCAATATTTTTTTCATCAACATCTTCAGCGCGGTTAATCAGGCTCTGAATACTGCTGTAGAGTACTTCGATATTGTCGAGCTTGGTTTTTTCCTGTGCCGGCGTAGCTGCAGTTTCCTTGATGTAATCGATATAACCGGCTTCAATCATCATCTGGCGGATGATCGGTACCGGTTCATCATCATCCAGTAAATTGCGGGTAAAGCCCTCAATAAAATCGGCAAATTCGGCCAATTGGGTTGTGGCCTTTTTCGGAATCGCCATGGTCAGACGCTGATCCGCTGCTGCAGCCAGCAAGGACAGGTTGTTTTCCTGAGCAAATAATCCAAGTTTTTCCAGCGTTACCGGACCAATCGCCCGTTTTGGGGTATTGATAATTCGCAGGAATGCGCTGTCGTCTTCAGGGTTAATGATGAGGCGTAAATAGCTCATCATGTCCTTGATTTCGGCACGTGCGAAGAAGGACTGTCCGCCAGATAATTTATACGGAATCTGCATCTGACGTAGATGGGTTTCCAAAATACGCGCCTGGAAATTCCCGCGGTACAACACCGCATAATCTTTCCAGCTTTTACCGTTCATTAATTTATGCGTGATCAGGTCTTTGACCACGCGTTCTGCTTCGTCATCATCATTGCGGCAGGTAATCACACGGATCACTTCACCATGGCCTTTGTCCGACCAGAGCTTTTTATCAAAAATATGCGGATTATTGCCAATGACCGTGTTGGCTGCTTTGAGAATACGACTAGTTGAACGATAGTTCTGTTCCAGCTTGATGACTTTCAGATTCGGGAAATCCTGCTGTAACAGCGCCATGTTTTCCGGTTTGGCACCACGCCAGGCATAAATCGACTGGTCATCATCGCCTACGGCGGTGAACTGTCCCATCACGCCAACCAGTAATTTCACCAGAATATACTGTGCTGTGTTGGTATCCTGATATTCATCCACCAGCAGATAACGCACGCGGTTTTGCCATTTGTCACGGACTTCTGCATTTTCCTGCAACAAGCGCGTTGGCATCACAATCAGGTCATCAAAATCTACTGCATTATAAGCACGCAAATTACGCTCATAGAGCTGATATAGATGCGCAAACTGGACATCTTCGGCAGTTTCACAGGTGGTGTGCGCCTGCTCGGGTGGAATGAGATCATTTTTCCAGTCCGAGATCATTTTCATGGCTTTGGCAATCAGTTCTTTGCTTTCCGCACCGGACAAATTATCACGCTGCATCAAATCCATCAGAATGCGCTTGCAGTCATCTGCATCCAGAATCGAGAAATTATTTTTAAGTGGGGTATGTTTCAACTCCAGGCGCAGCATATTCAGGCCAAAGGTATGAAAGGTCGAAACTGAAACGCCTTTACTTTCTTCACGCGTCAACAATTTGCTAACACGCTCTTTCATCTCACGTGCCGCCTTGTTGGTAAAGGTCATCGCAGTAATACGATGTGCAGGAATCCCACAATGCTTGACTAAATACGCGATTTTTCGCGTGATCACTGAAGTCTTGCCTGAACCCGCTCCTGCAAGTACTAACAAGGGTCCTTGAGTGTATTTCATGGCTTCAAGTTGCTTGTCATTTAACTGACTGGCGAGTGACATACGGCTTCCTCTTCTAGATTCGGCTCCGATTATAGTCATCTCTGTAGCACTTTGCCTAATGCAAATTACGTTTTTAATGGTCAAGGTTCTGACACAAAAAAACCACCCGAAGGTGGTTTTTTAATTCGCCGTTCAATCCATAAAGAATTATTGGATTGCGTAAATGCTTAGCTCAACACGACGGTTTTGCTCACGGCCTTGTGGAGTCGCATTAGATGCGATTGGATCCGCTGAACCAAGTCCTTGCGCATTAATGCGTGTAGGTGAAATGCCCTGAGCGATCAGGTAGTTTGCAACAGCTTGTGCGCGTGCCTGAGACAACGGGATATTGATTGAGTCATTACCAGTGCTGTCGGTATAGCCAGTCACTAGGATACCGCTCTTGGTATCTTCCGTCAGCGTTTGCGCAACCTTGTTTAAAGTTGAGTAGAAATTCGGTTTGATATTCGATTTATTGGTATCAAACGTAATGTTACCTGGCATGATCAAGCCAACAGAGCCGTCTGGATTACGGTTAACTTCTACACCAGTACCCGCCATTTGCTGACGTAATTTTTTCTCTTTGTTATCCAGATAAACACCCGTTGCACCACCCAAAACTGCACCAATAGCAGCAGCACGGTTGTTTTGACGGCTAGTATTCGCATTGCCTTTAGAAATACCGTATCCTGCTGCAGCACCAATCAAGGTACCTAAAGCAGTTTTGTCATACTCAACACCACCCAGGTTATTCCCTGTTGATTGACAACCTGTAAGCGCTACTGCCCCTGCTACAGCTGCTGAAATTACTAGTGCACGCATTGCATGCCTCCTTTTGTATGCTTTGTTGTATAAGCGAGATAATGGATGAAATAGAATGGGATCACCATTGAATTTTTGTTAATAATAAATCGTTTAGTAATATTTTGTAATGTTTATATGTAACTATTTCAAGGTACTTCATCACAATATCTTCATAGTTTCCTATTCAGACTTTTTTATTTGCTCAACTGTCTCTATATTACTCAAAATATGAAAAAATTTAAGCGATTAATCTCGGGGGACTGATCTGATATGTCATCGAATAGCAACAAGCAACCGACGTTGAAAAAACTGGCACGTGGCCTGACGGTCACTTCAGTCATGACCGGCAGTACTTTTTTTCATGGTCCCCCGGTGCTGGCTTTAGGCTTAACTAAACTTTTTAAAAAATCCGCAAAAGTAGATGAAACCAATATCAAAATTACTAATAGCTGGTTAGGGGTCAACAACTGGCTGATTGAACATGTGCTGAAAAATACGCAATGGCAAATCAGCGTAGATGAATCACTGGATTTGAATATGCAGGGCCGCTATTTGATGACCTGCAATCATCAAAGCTGGGTGGATACGACCGTTAATCAATACTTCGGCGTATCCCGTATGCCCCTGACGCGTTTCTTTACCAAATGGGAACTTATTTTTATTCCTTTTGTTGGTCAGGCCTTTAAAATTTTGGGCTTCCCGATGATGAAACGACATAGCAAGGAACAGATTGCCAAAAATCCTGCGCTGAAATCCCGGGATATGGAAGAGGCACGTAAATCTTGTGAACAGCTGATCAGTCAGCCGTTTACCTTGTTAAATTATCTGGAAGGCACCCGCTTTACCCAGGAAAAGCATGATCAGCAGCAATCTCCTTATACCTATTTACTGAAGCCTAAGGCCGGTGGTCTGGCATTGGCACTCAGTATTCTTGGCGATAAAATTGATGCGCTGGTCGATATGACCATTGTTTATCCTGACGGCATTCCAGGTTATGGTGAATTCTGGTTAGGTGAAGTGCCACGTATTGCGGTAAATTTAAGAAAAATTGATATTCCTGACTGGGTGCTCGGTGGCAATTATGAAGATGATGCTGAATACCGCGCACGTTTCCAGAAATGGATAGATCAGATCTGGACTGAAAAAGATCAGCTCATCGCACAAATGCAGCAGAACTTTGCCCAAGCCCCGATCGGATCTGTAACCGAGTAATTATGAACAACGACAACCCAGACATTACCTCCAGCTCATTTAAATTTGTTCGTAAAGGAACCTGGGGCTGGAAAATTGCACTGATTTACGACATTTTCATGATGGTTTTAATTATCATCAACCTGTTCTGTCTCAGTGCCAATGCCATTTTAATGAGCGATTTTGGTCACTGGTTGTTTGACTTCATTCGTTTACCTGAAATATTGCAGTTTTATAAAACTGAATTACGCCCTTGGGTCATCATTACCGAGGGCTGGTTTACCACTTTTTTGATCTGTGAATTACTGGCACGCTGGGTCATTGCGATTGTCCTGCGTCATCACCGACGCTGGTGGTTCTTCCCTTTTGTGCACTGGTATGAAATTTTAGCCATTCTCCCGCAGTTGCGTTTTCTGCGTCTGCTGCGTGCAGTGGCGATTGGCTATAACCTGCATAGCCATGGTTATAAAGTGATTCCCGCTCGCTGGTACCGCCAGGGCAATTTTTATTACAACATGCTGATGGAAGAGCTTTCCAGCCGGGTGGTCCTGACCGTACTGGACGGTATCAAGCGTGAACTGACCACAAGCACATCACATAAACAGTTAATTGATGATTTGGTGGAACATCACCGTAAATTACTGGCCATTGCCTTGGCAGATATCTTGCAGGAGTCTTTAGGCAAGGAACTACAGTCACAACGTTCCATGATCGCTAAAAATGTTGGACAAGTAGTGAATCAGGCGATTGAAGAAACTCCAGAACTTACTCAGCTGCTGCGTCTGATTCCAATTGTGGGCAGCCGGATTGAACAGCAAATTCAAAGTATTGGTCAACGCCTGGGCGAAAATATTACTCAGGGCCTGATTGAGCCGTTTACCCATACAGGTACAAAAGAAAATCCGACTTTTACCCTAATTTCAGATAAAATCAGCCAGATACAGATTGAACATAATCCACATATTGATAAATTGGTTGAATCGGCTGTTTTTGAAACACTTGAAGCAATCCGAAAACAGGTAAAAGTCAAACAGTGGCAGCAGATTCTAGAAGAACATGAGCAAAATCAGAGCTCAATAGATAAGTAAATTTTAAAGTACAGAATCGGATCAATCCGTCCGGTTCTGTTCGCATAAAAAAATAACTGAGATCGCTAGAGAATTACTGCAATTTGTTCTAGGATTTGCACTATTTACAACATTGCTTCGACACAAAACCAGCACGTCAGAAGTATTTAAGGAAGAATTATGGCTGATATACGGATAAAAGGCAGAATGGTCAATGCGATACGCATTAGCCTAGATACCAATGATCATGATGCAATCCGCCAGCAACTTAGCCCAAAATTACAAGCAGCATTTCCACCCGGCACTTTGGCAGTCATTGAAAGTTCAGTTGAACAGGAACTCATTGCATTAATCCAGCTGTTAATCAGTCTGGATGTACAGCCTATGGCCGTAACTGAAGGCTTACTTGGCGATCAGGCGCGTGCCATTCAGTTCCCGGTACTGCCACCTGACCGCCAGCTAGAAGAAATTAAAGCCACCAAAGAGCAGGTCGTGGAAGTTAAGCCAGAACCTGCTGCAGAGGATAATGAGCAAACATCTGCGCCTCCAATCGTTGCCCACATCACCTCATACCATGATGAAATTCTGCGTACCGGTCAATGTATTGTGCAACATAATGGTGACATTATTCTCAATGCCGGTCTTAACAGCGGTTCAGAAATCATTGCATCGGGTAACATCCATGTCTATGGCAGTGCCCGAGGTCGCCTGATTGCGGGTGCTGGCGGTAATACTGCAGCACGCATTTTCTGCCATAACCTCGAAGCAGAACTAATCTCGATTGCAGGAACCTATTGTGTGGCGGATGACATTCCACCTCATGTGGTTAAAAAATCAGTGCATATTTACTTGAATGATCAACTAGAGCTTGTATTTGAAGCTCTACAATTTTAATGTATAAATAAACACCAAAAACCCCATTTTAAACAGGGGATTTGAACCATAACAGGAGTGGATTCGGTGGCGAAAATTGTTGTCGTAACGTCAGGCAAAGGTGGTGTAGGTAAAACTACAACAAGTGCATCTTTTGCAACAGGTTTAGCCCTACGTGGTCACAAAACTGTTGTTATTGATTTTGATGTAGGTTTACGTAACCTTGATTTGATTATGGGCTGTGAACGCCGTGTAGTTTATGATTTTGTGAATGTTTTAAATAACGAAGCACGATTACAACAAGCACTGATTCGCGATAAAGATATTGAGAATTTATATATTTTACCTGCTTCCCAAACACGTGATAAAGATGCCTTAACCGATGAGGGTGTAGCACGTGTAATGGATGAGCTTTCGCAGGAATTTGACTATATTATTTGTGATTCACCTGCCGGTATTGAGCGTGGTGCTATTTTGGCCATGTACCATGCTGACGAAGCGATCATTGTGACCAACCCTGAAATTTCTTCAGTCCGTGACTCTGACCGTATCATTGGCATGCTCGATAGCAAAACAAAAAAAGTAGAACAAAATGAAGGTCGCATTCGTAAGCACCTGTGTATTACCCGTTTCAATCCGGAACGTGCCGATAAACAGGAAATGCTGACCATTGATGATATTTCTAAGGATATTTTACGTGTACCAACCTTAGGCGTTATTCCTGAGTGTCCAAGCGTTTTACAGGCATCGAATGAAGGTAAGCCAGTGATTAATTTCACTGAAGCTGCAGCTGGTCAGGCCTATGATGACCTGGTTGCGCGCTTCCTTGGAGAAGAGCGTCCTTACCGTCATATCGAGGTGAAACCTAAGGGCTGGTTAGCACGACTATTTGGAGCGTAGACATGGCAGGATTCTGGAGTAAACTTTTTAGTGGCGAGGATAAACCATCAAGTGCACGGACTGCTAAAGACCGTTTGAAGGTCATCGTTGCATCCGAACAAGGCTTGGGTCGTCGTTTGAGCCAGGACAAAATTGACCAGATGAAGACTGAAATCATGCAGGTGGTCAATCGTTATGTCCGCGGTGTGGATGAGCAGCATATTCAAATGTCGGTACGTTCGGAAGCCAATATTGAAATGCTTGAAATGAATATCAATTTACCTGAAGAACGATAATCTGATTTTTGATTGGTCAAGCAAATTGATTCAAGGCAAAATATGAGGCCGGATCAGTAAAGCTCTGCTTTACCCGGCCGCAAGGCGAGAAGCTTTGCTTCGAGTGGGCTAGTAGTAACACACTGCACTAAGCCTCAAAACGAGAAGCTTTACTTCGAGTAGGCTGGTCATAAAGCTCTGCTTTACCCAGTCGCAAGACGAGTAACGAGACTTCGCCTAGACAACGTCGTTTTAAAGACATTGTCACTTGCGTACTCATATTTTGCCTTTTTTCATGCCGAAAAAACTACATTAGATCAAGGAAATTGCGATGGCATTATCTCAACCAGCAACTTTTAACGAAGAATGGTCAGATGAGCGTGTATTTGCCTACCTGAACCAGCTTCCTCCTGCAGGTGTTAATGCGGATTTTCATGTGCTGTATCATGCTTTCAAACATATGCGTCCATTCGATTATGAACGCCTGTTGACGAAATTTGTTGCTGATGGCCGCAATGTCAATGCAACCAATCCGGAAGGCCAACGCATTCATGACGTGATTGCCACCTACCCACGTCAAAGTGCCGAGTTTCTGGATGTCTTGGCAAAGTTTGCCTGAGTCAAAAATACATAAAAAAGCCTGCTTTCAAAGCAGGCTTTTTTATTGAAGCTAGACTACTAAACCAGAATCTCGCGTTTGCCATTAGCACCCATACCACTGACAATGCCGTTTTCTTCCATCTGGTCGATGATCCGTGCAGCACGGTTATAGCCCAGACTGAATTTACGTTGCAAGGATGAAGTAGAAGCCTTACGGGTTTCCAAAACAAAAGCAACACACTGGTCATACAGCGCATCGCGGTCTGATCCACCGTCGCCACCGTCTTCAAAACCACGGCTCGATGGCTCTTCATCAAATGGCGTCAGGATCTCGTCGACATAATTTGGTGAACCACGTTCACGCCATGCATCACAGATCCGGTTGACTTCGTCATCGGCAATAAAAGCGCCATGCACACGCTCAGGTTCGATTTTACCCGGACCCAAGAACAGCATGTCACCGTGACCGAGCAAGTCTTCTGCACCACCCGCATCCAGAATAGTACGCGAGTCGATCTTGGAGTTAACCCGCAATGCGACACGTGTTGGAATATTGGCTTTGATCAAACCGGTGATTACATCTACTGAGGGACGCTGGGTCGCAAGCAGCAAATGAATACCGGCCGCACGTGATTTTTGTGCCAGACGGGTAATCATTTCTTCGGCTTTTTTACCCACCTGCATGATCATATCCGCGAACTCATCCGCGACAATCACAATGGAAGGCAACGGCGTCAAACGCGGCGCACGCTCACCCACAACAGAATCGCTGGCTTTCCAGGTTGGATCGATCAGGTCTTCACCATTGGCAATCGCCTCTTCCACCTTGCGGTTATAGTCGCTCAGTTTACGGATTTTCAGGAAAGACATCAGTTTATAACGACGTTCCATCTCATTGACACACCAGTTCAATGCGCTGACTGCATCTTTCATATCAGTGACTACAGGCGTCAACAAATGTGGAATATCATTATAGTTTGCCAGTTCCAGCTGCTTCGGATCGATCAGAATGAGACGCAATTCATCTGGGGTATATTTCAGCAACATCGATAGAATCATCGAGTTGACCGCCACCGATTTACCGGAACCTGTGGTCCCTGCCACCAGCATATGCGGCGCTTTACCTAGATCAGCAATTACCGGATTACCGGAAATATCCTTACCCATTGCCATAGAGAGAATACTATTCGGATCAGTAAAGGCGGGGATGGTCAAAAGTTCGATTAAACGGACCATTTCACGGGTGCTGTTTGGTACTTCAATTCCGATATACGGCTTGCCTGGAATGACTTCAACCACACGCACCGATGCCATCGACATCGAACGTGCCAGATCACGCGAAATATTCGTCACTTTAGAAGCTTTTACCCCTGGCGCCAGATCCAGTTCAAAACGTGTCACGACTGGGCCTGGCTGTGCTTCTACCACCTTGGCTTTGACGTTGAATTCTTGCAACTTGATTTCAAGCAGCTCAGATAAACGTGCCAGCTGCTCTTCGGTAAAATTCACTTTTTTATTGGGATCGACTTCATCCAGTAAATCCAGACCTGGAAGCGGTGATAAATCTTTACGGCGCTCTGCCACCTGCATGGCACGTGACATCGGACGTCCTGATGCATCAGTTAAAGGCGCATCAAAATCAAACTCGTCTTCATCCTGTGGCTTGCCAGCAGTTTCATGCCAGGCTTCAATAAAATCTTCTTTGGATAATGCTTCCCGGACTGCAGCATTGCTGGCCGAAGTGGCAGATGTAGCCTGCTCTATACCCTGATGCTGAATCGGGGCCTGTACAAAAGCAGAAGATTGCGCATAACTCGATGCACGTACCGGTTGCCTTGGTTCATCTTCCTCAATCAGCAAATCACCCAGGTCATCCAGATCGGCCTGTAATGCGCTATTTTTCACCCCATGTGCCGTTGCCATAGCAGCCATAGCCGGAGCAACATTTACCATATCCTCTACAATTCTTGAGGTCTTTTCAGCCGTTACCGGATTGAATGGGCTATGCACATCCGTCGCTGTCTTGCCCTGTGGAACCGCAGCCAGAAGCTCGTCAAAGATTTCATCATCATCCCAGTCCAGGCCTGTATGTGGCGCAGATGTGGTTCTGGTTTGAGAAGGAGCCTGCGCTGAAACAGCTTGTTCTGCAGCTAAAGGCGATACAGAAGAGTTAAGCTGTTCCTCTTCGGCTGCTTTGAGTAAGGCATCAATATCCTGTTTATGGCGCTGATCCTCAGTAGAATGTAAGGCACGCCATATCTGCCCTGTTGCTACCACACGATCAGACTGTGGTGGCTCTTGCTGTGCTTTTTTAAATGTTTCGACTGGCTCCTCAGCAACCTGCTGCACATTTTCAGGAATATCGTCATCGAACCGGGATTGCTGGGATTCTTTATCGGCAAAATCATCAAATAGACGTTCAGCCACCTGATCACGCACTACCGGATCTATTTCTACCAGTTGATGCTCAGGCGCAGGCGTGACTGCAACCGCTACTTTTTTCGTAGTATTGACTGGCTCTTTTTTCGCAACAGGTGCAGTACGGTCAAAATCAGACATGCCTTCAGGCACATTACGGTAGAACAGGTCTTGTAAATAAGCAGGCGTTGCTTTGAGGCTGCTCCAGGTCTTGTTCCACTTCACCCCAAACGCCAAGGTAAATAATACCACCCAAAGCACCAGTAGGAAGAATGCTGCACCATATACAGTCAGCAGTTGTTCCAGACTCTGACCTAATTCATAGCCAATAATACCGCCGGAAGAATTATCCAGCGTATCTGCAGGCACTTGCCAAAATAAAAACAGCAATGCTGAGGTGGTCAGTAACAGGAAGAATTGGGCAGCATAGCGAAATGGCCGGTTCAGGAAGCTGCGCGGCCACCAGACCTGAATTGCTTCCATAAACAGATAGACAGGAATCAGCAGACTTGCCCAACCGAGAAAGCCAAACAAAAGGTCTGCAATCCAGGCACCCGCAACCCCACTCGCATTCGAAACGGTTTGTGTATCACTGGAAATGTGCATCCATCCCGGATCAAATGGCGTATAGGTCACTGTTGCAAGAAACAGATAAATCCCAAATGAGACTAAAAATAATGTCATTATTAAGCGCTGTGCATAGGCACTCGACACCGCTGTCATATACTGTCCTGTAACCAATTCT
Organism: Acinetobacter pecorum; assembly: GCF_014837015.1. Classification (GTDB taxonomy): domain Bacteria; phylum Pseudomonadota; class Gammaproteobacteria; order Pseudomonadales; family Moraxellaceae; genus Acinetobacter; species Acinetobacter pecorum. The sequence goes on from NZ_JACSPT010000016.1 coordinate 74,636, forward strand.
TCATGAATATTCTTTTGCTTTAATACTTAAAAAAAGCGACGCAATAATCTATATATTATGCACCTGTTCTATAAAAAAAGATGCACTATTGTGCAAGCACAATGTTACTTATGCTATATAGCCCAAATCGATTTCAATGATCAATAATATCGACTTTAATCTCACACCACTGTTATACAGTTTCACGTATAATTCAATAAATTTCTAAATAAAAAAGGATACAGCTGATGAGCGCACGTCACTCACGACTGATTATTTTAGGTTCTGGTCCTGCAGGCTATAGTGCAGCAGTCTATGCAGCGCGGGCAAACTTGAAACCTACCCTGATTGCAGGTTTGCAACTGGGCGGTCAGCTTACCACGACAACAGAAGTAGATAACTGGCCGGGTGATCCTGAAGGCCTAACCGGTCCAGCCTTGATGGAACGTATGCAGGCCCATGCAGAGCGCTTTGGCACCAAAATCGTATATGACCATATCAATGAAGTGGATCTTAACCAGCGCCCGTTCGTATTAAAAGGTGATATGGAAGAGTTTACTTGTGATGCCCTGATCATCTGTACCGGTGCCACTGCACAATACCTTGGCCTGGAATCTGAAGCTGCCTTTATGGGTCAAGGTGTCAGCGCTTGCGCGACCTGTGATGGTTTCTTCTATAAAAATCAGAAAGTGATGGTCGTAGGTGGTGGTAATACTGCTGTAGAGGAAGCGTTGTATTTATCTAATATTGCTTCTCACGTAACCCTGGTTCACCGCCGCGACTCATTACGTTCTGAAAAAATCTTGCAAGAGCATTTATTTGCTAAAGAAAAAGAAGGCAAGATCAGTATTATCTGGAATCATCAGGTCGATGAAGTCCTGGGCGATGCACAATCCGGCGTAACCTCAGTACGTATTAAATCAACCCTGGATGGCTCGACTCAAAATGTCGACGTGACCGGCATGTTTGTCGCAATTGGTCACAAGCCAAATAGCAGTATGTTTGAAGGCCAGTTAGAGCTTCGTGATGGTTATATCCAGGTGCAAAGCGGTACTACAGGTAATGCAACACAAACTTCTGTACCGGGTGTATTTGCAGCTGGTGACATTGCTGACAGTATTTACCGTCAGGCCATTACTTCTGCAGGTTCAGGCTGTATGGCTGCGCTGGACGCAGATAAATATCTTGATGCGATGGGCAAACTGGACTAAGCAGCAAGTATAAAAAGCCGTCCATCTTGGGCGGTTTTTTTATGTATGATAAAAATAGCCTATTTAAAGATCGGATTTTTGCATGCATCTCCTTCCTCCTTCACAGTATATATTTCCCAATCCGCTCGAGGTTGATCCTGAAGGTGAAGGCCTGATTTGTATTGGTGCAGACCTCTCCCCTTCCACACTTTTTGAAGCCTATACGCATGGTTTATTTCCCTGGTTTTCAGAAGGTGATCCGATTTGCTGGTGGAGTCCGGAACCGCGTTGCATTATTCGCCCCGAAGATTACCATCCAAGCAAATCCCTGCTACGCAATATGAAAAAGCAGGATTATAAAATTACAGTCAACCATGCTTTTGAAAGGGTAATCCGTTGCTGCTCCCTGCCTCGTGCTTATGCTGAAGATACCTGGATCAATGAAGATATCATCGCAGGCTATTGCGACATGTTTGAAGCAGGATACGGCTATAGCATTGAGGTCTGGGATGAAAATCGCATCGTAGGTGGACTTTATGGCGTGACCATCGGTCAGGGCTGTTTTGGTGAGTCCATGTTTAGTACACAAACTGATGTTTCTAAAATGGCTTTCTACACTTTAATGTTGATTGGGCAAGAAAATAAACTGCCCTGGATTGACTGCCAACTGGTCAATGATCATCTGTTAAGCTTGGGCGCCTGTACACTTTCTCGCCAAGCCTATCTTAATTCGTTACAAGATATCGTAAAAAAGCCGGCGATTGATTGGAAAAAGTATCAGGAAGGTGTATTTTCAAGTAAAACAATAGCGCAAAACGCGCGATTAAGTGAATGAAAATAACAGAGGGTAGTTGTTATGAATTCTTATCAGCCCAAGGCCCTACTGAACGATTTACAGTATTATATTACGCCGCCGCATGATTGCAGCTATCTGCCCAATAAGTCGGCGCGCATGGTTTTTCTGGATCCTGCACATCGTATTGATGTGGTAACTTTATCCGAGCTGTCGCGTACCGGTTTCCGCCGCAGTGGTGATTTCGTCTATCGCCCTGAATGCCATCTTTGCCGTCAATGCCTGTCTTCGCGCGTACCTGTTACTGAATTTCGCATGAACAGTTCACAAAAAAAAGCCTGGAAACGTAATCAGGATCTGGTGATGAAAATTACCACTCCAGAGCAGGCGGGTGATTTACATTATGCATTGTATGAACGCTACATAAACGAACGTCACGCAGATGGCGACATGTTCCCTCCGACTCGCGATCAGTTTGAAAAATTTTTATTGCAAAGCTGTACTGACAGCTTCTTTCTAGAATTATGGCAGGATCAGCGTTTAATCAGCGTTTCCACCTGCGACCTGCTGGATGATGGCATTTCGGCCGTTTATACTTTCTTTGACCCAAATGAAAATCGCCGCTCACTGGGTGCATTTGCAATCTTGAAACAGATTGAACATGCACAAAAGCTTGGTTTGAAATTTGTTTATCTGGGCTACTGGGTTCCACATTCAGCCAAGATGAACTACAAATCCCAATACCTGCCGCTTGAATTACTGATCGATGGACAATGGCGACGCTTAAATCATGCCTTAAGTGCCGCAGAGATTCAGCATTTGGGACACTCATTAATGACGACCTTACCTAGCGGATGGAATCATCAGATTATTAAATAAGATGGCCCGTCTCTCTTATTTAAACAGGCTGGCAAAATCATCCGTACATGCCTTGACCATAATGATGGCATGTTCACGACTGCCATTGGCATTTGGATAATAGTTCTTGCGCAGATCAATCTGATGAAAGCCTGATTTTTCATATAGCTTGATCGCAGCCTGATTACTCTCGCGTACTTCCAGGAAAATCTGCACCGGATTATTTTTCAGCATCGCCACTGACGCCTCCAGCAACTGATAGCCCAGGCCCTGGCCCTGTTGTGCCGGATCAATCGCCATCAGCAATAAATTGGCTTCATCCAGCACCGGTTGTAAAATACAAAATCCGGCTACCTGCCCTTGCACTTCAATCACGGTACTTTGATAAGCAGTCACTGCATCCTGAAACTGCTTTAAGGTCCAAGGATGTGATTGGACCAATCTTTCAATTTTTACAACGGCCTCTACATCCGCTGCTTGCATCAAACGAATCATCTTCGTTCATCTTATATAGATTCAACCTCCGCATTATAGAAACTTCATAAAAAAAATCGAGCAAAAAAAAAGAGCGATTCCTGTCACTCTTCACTCTTCATCTTTATTAAATACCCAATTTTGCTTTCCAGCCCGCCAGCAGTTGATCTGTATAATGATCATTCGGATGGAATCCCGGTTTAAAATACATCAGCATTTCCTTAGCCATGCCGGTAATGATGCCTTTGGAAGGACTATAGGCATAGCTATAAATGGCCTTCAAGGATTCAAGATTGAGCTGCTGATCCTGTTTGAGTAATCGTGCAAGGAAATAGCTTTGCACCACAAATAAGGTGGCCATTGCGATGACCAAGGAAGACGTACGCAGTGCATATGCTTTTAAGCCTTTGCCAAAAACCCCCTCAAAGACATCATAAGCGACTGCCTTATGTTCATTTTCTTCGACTGCATGCCATAACCACATGGTTTTCATGGTCTCATCTGTCATCAGTTCCTGAATATGGCTATTGGTTAACAGCTGTGAGGCGATGGTTGCGGTAAAGTGTTCAAGTGCTGTTGTCGCGGTTAAATCTATCATTTCCTGGCTAATACCCACAGGTTTAGCCAACTTTGCCATGAACTTTCGCGTTGTTTGAATGACTTTATCGGTGTAATGATCAAGCGTATCGACATCATGACCATACTTTTGCGCAGAAGCATTAAAGCCGATATGCTCGTGAGTATGCATCGCTTCCTGACCAATAAAGGCGGAAATTTCTTTTTGTAAGGCTTCATTGTGAGAAATCGCAGGATGTTTACGCACCGCGCGGACTGAATCTATAAAAAACTTTTCACCTGCTGGAAACAGTGCAGATAATGCGGTCATAAAATGAGTAAGACCAGCTGAACCATTCATCCAGTATTCTGGTACAGCATCAAAATCGAAGTTCATGCGACGAACTGGAAAACTTGCACCCGCACGATTGGTAATATTTACTTTAGCGTTCATGTGACTACTCCCATCAAGCCCGTCCAGGCCTGAAAATGTAATATTCATATTCTTATCTGTATATTACGTGGGATTTTTTTTTACATAAGCGCTGTTTAGGTCAAGCCAATATCAGTTAAGGACAGCTTTAGATAAAATTGTCAGACAATTTATTTTTGGTTTCATAAAAATAAGAATTAAAAAAAGCGCCCCAAAGGAGCGCTTTTTTTACAATCAAGTGATTATGCAGTTACTTTAGAAACTACACCAGCACCAACTGTACGACCGCCTTCACGGATCGCAAAACGTAGACCTGGGTCCATTGCGATCGGGTGGATTAGCTCTACTGACATCTCAACGTTGTCACCAGGCATAACCATTTCCACGCCTTCTTTAAGCGAGATCGCACCAGT
>NZ_JACSPT010000017.1 GCF_014837015.1 Acinetobacter pecorum
AATTTATCTTTTGCAATATTTTTTGAAAATTGAATTAAATATTCATAATCCATTTTTTAAAATATTTTAAACACATCTTAATACGATAATTAAAATAATCTCCTCAATAATAATTTTTGTTTTTAGATTTTATCTTGATTTTGACTTGAATAATTTTTTCTCTTTTTTACTATTAATTTAGGTAAACTCATTGTTTTAAATTATCTTTATTAGATCACTTCTATATAGTAAGTCTCCTGTAAGGAGACTTATTAGACTCATTTTTTATTAGATATTGACCACTTTAACAATAATAGTCTGAGTATCTTCCTGCTCTTCAGCTAGATGTAAACGTTTAAGCTCCTTGCTTATCACTTTAAACTGTAAGTTCTGATAAGAAAGCGTGCCTGGAATCTGATCAAAATATTGACCATCAGCATCGATTTCTTCCTGAAATAACGGTGTTCCCAATTGATAGTCAAGACTTTTCAAGACAACATATTTTACTGTGGTTTGCATTCCAACGCCCTACTTTTACTAAGCACTTTATTTTTATTTTTACCACTGTTCCGCCTGAGAAGAAACCTCTATTTATGAAAATAGCGCAAGCTTTAACCACTCAGACTTTAAAGTCCAAACAACATGAAATTACACTTATCTCTGAAAATAGTTTTAATTTTCATAAAAATATAAATATACTTGAAGTTAATGGATGGAAAAATCTGTCTAGATTGATCGACAATCACTCCCACAAAGAAATAGAGAGACTATGATAAAGACCTGTTGCAGCTTACTCGAAGAGAAAAATATAAAAATTGCCTTTATCGAAAGCGCAAGTTCTGGATATCTCAGCAGCCAGTTCTCCATCTGTAAAGGTGAAGGTGCCGAAATGCTGCTTGGTGGTTTGATCTGTTACGATGTAAGTGTCAAGACTTCAGTATTGGGTATCTCTAAAACCTTGATTAATAGTCATACTGCCGAATCTATGCCGGTAACTGTTGCGCTGGCGGAAGCAGGTAAAAAAATGTTTCGTAATGCTGACTGGATTATCGCCTGTACCGGATTGCTTAAACCAGGTGGTAGCGCGACACCAGAGAAACCGGAAGGAACATTTTTTGTGGCCATTAATGATGGCACGCAAATCCATCAGTTTCAGTATTATCTCAAAGGCTCACCACTTGAACGCCTCAACAAACTGTCGGCAGCGGTTGCACATGACATGATCAATCTGCTGAATAACCGCTAAGCTTTCAAAGTTACTGTGTAGCCTGAATAAGCTTCATTATTTCTACCGTATTTTAGGATAGATTGGCATGATTAGTTGCCAATCTATTTTTTTGAGAGTGGAATGACCATGAATATTAAAACCGCACTGCTTCTGCTCCCTCTTAGCTTGCCCGGTCTGGCTTTCGCTACAGTAGGCGGCCCACAAAATATTGAAGTTTTAGGCTATGAAGTCAAAGAACAAAAACTTTATATCCTTCGTCATTACCTTGATGGTCGTGGACGCTTGCCTCAACTGTATTATTATAATTTTAAATCTAAAACACCGAATCAGCTGATTCAGGTCAATTCCTTATATATCAATCCTAAAACCAAGCGCATCGATTATGATCAAGACAGTCGCAAGTTTGATCAGGACATTGCCAAAATCAAAAAACGTTTAGTCCCATTGAGTCCGATTCAAAAATCAAAGCCACAGCTTAAGGTGTTAAAGACAACGAAAGGTAGCGCGCCTGCCTGGCATGATCCGAATGAAAAAGTGCCAAAATGGACCTATCAATATCAAGTGAAATCTGGCGCACAAAAAAGCCCGGTTCAGCAAGCAGTCAGTTATCAGCAAGGCTTGAAAATTAGCCAAGCCTATAAAGTTCCGAGACAGAATAAAACTCTGGTGACAGTCAAGTATCTAGGTATTCCTTTTGAAACAGGTTATAGCCTTGAAGATCCCGTACTCTTAAACTAATAATACAAATTCAATAAAAAATAAGGTCTCAGAGGAGACCTTATTTTTTCTAAGAGCTTAAGAGATTAAGCCGCTGTAGAACGCTCAGCGATTGGCACTACTTTACGCAACTCTGGACCGGTATAGTCTGCGCTTGGACGGATAATACGGTTGTCTGCACGTTGTTCCATCACATGCGCTGCCCAGCCTGTCACACGTGACATAACAAAGATCGGGGTAAACAGCTTGGTTGGAATGCCCATGAAATGATAAGCCGAAGCATGGAAGAAATCCGCATTACAGAATAATTTCTTCTCACGCCACATGACTTCTTCACAGCGCACTGAGACTGGATACAGTACCGTGTCACCGACATCTTTGGCCAAACGCTCAGACCAGACTTTAATAATGCCATTACGCGGATCATTGTCCTTATAGATCGCATGACCGAAGCCCATGATTTTTTCTTTACGTTCCAGCATGCCCAGCATTTCACGTTCAGCTTCTTCAGGCGACTTCCAGTTTTCGATCATGTCCATCGCAGCTTCGTTGGCACCGCCATGTAGAGGGCCACGCAAGGAACCGATTGCACCGGTAATACAGGAATGCATATCGGACAGCGTTGATGCACACACACGAGCGGTAAAAGTTGAAGCGTTAAATTCATGCTCTGCATACAGAATCAAGGAAACATTCATTACCTGTTCATGTAGCTCATTTGGTTTTTCACCATGCAGAAGATGCAGGAACTGTGCACCAATTGAAGCATCGTCAGTATTTTCTTCAATACGCACGCCGTCATGGCTATAACGATACCAGTAACAAATGATTGCCGGCAAAGTTGCCAAAATACGGTCTGCGATATCCTGTTGCTGCTCAAAAGACTGCTCAGTTTCAAGATTTCCCAGCATGGAAACACCAGTACGCATCACATCCATTGGGTGTGAATCGGCAGGAATACGCTCAAGCACTTCTTTTAACGCCTGGGGTAAAGTGCGTAATGATTTCAGTTTAGCTTTATAGGCGGCCAATTGCTCTGCTGTCGGCAATTCGCCAAAGAAAATCAGATAAGCGACTTCTTCAAACTGGCAATGTTCCGCCAGATCCTGCACGTCATAGCCGCGATAGGTCAGGCCTGCGCCACTTTTGCCTACTGTTGAAAGTGAGGTTTTACCTGCCACTTGTCCGCGCAATCCTGCGCCGGTGAGTACTTTTCCTTCAGCCATTTTTTTAATTCTCCTGTTTAAACAGTTTATCTAATGTGTCTTCGAAGCTGTGATAATCTAAAAATTCGTAGAGTTCTTTTCGTTGTTGCATGAGATCCAGAACATTTACCTGAGTGCCGTGTTCACGTACCGACCGCATCACCTCAAGTGCGGCTTTTTGCATTGCACGCGTCGCTGACAATGGATACAGCACCATGCCAATACCCTGCTCCGCCAGTTCATCAACTGTGTAATACGGTGTATCACCAAATTCGGTAATATTCGCCAGGACGGGCACACCGACTGCATCACATACTGTACGGTACATGGTAATATCGGTCATTGCTTCGGCAAATATTGCATCAGCACCGGCTTCAACACAGGCACAAGCACGATCAATCACGGCTTGCAGGCCTTCTTTTTGCAGCGCATCGGTACGCGCCATTACCACAAAGTTTGAATCGGTTTTCGCATCTACAGCAGCTTTGATACGATCGACCATTTCCTGTTGCGATACGATTTCTTTATTTGGACGGTGACCACAACGTTTCTGTGCAACCTGATCTTCAATATGAACTGCAGCGGCTCCTGCTGCAATCATCTGCTTGATCGTGCGGGCAATATTTAATGCACCGCCCCATCCGGTATCAATATCGACCAATAAAGGGGTATCGACACGCTCGGTAATGCGGCGTACATCTTCAAGAACATTATCCAGGCTGGTCATACCCAGATCAGGCAAACCATAAGAATAATTTGCGACTCCGGCACCTGATAAATAAATGGCTTTATAACCGACCTGTTTGGCCATCATGGCAGCATAGGCATTTACCGTGCCCATAATTTGCAATGGTTTCTCGACTTCAAGTGCTTGTCTAAATCTTGAACCTGCAGAGATTTGTTCTGTCATCTTCCTTTTCCACAGTCTTGGCTATAATTATTGAAATTCGAGTATACCCATTTGGTTTGCTCATTCCATAACCCGATAGAACAAATACTCTAAAACTTTAGTCAAATTTTCAAGTTTTGTTCTCACTAATTTTTTAAATACTGCACCTCTCTGGTGCGATTATGAAATATGCGCATATTTTTGTTATGATGGCAGTTCAATCCTTATTGACATGTTGATATATATCTCCTATGCAAGACCTCTCCCTAGAACCGCTCGCTAAAGACCTGCCGCAAACCAAACGCGGTCATGAGCGTTGTATTGCTTTACTAAACAGTGCAACCGAGCTGTTTCTGGAACGGGGTTATGATGCTGTCTCTCTGGATGATATCGTGCAGCATGCCGGTGGTTCCAAAGCATCTATTTATAAATACTTTGGTAATAAAGAAGGTTTGTTTAAAGCCATCTGTGATTACCGCCGTATCAAGTTTTTTGAAGATATCAGTATTCCCATTGAACTGATGGCACTGGATTTTCGTAGTTATTTGGTACACACCTTGCTCAATTTTTATCATCAGATCATGCAACCAGAGAATTCCGCTTTTATGCGTCTGGTTCTGGAACAGAGTCAGCGTAATCCTGAGCTCGCCCAGCATATTCATGAGCGTGGCCCAGTGCATGTACAAAGTGCCATTGCAACGGCTTTAGAACAAGCAGATGTACAAGGTTTATTACATTGCGAAAATCCTCAATATTCAGCACAGCTGTATTTTGGTATTTTACGCAATCTGGAATGGCGCATCCTGATGGGAATTCCGGTACAGGAAGATGATCAGGAAATCGACAAATACATCAGTTATTGTGTAGATCGCTTTTTAGACGGTCATCAAAAAGTCTAGTTTTTTTGCATTTTTGACTGCTTATAGTATATTAGCCGATTCCGTATTTTTTCTTAAACTAACCAACAACTGATTGTTGATCGAGTTTTTCGGCAATTATTGTGGAGTAACGAATGGCTCTCCGTCACTTTCTCACCTTACGCGATTTATCAACTTTAGAACTTAACCAGATTTTACAACGCGCAATTGAGCTTAAGCGCAAACAGCATAACAATGAAGTATTCCAACCATTTGTTGGTAAAGTGATGGGCATGATTTTTGAGAAATCCAGTACCCGTACGCGTGTTTCGTTTGAAGCTGGCATGAGCCAATTTGGCGGTAGCGCAATTTTTCTTTCTTCACGCGATACCCAGTTAGGCCGTGGTGAACCGATTGAAGATTCTGCACGCGTGATTTCAAGTATGCTGGATATCGTGATGATCCGTACTTTTGGTCATGATATCGTTGAACGTTTTGCATCCTATTCTAAAGTTCCAGTGATCAATGCGCTGACTGATGATCACCACCCTTGCCAGCTGCTTGCCGACATGCAGACTTACCTGGAACATCGCGGTTCAATCGAAGGTAAAACTGTGGCCTGGATTGGTGACGGCAATAACATGTGTAATTCTTATATTGAAGCAGCACACATGTGGGGCTTTAAGCTGAAAGTGGCTGCACCGAAAGGTTATGAACCGCAGCAACAGTTCCTGTCTGAATTCGCGCATTGTGTCGAGCTGGTAGATACTGCTGAAGATGCAGCCGTGAATGCCGATCTGATCGTGACTGACGTTTGGGCCAGCATGGGTCAGGAAGAAGAACAGAAAATCCGTGAAAAAGCATTTGCAGACTACCAAGTCAATGAACGCTTGATGGATCTTGCGCATCCAGACTGTCTGTTCATGCACTGTCTGCCAGCGCATCGTGGTGAAGAAATTTCAGAAAATCTGCTTGACCATAAAAATGCTGTGGTTTGGGATGAAGCTGAAAATCGTCTGCATGCACAAAAAGCGCTGGTTGAATTTCTGCTCAATGAAAACCTGAAAAAAGACTGATAATTTATAAACTATGAAAAAGCACCTCCCGAGGTGCTTTTTTGATTTTCCACTTCCTAAAGATCATCTTTTAGATATTGAGCTTCTTTAGGAAGTTGCCAGCTGCAGAAGAAACATATAATCAAAATCACGATCACATAGACAAAGAAACTGTTTTCTATTCCTGCTGCCTTAAACTGTAGTGCGACAGAGGGTGCGGAGCCACCAAAGACCGCATTCCCAACAGCATAGGAAAAGCCCACCCCAAGCGCACGCACATAAGGTGGAAACAATTCTGCTTTTACAATACCGCTAATAGAGGTATAGAAACTAAGTATCATCATTAGAAAGATCAGCAGAAGCGCTACAATCATGGGAGAGCTGCTGAAGGCACGCATACCGAGCACCATGACGGGATAAATCGCAATAGCCATCAGACTGCTAAACAGTAGCATTGAGTTTCTTCGTCCAATACGGTCGGACAGCATGCCAAAAAAGGGTTGTGCTATCATGAGAATAAAGATAGACGCTGTCATAATCAGTCCTACGGTTTTGGCATCAATCCCAATATTGGTCAGATAAGTTTTTGAGTAAACCGTGATCACATAGAAACTCAAAGAACCTGCTGAAGTCAAACCAACGACCAGCAAAAAGGTTTTCCAGTGATTTTTAAATAGCTCTTTAAGTGTGCCGGATTCCTGCTTTTCACTATCTTCATGCGATAAAGTTTCTTCAAGCCGGCTACGTGCCAGTAAAGAAGCAAGTGCAGCCACGCCACCTATAACAAAAGGAATACGCCAACCTCCATCTTGTAACTGCTGTTCCGTCATCATATTCAAGAAAATGACGCCCAACAAGCTTGCCAAGAGTTGACCACCAGTTAAGGTTACATATTGAAAAGAAGAAAAGAATCCACGTTGACCCTTGAGGCCGAGTTCACTCATATAAGTTGCGACTGCACCATATTCCCCCCCTACAGACAAGCCCTGTAGCAGACGTACAAGTAGCAACAGAAAAGGAGCTATCATTCCGACTTGTTCATAGGTAGGTAAAGCCGCAAACAGGAAAGAGCTCAATGCCATCAAACAGATTGAAATAACCATCGACTTCTTGCGGCCATATTTATCCGCAATACGCCCAAATAACCAACTACCAATGGGACGCATGAAAAAGCTGGCTGCAAATACTCCCCAAACGTAAATCGCCTGGGCAGAACTTTCCATTCCAGGAGCGGTTAATGCATGGGTAAAATACACTGCAAATACAGCATAAATGTAGAAATCAAACCATTCGACCAGGTTACCAGAAGCTGCTCCAACAACACCTTTAATTCGACTAATTTTTTCTTGTCTAGTATAAGTTTGGTTCAAAATACGACATCCTTATTTTAATTATTCAGGTTCAAAATTTATAGGTATTAGGCATATATCTTCCTACTAACTGTTTCCCCTTCTCCAGAAACCCAAGCTAGAGCTATTACTTTTTATTGTAGATTTTTTATAAATATAAGCTTTGCTGAATAGTCAGACAAAATAATAAGTGTAATTTTTGATGAGTTTTTTGAAGCTGAAATATGAAAATTCTAATACTCATAGGCAAATATTGTTACTAAAACTTAGCGCTTAAGTATTCGCTATGAAATTAAAGTTGTGTGTTGTTTCTATTCATGGCATGTTTCTATTTTTCTCATAAAGTTAACGTAATTTCTGTGATTCATATGAAATATAATATTAAGCTACTCAGCGTTTTAGGACTTGGTCTCGGTCTACTCACAACAAATGTAAATGCTTCCGAATTTGATCAATATCTTCATAAAAAAGGGATTCTCGACAGTAGCTTTAAAATTAAGAAAAAAGCTGAACTGAATGAATTGCTGACAGTACTGAGCGCAGAAGATTCCAGAACCTTGCCTCTGCAAATTGACCAGAATACAGTGATTGAACAATTGCAGCTAAGCGCTAATAAAACCACGCTAAAAGGAATGATTACCACACCCGACTTCAGCCAGTTTGAAAAAGACCTCGGGCGCAAAGAGGTGATGAAAGTAATTCGTAATAATCTGCTCAATAATTGTGAAATTTTCTTTGAACATCGTTATCAGATTGAGAACCCTTACAAGGTTGAACTTACATTGAACTCGCAAACGCAAACTTATAAGACTGCTATTTCCCAGAAAGATTGCAAATTGAAATAGTCTAAATATATAAGAAATTTCGGGTGATTCGATTACAGAATTTAGAAAACAAAAAAGGTAGCTTTGGCTGCCTTTTTTGATGAACTTTTTTATCGAGGTGTACTCCGATTAACGTACTAAGCCTTGTGGTTGCAAAATAATAATTAATGCGCCCAGTATGACCACCATACCGCCAAGCAGATCCCAACGTGACAGCGTCACTTGATCAATGAAGCGCAACCACATCAGGGCAGAAAAAATATAAATACCACCATATGCTGCATAGATCCTTCCCGAAGCAGCCGGATGTAAGGTTAATAGCCAGACAAAGATCGCTAAAGCCAGAGCTGTCGGAATCCACAACCAATGGCTTTTTCCCTGATTTAAAATTAGATAAGGAAAATAACAGCCTAAAATTTCCATCAATGCTGTGACCAAAAACAGGAAAAATGTCGTGAACAACTTGGTAATTTGAATATCCATAATTTATCTTTTGAACTAGATGAATGAGTTTAATGCTTTAAAATATGAATGCATGAAAAAACCCGTGCAAGCACGGGTTTAATCTTTTTCGTCAATTAGGCCGGTTCAGCTGTCTGGTCTTCAAAAACTTCAAGTTTTAAGCCGACTGCCTTACCATTTTCTTTCTTAACAGACACCGCAACATTACCACCATTTTCAGCCAGCTCACCAAACAGGATCATTTCAGCCAACGGTTTTTTCAGGTGTTCCTGAATCAGACGCTGCATTGGACGTGCACCCATCAAACGGTCATAGCCATGTTCAGCCATCCATTCACGTGCGCTCTGATCCACTTCGAGCATGACTTTTTTATCATCCAGTTGTGCCTGGAGTTCTGTCAGGAATTTATCTACAACATTTTCAATAATGCTGCTTGGTAATGCCTTGAACTGAATCACGCCGTCGAGACGGTTACGGAATTCCGGCGAGAAGGCTTTCTTCATCGCTTCCTGATTATCGTTACTATTGTCTTGTTCCATGAAACCGATGCTGGCACGAGAAATACTCTCAGCACCAATATTGGTGGTCAGTACCAAGACCACGTTACGGAAGTCAGATTTACGCCCGTTATTATCGGTCAATGAACCATGGTCCATGATCTGCAATAACAGGTTAAATACATCTGGATGTGCTTTTTCGATTTCATCAAGAAGTAATACACAGTGCGGATTTTTGTGAATCGCATCGGTGAGCAAGCCACCCTGATCAAAACCGACATAGCCGGGAGGTGCGCCGATCAGACGGGACACTGCATGGCGTTCCATGTATTCCGACATATCAAAACGCACCAGTTCCACACCCATCTGTTTCGCGAGCTGCTTGGTCACTTCGGTTTTACCAACACCTGTAGGACCCGCAAAGACAAAACTACCTACAGGCTTATCTGGAGACTTCAAACCGGCACGTGACAACTTAATTGCAGATGCCAAGGCCTCAATAGCTTCATCCTGTCCAAACACCACACGTTTCAGATCTCGCTCAAGATTTTCCAGCACACTCTTGTCATCTTTAGAGACCGTTTTTGGTGGAATACGCGCAATTTTAGAAACGATGTCTTCAATATTTTCTACCGTAATTAAACTGTCATCTTGCTCCGCTTTAAGACGGCGCTGTGCACCGGCTTCATCAATCACATCAATCGCTTTATCTGGCAGGAAGCGGTCGTTGATAAATTTTGCAGATAGCTCTACTGCAGATACCAGAGCTTGATCGTCATACTCCACATGATGGAAATCTTCAAATTTCGATTTCAGACCACGTAGGATATCAATGGTTTCTGAAATAGAGGGTTCATTCACATCAATTTTCTGGAAACGGCGTGATAAAGCATGATCTTTCTCAAAGACCTGGCGGTATTCCTGGAAAGTGGTTGAGCCAATGCAACGTAAAGAACCATTTGCCAGCGCCGGTTTGATCAGATTCGATGCGTCCATAGTGCTGCCCATGCTCGAACCTGCACCAATAATCATGTGAATTTCATCAATAAACAGCACTGCTTCTGGTTTCTTTTTCAACGCATTTAAAAGCTGTTTCAAGCGTTTTTCAAAATCACCACGGTATTTGGTTCCTGCTACCAAAGCACCAATATCCAGGCTGAAGATTTCAGCATTTTCCAAGGGTTTTGGCGCTTTACCATTAACAATCAACCAGGCCAGACCTTCAGCAATCGAGGTTTTACCAACTCCCGGATCACCGACAAGCAGCGGGTTATTTTTACGACGGCGGCAAAGGATTTGCGCGGCACGCTCAATTTCTTTTTCACGACCAATCAGTGGATCAGTCTTGCCTTTTTGTGCTTCCACATTCAGGTTAGTCGTATAAAGCTCAAGTGGACCTGAACTCGCTGAAGATGTGGATTCGCCATCTAGGTCCTCAATCTCTTCTTCAGATTGCACGTCTTCTTTACGCGTACCATGAGACAAGTACTGGGTCAGCGTCAATCGGTTAATCTGATGGCGTTTCAGCAGATAGACCGCAAATGAATCACGCTCAGAATACATGGCTACCAGAATATCGGCACCTTCTACAGTACGATCACCGCCGCTTGACTGCACGTGAAAAATCGCGCGTTGCAAGATCCGGTCAAAGCTTTCTGTCGGGTGTGGTGCCTGGTCACTATTTTCACCAAGTTTAGGGGTATGTTGTTCTACGTACTCTTCTAATTCCTTACGCAGCACGATAATATCCGCGCCACATGCTTTCAGGGCATTTACGGCGGAATCATTGTCGAGCAAGGCCAACAATAAATGTTCTACGGTCAGGAACTCATGTCTCTTTTGACGAGCCATGCTGACAGCCAAACGTAGTGATACTTCTAATTGACGACTGAGCATGTAACCCCCTTAATCTTTAGGCTCTATTTGGCAAAGTAACGGATGACCTTGTGATCGAGCATAATTATTGACTTGGTTCGCTTTGGTCTCCGCAATGTCTCGAGGATAGACCCCAGCTACACCCTTTCCTTCATAATGTACAGTTAGCATTACTTGTGTAGCTTGGTCAAGATTCATTGCAAAGTATTGTTGTAAAATTTCAATTACAAACTCCATCGGGGTGTAGTCATCATTTAATAAAACGACAGCATACAATGGAGGGCGTTTCAATTCTGGCGGCGCAGTCTGTACAGCCAAGTCAGAATCACCTTCTTCAGAAGGTTCATTTGCTAAACGGGGGCTGATATGCCAATCAACAATTCCAGACTCATTAAAAGAGTTTTTAATATCACTTAAACACATTTGACGTTTATTGCTTGGCATAAGATTTATATTTCACACTTAATTTGCATTTGCTTCGGTTTTCGGAATTTCTGACAAGGAGGCAGCCTGATTTTCGACTGCTTTGCCCTGTTCCCAACTAAAACGACGAATTACAGGTTTGGCACCAGTAAGACGCACTTCAATAAATTCAGGCTTAAAGCCTTTAGGCATGGTCCAGCGGCCTGTGAGTCGCTCATAATTTTCAAAATTGAAGTTTTTATCCTCTAATGGCACGACCAGAATTTCAGTGCCTTTAATCAGGCGCAATTCTACGCTACCTGAAGCACGGCTTTTACTTGGACTCACCTGCACCAGATCAATCTGATATTCAAAGGCATTTTCGGGTAAAGGTTTGATTGACAGATTTTGAACTGCCAATGCCAAACCACCACGCTGACGCAAAACCTCGCGATAAATGGTTCCCACGCTTTCAGCCTGAGTCTGTTCATCACGTGCCTTGGTCATGGCCAAATATAGATCATTAGCATTGCTGACCGCCAGATCACGTTCCTGAACCGCAGTATTCAAGTTTTTGTTCAATGTTTCCAGACTGGCTTTCTGTTTTTGTACCACTTCAACCAGTTGTTCCGCATCTGCATCAAAACCAACCGCAGTCAAACCTTGCCGATGCCCGACGGTATAGCCCAGTAGACCACTCCCAAGAATCAGAACAGCAGCACCGGTTACTAATGGTGTGTTGCCTTTCATCCATGATTTCTTTGTATCGGGTTCCTGAGCGATCGTCATGTTTAACTCATTATTCGGCATTTTGATCTCTGTTTGCTTTATACAAGACACACATTTAAATGCAAATCTAAATGTGTGTGAAGTTCTAATACGTTTTTTATGGTAATAAACCAATATTATTTAAGCCAGCATCTTCGGCAAAACCAAACATCAGGTTCATGTTCTGCACGGCCTGGCCTGCTGCACCCTTGACCAGATTGTCTTGTGCAACCAGAATGACCAGTTTAGCGGGTTGCGGCTTATACAGGGCAATACGCAACTGATTCGCTCCACGCACTGAACGAGTTTCAGGAGAACTGCCTGCTGGCATTACATCGACAAACTGTTCGTTGGCATAGAATGCTTCATACAGTGATTGAAGATCAGCTTGTTGACCTGCTTCAGTTAAATCGATATAGATGGTCGACAACATACCACGGATCATTGGCACCAAATGTGGTACAAATAAAATGTGATCAAACACATCTTTCTGACCTGAAATATTTTCCAGTGCTTCGACAATTTCAGGATGATGGCGATGACCCGCTACACCATAGGCTTTAAAGTTATCGGCATTTTCAGAATAAATCATGCCCAGACTAGCTTTACGACCTGCACCTGATACACCCGATTTGGCGTCGATAATAATGCTTTCAGGTTTCACCAATGCTTCAGCTGATTTCAAGACAGGTGCCAGACCCAACTGAACTGTGGTTGGATAACACCCCGGATTTCCGATGACACTGGCCTTTTTAATTTCTTCACGATTTAGCTCAGATAAACCGTATACAGAATCTTTTAACAGTTCTGGACATGCATGTTGCATGCCATACCATTTTTCAAACTGTCCAAGATTTTGTAAACGGAAATCTGCTGCCAAGTCAATCACTTTGGTATTTGCAGCAACCAGCTCTTCGGCATGTTTCATGGCGACACCATGCGGAGTTGCAAAGAAAACCACATCGCATGATTTTAATAGCTCAAGACTGAGATCAGAAAATTGCAGATCAGTATGTCCACGCAAACTTGGAAACATGTCATCTACACGACGGCCTGCTTCAGTACGTGATGTCAGTGCTGTTACATTTACATCTGGATGTCGCAGTAAAAGACGCAAAAGTTCAACGCCTGTATAACCTGTACCACCCACAATACCCACTGAAATCACGATGATTACCTCAAATAAATGTTGCCTTTTATAAGGCTAGTATGACAGGAAGTTATGCTTTTCTAAACCATTTTGCTGGGGTTTGCTGGTTTTTTATAGGCTTTCAAAAGGTCCATATAAAATTTGCATTAAAATTAGTATTTATTAGTGGTTAGTCTGCTTTTGCTGTTGACCAGCTGCAATAGCATAGATAAATCGTAAATAAAAATGCCGGCAATGCCAACAATACGATAGCGTCTAATCGAATAATAAATGGAATTAAGCCTATAATCGCTAGTAAAGTCCCCAGTGCTGAAATCCATTGAGAGATAGGCAGATGCTTCACCCATAAAATACTCATATAAAAAAGTACACCCCAGGCTACCATCCCCGCCAACATGAATAACCTGTATGGCCATGGATACACAATGGGCAGACTTGGATTAAAAATACTCATGAGAAAAAGTACATAAAAGAAAAGTGCGGGAATTGATAGCATAAAAATTAAAATACTTGTCAGTAAGCGGTTCATATTAGAATCTGATATTGTTTTTGTTATCTTTGGAGTTTAACCTAAAATTTAAAAGGCTAACAATAAACTGTACTAAAATGCTTAGGCTATTTTAATTAAAAAATAAAACCGCATGTGCGGTTTTATTTGACTTGATACATTAGACAACAAAAAAACCATGGGTTGCATCTTTCGTTAATTGATCGACCAAACCGTATTCCCAATCCAAATATGCCTGCATCGCTTCCAAAGCGTTGTCAGTTCCTTCATACGGCCGCTTATAACGGTCAATTTGTGGGGATAAGGCTCGGATATCATCAGAGGTTAATTCAAAGCCTGCTTGTTGCCAGCCCGTGTTGCCGCCATCGAGTACCCATATTTTCTGTTCTTGAGCTAAATACGGTGCAATTTCCTCAGCAGCATATTGCGCCAAAATTGCCGTGCTACAGGTCAGCACAATTACTTTTTTGGATTGAAATTCGGGCTCCTGAATCTTTTGAATCGCGTCAGCTTTTAATAACCATTGTGCACCGGGTAAATGGCCTTGCTTATAGTTTGCAAAGGTGGAGACATCCCAAATAGCAATATCCTCTTTCGCGAAGTGATTTAAGTCTTTAGCCGAAATAGTCTGGGCTAAATGCACATTTGGCAGTTTCGATTTCCAAACGCCCTGTTCTGTGAGGACCTGATTAAAATCGGTCTCTAGTACATACACCTCCCAGTTCATCTGCCCCAACCAAGATGCCGTCATATATGCTCTCACCAAAAGGTGATCAATTAAGACAATTCGTGCACCCCGTACTGCAGCAGTATGATCGGTTTCCTGTACCAGTTGACCACCCGCAACCCATCGTGATTCAGGTAAATGTCCCTGTATATATTCCTCTTCATCACGTACATCAAAAATATACGTCGTACGCGTCGTCTCTGTTTTAAATTCCTGTAGTTGTTCTAGGGTAATGGTTTTGACATGGGCTTTTTCTGCCAGTTCTTTAGCACTAAAAACCTGTTGCTCTGATATTGGAGCAATTTGATCTTTATACGAGCGTTGCTGACCGTGCTCTAAGTTCTGGCCTGCTAACGTCCAGCCAATAGTCCCATTCCGCAATGCATAAACAGGATGTGGGATTTTGGCATTGATTAAAGACTGGGTGCCAATAATACTCCGGGTTCGTCCAGCGCAATTTACAAGAATCGTGGTATTTTCATTTTTGACCAAGGCTGGTGCACGTAAAACCAGTTCAGCACCCGGTACGCTTCTCCCGGTTGGGATACTCATAGTCTGATATTCATCGAAACGACGTGCATCTAGGATAATAATATTATCATTCGCATCGATTTTAGCCTGTACATCTTCTGCACTTAGAGACGGCGTATGTTTAAAGTGCTCTACCCATTCACCAAATGCTTTACTCGCAGAGTTCACATCAATAAATAACTCACCACCCTCCTGCTGCCAGGCTCTGACTCCGCCTACCAGGACATAAACCTGGGTGTAACCATACTGTGCTAATTTTTCTGCTGCGCGTTCAACCCGACCATCATTATCATCATAAAGAACGACTGTCGTTTCTAAGCGTGGAACACGATTTAAGATTTCTACTTCTAAACGTGATAGGGAAATATTGGTGGCAAACAAAGGATGTGCTTGAGCATAAATGTGCTCCTCACGTAAATCGACAATAGCGATTTCTTTACCCGCCAGTAAAATTTCTCGGATTTGAACAGCATTTAATGCTGGAATATTTGACATAAATGACTCAGATTTGCTTAGGCTATTTTATTAAAT
The DNA here is from genome assembly GCF_014837015.1 of Acinetobacter pecorum. Taxonomy (GTDB): domain Bacteria; phylum Pseudomonadota; class Gammaproteobacteria; order Pseudomonadales; family Moraxellaceae; genus Acinetobacter; species Acinetobacter pecorum. The sequence continues at coordinate 15,555 of NZ_JACSPT010000017.1, forward strand.
ATTAGAAGTCTCAATATGAATTGAGACTTCTAAAAGTTTATTTCGCTTTAAAAATGTCGGATGCTTTTGCATCGATGGTGTGTGGAATTAGCTTTTCATTAAAGAATGCATCAGAAATCTGTTGCTGTTCCGCCATATCTTCTGCAATAACGTTTTGCACGTTATAGCTACGATTAGCATTGGCTTGAAGTACAACGTCTGTAGGCAAGTTACCCCATAATGGCGCCAAAATTTTTGCTGCATCCTCAGGGTTTGCCTTCACCCAAGCTGCTTTTTCTTCAAGTGTTTGAATGATGGTATTGAGAATCGCCGGATTTTCCTGTGCAAATTTCTGAGCAGTCAAGTAGTAACGAATATAATTAGCATGACCTTCACCTGATGCCAAAACTTTTGCATTCTGAAGTACTGTACCACTTGAAACATACGGCTCCCATGTCACCCATGCATCTACACCGCCATGTTCAAATGCTGCACGGCCATCTGCCGGACTTAACCACGCTGGCGTAATGTCTTTAAAACTTAAACCTGCTTGGTTTAAGGCTGCGATGAGCAAATAATGGCTACCAGCAGCTTTAGTTACCGCAATTTTCTTGCCTTTTAAATCTGCAATAGTTTGAATTTTTGAGTTTTTCGGAATTAAAATTGCTTGTGCATTTGGAGATGCAGTTTCTTTTGCATAATAAGTGAGTTTTGCTTGAGCCGCCTGTGCGAATACAGGAACCGTATCTGCCACATCTGCAGTCACATCTACACTTCCTACATTAAGCGCTTCTAACAGCGGTTGACCACTGGTAAATTCGTGCCAGCTGACTTTGACATTTTTTTCAGCCAGTTTTTTCTCAAGTTCACCAGACTCTTTAAGTAAAGTCATTAAAGTAGATGAACGTTGATAGCCGATACGTACATTCTCGGCTTTATAAACCGCATCATCTGCTTCTGGTGAAGATTGTGCATTATCAGGCTTGCTACAAGCGCTTAAAAGTACGCTAAAAATTAAAGAGAAAACACATAAAAATCTAGAATAAACCATCGCGGTTTCCCCATCCAATAACCGCAGTGAAAAAACCAATGCGATCTGTTTAAATTGAAGGCATTCTAGAAAAGTGATATATGATTTAAAAATAATCTATTCTCATAAGGGATGCAGAAATTGTTCAAACATCCATCATATTTTTATCTCAAATAAATATCTAAAAATTAGAATTAGATTAAATTTGATGCCACCAATACGGTAAAGGTGTAGTTTTTAACAATTGACGATGAATTTTAAATTCTGGATCATGCTTCGCCACTTCTGTCCAGAAGCGTGGGCTATGATCAAAATGTTTAGTATGCGCCAGTTCATGTATAGCAACATAACGCGTGATATTTTCAGGAAACAATACCAGCGCGCTATTCAACATAATGTCATACCTGGCAGAGCAGCTACCCCATCGGGTTTTGGGCTGCCGAATGTTGCAAATACTGAATGGCAAATCACATTGCTGCGAGACAAGCTTTAAATATGGAGGAAGCTGTTTTTTTGCGTAGGCAATCACAAAAGCCTTTAAATATTCTTCAGGATGTCGGTCACTGATCCAAAGCTGTAAATTTTTATGATCAAAAATGAAGTTGTTCTTCTGGCTTTGATAAGAAATTTGTACAGGTTCTTTTAGATTGAATAACCGCAGCTCACTCGGTAGCGTCCGGTCAATATTTTCGATTTTTTCTTGCTGGGATTGCCAGGTTTTAATCAGCCAGCTTTCAGATTGCTCAATAAAATGCCGTATCTGTTTTTTGCTGCAAAAAACTGGAGCGGTAAGACGGATCTGGCTCGCATCGACACGCAAACGCAGCCGTGTTGAACGGACATTTCGGGTGATTTGAATTTCGGGTAAGTCGGATAAGGTCATTTTTTATATTTAATCATTTTTTTAATCCTCCCCAACCCTCCTTTGTTAAAGGAGGGAGAAAAGCCTTTATAAAAATATGTAATAACGAGCTTTTCTTGCATAAAAGTTAAAGCAGAACTTTTACTCAGAGTTTGGGTAGATTTATTTACGATAAACTCACTTCTTTCTATTTTCTACCACCTCTTTTACATTTTCTCCTAGAAGGAGAAAACTTAAGGCATGAAAAAAGGTGATCAAATCTTAAACCGCTGTACGCTCTTCAATTCCATTATCAGTCGCGACAATTGCGATATCTGCTTTGTTGATCGCAAAGATACCGTTACACACTACCCCAGGAATATCATTGATGGTTTTTTCAAGCTCAAGTGCATTCAGGATATTCAGGTTATAAACATCTAAAATCACGTTACCGTTGTCAGTTACCACACCTTCACGATACGCAGGATCTCCACCTAAAGCGACCAGTTTACGCGCTACTGCAGAACGTGCCATCGGAATCACTTCTACCGGAAGCGGGAATTCACGGCCTAATTGCCCTACCCATTTTGAATCATCTACGATACACACGAATTTTTTCGCGATAGAGGCAACAATTTTTTCGCGAGTCAGTGCTGCGCCACCACCTTTGATCATATGCATATGACGGTCAATTTCGTCCGCACCATCGACATAGGCATCTAGACCACCCACGCTGTTCATATCAACAACTTCAATGCCGAGCTTTTTCAGGCGCTGTGCTGTCGCTTCCGAACTGGCTACCGCAGCTTCCAATTGCAGCTCAGGTAAAAGCTCAATTAAAAAGTTCACAGTGCTACCTGTACCTACGCCTAAAATACCCCCTTTTGGCAAGTGTTTTAAAGCCGCTTTGGCTGCAGCTTGCTTTTTCTCATCTTGGGTTGCATATAGACTCATGGCTTCACTCAACTATTTTGGACTTTTGCAGTATTTTCGAACCGCAAAGCTGTCTGGTTTGTTACAATAAGCCCCTATTTTAAACTGTTAGATGGAAAATTAACATGCTGTCTCGTTTGGTTCGACAAATTTTACAAGCAACGGTCTATGATGTTGCAATCGAAACCCCACTCGAAGCAGCGCCACGAATTAGCGAACGACTCAATAATAACATCCGCTTTAAACGTGAAGATTTACAACCGGTTTTTTCATTCAAGCTACGCGGTGCTTATAACCGTATTAGTCAATTACCGAAATCGCAAATGGAACGTGGCGTTATCACTGCTTCAGCAGGCAACCATGCACAAGGCGTGGCACTTTCAGGGAAAAAGCTAGGTATACGCGCGATTATTGTGATGCCTAAAACCACACCTGATATCAAAGTACAGGCAGTTAAACGTCTCGGTGGCGAAGTAGTTTTACATGGCGATTCATTTGATGTTGCCAATAAATATGCGATTCAACGTGCCCAAGAAGATGGCATGACCTTTATTCCGCCCTATGACGATGAACTGGTGATTGCAGGCCAAGGTACGATTGCCAATGAAATTCTGCGTCAATGGCGTGATGTGGACTACGTGTTTGTTGCAGTTGGCGGTGGCGGCCTGATCGCAGGTGTCGCAGCTTACTTAGGTGATGTCGCACCACACGTCAAAGTTATTCCCGTGGAATATGATGAGTCTGCCTGTTTAAAAGCTGCATTTGAAGCCAATGAGCGCGTAATTCTTCCATCTGTTGGATTATTTGCTGATGGGACAGCGGTAGCCCAAATTGGTGAAAAACCATTTGATGTAATCCGTCTGCAAAAATCGGACAATTCTGGCCCAATCGTGGAACCCGAGGTGGTGCTGGTGAATACTGATGAAATCTGTGCTGCCATTAAAGATACCTATGACGAGTGCCGTAGTATCGTAGAGCCATCAGGTGCAATGGCACTGGCCGGCATCAAAAAATACGTGACTGAACATAGCATCGAAGGGAAAAACATGGTGTCGATTGTCTGCGGCGCCAACATGAACTTCGACCGTTTACGTTATATCGCGGAACGTACCGAACTGGGCGAGCGTAAAGAAGCAATCTTTGCCGTGACCATTCCGGAACAGAAAGGTTCATTCCTGAGTTTCTGCCGTGCCTTGCAAGGTCGTAATATTACTGAATTTAACTACCGTGCCAGCGATGCTTCTGCTGCGCAGGTATTTGTCGGCATCAGTCTGAAAAATGGCGAGAAAGAACGTCAGGAAATTTATGAAGCCTTAAAGTTCCAGTATGACGTTGACGATCTCTCTGATGATGAAGTGGCCAAACTGCATATCCGTTACCTGATCGGCGGTCATGCCGATATTGAAAATGAACGTCTGTTCCGCGTGGAATTCCCGGAGCGTCCTGGTGCTTTACTGATGTTCCTGGAACGTCTTGGTCCAACCCATAACATTACCCTGTTCCACTACCGTAACCACGGCGCTGCTGAAGGACGTGTTCTGGTGGGTCTTGAAGCGACCGATGCACAACAAAATCCGGACGGTTTGATCGAAACTCTCGAAACCATTACCTATCCTTATCAGGAAATTACTAATAATCTCGGTTATCAACGTTTCTTGAAGTAATTCTTCCAAATATAAGCCGCCTTTTGAGGCGGTTTTTTTAGGATAATATTTTATGTAGATTTAAAATTGCATCATCAATGAAAACACCAATTATCCATTAATTTTCAATCTTGCTATAATCAAAAATAACTACAAAAACAGAGTCTTAAAATATGAATATCACTTTTATTATTATTTTACTTACTACTTTATTTGTCTATTTATACGGCTATCCAGCATACAAATTAAATCAAGAAGAAGATCGTGTTCGAACAAGTATGAAAAATATTCCCAGTAATGCGACCGCAAATAACCTCAGCAACATCGCAGGTATAGAGGCACATTCAGAAATACTCAACCAGTATCCCAAATTCGTTGTTTATATTTTTCTAGATCATTATAAAGAAGTGAAATTAGATCCTAAAATTTCATCTTTTGTGAAAAGCTTTTCTTGTGCCGCAATCGACAATCTAAAAACTTATCCTCAACTCAAACGCCAAGCCACACTCAATATCATGAAAGATGATCATCATGAATTCGAATACATCATCCAAAATAGTTATGGAACCTTATATACACATCGTCAGGTTATGTCTGACTGTCCAAATTTTCAATCTGTACTTCATATGAAAGAAGCGTAAATACTTCAAAGATTTGTAATATTTTTACCTAAAGACTATAGCTGAAGAATCGCCTTCTTATTACCATAGCGAATATAACGAATGACATAAAGATAACGAAGGACAATCCATGGCATTATTTGCAGTCATTGGGCTTGGCAGTTTCGGTGCCACAGTGGCCACACAGCTGATCAGCCTGAATCATGAAGTGATCGGGATCGATCTGAATAAAAAATATGTAGAAAACATTTCTGATCAGCTAACCCATGCCGTGATTGCCGATGCAACCGATGAACATGTACTCGACGAGCTGAATATTCAGCGCTGTGATGCTGCTGTGGTGGCAATTGGAGAGGATATTGAAGCCAGTATTCTGTGTGTATTGCACTTAAAAAATATGGGTGTCAAGAAAATATGGGCGAAAGCGAAATCAAAATCCCATCACATGATTCTGACCCATCTTAATGTTGAAAAAATCATTCACCCTGAAGAAGATATGGGAGTTCGGGTGGCCCAGTCATTAAGCTATCCGATGGTCAGTCGCTATATGGCGCTTGAGGATGATCACTATATTGTCAAAATTGAAATTCATACTGAACAGCATGGTATGCCATTGAATCAATTGATGAAGCATGGGCCTGAAATTACTACTTTATTACATAAGCGCGGGTCTACCCTGCAATATCACGTAGATGCCAATCAGGTTCTTCAGAAAGGCGATATTCTTGTGGTTGAAGGATTATTAGAGCCTTTGCGCCACCTTTCTAAATACTTTAGACATCTATGAAAAGTTCTAACTTAAAGGAACACCGGACGATTAATCTCAGCCCTCCAAGCTTACTGGCTTTAGGATTTCTCGGATTGATTCTGATCGGTTCGCTGCTATTAATGCTGCCCATTGCACATCAGGGAGAAATCAGCTGGCTGGAAGCTATTTTTACCGCAACTTCAGCAGTCACCATCACCGGACTATCGGTGGTGAATGTCGGTGAAGCCTATACGGTATTTGGGCAGATCGTCATTATGTTTTTGTTGCAATGCGGTGGTTTGGGTTTTATGACTTTCGCCATTCTAGCAGTAATGAGTCTGGCTCCAAAAATGGGATTGAAGCAGCAAGTCATGGCACAAGAATCCATCGGACAAACCAGTCTGAAAAAAGTCAGTTTTACCATTAAAGCCGTATTTTTATATTCACTATTTTTTGAAGCAATCGGTACGCTGATTCTGACTTTGGCGTGGCTCAAAGAATATCAGTTCAGCGATGCATTATTTTATGCAGCCTTTTATAGCGTTTCAGCTTTTAATAATGGTGGATTTTCACTCTTCCCCAACAGCTTGATGAGTTTTTCCGGCCAGTATTTAATTACTTTTACTATCAGCATGTTGTATATCATTGGGGGTATTGGCTTTTTGGTGTTGATGGATGTTAAAAAAAACAAGCGCTGGCGCAAGTTAAGTACTAACAGCAAGCTGATCCTCTCTACTATTCTGGGTCTTAACTTAAGTGCGTTTATCGTACTCTGGCTATTAGAGGCCTCTAATCCGCAAACTTTGGGCCTGATGAGTTTAGGCGATCAGGCCGTAAATGCCTGGTTCCATGCTACGGTTCCCCGCTCTTCGGGTTTTAATAGCTTGCCAATGGAACAAATGAGCGATGCATCCAGTCTCGTTACCATACTGCTCATGTTTATCGGGGGCGGCTCCTTAAGTACTGCAGGCGGCATCAAGGTCGGAACGTTTATTATTGTGGTAATAAGTGTCATCAGTTTTTTAAGACGCGAAGATGAAATCCGGGTGTTTAATCACTCTATTCCGGAGAAAACCACATTTAAAGCCTTGGCGGTGGTGTGCATTACTGCTGCACTCATCATAATGGGCTTTATGAGTCTATTAATTCTGGAACCTGATCTTGATTTTCTGGACCTGCTGTTTGAGGCTGTTTCGGCGGCATGTACCGTCGGCTTGTCTCGAGGTGTGACTGAAGAATTACAACCAGCCAGTTTAATCATTCTGATGTTATTGATGTTTGCAGGTCGACTAGGGCCACTGACACTTGCTTATTTCATTGCAACTCCGAAAAAGAGCCGCATAAAACATCCTCCTTCAGAAATCCAGATTGGCTAAAATTAGCTATAAAAAAAACCATGCCGCAGCATGGTTTTTTTTAATCTCAAGATGATTAAACCTGGAATCTTAGAACCAGTTCATCAGGGAAATTCCTAGTCCCACATAAGTGGCACGGTGATTATAATCAATCAGACTTTCGCCATAGCCGTCAAAAAGCTGGAATTGACCTCGCAAACGTCCACTAATCGGGAATGACCAGTCAAACTGTACTGCACCACGGTTATCATCTCCACCTTTTAAAGTATGACGCAGCATTAATGAAAAATCATGCTCGTTATATCGATAAAATGCAGTCATGTCTCCGCGTCCGATATAGTTTTTGATCTCGGGATTGTTATCGTCTTCACGTTTCTCTTCAAAGCGATACCAAGGACGAACCATCAGGGCAAAATTGTCTTTTTCAAAACCAAAATTCAGCATCACCCGGTTCCAACTGCGCGATAGCGGATCAGAGCGGCCATTGGACTGATGGTTGAAAGTCAGGCCTAACATGCGCCAGTTCAGACCTAACAGGTCATAATTGGTACGCAAAACAAAACTGGCTTCTGGTTCATAATTGGTTTCACGAAATGGACGTGATTCTTCCGAGTTATACACCTGCCAACGCGAAGACTGGGTATAACCGAGCCAGAGATCACCATTATTTCCCAAGATATTTTCAACTGCCTTGGTCTTTAAAGACAATTGAAACTTCGCTTCAGTTGAAGTGAGATTTTGTTTCTCTGTCTCTGTATTGTTCGGGTTTTCACTTTGAGGGAATTCATTTTTTTTCGATGTCCAGAAACCTGGCATCAAATACACCGGTTGATAGGAACGAATGTTCCAGGTACCAAGTTTACTTTCCGGAGAGAGTTCCCAGCGACTATCCAGCAAAGACAGATTCGGCGTCAGCTTTGATCCTTCAGAGACATAAATATTGGAGACAGTTTTCCCAATTTTTTCTTTCAAATTATCGGGTTCAGGTGCAAGTTCTACCGCAGCACGACGCTCAGAAACGATTTCAGGCTTATCGGTTACCGGAATTTTAAATAAAGCATCATAGCAAGCCAGACGCTCTGCACTACTTTCTAGTGCGGCACAGGCTTCGGCCGTTGCCGGCATGGGGCTGTTAACTACTGTTTCTTCCGCATTCACTTGCGTCCCAACAGTACAGCCAAGCAAAACGCTCAGCTGTAGAGTTGAGCGCTTAATTGAATTAAGCGCCATTCCTTATCCTCATTTTTTTATTTATAGAACTTGTTGAATCACAAAACCAAGCTGCTCAAGCATTTCACGCTTTGCTACCGGTGCCACCACAGCCTTGGTTGCCTGCTGCTCGACCAGATAGGTCTGTGCAACACGCTTCAAGTCATCCAGCGTGACATGCAACAAACGTTCCCGAAGCTTTTTACGGAACGCTGGTGTGCGTTGATGCAGATAGGCATAACATGCAGTAATGGCTTCGCCTGCCGGTGAACCCGGTTTATCCATGCTGGCAATCAGACCCAGAATGGCTTCTTCCAACTGGTGTGGCTGTTGTGGTGCATTGAGTAACCACTGGATACTGGCATCAAAATCCTGGAAAGTTTCTGCTAGACGTGGGTCACGATAGCTGTAGAAACGGAACGAACAGGCATTGCCGTCATAGCTCGCACCACCACCATAGGCACCACCTTTTTCACGAATGGCGCTGTGCAGGAAACCATTACGTAAATAACCCGCCAGTACCATCAATGCAGCAGCATCAGGGTGTGAGACTTCAACTGCCGGATAAGCAGCCGCACAGAACTGGACATTGGCTTGAATCAACCAAGCTTCGTGCTGATCATGGGTCAGTTTTTCGACTTGAGTCAGTGCAACCGGTGCTGGATCAACCGCAAGTTTGTCCCAGACATTCTGGATTTCTTCGATTAGATGCTCAGATTGTGGTTCTTCACACACTAGCAGGAATTGCTTTGGTGCTTGCAACAAGACCCGATGAATCCGTTTTAATTCATCAATCAGCAGATCATATTCAGCCGGATCTTTTTCGATCTTAGACACCAGTTCGATCAGCCAGTTCAATGCACCCAGACCGGTATTATGATAATCACGCAAAGCCAATGCACTATGCTGACGTGAAGCGGTCTGCATCGCATAACTATGTCCAGAACCGGAAATACGTGACTGCCAGCGCGTTTTACGCTGTTGTAGCAGCTCGATAATACGGTCTTTTTCATCAAAACGGAGCTGTTCAAAACCAATCTTCAACAGACGGATCGCATCGAGATGATTCACCAAAGATTTAGTGGTCAGGGTTAGCCAAGCAGTAATCTTGTTTTTGTCATCCACTTTCGAACGCAAAGACGCGCCCATGCCCAGACCACCGCTTACCGCTGTTTGCAGTTGCTGGAACTCAAGATAATCATACTCACCCGCACCGACTTCACCCATCAGGATTGAAAGCAGATTAAAGTAAGGCGACTGCACCACTTCATCCGGAATATTAACCAGAACCTGTTGATAATAAATACCATTAGTTCCGGCATGATACAGGTTCAATGGCGTATCGACGTGGTTACAGATAATCTCGCGTAACTGACCTTGCACAATCTGTAATTCCGCAGGCACATCTTCCAGACCGACTTTCGGCAATAAGTTCAAGTCATCTGGTGTATCCTGACGCACATTTAATGCCTCAGTCTGTGCAATAATTTCAGCTTTTTGCTCTTCAGTCAGATTCTTGCCAATTTCAGCCAGACGTGCTTTTTCATCCGCTGCTTCTTTGGCAGATTTGGTCGCATCCGGAACCAGTGTCAATTGGACACGATGTGGGTTATCCAGCAGATGCTCTTTGATCAAATTGGATAACCACATTGGATCTTGCAGTTCTTCTTTGACTGCAGCAATGGCAGAGTCCACATCCCAAACTTCGACCGGATCACGATGATGAATCGCGCTGCCCAGACCGCTCAGAATCAGGCTTAAACCATACGGCGTACCATCACCATTGATTTCACGCTGATGCAATTCGATTTGATGCAGGATCGCATCGACCATGTTCTGATCAACCGGTTTAGAGGCAACCTCTTCTAGAACCTTAAATACACCATTTTTAAATTCTTCTGCATGCTCAGGATTTGAACCCTGCACCGCACAGTAGAAAGTCATTTCAAAGTTAGAATCATCCACGCCCATGAATGGACCTGTTGCATCTGCATAACCACAAGTTTCCAGATAATGACGTAGTGGTGATGCTGAATCTTCGAGCAGAATTCCTTCGACTAAACGCATACCTAAACGCAATTTAATGTCACTGGCTTCCGGCAATAACCAAGACAGCACATGATAGGTCTTGTCCTGTAGGTCTTCGGCATCAACCGCATAGCTGTCGGTAACCGTCAATGGTGCAGTCAAACGGGTTTCAGGTGTTGGATAGAGCGTCTGACCTTTTTCAAATTTGGACAATGCCAGATTTTCAAACTGCTCTTGCAGTTCAAATGCGGTTTTATTACCAAAAGTCATGAAGACTGCATTACTTGGATGGTAATGTGACTTATAGAAATCGACTAACTCTTGGTAAGTTAAATCAGGAATATCTTTAGGATCACCGCCCGAATTATAGTGATAAGTCGTATTTGGGAATAAATGATGCGCCAGCGTGTGATAAAGCCGATCTGAAGGCGAACTCATCGCCCCTTTCATTTCATTAAAGACCACGCCTTTATAGACAGGCTCACCATTTTCCAGCTCAATACGAATACCTTCCTGAGCAAAATCCAATGGATTCAGGTTCGCAGCAAATGCTGCATCCATATACACTTCGAGCAGGTTCTGGAAATCCTTGCTGTTTTGGGTCGCAAATGGATACGCAGTCCAGTCCGCCGCAGTAAAGGCATTCATAAAGGTGTTCAGTGAACGGCGAATCATCAGAAAGAATGGATCGCGCACCGGGAACTTTTCTGAACCGCATAATGCAGTATGTTCCAGAATATGCGCTTCGCCTTTAGAGTCCATCGGCTGGGTACGAAATGCGACCAGAAAGACATTTTCATCGTGATTGGTCGCCAGGTGATAATGTGTGGCGCCAGTCACTTTATGTTTATATTCAGACACGAAAATGTCTAAAGCTTCAACATGTTGTTGACGTACCAACTGAAACGCAGGATGTACAGTTTGAGAAATGGTTTCAGTGACATCTACAGTCATGCGATCTCCTAATGCTTTAATTAAAATAACTAAGAGCATTATAGCTTTAGTTATCTGAATTATTCACGTTGAAAACCGAGGATTTTGATCGAATTAAGTAAACTTGATCATTTGAAAATTAAATCATCAAATTTACCATCCAGATTCAGCTTAGGTACTATAAGCTTAGGCAATCAGATATTTAAAATAGTTATAGCTTGGATTATTTTCAACAAATACATAGTTCTGTTTTTGATAAAAACTGGCAGCCAGCCGGGTATCGGTTTGCAAGCATAAAGCGGAATAGTGCGGACGTGCCAGTTGTTCCAGATAAGCCAAAAGCTGCTTACCCACCCCATGTAGCCGATATTTTGGATGTACATAGAAGCGGCGCACACGGCCAATACGTTCCTCAATCCCATTATCGCCCCATTGCTGGTTGAGGCCACCACAGGCAATCAGTTTTTTACCGTCATGTGCGATCAGTAAATGCTCATTGGCTTGAGCAAAGCAGTTCTTCCCAGTGCGATATTCTTCAATTAACTTATCCATCACATCTAGGCCTTCTTTGCGCGCCAGCGTTGCGAGCGCTTCGATTTGGTCAGGAAGTTGTTCGACTTTTACAATTTTAATATCCATATACGCACGCTATTTAAAATGATTGTGAAAATGAGGTTCGCAGAACGACTTAAAAGTATCATACCAAGCCCGAATTATCCTTATAAATAAAAGTTCACACTTAAATCAATACTGATGAGTGCCGGCGCCTAAAAATAAGTCAAAACTTAGACCAAAGATAGCTCCTGAATAAAATACAGCATTTTTGAGAAATATTTGAAAATGATTCAGCAAACTACAGCATTTCCAAGCAATCGTGTAAACTTGATACTTTCATTTTTAATGTGATATTTGAACATGGCAAATGTTGATCTTTTTGCAATTGGTAATGCGCTGATTGACCAAGAATTTAAAGTTTCTGATGATTTCTTAAATGCACATCATTTGCAAAAAGGCACCATGCAACTTGCAGATGGTGAAACTCAGGCCACTCTTTATCAAAATCTCCAAGCGACTCAGGTGTATAAAGGTCAGGCTTCTGGTGGTTCAGCAGCCAATACTACGGTAGCATTTTCAGCACTGGGTGGTTCTGCATTTTATGGTTGCCGTGTCGGTAATGACGAACTCGGGCAAATCTATCTGAAAGGTTTAAATGATGCTGGCATTGAGACTACAACCCAATCGATTAGTGAAGGTGTAACAGGTACCTGTATGGTACTAGTCAGCCCTGATTCTGAACGCACCATGCATACCTATTTGGGTATTACGGCTGAACTGAGCAATGCACAAATCGATTTCAGTCAACTGAATACAGCAAAATGGCTTTATCTTGAAGGCTATTTGTCGACTTCGGATACCGCACGGCAAGCTGTAAAACAGGCACGTGAAATTGCCCGTGCTAACGGTGTTAAAATTGCGTTAACTTTATCTGATCCGGCAATGGTGCAATATGCCCGTGCAGGCCTTGATGAAATGATTGGCGATGGTGTTGACCTGCTACTGTGTAACCAGCAAGAAGCCTTGATGTACACCGAAACCGACAGTCTTGAGGCTGCTTCACTTAAACTGAAAAGCTTAAGTCAGCACGTTGTCATTACATTGTCAGCCGAAGGTGCACTTATTTCAGATCATGAGAACACCTTTAAAGTACCAGGCCGTAAAGTGACTGCAGTCGATGCAAATGGGGCTGGTGATGCTTTTGCCGGTGCTTTTCTGTACGGATTAAACGCCAATTTAGGTTTGCAAGCATCTGCAGAACTGGCAATTCTTATTTCCAGTCAGATAGTTTCACAATTTGGTCCACGCCTGGCAGTTGAAGACTATGCAGCCTTATTAAAAGACTTTCGAAAGGAATGTGCTTAATGTTTAAAATTTGCATGACGGAAGACATTCCAGAGCGTGAAGCACGCTCTTTTGAGCTTCCAGATGGTGATACAATTTTCATCACCCAACGTGATGGTGCATTTTATGCCTATCAGAATTTGTGCCCACATTTGCAGGTTGAACTGGAATTTCTGGAAAACCAGTTTCTGGATCGCGATCAGGAATTTATTGAATGTTCAACGCACGGTGCACTATTTCTGGTGGAAAGCGGTGAATGTATTTCTGGCCCTTGCCAAGGTCAATCACTTGAAAAAGTAGATATTACCGTGCATTCTGATGGTGGAATTTACCTCTCAGAATAAGACTAAAACGGACAACACCATGCCTGCATTGTTTCTAGACTATAATCTGATGCCTTTCCATCTCAGCTTATTGGCGATTATTCTGTTTGGCGTGGTGAAAACCGTTTGTTTCTATTTTGGGCTGAGACCCAGTAAAATTCTGCAAAAAATTTCACCCTATGATTTTCAGCATGTTGATCTGTTAAATGTGAAATTTTCAAAAACATTGATTGTATTTTTTTTCCTGATGAATTTCAGCTTTGCAGGCTATGTCTTGCAATTTCTGATTTATTCTCAGGAATTCAAGTTTCTCCCCGCTTATTACCTGATCATTCCCGCTTTGATCATTGCGACCTTTTTTACGATTTTTATGATTCACTGTCTCGATCAGGTCATTCCACCCAAATATAAAAAGAACAATGTCAATTTGCTCGGCCGGCTGGCAACGATTTCAAGTGGCAATGCCCGCCCCGGTTTTTCTGCTCAAGCACGGGTTCGGGATGAATATGGGCAACTCCACTATGTACAGGTAGAACCGGAATTTGGTGAGCTTGGCTTTCAATCGGAGATTATTCTTATTCGCATAAGAAAATCTCATTATATAGCCAAGAAAATCTGCAAGTCTAACCAGCTGTTTAGCCTAAATCTGGATTAAATATCAGGTCATTTCTCATATTGAAAATCCTGACGGCTATCAGGATTTTAGTTTAGAGATTTATTTTTTGAGAAGCCCCGAAACCATACTTAGTACATTTTGTATATCGCTGTTGGCTTCCTGCTTACTGGTCTGTTCACCTTGTGGGGTAAGAGAGTCAATAATCTGCGGCAATACCTGTGAAATAGCACCATATACATCTTGCTTAGGGGTATGAGTTTGCTGCGCTACCTCTTCAACTTCCTGCTCATCGAACAGGTTTTGTACCTGCTGCGGATCAACATGAGCATTTTCACCGGGACCTGTCGATACCCAATCGTCTACCTGACGAGTAAGGCCTTGGCCTTTTAGCTTGTCCAAGGCACCCTGCAAGCCACCCTGTTTTTGTATCCAGGCCAACACCAGAGGCAACACAGCGATCAACAAAGTTTTGCCGGTAGAACTCCCCCCGAAACCTGAGCGAGGTTGAGAGGTGCTTTGACTACTGGCACCACCACCTAGCTGACTGAGAACCGAACCTAAAATTGCACTCAGGCCATTTTGGCGTGTTTGCTGACCGGTTTGATTCTGTTGATTTTGGGTTTGTTGGGTTTGTTTATTTTGCTGAGGATTGGACTGGTTTAAATGCCCTAATACTGAGCCTAGAATATCTGCCAAGCCGCCCTGTTGTGAAGTTTTCTGCTGCGATTGTCCGCCACCTAATGCCTGCTTTGCTAATATTTCCACAATATTACTTAGGTTTGTCATGTCCTATATCCTATGTGCATCTTAACTACAGGATACGGCCTGCCTTTACATTGTCTAGGCCAGATTGTGTTAATATTTGCAATCTTGATAAAGTAGGTTTTTCGGCTTACCAGCGAAATTTATCCCAGTTTTCCGGGTTAGCCCAAAACTTGGAATTAAACCAGTCTGGCACATGTTTATAGGTTAAAATATTAAATTGCCACAGCGCAAAATCTGCCTCATGTGCGGTCTTGTCGATCAACTGGGTAAATCCCAAAGCTCTCAATAATTTTTCGTTGTGCAAACGACTGACTACCACCAGACGTTTGGCAAACAAATCACGCAATTTCACCAAAATTTGGCTCATCATCTGTTCAGACAAAAATTCAGTTTCTGTGGTATCCAGCCTCACCACAGCCACGTCATAACGTTGTTGAAAAGGCAGATTTAAAAAGTCAGATACGCTAAAATGGTACCATTGAATAGCTGGCTGAAACTGGACTTGGCTCAAGTCCTGCCCAATACAAATAGCAGTATGAATTGGCTGTTCCCGTGCGAAATCGTCTAGCATCGAAGTAATGACATTCTGCTCAGCCATAACTGCATCCTTATGATTTAAGTGAGTAATTTTTATGGAACTTCAGGGCATTTGTCATAAAATGCACGTCGGCCTCAAGGACCTTAGTGTAACTGAACAACAGTTACAGCGGGCAAATGTTGAATATAAATTAATTCTGGATCGTGCAGAAATTGATCTCCCGTTTAATTTAGGCGAGGAAATCGAGATTGAATGGACAGGGAATATTTACTGTGTGTCTTGTGGTAAAAAAACCTCCAAATCATTCTCACAAGGTCACTGTTTTAAATGTTTTAAAACTAATGCTTCATGTGATATGTGCATCATGAAGCCAGAAACCTGTCATTATCATTTAGGCACTTGCCGCGAAGATGAATTTGCACAGAATGTCTGCTTTCAGCCACATATTGTCTATTTGGCCAATTCTAGCGCATTAAAGGTCGGTATTACCCGTACCAGCCAAATGCCGACCCGCTGGCTTGATCAAGGTGCCACCCAGGCCCTGCCGATTATGAAAGTGGGCTCACGTCGTCTTTCTGGAAAGCTTGAGGTCATGTTTGGTACGCAGGTAGCTGATAAAACTGACTGGCGCAAGCTACTCAAAGGTGAAGCAGAACCACTCAACCTGATTGAAGTACGTGAACAGTTACTAGAAGAATTTGCACCAAAAATTCAGACGATCCGTGAGGAATTTAATCAGAATTTGCAGTTTAATGAAAATATTGAAGTGCTTGAAGATGAACTGCCACGTGAGTTTATTTATCCTGTAGATGAATATCCGGAAAAGATTAAATCGCATAATCTGGATAAAACTCCCGTGATTCGCGGCAAATTACAGGGAATTAAAGGCCAATATTTGATTTTAGATACTGGCGTGATCAATATACGCAAATATACCGGTTATGAGCTGATTATCCGAACTTAAACCCTCATTGCCAAAAGCATAAAAAACCAGCCTGCGGGCTGGTTTTTTGGTTAAGATCATCTTATTTGATTTTTGCCTGAGATTGCAGATAACGCGTATAGTCATCAAATTCCTGCTGACCACGAAGTTGCTGATATAACTTCACCAACTCACTACGTTGCTCTGCACTCAATACATCTACCGGGTTCTTCTTCACTTCTGATACTGCAACTACAACCAGCTCATTTGGCATTTTCGTTGTCGTTACTGACCAGTAACCTGGTTTTGGTGTCGGAAGACTAAATGCTGCGCGCTGTACATCGCGTTTTAGCAAACCTTCAGCACGTGTGTAAACACCAGCATCTTCAAAGATCAAATCACCTTTTGCCACAGCTGCAGCCGGTTTGGTTTTAAACTCATCCAGAGCTTTCTGAATTTTTGCTTTTGCCAATGCAGCTGCTTTGTCTTCAATCAATAATGTCTTAACCAGCGGTTTGGCTTCTGCCAGTGTCTGCTCACCGGCTGCATGATAATCACGCACCTTGATCCAGGCTACATTACCATTGGCCAGCTGGATACTGGATGAAGCATTACGATCACCATTTTTAACATCATCATTGAACAGTTTGACTTTGAGGCTAGCATCGCTCAACACTGGATCTCGGGTCGAAAGTTTTACCCCTTGGGCTTTCTGAACCTGTACACCTTTGACCTCTTGAATAACGACATCCAGAGAATCACTTCCTACCACCATATCATTCAGTGTATTGACCATATCGGAGAATGCATTGGATTTTTTAGCAGCCAAAACTTCTTCAGATAAACGCGCTTTTTGTGACTCAAAAGAAGGAACCGCAACATCTGGAGTTTGTACAGAAATAATATGATATCCATAATCTGTTTTCACCGGCGCAGACACCTGACCCGATTTTAAAGAACCAACTGCCTGATCAAATGCGGTACCGAATACGCCTTCTTCATAGACAGCAATTGCGCCACCTTTCGACTTGGAATCAGGGTCTTCAGAATACTGTGCGGCAGCCTGGGCAAAACTTGTTCCAGCTTTAATTTTTGCTGCAATTTCAGTTGCCAGTTTTTTTGCTTCTGCATCACTACGACTGTCCGCCGTAATTAGAATATGCTTCACCTCTGGTTTAACTGCCTGTTTTTGTTTAGCAACAAAAGCTGTATAGGCTTCCTGAAGTTCAGCATCTGTCACCGCTAAACTCTGTGCCTGAATATCGCTTGGCTTTAATACCACATAGTCCACATCTACACTGGTCGGCTGCTTAAACAGGGTTTTATGTTTTTCATAATAGGCAGCAATTTCTGCATCAGTTACTTTGACATCTTTTTTATAACGATCCAGATTAATGCTCGAAATATAAATATGGCGTTGTTCAGTTTGCAAATCAGCAATCTGCTGCATTTCGACCGGACTCACCAGCGGATAATCCAGAAAAGTCGATGACAGCATCTTCAATGCATGATCTGTACGTAAACTTTCGATCAAAGCACGATTGGTCATGCCAATTGATTTCAGATAGTTTTCATATAAAGCATTGGAGAACTTGCCATCTTGCTGGAAGGTCGGCTGTTGGGCGATCATCTGTTCAATCTGCTGGTCACTGAGACTGATTCCCAATTTTTCAGCCTGTTGCAACAATAAAGTACGGGCGACCAGCGTATCCATGGCTTTTTGGTCGATGAAGCTTTGATTCAGTAAAGTTTCATCCCCATTGGCATAACTGAGATATTGTTCTTTAAATGATTTCGTCAGTGTCTCTAATTCTTTTTGAGATATTTCAGTTCCGTTTACTGATTTTGCTGCATCAGAACTTCCGCCGCTAAAATATCCTTCAATACCTACAAGTGCTAACGGGGTCAAAAATAGAACGAGCAAGACTTTGCCCAACCAGCCCTTAATAACTTTACGAAAAGCTTCCATAAGTATTCCAATATTTTATTTGCCAAGGATTTTAACCGAAAATACCCATTGAATGAATGTGTTAATCATCTCAATTAAATTTATTAATAAAAAACGCGCCAAATAAGGCGCGTTTTGTCGCTAGAAAGACTTAAGCTACAGCGTCTTTTAAGCCTTTACCTGCTTTGAAACTAGGTACTTTGCTTGCTTTAATTTCAAGAGTAGCACCAGTTTGTGGATTACGGCCAGTACGTGCAGCACGTTCTTTCACGCCAAAAGTACCAAAACCGACTAAAGTTACAGTATCACCCGATTTTAAAGCTTCAGTAACAGAAGCAATTGTAGCATCTAAAGCCTTACCTGCGTCAGCCTTAGATAATCCCCCTTTCTCTGCAATTGCATCAATTAATTCTGATTTATTCATGAAGATTACGTCCTCTTAATATCGTTTATTTAAGGTTCAAGAATTGGTTTAACATGCCATAACGCCTTTATAGCAATGCTTTAGGTATAAACGCAATACTTAAGAACCTCTTTTTTTTCAAAAAATATGCGAAAAAAACATTGAATAATAAATAAAGTCATTTTATTTGTGTTTTTTTCGATAATTCTTCTTTCATTTTTTCTTGTTCCGCAGTCAATTGATCAACTTTGGTATGCAACTGAAGGATTAAACGTTCCAAATATTGTACATCCTTCAGTGTGACTAATCCTATACGATTCAATGAATGATGAACAGAGTTGTCAATTAATTTTTCCACTTTGTCTTTGGTGTCGATAACCGACTCTTTGGCTTTCTCCGAAACCTTTTCTACAGTTTGATCAGCAATATCGACAGTTTTAGATTCCAGTTCTTCACCCACCTTGACCAGCGAGTCAAACAGTTTATTGCCTTCTTCTTCTGCACGCGAAAATGCCCCCAGCCCTGCCAGCCAGATCTGTTTGGTGTATTTACGAAAATCAAGAACCGATTTGCGCTCTGAGGCAGATTTGGACTTGGCTTTTAGCGTTTTCTCATTCGAAGCTTCCGTTGAATCTTGTGCTGTTTTTGACTTGTCCATGTGCACGGCTCCTGCTTATTTTCCACTCAATTATTATAAATTATTCTACAAAATCACTGCATAATAGCAAATTTAGTACTTGATAGATTTGGTAAACTGTTCTACAAAGCAATTTATTTCAAGTCTAATTTGATTTAACCCTGAAATCTTTTTACAGGCAGGAAGCTTTTTCACTTTATATTTCAGGTAAGGATTGGTTGTATATGAGCGAATCGCAACAAAGTCAAAATCAACCGCATTTGTTGCTTACGATGATGTTAATTGTTCTTGAAACAATATTTACCTTCATTCTCAAGCATGATCGTGTCGTTGCTCTACAGGCCAAAAAGTTTGTAGATGAAAATATCTCGGTTAAAATCAATAGCTATATTCCATATTTTGACTTTTATGTGCAATTCACCCCAAACGGGCTATTGTTTGACCATAAAGCACCAGGCCGCATTGTAGATCTGGATGTACGCACGACCCTCCCTGACCTGATTAAAATTTTTATTTTTGGCAATCGTCGCAGCATCCGCAATATGCGCATTGATGGTCATCAGGTTTTAAAAGATGAGTTTCGTGATCTGTTAACTGTATTTAGTTTACCAAAAGTCTTGGCTGACTGGAGGCACTGGCTGTCCGAGGCACCTACAGATGAGACAGAAATTGTTGCCTCTAAAAAGCGTATTGCACCACTTCTAAAGAAAATTGAAGAGCAACGTTCCAAGATCAATACCTTGCAGGTAGAAGTTAAACAGTACAGAAACCGTCTGAAACGGATCGAGCAACGTCAAAAGCGCATTAATATTGCTTTTGGCCTGAGCACCATACTTTTGATTACGTTATTAGTGTATAATTGGCTGAGTGTGTAAATCTTTCATTATCCAAAATTTAAATCCCACTAAGGTCTACCAAAAATAACTTGACTATTTTAGTCGGGATTCTTAGAATTGACACATCTAGTCTAACCATGTGTATCGAATCATGCGCCTAACCACTCGCGGTCGCTACGCTGTGACTGCTCTGCTTGATCTAGCTTTACAGCCTTCTGAAAAAACGATTACGCTCGCTGAAATTGCAGCACGCCAAACTATTTCTGTCGCGTATCTTGAGCAGTTATTTGCGAAACTCAAACGCCATGGCTTAGTTTCAAGTGTTCGCGGAGCAAATGGTGGTTACCATTTAGCACGCAATGCAGATGAAATTACAGTATTAGCAATTATTGAAGCTGTAAACGAAACAGTTGATGCGACTCGCTGCGACCATAAAGGCAACTGCCAGAATGGCGCAATGTGCTTGACTCATGATTTATGGCAGGAACTCTCCCATCACATTGCCGATTATTTAGCAAAAATCTCGCTTGCTGATCTGGTTGCGCGTGACAATGTACAAACCGTGTCATTACGCCAAAATTCAGCCCCCTTTGATTCAGCCCTTTTATCGGTTACAGGTATTTGACATGAAACGTCCGATTTATCTTGATTATGCAGCTACAACTCCTGTAGATCCTCAGGTTGCTGAACGTATGATGGAATGCTTAACATTCGATGGTACCTTCGGTAATGCAGCATCTCGTTCACACGCATATGGTTGGCAGGCTGAAGAAAAAGTTGAATATGCACGTGAGCAAGTTGCCAATTTAGTTAAAGCTGATCCGCGTGAAATCGTATGGACCTCAGGTGCGACCGAGTCAGACAACCTTGCAATTAAAGGTGTAGCTCATTTCTATGCATCTAAAGGTAAACATATTGTTACCTCTAAAATTGAACATAAGGCAGTTTTAGATACCTGTCGTGAGCTTGAATCCGAAGGTTTTGAAATTACCTATATTGAACCACAGCCTAAAACTGGTTTAATTACACCTGAGATGGTACAGGCAGCGATTCGCCCAGATACGATTCTTGTTTCCCTGATGATGGTAAACAATGAAATCGGTACGGTGACTGATGTTGCAGCGATTGGTGAAATCACTCGTGCCAACAAGATTTTCTTCCATGTCGATGCTGCCCAAGCAGCGGGTAAAGTTGAAATTGATCTTTCGACTTTAAAAGTGGACCTGATGAGCTTCTCTGCACACAAAATTTATGGTCCTAAAGGTATCGGCGCATTATTTGTACGTCGCAGCCCGCGTGTACGCCTTAAAGCTGAAATGCATGGTGGCGGTCATGAACGTGGTATGCGTTCAGGTACGCTGGCAACACATCAAATCGTAGGTATGGGTGAAGCTTTTGAACTTGCAGGTAAAAACCTGGAAGCTGAACAGACTCGTATACGCGTACTTCGTGACAAGCTTTGGAATGGCCTGCAAGATTTGGAACAGGTTTTCCTAAATGGTCACCCGACTCAAAACGTTGCAAACTACCTCAACGTAAGTTTCAACTTCGTTGAAGGCGAATCTTTGATGATGGCATTGAAAGATGCTGCAGTATCATCAGGTTCAGCATGTACATCTGCAACACTTGAACCATCTTATGTACTTCGTGCGCTCGGTCTTTCAGACGAGCTTGCACACAGTTCGATCCGCTTCAGCTTTGGTAAATACACCACTGAAGAAGATATCGATCACGTATTGACTATCACTAAAGCTGCTGTTGAGAAGTTACGTGAACTTTCTCCGCTTTGGGATATGTATAAGGAAGGTATTGACCTTTCTAAAGTTGAGTGGGCTGAGCACTAATTTTCATCCTGAGATAGTAACGAATCCGTTGCTGTCTCATTGAGAAAAAATTTTTTACCCCCATATTTAATACTAAGGCTGACCCCGAGGTTTGGAGAAGCAACATGGCTTATAGCGAAAAAGTAATTGATCATTACGAAAACCCTCGTAATGTTGGCGTTTTAGACAAAAATGCTGAAAACGTTGGTACTGGTATGGTTGGTGCGCCAGCATGTGGTGACGTAATGCGTTTACAGATTCAGGTAAACGACGAAGGCGTGATTGAAGAAGCACGTTTCAAAACTTATGGTTGTGGTTCTGCCATTGCATCAAGTTCACTGGTGACCGAATGGCTCAAAGGTAAAACTTTGGATCAAGCTCAAGCGATCAAGAACATTGATATTGCAACTGAACTTGCACTTCCACCAGTAAAAGTACACTGCTCTGTTCTTGCTGAAGATGCAATTAAAGCAGCTGTAGAAGACTACCGTAGCAAGAAAGTTAAAGCTTAATTGTTCCACGTTTTGAAATTTTAACGGAGTTTTCATGATCCATTTAACTGAAAATGCTGCAACTCATATCAGCAATTATTTAAAAAATCGCGGTAAGGGTGAAGGTATTCGCGTTGGTGTGAAAACTTCAGGCTGTTCTGGTCTGGCTTATGTGCTCGAGTTCGTAGATGAAGTCGATGCACATGATCAGGCCTTTGAGCAGTTTGGGGTTAAAGTATTCGTTGACCCGAAAAGTCTGGTTTATCTTGAAGGTATGGAGATGGACTACGTTAAAAACGGCTTGAACGAAGGCTTCGAATTTAACAACCCCAACAAAAAAGGCGAATGCGGTTGTGGTGAGTCCTTCACTGTATAAACCCGACAGTTATTCTCTTTGACATTAAAACAGTGTGTTTCACACTGTTTTAATTGCATTTATACAGTTATTTTTGCACATTAATCGCGGATCACCTCTCCCATGAATCATTTTGAGCTGTTCAACCTTCCTGTAGCACTCGATATTGATTTGGCGGCTTTAAAGACTGAATTCTTAAAGTTGCAGCAACAATATCACCCAGATAAAGCTGAAGACAAAGATCAGGCGCTGATTAAATCAAGTGATATCAATCAGGCATTTAAAGTCTTGTCAGCGGTCGATAGCCGTGCAGCGTATTTACTGTCTCTCAAGAAACAGGATTATCACTTAGATCAGTCGATCAGTGATTTTGAATTCTTGCAGGATGCTCTGGAAATTCGTGAACAACTGGACGATGCGACTTCTGCTGAAGATTTAACCTCACTTAAACTCGAAGTCCAGCAATGGATTGAGGGTCTGGTTCGCGAGTTTAAAATTGATTATGCGGATGAAGACTGGGCTGAAGCACGCGATACAGTGCGTAAACTACGTTTCTTTGTCAAAGTCATGGCCGATATCGACAAAGCGGAAGACCGCTTCCTGGACGATGACAGCTTTGATCTTGATGATGATTTCTAATTTTTTTAATATTTAACGTGCAAAGGATGTAACACTATGGCTCTCTTGCAAATTGCAGAACCAGGTCAATCAAGTGCACCACATGAACACCGCATTGCGATTGGTATCGATTTAGGCACCACCCACTCTTTGGTTGCCACGGTTCTTTCAGGTAAAGCCAAAGTACTTAATGACGAACAAGGTCGTGTGCTACTTCCTTCTATCGTGCATTATGCAGAACAACAGACTCAATACGGCAATGAAGCAGCGCCTTTCATTATTACTGACCCGGAAAATACCATCGTTTCTGTGAAACGCTTCATGGGTCGTTCAAAAGCCGATATTAAATTCCAGCATCCCTATACATTGGTCGGTGAAGCGAATGAAATGCCGGCTTTTGAAACTGTACAGGGTCGTAAGACTCCGGTTGAAATTTCTGCAGAAATTTTAAAGCAGTTAAAAGACCGCGCTGAAGCAAGCCTGCAAAACCCGGTCAATGATGCTGTCATTACTGTTCCAGCTTACTTCGATGAAGCACAGCGTCAGGCAACCCGTGATGCTGCCCAGCTTGCCGGCTTGAATGTTTTACGTTTATTGAACGAACCTACTGCAGCTGCTGTGGCCTATGGTCTTGATCAAGAAAGCAATTTAAGTACAGATCGCAACTATGTAATCTATGACTTGGGTGGCGGTACTTTTGACGTTTCCATTCTGCGTTTTTCTCAAGGTGTGTTTGAAGTTCTGGCAACAGGCGGCCACACTGCGCTCGGTGGTGATGACCTGGATCGTTTAATCCTGAAATGGGCCAAAAAACAGCTGAATATCGATACTTTGAATGATACTGAATATGCACATTTCATTGTCGCTGCGCGCAAAGCCAAAGAAGCTTTGTCGGATGCAGATTCGGTTCAACTCCAGCTGCTTGATCAAGTATTAACACTGGATCGTCCGACATTTGAAGACATCATTAAAGTTGCTTTAGACAAAACCATCAGCGTCTGCAAACGTGTTATGCGTGATGCCAAGCTTGAACTGAATGACATTCAGAATGTTGTTTTAGTCGGTGGTTCAACACGTTCTTATGCGGTACAAAAAGCTGTGCGTGAAGTGTTCAACCAAGAACCGCTATGTACCATTAATCCGGATGAAGTGGTGGCGATTGGTGCATCAATTACTGCGAACCAATTGATTGGCAATTCAACCGATGGTTCATTGTTATTGGACGTGACCCCATTGTCTCTTGGTCTTGAAACCATGGGCGGACTGGTTGAACGTTTAATTTCGCGCAACACCGCAATTCCGGTGGCTCGTCGTCAGGAATTTACCACTTATCAAGATGGCCAGACTGCCATGTTGATTCATGTGGTTCAAGGTGAACGTGATCTGGTTGAACATTGCCGCAGCTTGGGCCGATTTGTGCTGCATGGCATTCCACCAATGACTGCTGGTCAGGCACGTATTGAAGTGACGTTCCAGGTCGATGCAGATGGCTTGCTGACTGTATCTGCCAAAGAAACCACCTCTGGTGTGAATGCCCATATCGATATCAAGCCATCTTATGGTTTATCGGGTGAAGATACTGAACGTCTACTGCTAGAGGGTTATAAGTTCGCTGAAGAAGATAAAAATCTTCGTCATTTGAATGAAACCAAAGTTGAAGCTCAGCGTGAGCTGGAAGCACTGATTCAGGCACTTAAGGTAGATGCCGCTCTTTTAACGGAAGATCAGCTTACAGCTCTGCAAACTGCACAAACCCAACTTGAAACTGAACTTCAGGGTTCAGATATCAAAGCAATTGAATCTGCCGTTGAACAGCTTAAAATACATAGTGATGCTTTTGCAGCAGCACGTATGAATCAACATATTGATGCTGCTCTCAAGGGTACTAAACTCGACGACTGGTCAAACTCAAACTAATTTAAGGTAACGACTATGCCACGTATTAAAGTTCTTCCACATGCGCAGATTTGCCCCGAAGGTGCTGAGTTTGAAGTCGAACCAAATGCCAATCTTTGCGAAAGCCTGCTGAAAAATGGCATTAAAATTGAACATGCTTGCGATATGTCAGCTGCGTGTACGACCTGTCATGTAGTCGTGCGCAAAGGTTTTGACAGCCTCGAAGAAATGAATGATGTTGAAGCTGATTTACTGGATCGCGCCTGGGGTCTAGAACCAGACTCACGTCTTTCTTGTCAGGTTAAGCTAGACGGTGAAGATCTGGAAATTGAAATTCCCAAATATACAATTAACCATGCGTCGGAAAATCATTAAGATTTTCGCTGCAAGCTCGATAAAAAACCACGCTCAGGCGTGGTTTTTTCTTTGCTAGAAAGAATTAAACTAAATTTAGATGAACTCTCTAAATATGTTCAATCACTTCATCTTCAAGCTTTAGTTTGACAATACCCTGCGAGTTGGTCATTTTCTGCTGAATTTCAATCCGTTTAATCATTTTTTCCAGTACATGAATTAACTCAGGATATTCAAAGTTTTGCACTTCGTCCAGATTAAGCAGTAAATGAAAACCCTTATATTCGTAATCGAACCAGCGCTGGTATTCGACTTTCTGAGACGCATATTTTTCCATCACCTGCCAGGTTCGCACTGGCGTTTTAATGCCTTTCAGGAAAATCGGCTTTTTCGGTGCGCAAAGATAATCATCCTTGATCAAATTATGAGTATCTTCTGAAATCAGGATTTCATCGACTGCCGCGGCACTTTGCAAACGCGCTGCCAGATTGGCATCACGCCCTACAATGGTATAAGCCATACGATGCGTGGCCCCATAATTTCCTACGTGGCAATAGCCGGTTGAAATTCCCATGCGGATATGGAGCGGCGGATAACCCATTTTTATCCAGCGTTCGCGCAGCAACTTCATTTGCTGACGCATTGCCAATGCCATTTCCATACAGTTTTTGGCATCCTGCTCCACGCCTTCAGAATGCGGATCACCAAAGAAAATTAGGATGGCATCACCCATGAACTTATCAACAGTTGCTTCATAGTTTTTTGCGATTTCGGTCATATGCCGAAGATAATCATTCAGCAGGAATGCCAGATCATCTGGAATCAGGGTTTCAGACAACTCTGTAAAACCTTGAATATCTGAGAAAAAAATCGTCAGTTTTTTACGTTTATACTCAATTTTAGCTTCAGACTCACCTTTCATGATCGATTGCCACAACTGCATAGGCGCATAGCGACTCAACTGATTGGCAAATTCCATATAACGGTTCATCTGTTCGAAATAATGGTCTTTCTTCTGGGTCATGTATTGCACACGACCACTTTGATAAAAACTTCCAACACCAAAATAGGTAATCAGGCAGATAAAACCAAGAACCGTCAGTTCACTACTGGTCGACTCAAAATAATTATTAAACCCGAAGACCAGAATATTGGCCAGATAGAAAAGCGTAATCCCGATCAGGCTGGCTAGAGAAGCCATCATAAATGAGATTTTATTACTAATTGCGGTATAGAGGACTGCCACCAGACCGAGTAAAGACAATACCAGGTCCAGATGCACGGCCGCCAGAACCACCGAAATGACAATCACATCGATCAGAAAAAGAATATTGCGCCGGATATGATAATCATATTTATAAATCATCCAGCGAGATAGCTTGGGGATGATCAGTAAAACCAGAAACAAAAAAAAGGGAACAAAAAGTTGATACTGGGTATCTGGTTCAGTGTAATGAAAAACGACCAGAACCACAGACAACATGATATATCCCATCATGCGATGGAAATATTCGAACTGATGAGGCTCTTTTTGAATCCAGTCGTCTAATTGCACTCACTCACTCCCTGAAGTCCGCAACTGTCCATGGTTCTTTGAATGCCTTTGACTGATCAGTCCATGCGCCAGTCAAATGGCATATCGCCCTGGCCACGTAAAGCCAGCATTAAGGTTTGACGCATGTGTGCAAGTACTTCACTGCTATATGGAACTGCAGGTGTGCCCCAAACCGGTTTTGGCCATGCAACATCGTTCTGGT
The DNA here is from genome assembly GCF_014837015.1 of Acinetobacter pecorum. GTDB lineage: Bacteria > Pseudomonadota > Gammaproteobacteria > Pseudomonadales > Moraxellaceae > Acinetobacter > Acinetobacter pecorum. The sequence continues at coordinate 43,055 of NZ_JACSPT010000017.1, forward strand.
AACGGACCACATGATGAAAATGCAATTGCGGCACCATATTGCCTAGCGCTGCTACGTTCATCTTATCCGCACGGAAAACACGTGCCAGCTGGCTAGATAACCAGCTTGACTCTCTTAAAAACTGCTCTTGGTCAGCTTGGCTCAATTCATATAGTTCAGAGACACCCGGCACACGTGGAATCAGAATCAGCCAGGGAAATTGCATATCATTCATCAAACGACATGTTGACAAAGGAAAGTCGCCTACAAAAAAAGTATCTTGAGCAAGTTGTGGATGCAAACTAAACATATCTTTATAAATGATGCAAAATTAGAATGATGGCTAATACTAACATATCCAACTGAAGCTGAATATTGGAAGCAATGTGTTTAAAGACAAATTCTCATGATTTGTTGCAAAGCAGATCACAACAATCACTCTAAACAATTCATCAAAAAAATCAAGCCTGTCGTTCCTGCAAATTTCATCCTGTAATGTAATCCCAGCTGAATTTTCAGGCTGATTTAATCGAATAAAATCAGTGTAATTCTTTGAGCAGACTATCCAGCAAATCCTGAATAAACTGAATCCGTTTTTGATAATCTTCCAGCATGACCATCACTTTCAGACGCTGTCCTCCCTCCATACGGAAATAGGTCGGATGTTTCTGCATCATCTGGATGATGGTCATCGCCTGAACCGGGGTATCCGGGGCAAATTCAATATGCCCGCCCTGGCTACTGATATCAATTTTGGTAATACCAAGCTGTTCGGCTTTCAGTCGAATCTGATGGACGGTAAATAGCTGTTTGACAGGTTGTGGCGGTATGCCAAAACGGTCGATCAATTCCATCCGGATATTGTCCAGTTTTTCCTGGGTATCGGTATTACTGATACGCTTATAAAACAACAGACGTTGATGGACATCGCCAAGATATTCATCCGGAATCAGTGCGGGCATATGCAGGGTAATTTCGGCAGTCAAAGACAATGGTGCATCGAAGTTTGGCGTTTTGCCTTTTTGAATGGCTTTGGTGGCTTTTTCCAGCATTTCCATATACAGGCTATAACCAATCGCCTGCATCGAACCACTCTGCTGCTCACCGAGCAATTCACCTGCGCCGCGAATTTCCAGATCTTCAGTTGCCAGCATAAAACCGGCACCCAAGGTTGATGCACGCTGAATGGCGTCCAGACGTTTTTCCGCATCACCTTTTAAGGCTTTTAAAGACGGCACCATTAAATAGGCATAAGCCTGATGATGTGAGCGCCCTACACGTCCGCGCAGCTGATGCAGTTGTGCCAATCCGAGTTTGTCAGCACGTTCAATCAGAATGGTATTGGCATTCGGAACATCAATCCCGGTTTCAATAATGGTCGAACATACCAGAACATTATATTCCTTATGATAGAACTGCTGCATCACCTGCTCCAGTTCACGTTCACGCATCTGCCCGTGGGCCACAATCACCCGCGCTTCCGGCACCAATTTACGGATATGCTCGGCGGCACGATCAATCGTATCAACTTCATTATGCAAAAAATAAACCTGACCACCGCGCAGTAATTCACGCAGAATCGCTTCTTTAATGGTGTCATCGGTATGTTCTTGCACAAAAGTTTTCACCGCAAGACGGCGTGCCGGCGGTGTGGCGATAATCGACAGATCACGCATGCCACTAAAGGCCATATTCAGCGTACGTGGAATTGGGGTCGCAGTCAGTGTCAGCATATCAACATCGGCACGCATGGCCTTGATTCGTTCCTTGTCGCGCACACCGAAACGATGCTCTTCATCGACAATCATCAGACCGAGATTCTTAAACTGGACATTTTCCTGCAAAATCTTATGTGTACCAATCACAATATCGACTTTACCTTCAATCAGGTCGTCAATGGTCTTGGTATGTGATTTGGAAGAACCGAAACGTGACAGCACTTCAATCCGGACCGGCCAGTCGGCAAAACGATCTTTGAATGAATCATAATGCTGTTGTGCCAGCAAGGTAGTCGGTACCAGAATCGCCACCTGCCGGTTATTCTGCACTGCAACAAATGCGGCACGCATTGCGACTTCTGTCTTGCCGAAACCGACATCACCACACACCAGTCGATCCATCGGTTTGGCCTGCTGCATATCCTGCAGCGTAGCTTCAATGGCATTGGCCTGATCCGGTGTTTCTTCATAAGCAAAGCCACTGGCAAATTGCATATACAGGCTTTGATCGATTTCAAAACTGATCCCGGGCTTGGAAGAACGCCGTGCCTGAATATGTAGCAATTCGGCCGCGACATCGTGAATCTGTTCCAGCGCTTTACGTTTGGCTTTATTCCACGCATCTGTACCCAGTTTATGCAAAGGTGCCAGATCCGGATCACCGCCACTATACCGGCTGATCAAGTGCAGATTGGTCACCGGCACGTAGACTTTTGCGGCATCTGCATAATCCAGCTGCAGGAATTCATGATCCTGATCATCAATACTTAAGGTGACCAGACCAGCATAACGTCCGACCCCATAATCGATATGTACCACAGGCGCACCCATGGTCAACTCAGTTAGACTTCGGATCAGAAACTCTTCGGAAACTTCCTGCAGACGCTTGCGACGGCGCTGTACCACCCGATGTTCATACAGCTGATTTTCAGAAATTACGCTAACACGATCAGTCAATACCAGACCGCGCTCTAAAGGCGCATTGGTAATGGCAATTGCATGCAGGGACTGGACAAAACTATCAAAATTTTCAACTGTTGGAATATCACCCAGACTTGGTCTTAAGGCGTCTTTGAGACTTTCACGGCGTCCCGCACTCTCAGCCACCAGCAGTACCGGATGATTGGCCTGATCAATATATTTTTTGACTTCATGAAACGGTTTTTCACGTTTCGGGTCTACAGGTAGACGCGGTGGCAACTGGGTATCAAGATTCAATACTCCAGCTTTTTGATCAAAAGGTGTTTGTGCGGCAATAATGCGTGCAAACTGATTCAGTTGCTCCAGCACCTGATTGGTCTGAAAAAACAGGCTTTCTGGGGGCAAGATCGGCTGATCGACATTGTGGCGACGGTCTTCATAACGGCGCACAACATCTTGCCAAAATTGGCTGAGACTTTCTTCGAGAGCCCTATCTGTAATGACAATGCCATTCTTTGGTAGGTACGAAATCAGTGAACTTTGGCCTTGCATGGCTTCCGCGCTGAAAAACAAGGGCAAATAAAACTCGATTCCCGGCGAGACTATGCCATCCATCACATCCTGATAGATCGGGTTTTTCTTTGGATTCGCGGTCGGGAAAAATTCGGCATAGCGGTCACGGAAAGTGGCACGACCTTCCTTGAGCGGAAATTCCTGTGCCGGCAATACGGTAAACTGCTGCAAACTTTCTGTGGTGCGCTGAGTTTCAGAATCAAAAAATTTCAGGCTTTCAATTTCATCATCAAACAGGTCAATCCGAATTGGTGCTTCCTGTCCCGATGCGTAGATATCCATGATACTGCCGCGCACTGCGAATTCACCCGGATCATAAACGGTATCGACCAGATGATAACCCGCCTGAATCAGCTTTTTCTTTTGTTGTTCCAGATCAAATTTCTGACCGACATGAATATCAAAATGCTCACCCAGAATCCATGAGGTCGGCGCTACACGTTGTGCCAGAGTTGAGGCGGACAGCAACAGTACACCTGTTTTGGGCATATTGGATAAGATTGCCAGACGTTCCGAGACAATATCCTGATGTGGGGAGAGACGGTCATAAGGCAAGATTTCCCAATCTGGAAAAATCGTGGGTTTAATCCCATAAAATTCCAGTTCACTTTCCAGTTGACCCAAATGCTGATTATTACGTGCAATCACGATAAATAAACGCGATTGCTGCTGCACGATTTCTTTAAGCAATAATGCAGTTGAGGAACCTTGCAGATTACCTAACCAGCGTTTCTCGCCTGCTTTGAGCTGTGGTAAATTGAGTTGGGAAATTTCTTGCTGGAACATGGATATAGCTTTAAAGTCTAAATAACCTGAGGCTTATACTAGCACGATGATCTCAGGATATTTTGTTATTTTTATGCAGTCTTGCGACATCAATACACATCGAAAATAAGCCACTTTTGCAGCTTATTTTTGATCACGCAGAAAGTTACGATAATAATCATTTAACTTCTTAAGGATCATTTTGAATTGCAGCAGGTTTTCTTTGGTATTGCCTAAAGTCGCATTAAAACGCTGATGGGCAATTTCCAGATCAATTTTTTCATTGATCAGCATTGCGGTATCATATAACGCTTTTAAATCATCAAACTGTTTTAAACGGCGATTCGACAAATACTCCAACCGTGCACCCAATTCCTGATTGAGTTGAATACCATCGACGATATAACCTGTACCTTCTACATACTGGATATTCTGCTCTTCTAAATATAGCTGTGCAGCAGTCGGTTTATTACTTTTAAATAATGCACTAATTTTATCAAACATCGCCATTTACCCAGCCAAATATAGTTCAGCTTATAGTCTAGATGAAAATGCCTCAAATCCACATCCTGAACTTGAGGCAAATTATCAAAATAGCAGCTGTTCGATGTTACAGACGATTTAAGGTCTCTGGCTCTGTTAAGAAACCTGTTCGAACTGATTCTCTGCTGAAGGGATTTCAGACACCAGATTTTCAAATGCAAAAATCTCTTCTAATTGCGCTTCACTCAATAAACCCAACTCTAATACCACTTGTGGCACGGTTTTATTTTCGCGCATACATTGTTTGCCGATTTCATCGCATTTGGCATGTCCCAATATCGGTTCAAGCAAGGTCACAATCCCGACACTGCGCATAACTGAACTTAAGCAGATCTGCTCATTGGCCTGAATACCAGCAATACATTTCTGATTCAGAGTTTGCATGCCTTGGGTCAATAACTGAATTGATTCATTCATCGCCACAGCAATCACAGGTTCCATGACATTCAATTGTAGCTGCCCGGCTTCCGCAGCCATAGTAATGGTTAAATCATTACCAATCACCCGGAAGGCAATCTGATTCACAACTTCTGGAATTACCGGATTGATTTTTGCCGGCATGATCGAAGAACCCGCCTGTAATTCGGGTAACCGAATTTCAGCCAGACCTGTACGCGGTCCCGAACTGAGCAGGCGCAGATCATTACAGATTTTGGACAGTTTTACCGCGAGACGTTTTAAACTGCTCGACAGAATAATAAAGACGCCACAATCACTGGTCGCCTCGACATAATCTGCGGCTCCTTTTAAAGGCAGACCAGTCAGGTGCACCAAAGTTTCTACCACCCGCTTAGCATAGCCCGGTGGTGTATTAACCCCGGTCCCAATCGCAGTAGCACCTAAATTGACTTCCAGCAATAACTGTCGCATCTGCCTAATCATTTTCAGATCTTCTTTTAATAAAGTCGCAAATGCTCGGAATTCCTGTTCCATAGTCATCGGAACTGCATCTTGTAACTGGGTACGTCCCATCTTGATAACATATTTAAATTCAGCCGCCTTCTGGCCTATACACTCTATTAATGCGTTAAGTACATTCAATAATTCGTCCAGACTGCTATAGGTTGCCAGACGCAAGGCTGTTGGATAAACGTCATTGGTCGATTGCGAGGTATTGACGTGATCATTCGGATGCAGAATGTGATAATCACCTTTCTGATGGCCCGACATTTCAAGGGCAATATTGGCGATCACCTCATTGGCATTCATATTGATGGATGTTCCGGCACCGCCCTGATAAGGATCGAGTGGGAATGCCGATTGCCACGCTTCCGGATGCTGAATCAATTCATCACAAGCTTTCTGAATGGCAGTACTGGTCTGCTCAGGCAATTTTTTAAAATGCAGATTAGCCTGTGCCGAGGCTTTTTTTACTTGGGCCAAGGCACGAATAAAATGTGTTTGTTGTCCCACGGCCAGTCCGGAAATCTTAAAATTTTCGATAGCACGTAAGGTATGAATCCCATAATAGCTATGTAATGGAATCTGTTTTTCACCCAACAAATCACGTTCTATGCGGGTTGGTTCGATTTGAAGCATATTGTCCACGGAAAAATACTCTTGGCGATGCACCGTATTTGGTGTGATCTCAATATGAGCAAACAAATCCACGTCTAATATGAAGACTTTGCCCTAGATTTGCTACTGTTTATTACCAATACGATAGAGCTGTTAATTCTGTAATTTTATGTAATTGTCTGACTAAAATCTCTCTACGTTAATTGTTTATTTTGCATTGCCACTTTTTTCTTAATCGCCGTCTTTTCGCCTTGTATCCCCTTAGCTCCTCATTGTCCAATTTCAGTGAATCTGAAGTAAATTTACAATAAGGAAACATAAAAGCTGTGCAATTGTTACAGAGTGTAATTTTTAAACCATGCTTGAATCACTGCCTTGCGATCTCCGTACAAAAAATCATCTTGGACGATGATTTTCATATTTACAGGATGCCCTGCCTATGACTTATTTAAATCCCACCCTGATTACCTTCGTGTTTTATATTATCGCCATGATTGCAATCGGTTTATATGCTTACCGTGCAACCTCTAATTTTGATGAATATATTTTAGGTGGGCGAAGTCTGGGCAGCGTAGTCACTGCACTTTCTGCAGGTGCATCGGACATGAGTGGCTGGCTATTGATGGGTCTTCCGGGGGCCATTTACCTCTCCGGCCTGTCAGAAGCGTGGATTGCCGTCGGTTTGATTATCGGCGCATGGTTAAACTGGTTACTGGTCGCTGGCCGGTTACGTGCACATACCGAATACCAGAACAATGCCCTGACCTTACCGGATTATTTCACCAGCCGTTTTTCCGACCGCAAGCGTATTTTACGAGTATTGTCAGCTCTGGTGATTCTGGTGTTCTTTGCAATTTATTGCGCCTCGGGTATGGTTGCAGGCGCACGTCTGTTTGAAAGTCTTTTTGGCTGGAATTACACCACAGCACTTATGATTGGTGCGATGGCGACCATTCTCTATGTCTGTATTGGCGGCTTTTTGGCAATCAGCTGGACAGATACATTCCAGGCCGGTTTGATGATTTTTGCCTTATTGCTGACTCCGATCATTACCTTCTTGGCCTTGGGCGACAACAGCCAGCAAGTGAGTGTCATCCTTGAATCGGCTCGCCCACATGCTTCAAGCATGCTTGAAGGTTTAAGCACCGTCGCGATTATTTCCAGTCTGGCCTGGGGTTTGGGTTATTTTGGCCAGCCGCATATTCTGGTGCGTTTTATGGCAGCAGATTCAGTCAAAATCATTCCTGCTGCACGCCGCATTGGCATGACCTGGATGATTCTATGTCTAGGCGGTGCAATGGCTGCCGGTTATATCGGCATAGCCTATTTTACGGTCAATCCGGCACTGAATTCGGTGGTGAATCAAAATCCTGAAACGGTATTTATGGAATTAACCAAAATTCTGTTTAATCCTTGGATTGCCGGAATCATTCTGGCTGCTATCTTGGCGGCAATTATGAGTACCTTAAGCTGTCAGCTTCTGGTCTGCTCAACCACCCTCACCGAAGATTTATACAAGAGTTTCCTGCGTAAAAATGCTTCACAAAAAGAGCTGATCTGGGTAGGTCGTGGCATGGTCTTGGTGATCGCGTTGGTTGCAATTTCATTGGCGATTAAACCGAACAGTAAGGTTTTGGGTCTGGTGGCTTATGCCTGGGCCGGCTTTGGTGCTGCATTCGGCCCGCTGATTATCTTGTCTCTGTTCTGGAAACGAATGACCCTCAACGGCGCAATTGTGGGTATGGTGGTTGGTGCCGTGACTGTAATTGTCTGGAAAAATTACATGGGTGATACCGGTCTGTATGAGATTATTCCGGGCTTTATTCTGGCCACGCTCAGCATTATCATCGTCAGCCTGCTGGATAAAGCACCTAGCGAAGATGTGGTACATCGTTTTGAAATGGCTAAAGCCGAGTATCAAAAAGAAATGGCGGAAATGAAAAAATAAACATTGTCTTCAGCATAAATTAAAGGGACTTTCGAGTCCCTTTTTGATTTTAATTTACTGCTAATTATTTAGCTTTTCCCGGCATTTTCAGATGAATTCTTTGACTTTCTTTAATCACTTCCATCACCGGATAACTGCGCGTTTCTTTAATGCCGGGCAATTGCCACAAGATCTGACCTGAGATTTTGCGGAATTCATCCATATTGGCACAGCGGATTTTCACCACAAAATCAAAACCGCCACTGATCATATGACATTCGATAATTTCAGGAATCTGCCGCACAGCATGGGAAAATTCATCTAGAACATTCGGTGTGGTTTTATCCAGTAGAATTTCAACAAAGACCACAAAACCTTTATTCAACATGATGGGATTGAGGCGCGCTTCATAGCCCACAATAAAACCTTCACGGGTCAGCTTTTGTACACGTGCCAAAGCTGCCGTAGGTGACAGATTGACCAGTTCAGCCAGTTTGATATTGGACAGCTTGGCATCAGATTGCAATAAACCCAGTATACGAATATCTATACGGTCAAGGTTCAAATAAGGACTTGGCATTAGAATTATTCTCTAAAAAAAGCGAAGACTATAGTGAGATATTCGTCAAATATTCTGTGATTATAGATTAAAACTCATTCACCTCAAAGAACTGATTGACGCAGTACAGGAAGTCACTATGCCAACCACTCTCCGCCCAGATTCAATTTTAGATGCGGCCCAGCACTCGAATTATATTGCTGAATTTAAACATAAAAACCAATACGAAGAACGGATTAATACGGCATGGCGTCGTGCTGAAACTGAATGCGTCGAAGAGTTATTGGCCCATAGTGAAATTTCTTCCGAGATAAGTGACAAGATTCAGGCACTTGCCTTTGATCTCGCACATTCCTTGCGTGAGCGCAAAAGTTCCACTGGGAAAGCCGGTATCGTACAGGGTTTATTGCAGGAATTTTCTTTATCCTCTCAGGAAGGCATTGCCCTGATGTGTCTGGCAGAAGCCTTGCTGCGGATTCCGGACAAAGCCACACGTGACTTGCTGATCCGTGACAAAATCAATCAAGGTAACTGGAAAGAACATTTGGGCCAGAGCCAATTGATGTTTGTGAATGCGGCCGCCTGGGGATTGATGCTGACCGGCAAGCTGATGGAAACCCCACAGCAAAAAAACCTGTCTAGCTTGTTGACTGGTATTTTGGCACGCAGTGGCCGCGGAATTATTCGTAAGGCCGTCGATGTTGCCATGCGCATGATGGGCGAGCAGTTTGTTACGGGTGAAACCATTGATGAAGCATTAAAAAATGCGGAGCCGCTGGAAGAAAAAGGCTTTCGCTATTCCTATGACATGCTGGGTGAAGCAGCACTGACCGATCCGGATGCTGAACGTTATTATCAGGATTATCAGCAAGCCATCCATGCTATTGGTCAAGCATCACAGGATAAAGATGTTTATGACGGGCCTGGAATTTCTATCAAACTCTCTGCGCTGCATCCACGTTATCAGCGCTCACAAATGGATCGTGTACATAACAAACTCTATGCAAAAGTACTGAAACTCGCGGTCCTGGCCAAGCAATACAATATTGGTTTAAATATCGATGCTGAAGAAAGCGATCGCCTTGAAATTTCGCTGGAACTGTTAGAACGCCTGTGTTTTGAACCGCAATTGCAGGACTGGAAAGGCATTGGCTTTGTGATTCAAGCCTATCAAAAACGCTGCTTCTATGTCGTGGATTACATCATTGATCTGGCGAAGCGCAGCCAGAAACGCCTGATGATTCGTCTGGTCAAAGGCGCGTATTGGGATAGCGAAATCAAAAAGGCCCAGATTGATGGAATGTCGGATTACCCGGTATTTACCCGCAAGGTACATACCGATCTGTCTTATATCACCTGTGCGCGTAAGCTGTTGGCTGAACCGGATTATATTTACCCGCAATTTGCCACTCATAATGCACAAACGGTAGCGACGATTTATCAGCTGGCGCAACCTGAGCAGTATTATGCAGGCCAATATGAGTTTCAATGTTTGCATGGCATGGGCGAACCGCTCTATGCAAATGTCGTGGGCGATACATCGAAAAATAAACTGGGTGTTCCCTGCCGGATCTATGCGCCAGTCGGCAATCATGAAACCTTGCTGGCTTATCTGGTGCGTCGTTTACTGGAAAATGGTGCCAATACGTCCTTCGTCAATCGTATTGCCGACAAGACCTTGAAAATTGAAGATTTGATTGAAAATCCACAGCAAACGATTTTAAAGGCATCAAAACAGGAAAACGTATTGGGTGCCAAGCATCCGCATATTCCCTATCCGCAAGATCTTTATACCGATGCACGACTGAACTCTTCAGGACTCGATTTGGCCAATGATGCTGAACTCAGGGTTTTAAATGACGTCGCATCCAATCTGGCAAATACGCAATTTCAGGCAGCGGCTATGGGAACGGCATTTAGCAACGTGGATACGACCCATGCAGTTCCCGTAATCAATCCGGCACAACATCAGGATGTGGTCGGCACGGTCTATGAAGCAACTTCTGAACAGGCCGAAATTGCACTCACCCAAGCCCTCAATGCACAAAGTTTCTGGGCTAATTTGCCTAAAAATGAGCGTGCTGCCTGCCTGAATAAAGCCGCAGAACTGATGGAACAGCGCTTGCTTCCGCTCATGGTTCTTCTTTCTCGTGAATCAGGTAAAACCTATGCCAATGCGATTGCTGAGGTTCGTGAAGCAGTAGATTTCTTACGCTATTATGCAGCTCAAGTTTTGGATCTCAGTGACCATGTACAGATCCAGCCTTTAGGCACCGTGCTATGTATCAGTCCATGGAATTTCCCGCTGGCGATTTTTACCGGCCAGATTTCAGCGGCACTGGTAGCAGGTAATACCGTGATTGCCAAACCGGCTGAACAAACACCGCTCATTGCAGCACAAGCCGTACAGATTTTATGGGAAGCAGGGATTCCGCAGGATGTATTACAGCTGCTACCTGGGCGCGGTGAAACCATTGGTGCACAGCTCACTGCAGATTCGCGTATTCAGGGCATCATGTTTACCGGTTCCACCGAGGTCGCCCAAATTCTACAAAAAACCGTTGCAGAACGGCTAAACCAGTTTGGAGAAAGCGTCACCCTGATTGCTGAAACCGGTGGTCAGAATGCCATGATTGTGGATTCATCCGCCCTGACCGAACAGGTGGTGCTGGATGTTGTGAGCTCTGCCTATGACAGTGCCGGTCAACGCTGTTCTGCCCTGCGTGTCCTCTGTGTGCAAGAAGATAATCTGGAGGCTGTGCGCAACATGCTCAAAGGTGCGATGCAACAGTTGCGCGTTGGCAATCCGGTCTTGCTTAAAACCGATATTGGTCCGGTGATTGATGCAGAAGCCCAACAAAATATCCAACAGCATATTGAGCAGATGCGCAGCAAAGGCCATAAAGTTTATCAGTTGATGTTTAATCAAGACCAGACTGAATTAACTCCAGGAACATTCATTGCACCAACCCTGATTGAACTGCCAAATCTGGATGATCTGGAACGTGAAGTATTTGGTCCGGTACTGCATCTGATCAGCTATAAATATGGCGAACTGGAACAGTTATTAGATCAGATCAACAGTAAGGGCTATGGCCTGACTATGGGTTTGCACACGCGCATTGATGAAACCATGCAAACCGTGATTGCGCGAGCAGAAGTCGGCAACCTGTATATCAACCGCAATATCGTTGGTGCTGTCGTGGGTGTCCAGCCATTTGGTGGTGAAGGCTTGTCCGGCACCGGCCCGAAAGCGGGTGGCCCGTTGTATATCTACCGTTTAATGCATCACGTATCCGAGAAAAAACTGGCTCAGCCTTATGCAGTTCAAGCGGAGCCAGCCCTTGTTGAAAATCACCTTGTTCAGGAGTTTAAAGCTTGGTTAGCTAAAACTTTCCCAACTTTATCTTTAAAAGCGCCTATGCAAATTGCGACTGGTCAAAGCTTTAGCCTGCAAGGCCCAACTGGTGAGGATAATCAGTACATCATCTTGCCACGAGAAAGTGTTTTATCCTTAGCACATACCGAGCAGGATCAGATTCAGCAAATTCTGGCGATTTTATCGGTTGGCAGTCGTCCTGCGGTACTGGCGGACAATACTTTTATGCTGAAATATTTACCAACGATGCCGGCCGCGGTCAGCAAGCAGTTTAAAGTGATCCGGAATATTGAAATAGGTGCATTTGGTGCCGTCCTGCATCATGGTGACACTGCTGAACTGATTGATTTGCAGAAACGCATTGCAGCCCGAAAAGGTCCAATTATTAGTGTTACTCATTTGAGTTCGGGAAACTACGATATTCCGGTCGAACGATTGGTGATTGAACGCGCCATCAGCATCAATACGGCGGCGGCAGGCGGCAATGCCAGTTTAATGACCATGGGTAATCTCTAAATAAGTCGAATAAATCCCGCATTTTTAGTTCAAATATTTCCTCTTTATGACCAAATTTTTCTCCTCAGAGTGTTTGGTCTTTTTTATGCAGTTTTTAAAGCCGTTCTACCAGAATAGGCTTAGGCAGATCGGCAATTTTTTGCTACCATTTGCGCTTTAAAATATTTGCGATTTCTTACTGCATATGACCTCATCTTATCAGCAACAACTTGAAGCCAAAATTGAACGCATCAGCGCTCAGTTTGCCGAATATCAACCACCTGCTTTAGAAGTATTCCAGTCTCCTGAAAAATATTTCCGCATGCGTGCTGAATTCCGGATCTGGCATACTGAAGATGATCTGTTTTATGCCATGTTTGAACGTGACGAGAACAACAATAAAAAAGTGATTCGGATTGATGAGTTTCCAATTGCAGACCGCAGTATTAATGACTTGATGCCGCAACTACTGGCAGCATTCAAGGCAGATGCCAATCTGGGTCATCGCCTGTTTGAAGTACATTTTCTGGCGACTTTAAGTGGTCAGGTTCTGGTATCCCTAATTTATCACCGTAAACTGGATGAAAGCTGGGAACCAGCAGCAAAAGCGCTGGCGGAAAAACTCAACATCAAACTGATTGGTCGCAGCCGTGGCCAGAAATTTGTCCTGACTGATGAATATGTGGTGGAAGAACTGTCTGTTTTTGATCGTCGCTATAAATATAAGCAGATCGAAAGCAGCTTCACCCAGCCCAATGCACAAGTTTGTCAAAAAATGCTGGAATGGGCATGTGATGCAGCGGAACAATCAGATAAAGATTTGCTGGAACTCTACTGTGGTAATGGCAACTTCACTCTGCCGCTTTCAACCAAGTTCCGCCGTGTATTGGCCACTGAATTAGCCAAATCTTCAGTTTATGCAGCTGAGTGGAATATTGAGCAGAACCAGATTGAAAATATTCAGGTTGCGCGTCTGTCTGCCGAAGAATTCACTCAAGCTTATAATGGCGAACGTGTTTTCCGCCGCTTGCAGGAAGCACAAATCGATATTTCGACTTATGATTTTGATACGGTATTTGTCGATCCACCGCGTGCTGGGATTGATACTGAAACACTGAAGTTGTTACAACGTTTCCAGCGTATTATTTACATTTCATGTAATCCAGATACTTTATATGACAATCTGAAACAATTGTCTCACACCCACAAAATCAGCAAATTCGCCATGTTCGACCAGTTTCCTTATACTCACCATGTAGAGACAGGTGTTTTACTGGAAAAAGTATAAAGAATTTGTTTCAATTTATTATATTGTTACAATAATGGAGCTTTTTGAAGCTCCATTTTTTGTATTAACAATCATAAACTTAATAATAAATATTGACTTGTACAGCAAGAAATATCGTTAGAAATATTGGCTTCAATCGGAAATTTTCAAGTCTGACTGCTGCTTTTATCACATAGGTCCTATTGCTTTATTTATTTAATTGGCTATATTTCACTCTATGTTAGGTTGTTGTATGAAGGCTCTATGAGTTTTTGGCAAAAGTTGTTTTCTAATGAACAACACAATGAACACAAGAATCAAATCGCTTGTGTTGAAAATGATTGCTCTTGCAAGACAAATGAACAGCTTCTTGAAGCACTTTCTAAAGCCACTGATGAAGAAATCATCATCGGAATTAAAAAGGTTCTCGTATCTCGAGGCTATAGCCGCAAAGAGCTGAATGAACTTCAGCACTTGCCATTGCAATAATCGGCCAACGTTACAGCCGTAAAAAAAGCACCTGTTTCATCAGGTGCTTTTTTTATTTGGAGAAGTGGGATTGTATAATTTAATCCCCTCTTCCTTTACTCAGGTTATAAGGCTAAAAATGACTTGAGAGTCTCTGTCATTAGGCAGAGAAATTCTGCATGATACCTTCGATTCCAGGTTTTGATTTTAGAGCAAGAGCTGATTTTCTTAGGCTATTTAGATCTTTTTATCACCTCTATATTTCTTCGATTCTAGCTTCTTTGAATTATTTAAAAAATGATGATCAAGTCTCCAATTTTATTCTGAAATGCAGACAAGACATCGATTAATTTTGTAAAACACAGTACACTTCCTATTAAACGACAATGCTTTTAAATGGCTTAATTCTGATATGCAGCGGACTAAACGGTTTCCCATAGGGGCACATCTTATGGTCAAACATTTCGGCTATACCCATCACGGGATTTATGCCGGACGTGGTCGTGTCATTCATTATTCCGGTTTTGCGCATTTATTCAAAAAACGCCCTATTGAAATCACCTCGATTGAAAATTTCAGTCAGGGTAAACCAATTCACATACAGCATTATGATTCGGCAAAATATAAAGGTCGTAAAGTGGTACGTCGCATGCGTTCCAGAATGCATGAAAATAACTATCATCTGATTATTAATAATTGCGAGCATTTGTGCACTTGGGCCATTACCGGCGTGGAAAGTAGTCCGCAAGTAATTTACATGATGAATCGCCTGACGACGATTGGCTATATCAGCTCAATGATGAGTTTTATGAACAGCATGTTCCTGACCCTGACCACCACCAGTTTCGCATTGGCACTGTACATCAAGAAGAAACTCAGAGATAAAGCCAAGCAGCGTTTGCAACAATATCGTGAATTGCAAGATCAGGCTAAAACCAAGGTGTCAGACCTGACTAATTTTAAACATCGTTAATTCAACACCTAGTCTACCGATAAATAATGAGCAGGAAAGGTTGAAGCCGTGTTTACATTTTGAAGATATAGATAGCAAATCAGGTTAAATAGCCTTTTCTGGCTTGAATCGCCTCAGGTAGTGCTTTACCTAAAGAGCTTAGGGTTTCCCGCTCTACCAGTCGTACAATTGAATCTAGCGGCAGATCGTTGTCCTGCAAGCCAAAGGGTTCTTCCAGTTCCGCACTGAGCTCATCCAGCCCGAGCAACATATAAGCAATCAATCCGACCAGAATCGGCGTCCACAGGCCTAAATTCGCCTGCAAACTGAAAGGCAAGATAAAGCAAAAAGAATAAACCGCACGATGCAACAACACCGAATAAGAAAATGGCAATGGGGTTGACAAAATCCGGTCACAACCGGCCTGAATATCTCCCAAGGCCACAGTATGCTGATTCAGGTTGTTATAAATAATATCGCTGATCTTGCCCTGCTGATACTGTTGTACCAGCTGTTTTTGCATCTGCTCCAGCACCCATTGTGAGGGATTGATTTGCATGGGCAATTGCTCGAATGATTCGGGTTCAAAGCTGGCAGTGGC
The DNA here is from genome assembly GCF_014837015.1 of Acinetobacter pecorum. Lineage (GTDB taxonomy): Bacteria > Pseudomonadota > Gammaproteobacteria > Pseudomonadales > Moraxellaceae > Acinetobacter > Acinetobacter pecorum. Next base: position 58,720 of record NZ_JACSPT010000017.1, read on the forward strand.
CTGATAAGCCTGAATGCTGGACATTTGCTGTCTCAATCGGTCCCGTAATAGATGGGTAAACAGCATCATGCGGTACAATAAGATTTCACGAGTTTGATCGTCCAGAACGTGGCTGTCACGGCATAAATGACGCGTGGTTGCAATCAGCGCACCCCAAAGCTTGCGTCCTTCCCACCATCGATCATAGCAGGCCGTATTTCTAAAACTTAAAAAAATCGAGAGAATGACACCAAAAATCGTAAAGCCAATTGCCGGGACAGCAGGAAGGCTGACGAAATGCGCCTGACTCAAATACACCAGCAAGGCAGAAATAAAGACCACCAAAACCAATGCGGGCAGCACCTTGGGCAGAATCGTTCCCTGCCAGGCAAACAGTAAACCTAAACTATTATTCTTATCACGCACAATCATGGAATGTTCCCTGCTGTATTAAAAAAGCCCAACCAGAGTTGGGCTTTTTACATTTTGACTTAAACCAGCTTATTTGCCCGGTTTAAAGCTGTCCTTAAGATCAAGGATACGGTTAAATACCGGTTTTTCGCTGGAATGATCATATTGATCCGCCACAAAATAGCCTTCACGCTCAAACTGGAAACGATCTTCCGGCTGAGCTTGCGACAAAGCAGGCTCAATCACGGCTTGAACCACCTTCAATGATTCAGGGTTGAGGTTTTCCAGAAAGTCATCGCCCACTTCAGGATCAGACTCCGTAAACAGACGATCGTAAATACGCACTTCGGCAGGAATACCCTTAGTCGCAGATACCCAGTGAATCACGCCTTTCACCTTACGACCTTCAGGATTTTTACCTAAAGTTTCAGGATCAATCGAACATTTCAGCTCAACCACTTCACCATTTTCATCTTTAATGACTTCATCGCATTTGATGACATAGGCATGACGTAAACGGACTTCACCGCCTGGAATCAGACGTTTAAAGCCTTTTGGTGGCTCTTCTTCAAAGTCTTTACGGTCAATAAACAGCTCGGTCGTCAGTGGAATAACACGCTCACCCATATCGACATTCGGATGACGTGAATGGGTCAGGTCCATGTCAGCTGGCAAATTGGTTAAAGTCACTTTGAGTGGATTTAACACAGCCATACCACGCGCGGCGGTATTTTCCAGAGACTGGCGAATACTGTATTCCAGCATGGCTACATCGACGATACTGCCATCAACCTTCGATACACCGACGCGCTGACAGAAATCACGCAGACCTTCAGGGGTGAAACCACGACGACGCATACCGACTACAGTTGGCATACGTGGGTCATCCCAACCCTGAACAAAGCCACCTTCAACCAGTTTACGCAGTTTACGCTTTGAGGTGATGGTGTAATCCACGTTCAAACGGCTAGATTCGTACTGACGTGGCACTGACGGTGATTTAACTTTTGCTATCACCCAATCATAGAACGGACGATGATCTTGGAATTCCAAGGTGCACAGTGAGTGCGTAACGCCTTCAATCGCATCAGATAATGGATGCGCATAGTCATACATTGGATAAATTTTCCATTTATCGCCAGTCTGATGATGTTCAGAATGCAAAATACGATACAGAATCGGATCACGCATATGCACGTTCGGTGAAGTCATATCGATCTTGGCGCGTAAAACAGCCTGACCTTCCGCGTATTCACCGCAACGCATTTTTTCAAAACGTTCTAGGTTTTCCGCAACAGTTGCATCACGTTGTGGCGAGTTTTTACCCGGCTCAACAAAGTTACCACGGTTTAAACGGATCTCTTCTGGACTTTGCAAATCAACATAGGCATCACCCTGCTCAATCAGCTGAACTGCCCAGGTATAAAGTTGATCAAAATAGCTTGATGCATAACGCGGCTCACCTTCCCACTGGAAGCCTAGCCATTTCACGTCATTGGCAATACCATCAACATATTCCTGTTCTTCGGCATCCGGATTGGTATCATCAAAACGCAGGTTACAAACACCTTTAAATTCTTCAGCAATTCCGAAGTTCAAGCAAATTGCTTTCACATGGCCAATATGTAAATAGCCATTCGGCTCAGGCGGAAAACGCGTCACTACCTGTTGAACGCGACCAGCAGCTAAATCATCGGTAATGACCTGACGTACAAAATCCAAGCCTGGTTGTTGCTCTTGCTGCTGCACTGAATCGACTGCACTGTTATTTTGGGTCGGGTTCTCGGGCAGAGATGTCACAACATCATTTGGCTTCATGATCAATCATTCACTTCTAAAGTTAAAAAGGGATTAACAAATATTTAATCGTACAATTTGTACGTATATTCATTAACAAAGTTCCTTAGTTTAACTATAGGTGATTAATCTCTCAACCGCTAACTCGGGTATTTGATTTCAATTCACTCATTTTAAAAAGTGAAAATACGGCAACCTGTCTATAACCAAACTATCCAGGCGTTAAAAGATTAGAAAATGTTTTAATCCATGCTTGTCAGAAATATTACGCCATGTCTGTCAGTATTTGAAATGCCTTGATAAATCAACGTATAAATAAGGTATTATTTTTATGCTTTTAACAAAGAAAATAATGTTTTTACTTGCCTTGTCGAACGCAGTTTGCTTATGCTTCACTCATTCAGAAAAAACCATGGCACTTGTCCATGATCAGGAGATTACACAATGAGTTTTCCTCAAGTCGAATTAAACACCAATAAAGGTCGTATTGTTCTAGAACTCAATACTGAAAAAGCACCTAAAACCGTAGCTAACTTTTTAGAATACGTACGTGACGGTTTTTATGACGGCGTAATTTTCCACCGTGTTATTGATGGTTTCATGATCCAGGGTGGCGGCATGGATGAAAACTTCAAGGAAAAAGCAACACGTGATGCAATCGAAAACGAAGCAGACAATGGCTTGACCAATGACGAAGGTACGATTGCAATGGCGCGTACTCAGGCTCCGCACTCTGCTTCTGCCCAGTTCTTCATTAACGTGAAAAACAACTCATTCCTGAACCACACTGGCAAAACTGCTCAAGGTTGGGGCTATGCCGTATTTGGTAAAGTTGTTGAAGGTATGGATGTTGTAAATGAAATCAAAAACGTGCGTACTGGTAACCGTGGCTATCACGCTGACGTTCCTCTAGAAAATGTCGTGATCGAATCTGCAAAAATCATTTCTGAATAAGTTTAAATCCTCCCTGAGTAGCACTGCTACGCAAGTCCTTTAATAAAGGAGGGAATCACCTTTTATCAAAATAAGGTTTTCCTCCCTTTTTCAAAGGGAGATCAGGAGGGATTAAATTAAAGAAGGAAAAGATTCGTGACCTATCTGTTTATCTCAGATTTACATTTGTCACCTGATCACCCTCGACTTGTTCGGGGGTTTTTAGATTTATTAACTGAATATCAAGATCGAAACACCCACCTGTATATTCTGGGTGACTGGTTCAATGCTTGGATTGGCGATGACTATACCTCTCCATGGCTGGACGAGATTGTCATTGCATTAAAACAGTTTACTCAAGCAGGCAATCAGGTTTATTTTCTGGTAGGTAATCGGGACTTTGCCTTAGGTCAGGATTTTTTGGATCAATTTTCTGGACAACTTTTGCCAGAGATTGCCCATTTTAATATTGGCTCGACCCGATATCGCATTGAACATGGCGATGCTCTGTGTACCGACGATGTGTCCTATCAACGGTTTAGAAAAATAATTCGTCATCCTTGGGTTTTAGGCGTATTACGCAAAATGCCGCTCAGCTTTCGTGCCAGACTGGCCAGTGGCTTTCGTAAAAAAAGCCATGAAGCGCAGCAATTAAAAAGCTATGCCGTGATGGATGTGAATGCATCTGCCGTAGAAACTGCCTTCAAACAAGCTGATGTGCTGATTCACGGTCATACACATCGGGCTGCCATTCATCAAGCAGCTAATAAAAAGCGCATTGTACTGGGTGACTGGAAACAGGAATATGCTGAAATTCTGGAAATCAAGCCAGACCAAAATTTTGATATGCTGAAACTAAAAAAGTGGCGATATTAATCAGCCACTTTTTTTAAGATATAGATTAGCTTAACACAAACGATAAAGCTGGTTCACACCGGTATAAAAGCTTTTACCATCAAGATTAAAAAGGATTTCCTCACCAGTTTGCAGCTGGATCATTTTTCCAACTTCTACCCAGATAAAACCATCCAGAGTGCTCTGTTTACGCTTTAAAGGAACTAATTTAACGTTAATTTCACCACCATTTACGGCAGTGGCGACATGCCATTCATTTAATATATTCAAAATATTTACTCATAATATGAGCTTTTTGTGACAGTACAAAGAGATTAATAAAACCAAATTTGTATAATAATTCTGTAGTTACTAGATGTTATTCAAGCTTAAATGCTTGAACCAAAAGTGAATCACAATCAGCTAAAATAATAAAAGCGAGAACTATACTCGCTCGAAGTTTTGCCACTATACCCTTTATTTCTTAGGAAAGCAAACATACATTGTCATTACAAATAACGATTTGAATTATGCTTTAAACCCTTATTTTGTAAATCTTATTTTATGAGTTAGACATAACCCGATCTTAAATAGTTCATAATAAATATCATCGACAGTCAGCTTAGCACTAAGAATAGAAAGTTCCATTCTGCTGTTTTTTGATAATTCACAATAAAAACAACACTATTTAAAACTGCGAAAAAAGATATGAATTATGAAACACGCTTTCTGTACTTATTGATGTCTTTGCTGGCACTTATTCTCTCAAATGCTTTGCTGTTCTTGTAAAAACTGTTCCGCTCCCTGAAGATTCATTAGGATTTTCTTATATTTGAATGAATAGCTTTCTTAGACAGTTTTTGATTAAAAATAAATCAAAACCTAAGTAAGCTATTCATTCAGAAGTTCTTATTGATTAATAGCCGCCAGTCAGGTGAATTACATTGATATCCTTTCTATATTTTCCTAGCAGATCACGTAAAGAATTCATCAAAACGCTGGTATCCACGCCCACAGCGACAAACTCAGTACCAAGCTCGAGATATTTCTGAGTCACTTCATGCTGGGTCGACAAAATCCCTGCGGCCTTGCCGGCAGCACGAATACGTTGAATGGCATCTACTACTGCTTTTTGCACTTCAGGATGATTTGGATCACCTTGATAGCCCATGGTCGCAGACAAGTCTACCGCACCAATAAATACCCCATCAATCCCGTCAAGCTGAAGAATAGCATCCAGATTTTCCAGCCCTGTCACTGATTCAATCTGAATTAATAGACAGATTTCCTCATGAGCCCTTTGATAATAATCCGGAATACTGTTCCAGCGGGTAGCACGTGCCAGCGCAGCGCCTACACCACGAATCCCTTCAGGCGGATAACGAACTGCCTTTACCATAAGCTCGGCCTGTTCCACAGTTTCCACCATCGGAATCAACAGCGTTTGTGCTCCGATATCAAGGAGCTGCTTAATCAGTTGTACGCTGCCAATGGGCGGCCGTACTACGGCTTGCGAGGGATAAGCAGCAATACTTTGCAGTTGTGACAAGGTCGTTCTCAGATCACTGGGTGCATGCTCACCATCAATCAACAACCAGTCGTAGCCTGCATTGGCTGCAATCTCGGTACCATAGGCATCGGCCAGTCCAATCCATAAGCCGATTTGCTGCTGGGTTTTAAGTTTGTGTTTAAAATAATTGGTCACTTGCATCCGCTAACCTATTTGCATGTTGCTGCCGATGCCTCTTATTAAACGCTTCTTGCTTAAAAGTGCCAATAGACAAAAAATAGTTTTTAATCTGATTTAGCTCTAAGTTTGGCTGACACACAGTTCAAGATCATTTTAGAATTGGCTTTGCTAGATGCTGTTTTATTGTAATAATCTGGGGAATAGGAAAGTGTATATAGTTAAAATCCCTACCCGCTGCTTATTTGAAAAGATTGGAGTCCATTGATGGATTTACTCAAGATCGCGCAAAATCGCTACACCACTAAAGCCTATGATCCTAGCAAAAAAATCCCCCCAGCCCAGTTTGATCGCCTGTTAGAAATTTTGCGTCTTACCCCCTCTTCGATCAATATTCAGCCGTGGCATTTTTTGATTGCGGATCATGATGCTGCCAAAAAGCGCATTGCAAAAGCCTTGGTCGGCACTTATGCCTACAATGCACCCAAAGTTCTGGATTCTTCACATACCATTTTATTCTGCACCAAAGCAGATATTAATGAGCAACATTTAGACAACTTATTAAACCGTGATGATCTTAGCGGCCGTTTTAAAGATGAATCTGCCAAGGAAGGCCAGAAAAATACACGCGCAGGCTATATACATTACTATCGTAATGAAAAAGGAGATATTCAGCGCTGGGCGGAAAACCAGACCTTTATTGCACTAGGCCAGTTGCTTCTGGCTGCCGGAATTGAAGGTATCGATGCCACACCGATTGGCGGTTTTGATGAAGAGATTATCAGTGAAGAACTACAACTTGCAGAACAGGGTTTGATCCCTTCCGTATTGTTGACTTTAGGCTATCGCAGTGAAAATGACTTCAATGCCAAGCTACCTAAATCACGCCTACCTGCCGAAGATATTTTCACCAAACTGTAATTAAATTATGTTATAAAAGGGGCCAAGTGCCCCTTTGCATATCAATTCGGGCCTATTTTTTGCTTTATTCTCCAAATATCTAACTAGAATAACAATTAGAGGTATCCATGTCTGTTATAGCTTCCCGCTCCTTAAAATTCGAATGCAAACATTGCGATAAAATCTATTTACACCATTATGCGCATTCCCAGTATCGTTATCCGCATTGTCCCGACTGTAAACAGGCCGGCTTGCTGCTGGGACGGGCAGAAAAACAAGACCTGCTGCGTTATCCGCTTGAATTTGCCTCTTCCTATGTTAGACAGACATTGCATAAGCTAGGCAAATCACACTGATCACACCTAGGATTAATCCTATCGTGCTTGCAGGTTTGAGGCGCTCCTTAAAGATCAGCAACCCTGCAATTACACCAAAAATGACTACCAGAATATTCATGCCGGCAAACACGATTGCCGGTGTATCTTTAAGCAGCATATGTGCCTTGACATAAAAGGCGATGTTGGCGAAGTTCAGTACGCCCAGTAGCAGGCCTAAGCCGATGTCCTTGCCGGACCCCAGATGATGATATTTGAGTAGTAGATACAGCATCGATAGAATCATGGCGCATACAAACATCAGATTAAGCGCTACGGCAAATTGCAAACCCAAGCTGGTCGTATATTTCAACAATACATCAATCAGTGCATAACCCATCCAGACCAAACCCAGATATAACATTCCCTGACTGCCCTGCCCGCTACTTTGGCGATGTGAAAGCAGAATGCACAGTACTGCACTGATCCCCAAGGCAATACCCAGTATTTTTAGCTGGTTGAACTGTTCCTGAAAAATAAAATAGGCTGCCGCCAGAGATAAAACCACCGAGAGACGCTGGGCAATTTCTGTTTTTAAAATTCCCGCTGTCTGTAAGGCCTGAGCCAGAAACAGGAACACGCTTGGAAGCAAAATACCCAAGGCTAAAATGAGTAACCACGGTGTCTGGGTCATTGAAATATGCTGAATATCAGGCTTGAACCAGACAAAACATAAGAGACTAGCTGAGGCATAATTCCAGCTAATCATGTGAATCGGGCTCAAGCCCTTGTTCCTGGCGACTTTTAATAATATTGAGACTACAACACTACATAATGCTGCAATAAAAATCAGTTCCATACGCTGCTCTTATTTTTTCATCTTTATTTATGCATAAAAAAGCCCACATTTGCTGTGGGCCCTTCTTATAAATCATTCATCAGGAATTATTTATAACGCTCAACCATTTTCTCTAGAGAAATCGGGCGAATCTTGTCTGCATTACCTGCAGTACCAAAAGCTTCGTAACGATCAATACAGATTTGCTTCATTGCATCTACAGTTGCACTGAAGAATTTACGTGGATCGAATTCGCTTGGTTTTTCAGCCATCATACGGCGCATTGCACCTGTAGACGCCAAACGCAAGTCAGTGTCGATATTAATTTTACGCACACCGTGCTTGATCGCTTCAACCAGTTGCTCAACAGGTACACCATACGTTTCTTTGATGTCACCGCCATACTGGTTAATCACTGCTAGCCATTCTTGTGGCACAGAGCTTGAACCGTGCATAACAAGATGAGTATTTGGCAGAGCTGCATGAATTTCTTTGATGCGGTCAATCGCAAGAATATCGCCTGTAGGTGGACGAGTAAACTTGTAGGCACCATGAGAAGTACCGACTGCAATTGCTAATGCATCAACATTGGTATCTGCAACGAATTGACGCGCTTCTTCAACAGAAGTCAGAAGCTGAGAATGGTCAAGTACGCCTTCAGCGCCTACGCCATCTTCTTCGCCTGCCATTCCTGTTTCCAGGCTACCCAGACAGCCGATTTCACCTTCTACTGAAACGCCACATGCATGTGCCATTTGGACAGTACGGCGAGTAACGTCGACGTTGTATTCGTATGAAGTTGGTGTTTTACCGTCTTCACCCAGTGAGCCGTCCATCATGACCGAAGTAAAGCCCAACTGGATAGAACGCTGACAAATGTCAGGGCTCGTACCGTGATCCTGATGCATTACCACTGGAATATGTGGCCATTCTTCAATTGCAGCCAAAATCAGGTGACGCAAGAACGGAGCACCTGCATATTTACGTGCACCCGCAGACGCCTGTACGATTACAGGTGAATTGGTTGCATCTGCTGCGAGCATGATTGCACGCATTTGTTCTAAGTTGTTTACGTTAAACGCTGGTACGCCGTATGCATGTTCGCCGGCGTGATCCAAGAGCTGGCGCATCGAAATAAGAGCCATAATATCCTCCCAGGTAATGGGCCATATTCTACATGTTCAACTATTTCAATACAGCCAAAAAATACAATATTTTATAAAAAATCCCTGCTTTTGCAGGGATTTTCACTTGCGTACTCTCACTTAGTGTGTAACAGGCTCAGAAGCTGCGGCTCCAGACTCATCTGGTGTAGCTGCATCTGCCGACGCATTGGCAATTTCAGGCGGGACATCCATATTTTTTTCATCCAGAACCGGCTTATCAATGGCATTAATTGCTGCCTGTTGTTCTGGGCTTACGGTTTCTGCAGCAACAGGTGCTGAACCTTCTACTTCAGATTCTGGGGCACTTTCCTGTTTCGCACATGCGGTTAAGGCCAAAGATGCTGCCAGTAATGCAGCTAAAGTGAGTTGCTGTTTCATCAGGAGATCTCGTTTTGTTGACTCATGGTCTGCATCATATGACAGGTTTATTGCATTTTAATGACCAAATGATGAACGGATTCAGAATCTCTGGTCTATAAAAATAAAAAAAAGCTGGCATCATGCCAGCTTTTTAAATCAGAACCTACACTTAAGCACGTTCTAATAGCACTGCAACTGCAGGAAGTGTTTTACCTTCAACAAACTCAAGGAATGCACCACCACCCGTCGAGATATAGCCAATCTTGTCAGCCACTTCATACTTGTCAATCGCAGCCAGAGTGTCACCACCACCCGCGATCGAGAAACCTTCCGATTCAGCAATTGCTAAAGATAAAGTTTTAGTACCTTCACCGAATTGATCTACTTCAAATACGCCGACCGGGCCATTCCAAAGAATGGTTTTAGAGGTTTTCAGGATTTCTGCAAATGCTTTTGCAGTTTCCGGGCCAACGTCTAGAATCATGTCGTTATCAGCAACATCTGCAACGTTTTTCACCGTTGCTTTGGCTGCAGCCAATGAACCCAAGAAATCTTCAAAGTTGATTTCAGAGGCATCTGCAACCACAACGTCAGTAGGAAGCGGAACTGATACTTTTGCAGCAATGGCTTTTGCTGTATCGATCAGGTCTTTTTCACACAATGATTTACCTACGTTATAACCCGCTGCAGCAAGGAATGTATTGGCAATACCACCACCCACAATCAATTGATCACAGATATCAGACAGTGAAGTCAAAACATCAAGTTTGGTTGAAACTTTAGAACCTGCAACAATCGCCACCATTGGTTTTTCTGGAGTTTTCAGTGCACGGCCAAGCGCATCCAGTTCAGCTGCCAATAAAGGACCTGCTGCTGCAACTTTCGCTAAACGCGCTACGCCTTCAGTTGAGGCCTCTGCACGGTGCGCTGTACCAAAGGCATCCATTACAAATACGTCGCAAAGTGCTGCATATTTTGCTGCAAGCTCAGGGTTGTTTTTCTTTTCACCCACATTAAAACGACAGTTTTCAAGCAAAACAACCTGACCTGGCTGAACATCAACGCCATCTAAATAGTCAGTGAACAGTTTCACTTCCTGACCCAAAGCTTCAGTCAGGTAAGCCGCTACAGGAGCAAGTGACTGTTCAGCCTTAGGCTCACCTTCAACCGGACGACCCAGATGAGAATACACCATTACTGCAGCGCCTTTTTCTAGTGCTGCTTTAATCGTTGGCAATGCTGCACGAAGACGCGCATCGCTGGTGATCACACCATTCTTAACAGGAACGTTTAAATCTTCACGGATCAGAACACGTTTACCTGCTAAATCGAGGTCAGTCATACGCTGAAAGTTCATGTAGAGCTCACTTTATAGATATTAAAACCAGCCGATTTTAAATGATTATGCAGAAAAAGGTTAGCATCTTTTGCAGAAATCATTATGAATGCCAAAGTTTTGTTATGATAGAAAAAAGCCTCTTTTAGATTCAGTCCCTATGTCGATACATCCTGATCCAAATCTTAACCGTTTGAACGTGTTAGGTGAGCCTTTGTCCAGCTGTTGCTTCGATCCGATTACCGGGTATTTCCGCAATGGCTTTTGCCATACTGCAACCACTGATCTGGGGCAACATACGGTATGTGCGCAAATGACTTCAGAGTTTCTGAATTTTTCCCAAAAAGTCGGTAATGATCTGATTACACCTTTACCTGAACTGGACTTTCCCGGCCTGCAGCCTGGCGATTTCTGGTGTATCTGCGTGACGCGCTGGGTAGAAGCCTATGAAGCCGGTCAGGCACCCCCGATCAAGCTGCAAGCCTGTCACAAAGCTGTTCTTGCTTACGTACCGTTAAATATTCTTGAGGAATATGCTGTCTAATGAATTCTGTACAGATTATCTTGGCATCATCCAGTCAAACCCGTAAAGCGCTGATGGATCGTTTGCATATTGATTATATTTCCGTAGTTCCGGATATTGATGAGTCTCCTCGCGGGGAAAATCATGCAGATGATCTGGCACAACGACTGGCTTTTGAAAAAGCCAGATATATTGCTGAACAGAATCCAGAAGCGATTGTGATCGGCTCAGATCAGGTGGCATGGCGTGAAGGTGCACCGGATATTTTTATCGGTAAACCATTAACGACTGAAAAAGCTATTCGCCAGCTACAAGCCAACTCGGACAAGATTGTATATTTCAGTACGGCGCTCAGTGTGCAGCAGCTATCGACCGGTTTTGAACAAAGTCTGGTTGAACACTATAAAGTCAAGTTTCGTAAACTGTCTCAGGCCGAAATCGAGCGCTATATCGAAATTGAACAGCCGTTACATTGTGCAGGCAGTTTCAAATGTGAAAGCCTGGGTATCAGCTTGTTTGAAGAAATGATCGGACAAGACCAGACTACGCTGATGGGCATGCCGATGATCAAGCTCTGTCATATTCTTCGTGAATTAAAAATTTTGGTTCCTTAATCTCCCCCTTAAATTCAGGCTGTAATCTATGTCTCAACCTTTAGACGTATTAGGCGGTATGACCGCTGAACAATTTCTTAGTGAATACTGGCAAAAGAAACCTTTACTGGTACGTAATGCAATGCCTGAAATCGTCAGTTTGCTTGAACCCAATGATGTGATGGAACTTGCGCTTGAAGAACATGTCACTGCCCGTCTCATCAAGCAGAAAGACCGTGATCCGAATCAGTGGAGCGTGAAATCTTCGCCTTTACTCAAAGCAGATTTCCAGAAGATGCCCAAACTCTGGACACTTCTGGTTCAGGCCGTAGATCATTATTCATTTGACCTGTCGGCACTTTGGAAAAAATTCCCGTTTATTCCACAATGGCGTCGCGATGACATTATGGTGTCTTATGCACCGCAAGGCGGTTCAGTCGGCAAACATTTCGACTTCTATGATGTATTTCTGGTACAAGGCTATGGCCACCGTCGCTGGCAGCTTGGGCAAATATGTGATGCCGAAACTCCATTCGTTCCGGGTCAACCACTCAAACTGTTACCAGAAATGGAAGTTAATTTTGATGAAGTCCTGGCACCTGGCGACTTGCTCTATGTGCCGCCTGGTCTGGCTCACTACGGCGTCGCTGAAGATGACTGCCTGACTTATTCTTTCGGTTTCCGTATGCCGAATGTCAGTGACATGATGGATCGTGTCGGCGACAAGTTTGCCGAAAATGAAGCTTTACGCAATCCTCTGACTGACATCATTCGTGATCAAATCAGTGCTGCTGGTGAAGTCACAGCGAATGAGCTTGAATATCTGAAAGGAAAAATCATGGAGCAGCTGCATAACTCCAATGTACTTGAAGATGCCATTATGAGTCTGATGTCTGAACCCAAATACCCAGAAAACCTTCCGGAAGCTGAGGAAATTGGTACGGGCGACCTGGAAGAGGCATTGGATCAGGGTTATAGCATTATGCTCGAGCCTGCATCACGCCTGCTTTATACTGAAGAAGATGGTGAAGTACTGTTCTGGGGCAATGGCGAAGGTTTATGTGTCTCGGAAGCTTTTGCAGAAAAACTCAAGCTGATTGCCAATGGTGAGTCTGTGATGCTGGATCTGGACTTTGCTGATGAAGATATGCTGGAAGATCTGGCAGATCTGCTCAATGAATCAATTCTCATGCTGGTTCCACCTGCTGAAGAAGAATAAGAAATATAAAAAAGAGGATCAAATGATCCTCTTTTTTTTCTGACTCAGGAATTCTTTCATTTAAAACACTTACAGGAATCAAGATCCATAGTGACGTTTTAGATAATCCACAATATCTTTCGATTCGAACATTTTCACATTGGTATTCGGGTCGACCAGATAAGGTACCTGAATATTATTTCCCATCACTTCTAAGACATGTTCACGCTTACCGCCCGGCAATGGTTCATATTTACCCGGTTTTAGTCGCAGTTTTGCCAGACCCTGATCCTGCCAGCGCTCTTTCGCTACATTATGGTAGATATAGGGAATTTCCAGCTCAGACAATACACCACGGACAATGCGGGTATATGGGCTGGCTTCAAAGCCCCACAGTTCAAGAAGCTGTGCAGGTGCAGGTTTATCTTTCTTTAAGGGTTTCGCCATACCACCGCGCAGGCCGTTCACCATCGTACCGGCAATGGCAGCAACTGGCACCTTTGGATAATTTGCATATTTGGCTGGGGTTTTACCGGTTTTGCCATAATGCTTAAATAGGTGGTGAATAATATCCTGAGATTCGTAGAGCTTATCTCCCGTGTTTTCATCCACTAAAAATGGGAACTGAAGTTTACCGCCCTGCTGTTTTACTTCGGGACGAAAGCGTTTACCACCTCGTGGACATGGATACACTTCGTAATCGAGGTTCAATAAAGTCATCACTTCACGCACACGGCGACAGAATGGTGAGCCTTCGTATTCATAAAGCTTTAGCGGCTTTTCAGGCTGGTTTGGAAACGGGGTTCCAGTCGTTCCTCGACCGCCTTCCAGAAATGCAGATGCCAATGCCTGTGCTACTTTAATCTGATGACCTAACATATCGTCTATCCTCTTTATTGTTTTAAAGCCGTGAAAGCTGCAATCTAAACTGCCGAACTTTCACGTTATAGCTGATTTTTGTATGTTTTCAATAAACAGGATTAGTTCACCAGTTTTTCTTTAGACAAAACGACACCATTATTGTCTGCATAGACGTATTCACCTGATTGAAAGGTAACGCCACCGAAGTACAGTGGTATATCAACTTCACCAATGCCTTTACGGTTGCTCTTTTGCGGAATCGCAGCTAAGGCATGCACACCAAGATCAAGTTCAGCGAGTGCATCGACATCGCGTACACAGCCGTAAATAATTACGCCATTCCAGTGATTTTTTACGGCTGACTCTGCAATCAGGTCACCCATCAAGGCGCAGCGCATTGATGCACCACCATCTACCACCAGTACCTTGCCGGTTCCATCTGTGGCCAACAACTCTTTCACCCGCGAGTTATCTTCAAAACATTTTACTGTCACAATCTGACCGCCAAAAGTTTTTCGAGCTCCATAACTCTTAAAAAGTTTACCGTCCAGACAAGGTGTAACTACTTGAAGCTCTAGCTCAGGATGGTCATCTAACAAGTCACAGGTAACAAATGCTGCTGTAGACACGGTGTTTCCCCTCATTTCATTTTTTGTATACGTAAATTATCATAAATTTCAAATTTTACCGTCTGGGTCAGCGCGGCCTCGACCATAGTATGAGCGACCTGTTCAGCTGTCACTGGCTTGTAAACAAAATTGTCAGGAATAAAACACGATACTTTATGGTAAACCTGCTGCGCGATATCTTCTAGAAAACGCTGTTCTGGACGTTCACCAATAAGCAATGAAGGCCGAATCAGACTGATTTTATCCAGGGTCAATGTTTGCACATAATCCTCCAGTTCGCCTTTAACCCGGTTATAGTAAAAATGTGATTGCGAATTGGCGCCCATCGCACTCAGCAGCAGGTAATGCGCTGAAGTCTGTTGCAATAGCTCTGCAAAGTGTGCGTTTATCGTATAGTCAATACTATAAAATGCCTGTTTGGATCCAGCTTTTTTCATAGTGCTACCCAGACAGCTAAAACCATGGCTATGCTGGCTGACATCCTGATCATTCAGCATCAGGAAATCTTCTAATACCAGTTGTTGAACTTTATCCAGAGCATCCAGATCTTTTTGATATTTTCTGACCACTGCAGTAATCTGCTGGCAAGTGGGTTCTTCCTGCAAACGTTTTATTAGTTGTTTCCCTACCAATCCGGTGGCACCTATAACAACGGGATGAGTCAGTGATTTAGTCATTTTTTATACGATCTCCTAGGTGGAATACTAATCTAACGTTTTCTTTAGAATTTTTCTGCATCTAAAATGTTGTCAAAGCATGTCAAGACTTGACTTCGGTGCTTAGTTTAATCAGAATATGGCACTTGTTTACGGGCTGGTGATAATTCCTCTGATGTTGGTTTTCAGTTGAGTTTCAGCCCGCCCAGACCAATCAATTTCAAGGAGTGCACGAGTGGCAAACTCTGCTCAAGCTAAAAAACGTGCTCGTCAAAACGTTAAAGCACGCAAACACAACGCAAGCTTGCGTTCTATGGTTCGTACCTATCTTAAACGTACATTAGCTGCTATCAGCACTAATGACTATGCTGTTGCTACTGAAGCGTACAAAACGCTTGTTCCAGTAATCGACCGCATGGCTGACAAAGGCATCATCCATAAAAACAAAGCAGCTCGTCACAAGAGCCGCTTGAACGCGCAAGTTAAAGCACTAGCTTCTAACTAATCGCAAATAAGAAAAGCCCTTTTTAGGGCTTTTTTTGTATCTGAAATTTAGAAAATTTAAAGAAAAAATATCAATCTTCATATTCATGCCACCTGGCTGATGTATTTAACCGGCCAATACCGTACTGAGATTGGATAACTATTTAATAAATTCACAACCAAGTCCTATTTCTACTTTCAAGTTTTTTAACTTATCGATCTTTATCCATCGAGGATGGCGAAGTCGTTTTGTCCTGTTTCGAATTGTCAGTGTCCCGTTTTTGACATGCGGTTAAACCCAAAATCGCGATCAGGCTTAAAACTGTAATAATTTTCATAATTTTTTTCTCAAGAAGATTTCCATATCTATCAAGCATAGATAATTTTCAGCGTTACATTATTGAACTTTTATCTTATAAATGTAAAAAATGCTATTTTAGAATTTACTCTTTAACGTTTTAGACTGACTTATAGTTGATGATCAATACAGAAGTTCAGCATCTTTATAAATTTTCCAGCTAAAAATAAAAAACTCAATTGCTGCGAACAATTGAGTCTTGGATAAAATAATTTTATTTAAGAAGTCTGTGAGCGCTTAAAATCAGCAATATCCAGTTCATGTACCTGACCACGCCAGATCCATTTTAGTTTGGACTCTAAAAATATATCTCCCTCGAACCAGACAAATAACCCTTCCATCATTTTTGGCCAGTCTTCCCGACTAACATCCTGACGTCCCGACATCACCGCAATCATTGCTGCCAAAATGGTATCGTGACTGACGGCCAGACTCAATCCATATTTATTTTGCGGATGAGTGTTGTAAATCAGTTCCAGCACATCCACCACACCATGAATCGGCTGTTTCATCCCCGGCAAGGCATTATTGACAAAACTGTTAATGAAGCCGAGCGCACCCTGCTTGGCGAAATAAGGTCCGGCTTTTTGAATGTCCAGCACAAAACTGCCAGGCTCAACCAGAAGTCCCTGCTCTATAATTTCAATGTTATGGGTATTTTGCTCAGGAGTGACTGCATCTGCTCCTTCAATCATCAGGGCAGCGGTATCGATACAGCGCTGGATCGGACTTGAAATACAGTGATGGATCATGCGATCCGTCTGATCAGCCAGATAAGCGCCCCATTCTTGCGCCAGATCCCGCCCCTGACTGGTCAGTTGCAGGTCATAACCCGCTAAACCCTGCCCCCGCACATCCTCACGAATCGAATGTCGTGTGAATAAGGTGACAGGCGTCTGTACATCGGGCAATAAATCAATTGCACTCAACATACTCGGAGGAAGCAGTTTCAGGGACACGTTACAGCCTAGTGGATTTGTAATAGCTTAATTACCACTATAACACGCTCAGGATTTTGCTCAATGCTCAGTCTGCATGTCAGACACTGCCTGCAATGCAATATTTTTCATCTCATTATTTTTAAAGGCAATGAATCCGCCATTCAGCAAGGTATCCCGATGATTATAGGTAAATGGACGGCCTTTAAAATCGACTAGGCCACCACCAATTCGTTCGAGCATACATTGACCAGCACTGGTATCCCATTCCGAGGTCGGATGAAAGCGTGGATAGATATCCACTTGATCTTCTAACATCAGGCAAAATTTATAGGCACTGCCCGCTTTAAATTCCGTATAGTCAGTAAGCTTGGCCAGACTTTGCAAATACTCGGTATATTTCGGTTTCTGCTGGCTGCTTTGGCTCAACCCTACAGCAAGTATTCTAGTTGTCAAAGACGCTTCATATTCGAACCAGGCCATAGTTCGAATATCATATTTATAAGGCAATCCCTGCTCTGGACAGAAATAAATCAGTTGCCGCTCAGGAACCGCCAATATGGCAAAAGTGGTTAAACTGCCTCTGACCAGACTTAAATTAACGGTGAATTCAGGCCGTTGGTGCAAAAACTCTTTGGTCCCATCTAGCGGATCAAGCAACCAGAATTCTGTCCATGAGCGGCGTTCATGCTCTTGCCCTTCTTCAGACAATAAAGGTAAGTCTGAAATCTCCGCCAAAGCCCGAGTCAGATAAGTATTAACCCGAAAATCTGCCTGAGTCACCGGAGAATTATCATCCTTTTTAATGACATCAAAAGCTGCACCAGAACAATAACGCTGATATTCTTCTCGCAAAATTTCACAAGCTTGGGTCAAAATGGGCACAAACTGTAAAACCATCGGGTCTTGTGGCGTTGCTGTTGCTCTAAACATAGAAAACCTGAATCTCTCAAATGCTCTGAAAAACCTAACATATTTTTCAATAGGCAGGGGTAGAGTTTCAAAATATTAATTTAGATACATTTTGCTTTAATATTTAATTTTATCTACATATTCAAAAATATACTTACATTCATAATAGTTAGAAACTCTTAACTGGAGGACTTTGCTACGATTTCAATTTTAGCTGCATACCGGTATTACTCGCTAGATTGACTACAGACGCCCATCGACTATCGCGATTTTGTATTATTTTTTTAAGCTTAGATTCTCAAATGAAGTGCAACAGAGATTAAATTATTGGAAAGAAGCAAGATGAGCTAGCATTTTGCTTCCGAC
>NZ_JACSPT010000018.1:0-71684 GCF_014837015.1 Acinetobacter pecorum
GACCATAGCAAGAGTGAACCACCTGATCCCTTCCCGAACTCAGAAGTGAAACCTCTTAGCGCTGATGGTAGTGTGGGGTTACCCATGTGAGAGTAAGTCATCGCCAGCTCATTATTCCAAAATCCCCCTCCGCATCAGCAGAGGGGGATTTTTTTATGGGTGGGATAGTCTCCAGTTTATTTGAGATGCCTATAAAGTTAATCTGAGACAGTGTTCAATATTAAGATAGAACGATAGCTAACTTTACTGAGTAATGGTTTGATAGTCCTCAACTCTTTGATGACAAGGCATCAAACTGACGTCGAGCATGTTTAAAGGCAGTTCTAAGACCTTCTTCCAGCGTAGGATGATAAAAAGGTTTCTTTAGGATCTGGTGAATATCCTGATCGGCATCAATCATCCAGGCTAATAAATGAGCCAGATGTTCTGCTTGTGAACAGAATAGTTCTGCACCGAGTAATTTACCTGAGTTTTTATCAATATAAACCTCTATTCCGCCTGAGTTTTTTGCTAGAACCAGTGCACGTCCTTGATTTTCATAAGAGACGAATCCCCGAATAAATTCGACGTGTTGATCTTCTAGCTGTTTAAAACTTTTTCCGACAATCGCCATTTCAGGATGACAAAATACAATCGCCAAGGGTGTTAAGGCAGGAATAGGTTTTACATTCGGATAATTCAAACAGTTATGAACAACCTGTTTGCCGGTATGCGCGGCTTCATGTTGAATGGGTGCATCAGGGGCGGCATCACCGACTATAAATATAGGTAGGTTTGCAAGTTGTTTGGTTTCTTTATCGATAGGAAGGTCTTTGATATCCTTGAATGTGGAATTTAGTTGATCTAGATCTAAATGATCTATATTGCTTTGCCGACCTGTGGCACCTAAAACATATTCAACTTCAATACTCTTAGTCTGATTATTTTCTGTAAAGTTAATCTTTATTTTATTAGCTTGGATCTCAACTTCATCTGGTAAGGTTTTAAATTTGATATTGAGCTCTTTACTGAATTGCTCTTGTGCTAGTTTTTGTAAGATCGGGCTAGTTAAAGCACCTACTTTTTGACTACGCGCAAACATTGTGGTTTGTACACCCAGTCTTTGCATGGCTTGAGCTAATTCAATTGCAATGATACCACTCCCGATCACTGCTAAATACTTAGGTAATTGGGATAATTCAAATATTTCATTAGAAGTGATGTATTTTTCTTTTAATTGTTGCTTTAACGTTTTATCAATATTGGGGCGTGAGCCTACAGCGACAATGAAACTTTTGGCCAGATATAATTGTCCATTGACTTCGATCGTTTGGGAATCAATAAATTTGGCTTTTCCGGAAATTTTATGTGAGCTGTCCCATTGATCGACACCTTTCAAGGTTGCACGAATAAAACGTTCTCTAAGGACATGCACACGTTGCATAACATCTGAAGTATCAATGACAGCGTTATGCTTTAAAGCAAGTTCTTCAGCAGTTTGAATATCATGCATCCGATTGGCAGAAGAGATCAGTAGTTTACTAGGCATACAACCTACGCGAGCACATGTCGTATCCCATGGGCCATCATTGATAATTAAAATATTTTGGGTGTATTTGATGGCTTCGTTATAAGCACTGATCCCTGCAGTGCCTGCACCGATAATGATGAGGTCATGCATAAAATGTTTACTCAGTCTCAATAACTAACTATTTACCTTAATATTTACAATGTTTTCGATGTAAATTATGTAACTACATTGCTTATTTTTGCTAATTTGAGTAAATTTTGTATAAAAGCCAAAAGACTAACTTTATGGCGATTAATTATTATATCTAGTAGGAAGAATCATGGGTTTTTTAATAAATTTGAAAAAACTAGGGGTAAATACAACTGTTTTAGCAACATCAATTTCATTGGTTGCTTGTGGAGGGGGCGGTAGTGATGGATATTATAATAATGGTTCTTCTAGCGGTAATACGGAAGGGGGAAATACAAGTGATAATAACCAGTCAGAAACAGATACGTCAAATATAGCAACGCATTTAACTCGAGCTTTACAGAATGCGAGTGGTCAAGAAATTCAACTAGCTCCAGACAACTCAAAAGTTTATTTGGCAGTTAAAGCCTTAAATGTGGATAATGGTGGTATTGCCAATAAAAATATTCGCTTAACAATTGCGACAAATAAGTTTGGCGTATCCAGCACTAACTCTTTGGTTGCAACAGGTACCAATGGTGTAGCCATTTTTGAGATTGATGTACGTGAATTGGCAGAAGCTGAAGGTTCAGTGCAACTAACTGCTACAGTTGATGGCACTTCAGTTAGTATCCCTTACACTTTAAATATCAAGAAAAGTAGTACGATTGTCAGTGACTATAAAATCGATGTGACCCAGGGCACAGTATTAAATCTACCAAATGGCAGTGTGGATGTCACTGCGACTGTAACAGATGCTAAGGGTGGTATTAAAGCGAATCAGTCTGTTACTTTAAATATGCCTGAAGCGATGCGCGGTAAATTTATTATCACTAATGGCGCAGCAACTCAACAAACAAATGCTCAGGGTGAGGTGAAATATACACTCAAAGCGAGTAGTAATTTTACATCAGCTGATCTTGCTACTTTTGCGGGTAAGTCTGAAACATTGAGTTTTTTGCTAGTTGATGAACATAAAGCTGAAAGAACCGCAACAGCAGATTTAACATTTAAATACACATCTCAGATTGTCTCAACTCTTTCAGTAATTAAGCCAGATCAGGTTGTTGCTGCGAAAAGTACAACTCCTGTAAAAATCCAAGTATTAGCAAAGAATGATCAACATGAGCCATTAAGTGGAAAAGAGATTCGTTTGAGCTTTACAAAGGATGAGCTCGCGTATGGCGTTAAACTCAATAATGCGACTGCTAAAACGAATGCACAAGGTATTGCAGAATTTACAATTAGCACGGCCGATGTTACACATCCACTTGCTTTATCTGACACAGGTATTTCGTTAAGTGCAACCTATACAGATGGTATTAACCTTGCCTCTGGTAGCGTTATTGTTGATGTAGTAACAGAAAATATAAATGCTTCAGATGCCGAGGCTATTCAGCGTTTAGAAATTGCATCTTCATATAAAGTGAATGCAAAAAATGACTCAGTTGCTGTAACTGTTAAGGCAATTAATAATAAAGGCTTAGCAGCAACTAAAGGTAAGGTTAAACTTGACTTAAATGCTGAGGCAACATCAAATGGTGTAACATTGGATGGGCCTGTGGAAAAAGACTTGGTGAACGGGTTTGCCACTTTTAATATTGAGACTAATGCCCAAACACCTGCTGCAGTAGAAGCATTGGTAAAAGCAGGAATTAAAGCTAATTTTACGACTGACAATGGTGTTAGCAATTCAATTGCTATTACAGTTTCTGATGAAGAAGTTTCTGAACAAGCGGTGCGCTATTTATCTATAGATCCAATTACTTCTTCGACAGATCCAAAACTAGCGGTATTTGATTATACAAAAAATCATACTTTCACAGTTAAAGTGAAGGCAGTCGGTGTAAACGGTAGTGCACTAATTGGCGAAACTGTGTCTTTAAATATTGCAGGGTCTTTAAGTGATGAACAGTTGCAAGATTTAGGCTTGAGTCATACAGGTCAGTCTTCCAAACAGACCGGTGCAGATGGATATGCAACTTTTACTATTGACTACAAGGCAAATTTATCGCCTGAGCAAGCTGCTTTAGCGATTCAAGGTGTACCGTTAGTTGCGACTTCGGCAAATGGTAAATCACAAACATTACGTCTGAATTTCAAAGCACCTACAGAACAAGGTGTGATTGATCTTGATCACTTTACAGTTGATATGTTGGGAAATTTGACTTTAACAGTGGGTCAAGAGCAAACATTAACTGTTAATGTCACCGCAAAAGGTACAGATGGCGAATTACTTAAAAATCAGCTGATCAGTATTGGTTTAAATGATGCAGCATTAAATAATGGTGTGAGTTACGTTTCTACGCAAGCTATTCGCACAGATGCAAATGGCCATGCAAAATTCACAATTAAAGTAAAAGCAAGCAATGTAACTGAACTCACGAATCTAATTGCGAATGGTTTAACGGTCGTCGTGAAATCAACTCGTACAGATGATTCCGCATTTACTGTTACAAAGAAAGTTGATGTTGCACAACCACCAGTCGTTTTACCAGACTTGGCTAACTTTCTGTTTACTACAATAGAAGATAAGCCATTAGATCCTATTTCTGTTCTCGGTGGTGAGACTCGCGTCAAAATTACAGCAGTTGATGAAAAGGGTAATCCTATTCCAAATACACCAATTGCAATTGCTTTATCTAGTCTCACTTCTAGTCGTGTGTCATTAAGCAATATACCAACTCAAACGAATAGTGATGGTGAAGCTGAATTTACCGTGACCGTAGCCGAGGGAGAGTATGACCCTAGTTTGATCAAAAATGGCATTATCTTTGCTGTAGTAGGTACAAACTTAAATAATGGTGACCGTTTACAGCAAACAGGTGCAATTAATATTACTGCTCCTGCAAATGCGTTAAACCCACGTTTAACCTCAGATGTAAAAACAGTGACAGCTGGGCAAACAATTAAAGTGTATGCAGCTGTTAAAGATGAAATGGGAGTTAATACTGTTACAGGTACACCGATGCGATTAAGCTTGAATAAAGAAGCGATCGATGCTGGTGTTAAGTTAAAAGCCAATGGTGTTGATATAGAGGGTGTGCTTATACCAGCAGATAGTTCAATTGAATTTGCCTTAGAGGTACCAAAAGGTATAACGACGGATATATTACAATCTATTCGAGTTACAGGTGTAATTCGAGATCCAAAGGGTAATGAAATTCCTGCTATTTTAACGTTTACAGTTGAAGATGTCGAAAACCCAAACCATCTTGAAATCAATAGTTTTAAAAACACTTTGAATCCAGGTGATGACAGAACAGTTGTCGTTGTACGTTTACTCGATGCTTCTAATAATCCTGTACGTAATGAAGAAGTCACCTTGGCTGTACGTAAGACAAACACCACCACAGGTAAAAATGTAGGCTTTATTACTGAAGAAAATACTTCTGATGAAAATAATCATCCTTTACCAGAAAATATTGCTGAGAAATGGACTGTCAAAACTGATGAAGATGGACGAGGCTTCTTCACCCTATATATTCCAAAAGAAGGTTTTGATAAAGATGCTTTGATAGCAAGTGGTATTACCTTAGATGCAACTAATACTACGAATGGTATTGATGTGAAGCAGGTTCTTCATTTAAATGTTACAGATCCGACATCGACTACACCAAGACACAATATTTTCATCAAACCAGATCAATCAACTATTAATGTTGTCGATGGAACGGCAACTGTTAGCGTCAGTTTACGTGATCAGTTTGGTGGAGCAGTTTCTAATGAATATATTACATTGAATTTAAAGAACTCGAACTTCAATGGAGCTTATATTCAAGGCGCTTCCGGGATTGTGACAAATAATAATGGTGAAGCTAAATTCATCATTAAAATTGATGAAAGCTTACGTCGTAATTATACTGAGACTGCTTTTATCAATGAAGATTTGGAGCTGAGTGCAAGTTTTTCAGGTGCTACCCAAACTCATATACTGGATGTAGTCAGAAAATCTGTTAACAATCTAGTGATTAATATTACAGATAATCATTTAGAACCTGTAGCCAATGGTAATGCTTATGAGCAAACGTTAAAAGCTACAGTAAAAGATGAACTTGGAAATTTAGTAAAAGAACAGAATGTAAGCTTTGAAATTAAACCTCAAAGTTATATTAGAGGGCAAAATTTATGGGCATTAGCACCAACAAATTCCATAACTCCTCCAACTAGTGAAATGAAATGGGTGTTTGCTGGTCAAAGATATTATCAAGGTGATAATGCTGCTAATCCTGAATTAGTTAATCAGAGCTTGCACTGTAACTTTGCTGTAGATGTTACCCAAGTCACAAATGCGAATGTAGCATTAGATGTTGTTAAGTTTAAGGCAAGTAATGATGCGACATGGACTGGGGTTACAAATAATTCAGGTGAAATTAATTTTGTAATAACTTATCCAAAAACGTATGCTCAATGGTTAAATGTACGTATTGATGCTACAGCAGAATCAAATTCGTATAGAATGTCAAATAGTTATCCTCATCTTCTACGTAACCAGCAAGGTAATGATAAGAATTTCAATGGAATTTATTCGATTAATGCAATTAGTCCATTTGGTACAAATACTTCAGAGTGTACACCCTAAAATTTAATGAATTGTAGATAAAATTTACCTATAATTCAAAAAAAACAGCGCTTCGGCGCTGTTTTTTTATGGGAACTAAAATTTAAAAAACTAAATTGATGTTCCCATGCTCACACCCACAGTCGGCTTCAAATTCATCGAGTTACAGCCTGTAAAAGCCAAACTACAACATGCAATAATCAATAATTTATTCATGAATCAATCCTTGAGATTTAGCCTGATTAAACAAAGCTGCTGAACGTGTACCACTTCGGCAAACCATCAAAATCGGTTTAGGCAACTCATTATAATATCGGGCAAATTCCTCAATATTGGCCTGAGAAATATGACCACTTACTACTGGCTGATAAATCACACTGACTTGAGACTTTTCTGCAATCGAGCGTAATTGACTTACCGTGACGGCGTTACCAGACTCCTGATCAGGGCGGTTTACAATCACGGATTTAAAACCCTGCTGAATCAATTGCTCAAACTTATCCAAGGTCATTTGACCGGTAACACTCACCGTAGCGGTCAGAGCGCGACTCAAATTCTGCGCAGCAAAAACAGGTGAAGTACAGCTAAAACAGATTGCGAGTACTACACCGTTCCAAAATGACTTAGTCATCCAGCAAGTCCATCTGTTTTGCCAGTTGATATAAATTATTTGAGCGGTTTCCGGTACGGCAAAACATCAAGATTGGTTTTGGTAATTCATTATAATGATTGGCAAAAGTGCGGACATCAAGCTCGGTAATCTGACCGGCAACCACCGGCTGAAATACATAATCCAGACCTGCTGCACGTGCAGCCTCTTCGATTTGTGCACTGGTTGGCTGCTCAGAACCACCTTCCATATCTGGGCGGTTGTTGATAATCGATTTAAAACCTTTTTCAACTATTTGAGAGATATGTTCAGGACCAATTTGGCCAGTAAAGCCTACATTTTCGCTCATGATGTCACTCCATTATGTCATTTATCTAGATATGCTTTATGATAGCATTAAGCTGAAAACATGACGGCTTAGTTCTGAAAAATTTATAAATACGATTACAATTATAAAATAATGCAATGGAGCGCATATGTACGCTTATACAGTCGAACCACTGTATGTTAAAAGCGGTCAGGAAGTGATTGCTGCAGATTTTTATCATCCTCAACAGGTCGATAAACCGGCTGTGATCCTAATGGCCCATGGTCTGGCAGCTTTACGTCATTTTAAACTGGTCCAGTATGCACAGCGCTTTGCCAGTGCTGGCTATGCTGTGGTGCTGTTTGATTATCGCTATTGGGGCGGGAGTACAGGACGTCCACGTGAACTGGTATCTATTAGTGCTCAGCTTGAAGACTGGCGGACTATGATCAGCCATTTAGAGGCACGTAAGTCGATTGACAGCAAAAGAATTGTACTTTGGGGAACGGCCTTAAGTGGCGGTCATGTACTGACACTCGCAGCAGAGCTGTCAAATATTCAGGCAGTAATGGCACAGGTACCATTTGTTGATGGGGCAGAAAGTGCCAAACTTTATCCTTTGCAGCAATTGCCTAAAGCCCTGAAAATTTCCAGCCAAGACTACATGGGCGCCAAGGTCGGTATGGCACCGAAAACCTTACCCGTAGTAGACCCTCATGAACTCTGCTTTATGCCAACCCAGGACAGTTATCAGGGATATATGTCCATCGTGAACCCGGATTATTACTGGAGTGGTCATATTCCTGCACGCGCATTCTTTAAACTGATGCGTTATCGTCCCATTCTGGAAGTACGTAAAATCACGATTCCAGTTCTGTTCATTGCAGCAAAATTGGATAGTCTGATTCCCATTGAATCCAGTCGGGAAACTGCAACCAATATTGCGCCATTTGTGCAATATCATGAGTGGAATATCCGGCATTTTGATATTTATCATGGCGAATGGTTTGAAAAAGCAGTTTCGACCCAATTAGAATTCTTACATCAACATATTGGAGTGCGCTAGATGATTATTGTATGTCCGGAATGTCTGGCCAAAAACCGTGTCCCTGAGGAAAAACTAACCGCTAATCCCGCTTGTGGTCAATGTCATCAAGCATTGGTTCCATTGGCACCGATTGAATTGAATGAGCAGAATTTCAGCCAGTTTGTCACGCATAGTGATTTGCCGATCCTGATTGATCTCTGGGCGGACTGGTGTGGGCCATGTAAAATGATGGCGCCGCACTTTGCCAATGTTGCCAAACTCTATCCCAATGTAGTTTTTGCCAAAATTGATACAGAAGCAAATCCACGGCTAAGTGCAGCATTTAATGTACGCAGTATTCCGACGCTGGTTTTAATGAATAAAAGTAACGAAATTGCTAGAATAAGCGGTGCATTACGCTCAAGCGAGCTGCAAAAGTGGCTTGATCAGCAGTTAAATG
Organism: Acinetobacter pecorum; assembly: GCF_014837015.1. Lineage (GTDB taxonomy): Bacteria > Pseudomonadota > Gammaproteobacteria > Pseudomonadales > Moraxellaceae > Acinetobacter > Acinetobacter pecorum. Next base: position 8,644 of record NZ_JACSPT010000018.1, read on the forward strand.
CCCCATCCTAATTCACAAGCCTGGAGTTCAAGTGTCAGATTCTCATAATAAACCAGAGGGAATTCTTTCCCTGCAGACCATTGCGATGCCTGCGGATACCAACTGGAGTGGAGATGTATTTGGTGGCTGGATTGTTTCACAAATGGACTTGGCGGGAGCAATTCATGCAGAGCGCTTTAGTAAAGGACGCTGTGCGACAATTTCGATTAACCAGATGACCTTCTTGGTTCCGGTGAAAGTCGGTGATGTGATTAGCTGCTATACCAAAATTCTAAAGGTCGGCAATACCTCCATCCAGATGGAAATTGAAGTATGGGATAGCCATGACGACTCACGTCCGCCTGTACGCGTGACTGAAGGGGTATTTACCTTTGTGGCAGTGGATGTGAAGGGCAATAAACGTCCGATTCCAGAGGAAGCAAAACAGAAGTTTCTAGAATCTCAGCAGAAGTCATAATTCGTCTCATAAAAATCCCAGATTAATGATCTGGGATTCTTTTGTCTGTATTGCTATCAGGTCTGCTTCAATTGCTTTTTGGAAATCCAGGCCCAGAGCATCTCGCATTGAATGGGTGCTTCACCCGATTCATCACTTACCATAACTTGAACCAGTGTTTCACCTTTGTCTGAACTTTGCATAAGCTGTTGCTGTTCAGCAGTCAAGGTAGCAACTGCCGTCAGGGCACCTTTGGTCGGACGTTTAAAGTCTACTTTTAGACTTTTAATCAAAACCACTGCGCTATCTGGTACATTCATTGCGGTTACAAACCCGGTTGCTGTTTCTGCCAGCAGGGCCATTGCACATGCATGAATTTGTCCAATATGGTTCTGCATGGCTTTATGATTGGCCATACTGACTACCACTTTGGACGCACTCATTTCCTCATAACGAATCTTGGCAGAGCCGACCATCGGGACCACCCGGCCAAAAGTTTTACTTAACAAAGCAGTACGAATACCTTGCGGTAATCGTGCAGTGGCTTTGACTAATCTGGCTAATCGGTTGTTCTTTGCCATAATTCCTTCTACAGACGTTGCTGACTTAGTCTTTAAAGTTATTAAACTGTAAAGGCAGACCGAATTGCTGTTCTTTCAGGTATGCCATCACTTGCTGCAAGGTATCGCGTTTTTTGTCAGTCACACGAATCTTGTCGCCCTGAATAGAAGATTGCACTTTAATGCCACTTTCTTTAATGGCCTTATTAATTTTTTTTGCAGTATCAGAGTCAAGACCATCTTTAAGCTTGATCACCTGAATCACATTTTTGCCTGAAGCGGTCATTTTTTGTGGATCAAGTGCCTGAATGTCAATCTTACGTTTGAAGAAATGGTTTTCCAGCATGTTATATACCTGTTCACACTGAAAATCACTTTCTGTACTGATTTTGATTTCCTTGTTTTTTTCATTCAGTTCAATAGAAACGTCCTGACCACGGAAATCAAAGCGGGTTGCAATCTCTTTTTGGGTATTTTGAACTGCATGATTTACTTCAAAAATTTCTAATTCAGAAACAATATCGAAAGAAGGCATAGTTTAGACCTTTACAAAGGGAAAGAATATCTGAGATGCTAGGGATGTTTTCTTCATTTGCCAAGTGTTGTTTACATCAAAGGAGTGCACAATGATCCGTAAACAAGAAATTACAACATTTGAGTTCCCAGAAAATGCCATTATCTGGGATGTACGCGATGCAAGTGCTTTTGCTGAAGCACACGTGAAAGGGGCGGTAAATCAGCCCATTAACGATCTTTCAGCAGATAGCCTGACTCAGGTGTCAGCGGATCAACCGATTTATATTTTATGTGGTGGTGGGAGTAAAGCTCCACGTGCAGCTGAAAAATTAGAGGGTTTTGACAGCTCACGTGAATACGTCATTCTGATGGGTGGTACTCGTGCCGCTCGTGATGCCGGTATGCCGCTGGAGCAAGGTGCCTAATAACCTTGTGAAAAAAAGCGCCGTCAGGCGCTTTTTTAATGGGGGTAATATTTTTCCCTCTCTCATAGGGAGAGTGAACACCTTTAAAATAGGATTCTATATTTGAGGTTTTAAATACGGTTTTTTCATTTTCACTTTCTTTTGAAAACGGGTCACGCTGAGTTTTTTTACTACATGAGATGGAATCAGACAGACTTCTCCCAGAATCTGGGCGGCCAAGATTTCACTACATAGTGGTGCAAACAGAAAGCCTTTAGAACCGAGACCAGCAAAGCTATAAACTTCCTCCTCCGCTTTCATTTTACCGAGTAGAGGGAAATAATCCTGACTTTGTGCACGTAGCGATGCACGGCCTTGCCAAGTCTCGAGAGAAGGAAGAGATTTCGCATATTCAGGAAAGACACCGTGGATAAGTTCATAATTATGCATATGATCTTCTGCTAATACCTCTGTATCATCTCGGCCGGGATAAAACGAAGCCCCGAGAATGAGTTGTTCGGCATTGAGTTGCATACAGTAGCCGCCATAGCTATAGGCAGTATTTTGACTTAAAGGCTGGGTTTGATTATTCACCCAGCTGACCTGTCCGCGAATCGGTTTCAGGAGAGGATAATCTGCAAAAAACTGCTGGGTTTCTCGAGCAGTACAGACAATGACGTGATCGAATCCACCTAGATCCTGTTCATCTGCAAATAGCTGAGGTTTTGTAGCAGCTTCAATATGGCTAATTTTGGCCTGTTGATATTGAATATGAGGATGCTGCAAAATTTCATCACGTAACTGATGCGGCGAAACCGCGCCAGCTGCTAACAGTTTTAAACTTGGAAATGCAGTTTGCATCTCCTGATCTTTTACTGTTTGTGCAGCCAGAATTCCTTCGGGATATTCGTCTGCCAATCCTAGAAGCTGTTCAGGATTTTTTAAGGCGAGTTGATTGACCTGAATCGGGCGGAAAGCCTTAAATTTCCGATAATGATTTAAGGCATGTTGCCAAGACAAGGTCATCAAATGTTCAGCACTTTGCTCAACCGGACAGAGTTTGGGATTGAGCAAGGCCAGTGGATTGCCAGAACCTCCAGAGAGGGGCGCCGACCGGTCGTAAATAGTGACTTGATGACCACGTTGAGCGAATGCCCATGCCGCACTTAAACCTGCGATTCCTGCGCCAATCACAGCGATCTGGCGAGGCCTGGCGTTTATCTCTAAAGCTGACCCAGTTTTTTTTTGCGTACTTTCCTGAGCTGGAGATGGGTTACTTTCCTCAGCCGGATTCCAGATTGCTTTCAACATTTCACGTTTATGGCCAAACCCACGTGGACGGGAAATTGAAATCCCGTGATTTTTTAAGCCACGCTTTAAGACACCCGCGACACTAAAAGAGGCAAATGTCGTTCCGGTTTCTGACAAGCGCACAATATGGTTTAAGACATTTTCTTCCCACATATCCGGATTGCAGGAAGGCGCAAAGCCATCCAGAAACCAGGCATTCACCGCTGCAGTTTTTTCAATGACCGGGAAGATATCGTGGGCATCGCCTAGCCATAGATCCAGACTGAAACGTTCTTCAGGAAAACTGAGTCGATGACAGCCAGCAATTGGCATTGGATATTGAGAAATCAGCTGATCAGCCAAAGGTTTTAACTCAGGCCAGGCATTCAGGGCGCGGATCAGATCCGCTTTAGAGAGCGGAAATTTTTCCACTGAAATGGCATGCAAATGACTGTGATTATTCGGACGTACCTGTTGCCAGAGCTGCCACAGCGCCAGAATATTTAAACCAGTACCAAAACCCGTTTCACCGACACAGAAATATTCAAAAGGTTTTAGATTTGTCAGACGAGTGCTGAGATCATTGCCATTTAAAAAGACATGCCGGGTTTCCAGCAGGCCATTGTCTTTGGAAAAATACACATCACCAAATTGCTTGGATACAGGCACATCAATGCCATCCACCAATTGCCAGTCCAGATCGGCAGTTTGAATTGCGTGCGACAAAACGGTTACAACCTTAAAAGATATCGGGAAGGACTATAGCTTACCACTGACGGCGACGTTTGGTATAAACATAGCTCGCAATCAGGAAGCCCAGCAGTACACCTACTGCCAGGGTTGCTGCGCCGTAGAGGAACATCTGGGCACTACGTTCACTTTGCAGTACCTGTACCTGAACGCCCAAGTTATCATTCTTGAGCTGTAATTCCTGGTTTTGCGATAGTGCATCCAGATTGGCTTTTTCCAGTTGCTCTAAACGGGTGGCCTGATCTTTGACCAAGGCTTTTACCTTGGCATCTTGCTGGGCTTTTAGCTTGGCGATTTCTTCTGCGGTTAACGGTTTGTTTTCAGCAGGTGGCACCGGCTGGGCAGAAGTCGCTACTGCAGGAATAATGGCAGGTTTTGGTAGCGACTGGTTTGGTACAGTCGCTGCTGTCGCTCGAGATGGTGCTGTCTGATTTTCCGGAGCCACAGGAGCAGGCGTAACTTCGACTGCCCATACTGGAGAAATCATGAAACATAGGCCAATGATACTGGCAGTAACAACACGCATGGACCTTATCCTTGAGGAAATGCTTTATTAAATGGTTTGACATCGATATGTTCGTACACACCCTCTTTTAAAAATGGCTCATCCTGTAACCATGTATCCAGTGCTTCACGACTGTCAAAATCGACAATAATGGTACTGCCGTAAAAACCAGCTTTTGGATTGGCCGGATCTTTAGGCATGGCACCTGCAACAATCAGGCGACCTTCAGCATTCAAATGTTCCAGACGAGCAAGATGTTGTGGGCGAATCGCGAGGCGTTTTTCCACTGTACCTTCCCGATCGGTACAGCTAACGACGAATAATGGCATGATGACTCTCAATCGTTTGTAGTTGGACTTATTCAGCGGTCTTAAAGTATTTGCGCAATACAATAAACTGAATAATGATAAAGGAAAACATCACGATCATGTCACCGAATGCGGTAAATTCGCCCCAATATTTTCCATCCATCCACAAATAGGCGAAAAAGGTATGCAGAAATGACATCAGCACAAACATCGCCACCCATGCATAGTTCAATTTAACCCAGCCTTTTTCACTTAGGTTGAATACCGGACCAAACAGACGCTGAATCAATGGCTTTTTATCCTTGCTAAACCAGGGGGACAATAAAAAGGCACCGGCAAAGACCAGATTCAGTAATACCGCTTTTAAACGGATATAGAAATCATCGCTGAGCATCAGGGTAATGCCACCAAAAATCACGGTCATAAACAAGACAATCCATTGCTGCTTGTCCAGACGGAATTTTTGCATGACAAATAACGCACCATAGACGACCAGCATGGAAATAATCAGACCTGTGGTTGCAACAAGAATATTATTATTGTCGACACCCCCCGCAGAACCGATCAATTGCAGCAATTGATGGTCAGTGTCTTTTGGATCTACAGTTTTATATAAATAAAAGAAAATAATGAGTGGCACAAAGTCTAAAAGTGCTTTCATGTTAGAGTATCTAAATCTGATCAAATAAATGTCATAGTATAGAGATGCACGGCGTAGATTTACATACACATAGTAATATTTCTGATGGAACTTTCAGTCCTCAGCAACTGGTCGATGCGGCTGTGGAAAAACTCATCCATACTTTGGCACTGACCGATCATGACACCATGGACGGTTTGGTATTGGCGGAGGAAGCTGCCAAAAATCATGAGATTAAGATTATCTCTGGCGTAGAGATATCCAGCCAGTGGTCGCGGCCTGCGACCAAAAAAAACTATGGTGTGCATATTGTGGCACTCAATATTCAGAACCCTGAGCCGTTACAAGAAGCCCTCAATCAGCAAAAGAAAATCCGGGCTGAACGTTCTAAACAGATTTGTGATCTGCTGCTTCCTTTAATTGGTGAGGATATTTATGCTGATGTACTGACCAAAGTCGACAATATCCCTGATCGGGTGACACGAACGCATATTGCCAAAACACTGGTAGAAAAGGGCATTGTGACGCGTCCGCAACAGGCCTTTGATAAATATATCAAGGAAGGCAAAAAGGCCTATGTCAAATTTGATGGCTTGAGTCTTGAAGACACGGTTCAGGTGATTCATGAAAGCGGCGGCTTCGCCGTGCTGGCACATCCAACCAAATATGATTTATCTGCGACCAATATCCGCTACTTGATCGAGATCTTTGCCAAGTTTGGTGGAGATGCGGTGGAACTGCCACCGGCGATTGAGCCAAGTTCCACCCGGCAGATGGTGGATCGAATGATCGCTGAACATGGTCTGAAAGTTTCGATTGGCAGTGATTTTCATGGAGACCATATGCCTTGGATTAAACTGGGTAATGTCCCGAGCCTGAAACCGGGACAGATCGGGATTTGGGAAAGTTTTACCTAGGGATTTCTTTATCCTGATCTTCTTTATTTGTAAGGAGAGTTAGTTATCACTGATAGCAAAGGATGAGTGAGGCTAATCTTTTAAAGCAAATTATGATCTTTGGCCTGAATTGGTGGTGGTGTTGGTTTGCCCAAAGTCCCTAACAGTTCAATTTCAATGGTACGTACCATCGAGTCCAGTGGCAAGTCATTGCTCTGGGTACCAAAAGGCTCTTCAATTTCCGAACTTAGAGCATCTAATCCTAAAAAGGTATAAGCCAAAATGCCGACCAGAAAAGGCGTAAACAGACCGAGCGTTGAACCCAGACTAAAAGGCAAAATAAAACAGAAAAAATACACGGTGCGGTTGAGCAAGACCGAATAGGCAAAAGGCAAAGGCGTCGTCGCAATCCGGTCACAACCAGTTTGGACAATACTCAGTTCTGCTACATGATTATTCATCTGCATATAGATGATATCGGAAATTTCACCTTCTTTAAGTGCCTGCATCAACTCCCACTGAATCAGACTTAAAGTATATTGCGCTGCATTTGCCTGCTGATAGAGTTGGGTCACAGCCTGTTGGCTCATGCCACTGGTTTCTACCAGCTCAGTCGGATTGGCTGTCTGATGGCGAAGGCGATCACGGAGTACATTGGCAAAGACAATCACATGCTGAATCACACGTTCCCGACGACCTTGAGACAGCATCCGGCAATCACGGTCAAAGTGGCGTGAATTAGCAATCAAAATGCCCCAAAGTTTACGCGCTTCCCACCAGCGGTCATAACAGGCTGAGTTTTTAAATCCGAGAAAAATTGACAGTACTACCCCAATCAGGGTAAAGCCGACCAGAGGTAATTCTGGAAAATGAAAATAGCCAATATGTGACAAGCCACCGATGATGGCCGAAATCAGCATGACCACGCCCAAAGGTGGCAAAACTTTAGGCAAAATCGTCCCTCGCCAGGAAAACAGCAGTTTAAAAACACTCGGCTGGTCACGTACGATCATTTATTAGAATCATCACAATTTTTCCATGATCTTGTTGAGTTGTGCCTGCTTTGTCAAGTGCTATTCAATACTGTACTTCTGGTTTGATGAGTTGCTGTTCCGCAAAGGAAAAACTGCCTTCCAAGGCGATAATACAATGGTCAATCAGATGGATATCTACCAGTTGGCAGGCCTGCTGAATCTGCCGGGTCAATGTCAGGTCAGCCTTGGAAGGAGAGGGCCGGCCCAGCGGATGATTATGCGCAATGACAATTGAGGTCGCCTGCTGGCTAATGGCATAACGCAATAACTGATTAATGGAAATATCACATGCATTAATTGAACCATAAAACAGTTTTTTAAATGCAATTTTTCTTAAACTGGCATCCAGACACAGCACAGCGAATACTTCCTGTGTTTCACCGAGCAGTTCAAAGCGTAAATAGTCTCTCAAGCGCTTGGAATTGGTAAGTTCCAGTGCATCCTGCTTGAGATGTTCGGCAATATAACGTCGTCCAAGTTCCTTGACAGCCATCAGCTGCGTGTATTTGCTGATGCCCATACCATGAAACTGACTGACTTCCTGTAAAGGGGCATCGAGTAGAGCAGTCAAATGACCAAAATGCTGAATCAGCAAACGCGCTAGATCAACTGCCGAATGTTGCTGTGAACCTGAACGTAGAAATATGGCCAGTAGCTCGGCATCGGATAGACTCTCAGCCCCATATTGAATCAAACGTTCCCGCGGCCGCTCTTGCTCCGGCCAGTTTTTAATAGAAAATTGCATGATGATTATACTTTTTTATTATGAATTATCAGTTTTCCCGCAAGTCGATCTCTTGGGAATGCGATTATTTAATGCTATTGTGAGCCTCACTGCAACAGCAAGGTAATCTGTTTGTGAGCTTTGATCTAAGTGTAATTCCCCATAAAAATATCATTCTGGCCGTCACTGGCGGCATTGCCGCCTATAAAAGTGCGATTTTGGTCCGCCGTTTGAAAGATGCCGGCTTTGATGTGCGAGTGGTAATGACCCATGGTGCACAGGCTTTTATTACACCTTTGACCTTCCAGGCCTTATCGGGCAATCCCGTGCATACCGAATTACTGGATCCTGAAGCAGAAGCCGGAATGGGGCATATCGAGCTGGCGCGCTGGGCTGACCTGTTGCTGGTAGCACCAGCCAGTTGTGACACCTTGGCAAAATTTGCCGCAGGCCTGGCTGATGATCTGCTCAGTACTTTATATCTGGCAACAAAAGCACCGGTCTGGGTGGCACCTGCCATGAACCAGCAAATGTGGGCGGCGAAAGCAACGCAGCGCAATCTTGCGACACTGATTGAAGATGGTGTGCATGTGATCATGCCGGACGCGGGTTCGCAGGCTTGTGGGGATGTAGGTTTGGGCCGGATGCCTGAGCCGGAAGATTTAGCGCATCAGGTGACTGAATATTTTCATAAAGCCCAACGTGCGATTGCGGAAAAATTTGGCTTGCTTGCGGGTAAACAAGTCACGATTACTGCGGGTCCAACTCGAGAAGCAATTGATCCAGTGCGCTATATTTCCAATCACAGTACCGGGAAAATGGGCTTTGCACTGGCTGCAGCCTGTTATGCAGCAGGAGCCAATGTGACCCTGATTGCAGGGCCGGTCAGTCTGGATACTCCGAATGGCGTAAAACGTAAAAATGTCTCTTCTGCCGTGCAAATGCTAAATGAAAGTATGCACATGCTGGAGCAGGGCTGTGACATTTTTATTGCGACCGCTGCGGTAGCAGATTATCGTGTGGCACAGGTTGCCGAACATAAAATCAAGAAAGCCGGGGATGAGCTGAATGTGGCGCTGGTCAAAAATCCGGATATTGTTGCCACTATAGCCCAACAGGAAAAACGTCCGTTTATGGTCGGTTTTGCTGCAGAAACCCGCAATATTGAAGAATATGCTGCCGGAAAGCTGGTGGCTAAAAAGCTGGATATGATTGCCTGCAATGACGTTTCACGTGCTGATATCGGTTTTGCTTCAGATGAAAATGCCATGACGGTATTTTTTGCCGAGCATTACCAGCTGGAAAAACGTGATCTGGAAAAAGCCTCCAAGCAGGAAATTGCCCAGCAGCTGGTTGAAGCGATTCATGATGCCCTGCATCACGATCCCCTGGCAGAAGATGATTTCTAGACTGAATCAATATGAGAAAACTAAAAAAGCCCTGAGATGAACAGGGCTTTTTTAGTTTATGTCCACTATCTAGTTAAATATCATCAAATTGGCTTCAAAATAGGCTGACTTTATAGACCAAGGATTTATATATTGTTTTATGGGAAAAAGTATAAAATAGATCACAGAATAAACCAAAGATAAAAAATGTGACACAGATAGAATGTAGTGGGAAACAACAAGGAGGGGGCGATATGAAAAAAATCATGATGTTATGGATGATCGCCTGCTTGGCCGGATGCAGTTACTTTGTATCAATTGATGAACTGGCCAGAAATATTCAGGAACAGATACAGCAGGAATTTAATGCTAATCCTGACTATCAGCATTATCGTCTCACTGTGCTGAATGTAAAAATTGTCCATCGCCAAGGCAATGAGTTTGAGGCAGTTTCACAACTGAACTATCAGGGGCATGAATATCCCGTCAATGTCAAAATTATCAAGGTTAATGGCGGCTATAGCTGGTCCATTGAAGATGATGCTTTTGCCTTCATTGATGAAATCGAAATTGAAAAATATCGCCAGCAGTTAGATCGTGAACTGGAGCAACTGTCTGCATCTCTAGACGATCTGGAATCTGTAGAAGAACCGGTAAGAGTTGAACTGAGCTTAAATATACGTCCAGCAATAGAACCTGTGGTACAGGCAGCCTCTTATGATGAGGAGCCGATCCCCGTTGGTAATATTACGGCGTATACGCACTGATCAATGCGTCATCTTTATAAAAAAGCACCGATAACCGGTGCTTTCTGTTTTTAAGATTCAACCTGCTGATGTTCACGTACGTAATCTTCAGTACGCTGCATCGCTTCCTGAATATTAAACAGGGCAGTTTCTACATCTTTCAAGGTTTTTGCATTCCCACCGCTTAACGCCTGACGCCATTTGCGTGCGCCTGGCAAATTCTGGAACAGGCCTAAAATATGACGGGTAATAATGGATAAAGGTGCACCTTCTGCCATACGCTGGGCAATATAAGGCAACATCTGCTGCATAATGTCAAAACGGTCTGGTGTATCCAGATTCCACAATTGTCCCAGTTCTGCCAGCAAATAAGGATTGTGATAAGCTTCACGGCCAATCATCACGCCATCAACATGTTTGAGGTGTTCCTGCGTCTCGGCATAGGTTTTAATTCCGCCGTTGATCTCGATAAGCAGATCAGGACGATCCTGTTTTAAACGGTAGACATCTTCATAGCGCAGTGGCGGCACATCACGGTTTTCTTTGGGCGACAGACCTTTTAATAAGGCAATGCGTGCATGCACGATAAAATTGTTGCAGCCGGTTTTGGCCACAGTATCGACAAAATGTAGCATCTCTTCATAAGATTGCATGTCATCAATCCCGATCCGGTGTTTCACCGTTACTGGAATATCCACTGCATGACGCATGGCATCAATACATTCTGCCACTAGATCAGGTTCTGCCATTAGACAGGCACCAATTTTATTATTCTGTACCCGATCACTCGGACAACCTACATTTAAATTAATTTCGTTATAACCCCAATCTTGGGCCATTTTGCTGCAGGTTGCCAAGTCTTGCGGATTTGAGCCACCTAGCTGTAAAACGATCGGATGTTCTTCCTGATTGAAATCCAGGTGTCGTTTGGCATCACCATGAATGATGGCACCCGTTGTCACCATTTCAGTGTACATAATGATATTCGGGTTAAACAGACGGGCAAAGAAACGATAGTCCTTGGTCGTCCAGTCCATCATAGGTGCAACACTGATTCGTGGAGATTGAGCAGTTTCAATGGGGTTGGTGAGAGTCATTAAAAAATCATGCCTTTAATCATGTTGGTGCAATCTGCGAAAATCTATATTTAGCCAGAGTACGCAATTTGCATTTAGCGCCAAATTTTACACCATAATGAAAAAATAATTCATGTTATAAATTGATCAAGAAGGTTGCGGCTAAAAAGAGCATTGAAAGGTGCGGGTTTAAAACCATGACAATATTGGAATGAATCGGAAACGAAGTCTTTTTTAGAGAAAAACAAGAAAGTAAACAGATTTGGCCTGCTCAGTCTATAAATATAGAAAAATAGGAAAAGCCAGTATCATGATGAAGCCCTAAAAGATCAGTGAGCTCTTTTAGGGCAGAGGTGAAATCTTGACTTTGCTAATTTATATTCATACTGTTCGTACTTAACAGGAATGATCAGCTATTCATTAAAAAAGAAATCTGCCAAGGTAAGGGGAATAAACCCAGATATGGCTTCAGTTCCTTCATTTGAATATTATTTTTTCTTTTTACTTTCTTTTTTGTATTCCTCATAAGCTTCAGCAGCCAGATTGCTTAAAGACATGCCTATCGCAGCATATTGATATTCATTCAGGTTTGCCAAGGATGCACGGGCTGAAGGATGTTGAACACCAAAGCCGGAACCAGGCAGAAGCACTACACCGGTTTCATCCGCGACCCGGAACAACAGTTCAGTCGGATTTTTGTTTTTCATGATCCAGTCTGCAAAGTCATCCCCATATAACGTACGGGCAGTATTTTCCAGACTTACAAGAGTGTAGTAATCCACACTGTTCGGATCTTGAGGGACTTCTACCCCGAGTTGCCGATACAGAGCCGCATCCCGTTCACGTACGACTGATTGGACAGCTTTTTTATAGCTTTGACGCGAATCCATCATATTAAACAAGGCAAAAAGGACCATCTGTACCTGCTGAGGTGTGGATAATCCGGCAGTATGATTCAATGCTACATTTCGACTGTCGGCAACCATCCGGTCGATAAATTTGATACTTGAAGGATCGGTGGTCAGTGAGGAATAACGTTCTGCAAGTTCCTTTTTATCCTTGGCGGACAGTGCTGCAATTTTTTGATCCAGAATATTATTTTTGGTGAGTGCAATGACGCCAAGACGCCATCCTGTAGCTCCAAAATATTTAGAAAAAGAATAGACCAGAATGGTGTTATCAGGGCACATGGCAAATAATGAAGTGAAATTATCGGCAAATGTTCCATACACATCATCAGTCAGAATAATCAGGTCAGGACGTTTCTTGACAATATCTGCGATGATGGCCAGTCCTTCATCATTTATTTTCACTGAAGGTGGATTACTTGGATTGACCAGAAAAAATGCTTTAATGGATGGATCTTCTAATTTACGTAATTCAGATTCCGGATACTGCCAGTTAAGCTCAGGATCAGCCTGGATCATGACTTCTTCAAGTTCATAGTCATTTAGCTTAGGAATTTCAATATAGGGAGTAAAAATAGGCGCTCCCAGGGCAATACGGTCACCATTTGAAATTATCTTATTTTCTTTTAATGAATTAAAGATGTAGGCCATTGCAGCAGTACCACCCTCTACTGCAAAAAGATCCAATCCTTCTTTAGGCATACTCTGGACACCCATTTCACGAAGGACATATTCTTTAATAATTTTTTCACTGACTCTGAGCATTCGGTCAGGAACAGGATAATTACAGCCTAGAATGCCTTCAACCATTTCCAGTAAAAAAGCATCTGGATCCAGTCCCAGCTGGTCACGTACATATGAAATTGCTTTACCTAGAAAAACAACACCAGGTTTATCACGATTTCCTAAAATAAATTGCTCAAAACGTGATTGCAATCCTTGTGAACGTGGAAATCCGCCCAGGCCTTCAGGCATATATGAAAATGAAAATTCTGATTCAGTGGCAGAAAATAAACCGAGTTGAAAAAAGGCGCGCCGTGGAACAGTAGCAAGGAAATTCGGATTACCGCGGCCTGCATTCAGCATCATGCGATCCGTGCGGCTTGTTGCCAGCGCAATCAGTTCATCTTTAAGCTCAAATGGACTGAGTTTTGAGTATTTAGAGTAATCAGTGTTTCCCATGAGGAATCTCCAAAATTATGATGAATCAGACAAAATTGAAATTTGTGGATGTCGTTAAGCCAGACCCACAATGAGTGGACCAAGCAAGGTTAAAAACACATTGGCTAAGGCATAAGTAATGGCAAATGGAACTGTTGGAATCGAGTTTCCGGCTTTGTCCAAGACAACACCAAAAGCGGGGTTGGCACTTCGGGCACCTGATAATGCTCCGGCCATCACTGCAACGTTGTCATAACGCAGGACATAGCGTGCAAAAAGCATGGAGAGAATGAGTGGGACGACTGTTACCACTACGCCAATCAGAAAGAGGGATAGGCCACTTTGTTTAATCGTCTGAAAGGCTTGTAAGCCGGATTGCAGACCTACGGCTGCCACGAAACCGGCCAGACCTAAATCTTTGAGGAGTTGAGATGCAGCCAGAGGCATGTTGCCACGTACCTGATTGCGGCTATGCAGCCAGCCAAAGAATAAACCTGATAAAAGTGCTCCCCCACCTGCACCTAGCGTTAACGGCATGTTGCTAATACGAATGACAATTAAGCCAATTAACAGACCAACAACTAAACCTATGCCATGGAAGACCCAATCTGTTTTTATACTTTGGGATATGGCTCGACCGCCTTCTTTGACCATCCGATCAAGATCATTTTTTGTACCATAGACAGTAATGACATCTCCTTTATGAAGAACAGTATTATCATCCATGGGTACTGATTCATTATTTCTTTTAATTCCAAGTACATAAATACCATGTTTTAGATATTCTGGGGTGTTGGCCCTCACATCTCCTAGGGTACGATTAATGTATTTGGAGTTTCTGAGAATCATATCCGTGGTAGACATGACTATTTCCATGCCTTCAGAGGACTCGAGCTCAGTTCCGATATGTTGAGCAATTGAAACCACACTGCTTCTACGACCAATCACCAGAATAATATCATCTGTCTCGAGCTTGGTTTCTAGAGAGGAATCAATAAATTGAGTGCCGCGTTTAACCCGTTCAATTGTAATGTTGGGTATTTTTGACTGAAGCTCTGAAATTGTTTGTCCTGAGGCCTGCTGAACTCTATAAATACGCCCAACAATTTCAGGCATAGCAAGTTCTTGCCCAGGCGCCAGTTGAAAGGCGCCTTTTAGTTGTTCAGCTTGTGCCTTGAGCGCATCATCACGAATACCACGACCCATAAATTTTGGTACGATACTCGCACAGATAATAATGGCACCGAGTGAACCGAAAATATAGGTTACTGCATATCCAATCGCGACATTGGCTTGAAGCCTCTGGATCTCCGCGGCAGGTAAGTCTAGGCGGGAAATCGCATCGCCTGCTGTACCAATAATTGCCGATTGGGTCATTCCGCCTGCTGCCAGTCCTGCTGCCATTCCTTTGTCCAGCTGGAATATTTTTGCCATGATGAGCACGGTAGCCAGTCCGCAAACTGCCATAAATACCGCTAATAGAATTTCTTTAAGTGATTTGGGGCCCAGCGATTTGAAAAATTGGGGACCACTTTCGAAACCTACTGCATAAATAAACAGTGCAAAGAGGATGGCCTTAACGCCATTGTCGACGGGTACACCAATAAGACTAAGCACAACAGCGGCTAACAATGAGCCAGCAACACCGCCGAGCTGGAATTTGCCAAATTGAAATTTTCCAATCCAAAAGCCTATTGCCAAAGATAAAAACAATAGAATTTCAGGGCTATGTTTTAATTCACCTTGTATCCATTCAATCATTTTATAGACTCACTGTTATTATTTAATCTATTTTTAAATTGAGTTTTGATTTTCACTTTATAAAAATACTATGTTGGATTTAAATAATGCAAATAAGTGTATTTTTTCTAGATTTTATATTAATCAAATGCTTAGTATTTTATATATATATTTAAAATCCGTTTTTTATATTGAATTACATTTTGGAACAAAATATGATTTTTATTTAAGTCTATATTTTATTTAATGAAAATATTATTTTATTTAAACTTGGTTTTATTTAATTGTTTTAAGATATTGTAATTAATAATCTTTTTTGGAGGGCGTTTTAGGGTCAATATGTTAGTTTTCACATATTAAAAGGTAATTGTTACTATATATTTAATCCTGAATTTATTCAGAATTTAAAAATAATTTATTTTTAATGAAAATTAACTTAAATATTCATTAATTTTAATTCTTGGTGTGAGGTGATTTTCTTGTATTGGGTTTTAATTTTTATATTAAATTTTGATATATGTTTTTTTATATTATGAGCGTTCATTTTATTGCGACGAAAATAATATAATGAGGGGTTGAGTTAGATTAATTCCCGAACTATTTATTTTAGATAAGGAACCTTGGGAATATTATCTGAATAAGCCTATAGGGATCTCATGCTCATAAATCAGTTTACAGCCTTATTTATTGTTCATTTTCAATACACTTTCCATTCACTCTTTTTCGACAAAAAGGAAAAAACTAATACCTTGGTACCTAGTAGGTCTGGCTGATGTACTCGTACCGAGTTGCAGATATTAAAAAAAAGAGGGGAGGAAAAATAAAATTAAAAAAACAAGCCCAGTAGAGCGAGCTTCCTGTTGAGCTCTGACAATGTCAGCTAAAAATGAAAATAGAATTCCCAGTCATTTCTCAGTGGTATATTTTTATAGTGAGAGAGGAATTAAAAAAACGCTATAAATAAGGAGAACAATGATGCTGTTACTGGAGGAAATTTACAAAAGCTATAAAGCACAAAATTCGGCACATTTTAATTTAAGAATTCATCGTGGAGTGGGCTGGTTTAAAAAATCACTGGAGCTGGATCGAGATCTGGATTTTAAATTTATCAGTCTGTGGATCAGCTTTCAGTCTATTTATGCAGAGGAAGGCGATCTGATTCAGGGACAAGACAAGCTATATCAATTTTTAGAAATACTTTGCCAAAATGATACAGAACAGAAAATCGGCCATATTGTCTGGGAAAAATATAGCCAGCCGATTCATTCACTATTAGATAGCTCATATCTAAATCAAAGCTTTTGGGATTATCGCAATCAAAAAATTAGTCTGGAAAACTGTCAGGCAATACTTGAGAATCAGAAGCAACAAATACAGAATGCCTTGCAGGAAAAAAATTCAATTGAAGTTCTAAAGCTGTTATTTCATCGTTTATATACCTTACACCATCAGCTCATGCATGGCGGCATGACTTACCAAAGTTCATTGAACCATAAGTCATTCGAGGAAAGCTGCCGAATTCTGGCAGCATTATTGCCAGTTTTTATCTGTATTTTATTGGAAAACGCAAAAACACTGGATTTGAATAAGCCCTATTATCCGGCAGCGCAAGTCAGCTAAATAGGATTAAGCATCATGCCAACTTCCGTGCATGATGCCATTGATCTAACAGAGTGAATAAGGCAGCACATAGAGCCAGCCCGAGCCCTGCCATACAGGTCATGCTCCATCCACCATGATGCCAGGCATATACGCCTAAGGCCGAACCACAAGCTCCCCCAATAAAGTACAAAGTCATGTAGAGTGAGTTCACCCGTGATTTGGCATCTGGGCGCAGGCGAAAAATCACGTTCTGGTTACAGCTATGAGTAATTGCAAGTCCCAGATTTATCAGCCCATAACCCAAGATATAACTCAGCAAGGACACTGCACCAAAATACAGGAAGAGCCAGCTTCCAATCAGGATAAAGCAGCCGGTCCAGCTGAGTATTTTGATATGGCCACGATCGGCCCATTTGCCAATAAACTGCGTAGAAAGCGCGCCAAATACACCCACCAGAGTGACCAGTCCGACCATAACATCAGAAAGCTGAAAAGGTTCCTGGGTCAATAGCAGGGCGATGGTCGAGAACAACATGCTCATGGCAGCAAATGCACACGCACCTGTAAGTGAACGCAAAACCAGACGCGGCTCCTGCTTGAGTAATGCTGCCATGGATTTAAAAATTGCGGCATAGCTGATTCTCAGACGTGGCAAGCTCGGTAACTTTCCTTTTAGGTAAAAGCTTAAGGCCAGCATAATTATACCACTGAGGATATAAATCGTTTTCCAGTGAAACAGGTCGGAAAGTAACCCGGCAATACTGGTCGAGAGCAGAATGCCTACCAGCAAGCCACTCATCAGAAAGCCGACCACTTCTCCAGTTTTTTCCGGTTTGACCGCCATCGTAGCCAAGGGGATTAGAATCTGCGCCGCGACAGAAAACAGCCCTGCAATGATGGTACCGATCCAGAGCATTGGCAGATTCACTGCACTGGCACAAATAAATAATCCTGCTGCCGCACCCAGCATGAGAAAGGGGATCAGTTTGGTTTTATTTAACATGTCGCCCAAAGGCACAATAAACAGTAACCCCAAGGCATAAGAAATTTGAGCAAAGGTCACAGTGAGTGCCACTTGTGATTCAGGTACCTGATAATACTGCTGAATCGATGAAATCAGGGGCTGGGAATAATAGTTAGCGCCGGCACATAAACCGCATGCAATCGCCATCAGCCATAATAAGGGCTTGTTTTGACTGATATCGAGAGGCGTGTTCATAGGGTTAACCTTGTATTTAAGCTGGAAGAATTTAAATGAAAAAAGAATAATGTAGAAATTGAAGGCACTATAGGTCAGAAGTTATTACTTTAAAAGTAAAGAAATATTGTCATTATGAAAAATTGCCAGAGTTCAGGCAGATTAAGTAAAGGCTAGCAAGCTCACCTCGAAAATATGAGTGAATAGTTATGGAGTTTTTTAGCTTTTAATAAGAGAGCTGCTTCATTAAGACGCACCTCGGTGCAGATAAGGGTAAAAAAGGGGCATGAGGGTGAAAATAGTTGAATATTTACTCTATTTTGTTGCGCAAATATGGTGCAAAACCTGATTTTTCAATGAGTAAGTCAGATCCATACATTAATATAATAAATGGTCCTTAAGGTTTTTTTTGACCCTTTATCTGACGGTTTGAGACTTGAATCTTATAAGTGTTTAAAGATCTGTTTCCAGAACATAGCCCAATTTGGTCAGCTAAAAATCTTCTCAACAAACACTATCATTTTATAAAATATGTTTTGAATATCTAAAAAATTATTGTTTCTGCTTAAATATTAAATCTGTCAGAAAAGTCAAAACTAAAAAAGTGGTTCAGCTCAGGTCCTGCTATGAGTAGTCAGCAGATAAATCAAAAATCTGTACTTGTACCAAAAGATGCAACGATAATTGTCAGAATGATCAATGTAACAAAATAAATCAGAAATGTGTCTGTCTACCATCCAGTTAAATCTGGGTTGATTATCCAATGGAATGAATATCGTTTATAAATTCATCACCTATGAATCTCCAGCAAATGAAATAAATGTGCTATCACAGCGAAATTTTTTATGAATCATCAGTTCAAAATATAGGTATTTATTAAATAAATAGTGGGTAGTAATTTCAAACAGTTTGATTAGAATCCAAAAATTCAACAAAAACACATCCTGTGGGGAAACATCGTAAATCACGATGTTTACTTAAGAAAAATTAGCTTGAGGGACGCTCATGCAGATTGGAATTCCAGCCGAAACTGTTGTCGGTGAAAATCGCGTCGCTGCGACGCCTGAGACAGTAAAGAAATTGATCAGCGCTGGTCATAGTGTGGTGATCGAACGTGGTGCCGGTGTTAAAGCTGCCTACATCGACAGTGCCTATGAGCAAGTTGGTGCCAAAATTACGGATGATGCCTATACCGGTAGCCAGATGGTTTTGAAAGTTCGTGCACCCAAGGGTGAAGAAATTCAGAAGCTGTCTGCCAATACCACGGTGGTGGCGATGTTTGACCCATACCGCAATACCGAGCTTGACCAGTTCGCGGCGCAGAATGTGACTGCATTTGCTCTTGAGTTGTTGCCACGGACCCTGTCACGTGCGCAAAACATGGACGTATTGTCTTCGCAAGCCAACCTGGCAGGTTATAAATCAGTGCTTTTGGCTGCTGCTGAATACCAGCGTATGTTCCCGATGCTGATGACGGCTGCGGGTACAGTTAAACCGGCTCGTGTGGTGATCATGGGTGTCGGTGTAGCGGGTCTGCAAGCGATTGCCACTGCAAAACGTTTAGGTGCCATCGTTGAAGCCACGGACCTGCGTCCAACTGCAAAGGATCAGGTTGAATCTTTAGGCGGTAAATGGTTAGACGTACCGATGTCTGCTGAAGAGCAGCAGAAAGCTGCAGATGCTGCCAAAAATGGTTATGGCTGGATGCCGGGTGAAGAATACATCCGCGATCAGGCTGCAATTGTTGATAAAGCGGTATCGAATGCCGACATCGTGATTACCACCGCACTTTTACCAGGTCGTGATGCACCGCGTTTAATCCGAGCTGAAACTGTAGCCAAGATGAAACCGGGTTCAGTGATCCTGGATATGGCGGTGGAATCAGGTGGCAATGTTGAAGGTTCGAAATGCGGTGAAACCGTTGTCACTGAAAATGGTGTGAAGATTCTGGGTATTCCAAATATTCCATCGACGGTATCGACTGAGGCATCAGCCCTCTATGCACGTAACGTCTATAACTTTGTTGAAACACTTTTTGATGCAGACAAGAACTTTGTCCTGAATCAGGAAGATGAAATTCAAAAAGCCCTACTTGTCACTCACGGCGGCCAAGTGCTGTTAAAACGTGGTTAAGGAGCAGACTCATGGTTGAAACAATTACGATTTTCGTCCTGGCCATCTTCGTGGGTTACTACGTGGTTTGGGGAGTGACACCAGCACTACATACGCCGTTGATGGCGGTCACCAATGCCTTGTCATCGATCATTATTGTCGGTGCGATGATCCAGACTGTTGGTTTGCCTGTAATCGGCGTTGAAGGTGGCGTGGATTTCCAGACTATTAACGTGGTGAGCGTACTGGGTGCGATTGCAGTATTCCTGGCCAGCATTAATATTTTCGGTGGCTTTGCTGTAACTGCACGTATGCTGGAAATGTTCAAACCTAAGCAAAAGAAAAAAGAGGGTTAATACATGGAATTTATTCGAGATTATGCGGATTGGTTCTACCTGATTGGCGCCGTTCTTTTTATCTTAACGCTACGTGGTTTGTCTGGTCCTAAAACTGCGATTGCAGGTAACCGTTACGGTATGATCGCGATGGCGATCGCTGTAGTGACCACATTCTTTGTTGCCGACAATCCAGTGGTCTGGATGATTCTTGCGGCAATGGCAGCCGGTGCGGTGGTGGGAATTGCACGTGCACGTACCGTTCCAATGACCCAGATGCCGGAAACTGTGGCACTTATGCACTCACTGGTTGGTCTGGCTGCAGTCTTGATTGCAGTAGCGGCGATTATCCATAACAACAAGCTGATTGAATTAGGTCCAGACTTGTTGGCAGCGAATGGCGTTGCATTCCATGCGATGAGCAAGGTTCACTTGTTTGAACTGTTTGTGGGCTGTTTCGTGGGTGCAATTACCTTTACAGCATCAGTTTTTGCTTATGGCAAGCTGGCTGCAAAGAAATGGGCAAAAACTATTTCTGGTGCGTGGGTAAAACCGGTTCAGGCAATGATTTTTGTTGCAATGCTGGGCTTTGGGATTCATTTCTTCCTGACGGGTAGCATGACTTCTTTCTGGGCGATGACAGGTCTTGCACTGGCATTTGGCTGGGTGTGGATTGCACCGGTAGGCGGCGGCGATATGCCAGTTGTGGTTTCACTGTTGAACTCATTCTCAGGTTGGGCTGCAGCAGGTATTGGTTTCACTTTAGAAAATAACATGCTGATCGTTGCCGGTTCACTGGTCGGTTCTTCAGGTGCAATTCTGTCTTACATCATGTGTAAAGCAATGAACCGTTCCATCATCAACGTACTGTTTGGGGGTGCGATGGGTGGTAGTGCAGCACCGACAGCAGCAGCTGGCGAACAGGTGCAGCGTAATTACCGTTCAGGTTCAGCAGATGATGCGGGCTTCCTGATGTCGAATGCGGACAGCGTAGTCATTGTACCGGGTTATGGTATGGCACAAGGTCGTGCACAGAATGCGGTAAAAGAACTGGCAAACTTGCTGAAAGAGCAGGGCGTAACGGTTCGCTTCGCGATTCATCCGGTTGCAGGCCGTATGCCTGGTCATATGAACGTACTTCTTGCTGAAGCAGATGTTCCTTATGAGGACATCCTGGAAATGGACGAGATCAACTCGGACTTCCCGGCAACTGATGTGGTTCTTGTCATTGGTGCAAACGACGTGGTTAACCCTGCGGCGAAAGATGATCCAAGTTCTCCAATTTATGGCATGCCAATTTTGGAAGCACATAAGGCGCGTACCATCATGGTGATCAAGCGCTCTATGGCAACCGGTTATGCAGGTCTGGACAATGACTTGTTCTATAATGACAAAACCATGATGATCTTCGGTGATGCCAAGAAAGTTGTGGAAGACATGACCAAAGCGATTAATGGTACCGGTCACTAATCATTTAAATCATTAGAATCCCCCTGAGTCCCCCTTTAATAAAGGGGGATTTTTTTATATCTTGAAAAAGCATTATTCTGTGGTCATCAAACTTCTATGTTTATGATGAATTGATCCTAAAATACCAATCAAATCGGTGCATAAGACAAGATGAAAATTAAAGAAAAATAGCTGATTGAGTTGTATTAATGCTTATAAAGTTGGATGAACAGGCAATAAAAAAGCGACCTACACAGGTCGCTTTCTTGAATATTCGGTTTTTACGCTACAGAATCAGTATCTGTAGGATTGCGCCATAAGCTTTCTAGGTCATAGAATTTACGTGCTGTTGGAAGCATGCAGTGAACAACCACATAACCGAGGTCGAGCAGGATCCATTCAGCATCACGTTCGCC
The DNA here is from genome assembly GCF_014837015.1 of Acinetobacter pecorum. Taxonomy (GTDB): domain Bacteria; phylum Pseudomonadota; class Gammaproteobacteria; order Pseudomonadales; family Moraxellaceae; genus Acinetobacter; species Acinetobacter pecorum. Next base: position 30,838 of record NZ_JACSPT010000018.1, read on the forward strand.
TTCTATACCTAGAGGGCGAAAGCCAGCTTTACGTGCTTCTTCAGCAACATTATTGGCCAGTGATTTGATATGACGAGTCGATGTACCACTTGCAATGACCATAGCATCAGCTACATTACTGATACCGCGAACATCAAGCTCAACAATTTCTTTTGCTTTTACATCTTCAAGTGCAGCATGTACGACTTTTAAACAATCCTGTACAGCTTGAGAATTTGAATTCATAGTAAGATCGTGAGAATTAGAAGCGCTGGGCGATGGTTCTAAATTCATGGGGGGTGTAATTTCCTAACAATTATGCATGATCTAATATAGCGGTTTTAGTCCAAAATTTCAAATCAGACCACATTCTACTCAGTCATGCTCCGCAAAGAATTCGTCTTTCCAGGCAAAGGAATCACAGGAGTGTCCGCTGGGTTTATACTCGGCAGCCACGTACCCTTGATAATGGTTATGTTTTAACCACTGAAATATATCATGATATTGAATTGAGGCCGTATTGGGTTGATGTCGTCCCGGACAATCCGCAAACTGGATATGGCCAATCGACGCAATATTTTCTTGCAAAGTTTCCAATACATCTTCGCCCATCATCGCCATGTGGTAGCAGTCATACTGCATTTTTAAGGCCGGATGTTGAACTGCTTCGAGCATTTCCTGGGCCTGAGCAACATTTTGAATCAAGAAGCGTGGCATATCGATGCCATTGATCATTTCAAAGACCGGTTCAATTTGATGGTCAAGCAGCATTGAGCAAGCCATTTTCAGATTACTTGCTAGCGTACTTAGGCAGGGCAACAGGTCACAATCCACAGGCTGTTTTCCTGCCAGAATGTTCACCCGGGGTACATTCAGTGCGGTAGCATACTGGATGGCCTGCTCAACCGCATGACGAAACTCGATTTCCCTTCCCGGAATGCCAGCCAGGCCATGACCACCCTGCATTAAATCACCTGCCGGTACATTAATTAGGCACAAGTTCAGCTGATGGGTGCTGAGCTGGTTTTGAATCTGGCCAATACTGAGTTCATAAGGAAACTGGATTTCCACATGATTAAAACCCTGCGCACGAGCCAGCGCGAAGCGTTCGATGAGTGGCACTTCAGTAAAAATCATCGACAGGTTGACGGCAAGTTTAATCATGTCTTTCTCTTTAATATTCGAGGCTGCATAAATCAAGCGTTATGAATGTTTTAGTTGCTGGATTACAGTGGCCAGATCTGCTTCGGCAAAGCCTTGAGCCTGATGGGCCTGTAACTGTGATAATGCCTGAGTCGCGACCGGAACATCCAGGTCAAAGCTGTGGGCCAGTTGCACGGCATTATTCAGATCCTTGGATAAGGTCTGGACTTTCCATTGCACTGGTACAAAAGTCTGGGTGGCCATACGCGGCGCCAGAATCTGAAAAGGCTTGGAGTCGGCAAAACCACCTGCCAACGCTGGCGCCAGTAAGCGGGTATCTACCCCAGCAAGGCCAGCCAGGGCTACGGCTTCTGCAATCAGGGTACTATTTGCTGCGACAATCAGCTGATTACAGATTTTGGTCGCCTGACCGGTGCCCGTATCACCCATACGGGTGACACGCTGGGAAAGTGCTTTATAGATCGGCTCAAGTGATCTAATTGTAGCGGCATCACCACCAGCAAAAATTACCAGACTGCCTTGTTCAGCCCCGGCGGTACCCCCTGACACTGGAGAATCAATCCAGATTGCTTTCTTGGTCTGTACTTGTGCGGCAAGTGTTTGGGTTTGCTGTACAGAAAGGCTGGAGAAATCTACAATGACTTGATCAGCGACCAAATATGGTTCGATCTGATCAAAGACAGATTGCATCGCCTGATCATCTGCCAGGCAGGTAAGAATCACCGGATAATTGGAAATCTGGTCTAGAGACAGCGCAGTCGCACCCTGATCCAGCAAGGGATTACAGGCCGCAGGTGTACGGTTCCAGACCGCCACCTGAAAACCTGCCTGAAGCAGACGCATAGCCATGCGAGTGCCCATTAATCCCATCCCTAAGAAGGCAATTTTAGTATCAAGATTCAACTGCATACTTTCCTTTATTCCTTGTTTTGACTCAGACTCGACTTATTTGTATTGGCGTGGCACAAATTGAACCTCTGGGTTCTTGTCCTTTTTACGGGCCAATTGACTGTTTTTACCCAGCAGCAATTTCAACTGCCAGATTTTTTCCATACGCAGGGATTTATTCGGACGATGCTGCATGGCATCCAGTACAAATTTAGAGGCCATCAGCGCATCTGGAGAACGCTGCAGCATTTCCTCAGCCAAAGCCTGTGCTCTCGCCAAGGGGTGTTCATCGACATGGGTGATCAGACCGATTTCTTTGGCATATTTGCCCTCAAAAATCCGGGCAGTCAAAGTGAGCTCTTTGGCCAGATCAATCCCAATCAGGCCTTTCAGTGAGCGGCTGAGTCCCATGTCTGGCACCAGTCCCCAACGGGTTTCCATAATCGACATTTTGGTGTCAGGATGAGCAATACGTATGTCTGCGGCCAGAGCAAGCTGCATGCCGGCACCAAAACAGAAGCCCTCCATCGCAGCGATCACCGGGACGGGTAATTCCTGCCAGACCAGAAATGCTTTTTGAAACAGGCTTTGACCGGGGCGGATCAGCTCCCAGGCAGCGTAAGCACGATTTTTAGGATTGTTTAAATCGGCCAGATCAATGCCGGCACTAAAGACCTGGGCTTCACCGGTTAAAATCACACAGCGGATGCTTTTATCTTTTTTGATTTTCTGTGCAGTCGCGACCAGTTCGCGCAGCAGGGCAAAGCTCATGGCATTGCGTTTATCTGGACGATTCAGTGTAACCGTGGCAATGCCGTTATTTTTTTCCAAGCGTACAAGTGACATGGCATTCTTCCGTAATTTTTCCTGGCTTGAGCATAGCATGCAGCCTTTGGGCTTGCATGACAGCCCAGTCACACTTCTCAAATCATGAGCTGAGCCGCTTCAAATCTTTAATTCAAATGTTGCTTCAAAATTTGCTGGGCAGCCTGTTCAACCTGTTCAACCACGGCTTTGAGTTCATCAAAATATTTCAGTACATCTTGCACAAAACTTTCATCGGCCTTACGGCGTTCTTTGCGCAGGGTCGAAACGAACTGCTCAAAGCCACCCGTGACTTTCTGCAAAGTCGGTGCTCCGACATAGCGGGTCGCACCGTAAAGGCGATGCAGCACATGTTCAAGTTGTGGAAAATCTTCCAGTTCAATCAGTTGCTGCATTTCAGCGAGTTCATCCGCAAAGCTGTCTACTAGCATGCGTAACAGGTCTACCGCCAGGTCTTCTTTATTGGCTGCCAGTTGCAGGCTTTGCTGCCAGTCCAGAATATTCGGATCCAGGGCATCAATCACATTGGCACGTTCCAGTACCGGAATCCGTTTAAAATGCTCGGTGGTCCAGTGTGTCAAAATTTGGATAATCTGCTCGATCTGGATCGGCTTGGTAACATAGTCATCCATGCCATTTTGCAGCAGTTTATGTTTTTCATCAGAAAGCGCATGCGCCGTCAAAGCAATAATCGGCAGGCGGTTATGATTTTCAAAAGTCGATTCCAGCGAGCGAATGGCGCGGGTGGTATCAATTCCCGACATCACCGGCATCTGGATATCCATAAAGACCAGATCAAAAGCGGGCTGTTTCTGCTCATAACGGCGCTGGATAATATCGATCGCTTCCTGTCCGTTGAGGGCTTTGGTCGTGGTGACATTGAGTTCGCCCAGCAAGGCTTCCAGAACAATCAGGTTGGGCAAATGATCATCCACGGCCAGAATATGCAGACCTTGGCCATTAAATTCTTCATGCTGTTCCTGATTAAAGATCGGCTGATTACCGAGCAGCTGAATCAGCGCGCTGCGGCTGAGAGGCTGATGCAGGGCACGGGCACGATAGTCATTAAGCATGCTCGGATCCAGCTGCATCTGATAACCATATACCGCCAGATGTCCCTGATAACGTGAACGGATTTCACATAACAGAACTTCACTGTCACCACTATGATCAACAATCAGCCAGGTATTTTCGCTATCCTGCAAATGGTTCAGACGGCTGAACAGATCTAGAATTGATGCGCATTCAATGTGTTTGACCTGATAATTCTCGAGATACTGCCGTAGCACGTTCGCAGTTGCCGGATGTGCAAGATAAGAAATGACAGTCAATTCGCTGAAATTTGGATGCTCAATCACGTTATTTTCATCAACCAGGAACTGGGCAGTAAACCAGAACGTCGAGCCTTTTTCAGTCGGGGCACGTTCCTGATTGTCTTCAAACCCGATCTGGCCATGCATCAGGTTCACCAGCTGTTTGGAAATTGCCAGCCCGAGACCGGTACCGCCAAACTGGCGGGTCACCGAGGTATCGCCCTGAGAGAAGGATTCAAACAGTTTTTTACGGTCTGTACCACTCAGGCCAATACCGCTGTCCTGCACACTGAAATGCAGCAAACACTGATCCTTGCCATCATGTTCCATGCGAGCCCGGACAATGATTTCTCCATCCGGGGTGAATTTGATCGCATTGGAAATCAGGTTGGTCAGAATCTGCTTAAACCGCAGCGCATCACCAATGATGTGTTTTGGCACGCCGTCAGCATAATAAAAAGCCATATCAATATGTTTTTGTGCTGCCAGAGGCGACAACATGTCCATCACATCAAAGATCGCTTCTTCCAGGTCAAAAGGTGCCGTTTCCAGTTCCAGTTTGCCGGCGTCAATTTTGGAAAAATCCAGGACATCATTAATCAGTGCCAGTAAATGCGCAGAAGATTTACGGATGGTCTGCAAATACAGGCTTTGCTCGTTGCTGAGATTGCCCTGACGTAATAACAGATGAATAAAACCATCAATACTGTTCAGTGGAGTACGCAGTTCATGGGAGATATTGGCCAGAAACACAGACTTGGCCTGGTTGGCCGAGATCGCCTGGTCACGTGCCTGACGATAGGTAATATTCTGGACTTCTAAAGTATCAAGGGTGCGGCGCAAATCATCTTCGGTCTGCTCGGTATGTTCACGCAATTCCAGAAAGCTAAAATGCAGACGTTTCACCGCATTGGCAATATCACGTTGCAATAAACGCAACTCTCCGGTGCTATTAATCACCATATGCTGGCCGAGGGTATCGGCATTCAGGCGTTGCAACTGCATGCGGATTTCATACATTGGTGCAATCCAGCGCCGTGAATAAAAATTCAGGCAGAGAAGCAATAATAATAAGGTCAGTAATCCGGTTGCAATCAAGACAATCATTACCCGATAACGGGCAATTTCCAGAGGCTGATTATCCAGTTCAATCGCCAGCCAGCCAGGAGAAAAAGTGTTTTCATTTATTTTAAGGGCGTAGACATGATTGTTCTGATACAGGATCGGACCGACAAAATTGCCGCTTTTCTCAAAATCGGGCCAGGCAGCCTTTTCCTGAAAGCCGATCCCTAAACGTTTTTTGCCATTTTCGTCCAGAACCGCTGCCCGTAACAGATGCTTTTCATTCAGCATGTTCTGCATGGCATTGTGAGCCTGGTCATATTGCCATGGATACAGATTCAAGATATCCAATGCATATTCTGCAGTTCCTTGGAAGCGGGTCAGAATCGCGATGGCCATCTGCTTTTGCTGCGCACGTGCGGCATTCGAGGTTTCAGTCAACACCAGCATGGCACCAACACAGGCCAAAATGGTAATTGGCACAAAAATCAGCGCAATCAGCTGTCCATAGGCATGATTTAAGTGTAAGCGTTTAAACAGCTTTTTGTTGATAGTTGACATGATTTAAGCAGTATTTTCTTTATGCCTGGCATATTAACATGCTTTAAATCCACAGTTAAAATTTAAGCACTATTTTTATAAATGTTCGGATTAGGGATTAAAAATACAAAAGATTTGAGTCAGTTTTGCTCAAGCAGGCCTAGGGCAAGAACCCGGAACTTTCAGGGTGAATAGTGCAGGGCAGAATAGTACTTTTATTATATAAGCTGACCGCTTTATCTGAGCAGATTACAGGGAAATGCCGTGGATGGCTTGATACTTGACGAGTTTTGGCGAGTTTTCTGAAAAAGCCCTGCTAAATGAGTGCAGGGAAAAGCATTTTTTCATACAATAGCCGCACCTCGATATAGGTGCAAATAATGAGTAATACCACCCCTGATTTTCAAGCAGATGAATTTTTGTTGGACCATTATGTAGGCAAAACGCCACTGGTGCGTTTGCAGCGTCTGGCAAGTCACACTCAAGCTACAGTACTCGCGAAACTCGAAGGCAATAATCCGGCAGGTTCGGTGAAAGACCGCCCGGCCTATAATATGATCATGCAGGCGGAAAAACGCGGTCAGATCAAACCGGGTGATACCCTGATTGAGGCGACGAGTGGAAATACAGGGATTGCATTGGCCATGGTGGCTGCAATGCGTGGCTATAAAATGAAGCTCATTATGCCTGCAAGCTCAAGCCAGGAACGTAAAGATGCCATGCGTGCCTATGGTGCAGAGCTGATTGAATCTGAAAGTATGGAACATGCCCGTGATTTGGCATTGCAAATGGAAAAAGACGGCATCGGTCTGGTGCTGAACCAGTTTGGTAACCCGGATAATCTGGAAGCACACTATTTGACTACGGGTCCTGAAATTTGGGAGCAAACCGGTGGCAAGATTACGCACTTTGTGAGTTCGATGGGCACGACAGGTACCATTATGGGTATTTCTAAATACCTCAAAGAACAAAACCCAAATGTGCAAATTGTCGGTTTACAACCTTCAGAAGGTTCAAATATTCCGGGTATCCGCCGTTGGCCGAAAGAGTATCTGCCTACGATTTTTGATGCCAGCCGTGTCGATGAGATCATGGATATTCCGCAGATTGAAGCAGAGAAAACTGCACGTCAACTGGCACGTCTGGAAGGAATCAGTGCAGGCGTATCTTCCGGGGGGGCAGTATGGGCATCTCTCAGAATTGCTGAACAACACCCGGATGCTGTGATTGTATGTATTGTGTGTGACCGCGGTGACCGTTACTTGTCTACAGGGTTATTCTCTGTAGAAGATACTGAATAATTTCTGAGACCTATATATGCGCTTGCCTGTTTTAACTTTCGATATTGAAACCCAAACCGATCTCAGATCAGGGGCGCATCTGTTTGGCCTGGACTTGCCTGAGGCAGATCTGGATCAGGCGCTGACCAAATTACGCCGTCAGGATTCAGGTTCGGATTTTCAGCGTTTGCCGCTGCATGAAATTGTCTGTATTTCCGGTTTATGGATCGATGAGCAGGGCATGAAGCTGTTTTCGTTTAGCCGGGAACAGCATTCTGAAGCAGAAATTTTGAAAAAATTCTTGTCCATTTTTGACAAGCGCCATCCGACTCTAGTGAGTTGGAATGGCTCACAGTTTGATTTACCAGTAATTTTATACCGTGCCATGTATCATGGGCTCTCTGCGCCGAGTCTGTTCGATCAGGGCGAAATTGATACGCAAAAGCGTTATAATAACTACCAGAATCGTTACCATCATCGTCATGTCGATCTGATGGATGTGATGGCCATGTTTCATGCCCGTCATTTCCAGAAGCTGGATGATGTGGCACATTTGCTGGGTTATCCAGGCAAACGCGGTGACGGCGTTTACCGTATACCCGAATATGTCCGCAATCAGCAATGGACCGAACTGACCTCTTATTGTGAAGGGGACGTCCTGAATACCTGGCTGGTTTATATTCGCTGGCTGTTACTAAAAGGACAGCTGTTGCTGCCTGATTATCAGCATCTGGTCCAAAGTACCATCCAGTATTTGCACACCCAGCCGCAACATGCAGAATTTTTATCAGTCTGGCGTGAAACTTCACAACGTACTGAATTTACCCAATTTGATTTTCCCATTTCCACACCCTAGGTTTTCATGAAATATCGAGCACAAGCACGTCCTACCCAGCAACCCGAGTACATTTTTCAGGTTGAAGCCCTTTCACATGAAGGACGTGGCATTGCTCACTATGGTTCGCATCCGGATCATCCGCTGGAAAAACATGGCAAGAAAGTCTTTATACGCTATGCCTTGCCAGGTGAAACCGTGCGTGCCCGCATTACCCGTGAAGTCAAAAAACTTGAAGAAGCTGACAGCCTTGAATTGCTGGGCGATGCTTCTGAAATTCGCGTGGAACCCATCTGCCCGCATTTTGGGTCTTGTGGCGGTTGCAATATGCAGCATATCGCGCCAGATGCCCAGATTGAGTTGAAACAGAATGTCTTAAAGTCACATTTACAGCATTTTGCTGGAATCCAGCCTGAGCAATGGTTGCCCCCCTTACGTTCACAACGTGAAGATTATCGCCGCAAGGCCCGAATCGGTGTGCGTTATCTGCCTTCCAAAAAACAGCTGGTGGTGGGCTTTCGTGAGAACCAGTCTAACAAACTGATCCCGATTGATCGCTGCATGATTCTGGATCGCGAGTTCGGTTCGGTTACGCGTCTTAAACAATTGCTGCAAGGTCTTAACGGTAAGGCGGACATCGGTCATATAGAATTGGCGATGGGAGATCAAGAGATCGCACTGCTGGTGCGTGAAACTGCAAAATTATCTGCCGAAGATGTCAACCAATTGCGAGAATTTACGTTACAGAAAGGTTGGCAACTGTATGTTCAGCCTGCTGGAAAAGACGCGCTGTTGCGTATAGATCAGCCAGAGAACGCTGCACGCTTACACTATGGTCTTGATGACTTTGATGTAAAATTCGGTTTTAATCCACTGGACTTTACTCAGGTAAACTCAAGTATCAATCCGCAAATGGTGCGATTGGCATGTGATTTGCTACAACTGCAACAGGGAGAGCGGGTTTTAGATCTGTTCTGTGGATTAGGAAACTTTTCGTTGCCGCTTGCGCGCTGTGTTGGTGCATCGGGTCAAGTGATTGCAGTAGAGGGAAGTGAGGAAATGGTTCGACGTGGTGCAGAAAATGCCAAAAACAATGGTATTGCACAAATATCGTTCTATTCACAAGATTTAACCAAAGATTTTTCGCACCATGCTTGGGCAAATCAAGGTTTTGATGCATTATTAATCGACCCGCCACGTGCCGGCGCAGAAGAAGTAATGCACTATATTCCTAAGTTTGGAGCAAAAAGAATCGTTTATGTGTCATGTAATCCTGCGACACTCGCCAGAGATGCAGGACTATTGGCACAACAGGGCTATCGTCTCACCCGGGCGGGAGTGATGGATATGTTTACACATACTGGACATGTGGAATCAATCGCATTGTTCGAAAAAGAAAATCAAATAAACGATTAAAGAAATGATGTTTTTAAAAGTAGGAGAAGGGTATGGTCACAGTACGTGAGCAACTCCCTGGACGACTTAATGAGTTGTCGCAGGAGACGACTGTAGAACATGCCGAACAAGCACACCAGGATCTGACTGAATGGTTGGATCGGGTTCGTGGCATATTAGATGGCGCACCTTTAACGCAGCTCGAAGAAGTCGCCCACTTAACATTAGAAAGAGAGCTGCAAAGTACGGTCCAGCACCGCTCCAATACCTTTTATACCGGTATTGAGATGGCGGATATTCTGGCTCATCTGCATGTGGATGAAGATACTTTGTCCGCAGCCATGCTGTATCGTGCTGTTCGTGAAGGCGTCATGCCACTCGGTGAAGTACTGGAAAAGTTCGGCGAACAGGTGCATAGTCTGGTCAAAGGTACGCTTGCCATGGGTAAGCTGTCCGAGCTGATCGAAAAAAATAAGCGTCTGGAAGATCATTTTAACAATAACCAGCGCGAGCATCTGTCTGGCATTTACAAAATGCTGATCTCTGTCACCGAAGATGTGCGTGTCGTTCTGGTCAAGCTGGCCGAACGTACCTATGCGTTGCGTGAACTGGCCAATTCCTCGCGTGAGCGTCAGGAACGGGTTGCCCGAGAAATTCTGACCATTTACTCGCCACTGGCACACCGTTTAGGTATTGCCCAGCTAAAATGGGAGCTGGAAGATCTGGCTTTCCGTTATCTTGCGCCGGAACGTTATAAAGAAATTGCTTCCTTACTGAATGAAAAGCGTCTCGAGCGTGAACAGTATATTCAGTTTGTGATTGAAAAATTACGCAATGAATTGTCCGAGCATGGCATTGAAGCCGAAATTAACGGCCGGGTGAAGCACATTTATTCGATTTATCGGAAAATGAAAAGCAAGAACCTGAGCTTTGACCAGCTCTATGATATTCGTGCTTTACGGGTACTGGTGAAAAGTGTGCCGGAGTGTTACCACACTTTAGGTATTGTGCATCAGATCTGGCGCCACATTCCGCATCAGTTTGACGACTATATTACCAATCCGAAAGCCAATGGCTATCGCTCCCTGCATACTGCGGTCATTGCCGAGAACAAGTCACTTGAAGTGCAGATTCGTACCCATGCAATGCATGAGGAAGCTGAACTTGGAGTATGTTCACACTTTAATTATAAAGAAGGTGCAAAAACCACAGATCGCTCCTTTAACCATCGTCTGCATTCCTTGCGTGCGGTGCTTGAGCATTATCAAGAACGTAATGAAAGCAGTGCACATAAAGAATCTGAAGATGAAATAGAGAATTTTGAACATATTCAAGATTTCGAAGGTTTTGAAAAGATCTATGTGTTTAGCCGTGATGGTGATATCAAAGAGCTGCCGCGTGATTCGACGGTGCTGGACTTTGCTTATCATGTGCATACCGAAGTCGGGAACAAGTGCTATGCCGCACGGGTAAATCAGCGCTATGTGCCGCTGACCTATACTTTGAAAACTGGTGAACAGGTCGAGATTCTGACCAAAAAAGACCGGGAACCGAACCGGGACTGGCTGGTTAATTCGCTGGGTTATATCAAAACTGCCCGTGCGCGGGACAAGCTGCGCCACTGGTTCCGCCAGCAAGATCGCAGCAAGAATCTGGAAGTTGGCCGTGAAGTACTGAACAAGGAACTATCACGTCTGGCAATTCACCCGAAATCGATTGATCTGAATGATTATTGTAGTCACTTCAATGTCAAAACTGGCGATGACATTCTGGTCAATCTGGTCAATGGTGATATCAGCCTGCATGCCCTGATTAATCAGGTGAACCGTCACATGCATCTGGATCAGGACGAGCCTGAGCTGGTGCTGAAACCTGCCCTGAACCCGCGTGCCAGTCATACGCTGTCAGCGCACGGTATTCTGATTGACGGTCTGGATAACGTGGAATTGCATATTGCCCAATGTTGCCAACCCGTGCATGGCGAATCGATTGCCGGCTATATCACTTTGAATCGGGGGGTTAGCATCCATAAGGTCGCTTGTCCGGACTATGTGCGTATGATTTCTCAAGAGCCTGAACGTGCGGTAGAAGCAGACTGGGAAATGCAGCCAACACGTGGTCAGAGCGTACAGATTGTGGTGGAAGCTTATGATCGACGCGGCTTGCTGAAGGATCTGACTCAAGTCATTTTCTCGGATCAGATCAATATCCGTCAGGTGAATACCATTTCGGAGGCGGACGGTATTGCCAATATGAAGCTGTTGATTGAAGTCAAAGGTCTGGCACAACTTTCCAAACTTTTGGCCCGTCTTGAACAACAACCGGGAATTATCAGTGCACGTCGTCTGGTGCAAGGTACTTAATTTCCATTATGTAAGTTTAAAAAGCCTGCAATTCAATTGCGGGCTTTTTGATTGTAATCTAACTAAATCATATGCATAAAAAATAGACCAGCAGACCGAGATGAGTGTGACTGAAATATTTGAACGTAGACGGAATAACTTGGCCAAGGTCATTGATCTGTTGATCGAGACGCAGCAATTTAAAACTGGCAAAGAGATCTGTGAGCATTTCGGCTTGTCTGCGTCATATATCGCACAATTACTGAATAGCAAACGCCAGATCGGCGAGAAAGCAGCAAGAGAGTTGGAGCAACAACTGGGTCTCAATGCTTTAATCCTGGACCAGTCAGCTGAACCCAAAGTAGAGTTATCTCCACTTTCAGAGCAAGACAGACTGTTTCAGATGCAAGTAGCGCAACAGCAGGCATTCACACTTATTCCTATAGATTCAGCGCTCTCAATCAATCAGGATATTTTTCATCTGCAAGTACAGCATTATGCGATTCAGGTAGCAGGACCGTATTATGTCCCCAGCTTAAAGCCGGGCTGGTGGCTGATCTGTAATGAACAGGTAGAGGCGTCCGGATCGGATATTCTTTGTGTGTATCTGCTCAATGGCTTGCAGCTTATTTTGCAACTGGTCAGTGACACTCAGGATCATTATGAGTTTCAAAGTCTGAATGAAACCAGAAAGGTAGTTTTTCAAAAAACTGATATTGAGAAAATTCATCCCGTCATTGCGATTCTTCCCACGGCTAGTATGTTCAAATAGCAGAAATAATTCAGCCCATCATAAGACGGGCTGAACGATGAACATGCAAATAGAACTGATTATGGAATCGGGTTCTCGTCTTCAAATTCTGGCTTCACCTGAACAATAAAGTCCTGACGGTTTAGACCACGCCACAAGGCAAAGGCCGTACCGATATAGATGGATGAATATGTCCCGACAAAGACACCGACAAACATCGCGATCGAGAACCATTTCAGACCATCACCGCCTATCAGCATCATGGCAAGCACCACCAGCAATAAGGTCATGGAAGTATGAATGGTACGACGCAAGGTTTCAGTCAGGGCGATGTTAACAATTTCGACCGGTTCTGCACCACGAATTTTACGGAAGTTCTCACGGATACGGTCAGAGACCACGATATTATCATTGAGCGAGAAACCGATGATCGCAAGGAGTGCAGCAAGTACAGTCAGGTCAAATGGCCATTGCATCATCGCAAAAATCCCGAGGGTGACGATAATGTCATGGAATAGCGACAATACTGCACCCATGGCCAGTTTGAACTCAAAGCGGATGGTTACATAGACCAGCATCAGCAGGAGCGCCAGTGCTACAGCACCAGCAGAACGCACATAAAGCTCGTTACCCACCTGACCACCGACGACATCGACCTTTGGTACTTCTGCCGGATTATTTGGCAATTGAGCCGCTGCTGTAACCGCTAGAGTCAAGTCTTCAGCTTCGATATCGTCCTGTACGGGCATACGCACCATCAGATCACGTTCTGAACCGAGGGTTTGAACCACGGCATCATTAAAACCGGCTTTGCTGAGTGCTTGGGAAACCTGTTCCGGTTTGACCGGATTGGCATAATTCAGTTCAGCTGCCACACCACCGGTAAAGTCCAGACCGAGGTTTAGACCTTTGGTGGCAATAAAGAAGATACTCGCAACCGTTAAGAGGATTGAAAACAATGCCGCAGGCATTGCAATCTTCATAAACGGGATAATGCGTTCGTTTTCCGGGCGACCATACTGTTTTTGATCCAGTTGAGTATTTTCAGTCATCATTGATCTCCTTAAATGCTCAACTTTTTCAAGTTACGTTTTTTGCCATAAATGATCTGTACGATTGCACGTGTTACTGTAATGGCAGTAAACATTGAGCAGACAATACCAATCATTAAGGTCACGGCAAAGCCTTTGATCGGACCTGTACCAATCGCGAATAGAATGAATGCTACCAGAAAGGTGGTCAAGTTCGAGTCGAAAATAGTGTTATAGGCCCGGTCATAACCGGCCACAATCGCCTGTTTTGGCGAAGCTCCCCATTTCATTTCTTCCCGTATTCGCTCACAGATCAGTACGTTGGCATCGACCGCCATACCAATGGTAATCACAATACCGGCAATACCCGGCAGGGTCAGGGAAGCACCAATCCACGACATGACTGTCAGAATCATTGCCAGGTTAAATATCAGGGCAAAGTTGGCAATCAGGCCAAACACGCGGAAGAACACCACCATCCAGATGGCAACCAGGAGGAAACCGATCTGAGTTGAAAGCACCCCTTTGTCGATATTCTCTTGACCCAGACTTGGACCAATCACACGTTCTTCAACAAAGTACATTGGCGCAGCCAACGCACCTGCACGAAGCATTAATGCAAGTTCAGCCGCTTCCTGTGGCGAGTCCAGACCGGTAATACGGAACTGAGAGCCCAATACCGCCTGAATGGTCGCAGCATTAATCACGACAGCTTCAGTATATGGCGTACGGACTTCAGTTTGAGTGCCAGTTGCCGGGTCTTCCACATAGTTAATGCGCTGTTTGTTTTCGATGAACAGCACTGCCATACGTTTACCAACCGCATTACGGGTCGCATCCGACATCAGCTTGCCGCCTGCGCTGTCCAGCGTAATGTTCACTTCTGCACCGCCAGTGTCCTGGCTAAAACCACTGGATGCATTTTGAACACGTTCACCAGTTAAAATACGGTTACGGTTCAGAAGGAGCTGACGACCACTGTCCAGTGATTCATAGGCAAAGACTTCTGTGCCCGGTGGCAATGCACCTGTAGCCTGACCGGTATATGGATCGATGTATTGATCATTCAGGTCAGATACCAGACGGAACTCAAGGTTCGCGGTACGGCCCAGGACACGTTTCGCTTCAGCTGTATCCTGCACACCCGGAAGCTCAACCACAATACGGTTACTGCCTTGGGTTTGAACCAGTGCTTCAGCCACACCTAACTCGTTAATACGGTTACGTAAGGTAGTCAAGTTCTGGTTGACTGCATAAGATTCAATTTCTTGCTTACGCACATCGGTATAGTTCAGACGTAAGGTCGAACCGGTACTGGTTGCAACAGCCTGCTGGGTAAACTCATTGCCGTTACGGCGCAAGAAGTCCATCACTGCAGCACGATCATCATTGTTGGCAAACTGCATCACAATGGTGTTGTTGCTTAAAGTCAGGCTATTAAATTTCAGGTTGTTATCACGCAACTGACGACGGAGATCCGTCGCAGAGGTTTCCATACGCTGGGCAATGGCCTTGTCCATATCCACTTCAAGCAAGAAGTGGACACCACCACGTAAATCCAGACCAAGCTTCATTGGTTTGGCACCAATTTTTTGCAGCCATTCTGGGGTGGTTGGGGCGAGGTTAAGTGCAACCACGTACTCATCACCTAAACCACGACGTAAAGCCTCTTTGGCTTTAAGTTGCGCTTCACTTGAATCTACACGTAATAGGGCTGCATTGTTGCTAAAGCTATTGTCATGAGTGGCAATATTTTCAGTTTTTAAAATTTGCTCTGCTTTTTGTACGATGCTTGCATCAATTTGAGTACCGGCTTTGGCACCCGAAATCTGTACAGCAGGTTCATCTGGATACAAACTTGGCAGGGCATATAAAGTACTGATCACCAGAACAACCAGGATCAGTACATATTTCCATGCTGGGTAACGCATTCGTTTTCTTCTTAAAATGAAAAAGTCGTGCGAGGGCACGACTATTTTTGATTAAAGGTTATTTAAAGTGCCTTCAGGTAGAACTGAGATTACACTTGCGCGTTGAACTTTGACTTCTACACCGCGGCTCAATTCAACCACTGCGAAGTCACCTTCAATCTTGGTGATTTTGCCCATTAATCCGCCTGCAAATACTACTTCACTGCCAACGCCCAGACTTTCAACCAAAGCACGGTGTTCTTTGGCACGTTTAGATTGAGGACGCCAGATCAAGAAATAGAAGATTGCAATAAAAACAGCAATCATCAAAAGGTTCGCTATCATGCTTGGTTGTTGTGCAGCTTCACCTGCAGCGTGAGCAGTCGAAATAAAAAGGCTCATTACATTTTCCTAAAATAAAAAAACTGGTGATCAACTGGATAATAAATTGACATATTCCTGCAATTTACATTGTCTTTTTCCTCAGCGCAAATGCTGATGGATTAATCTTGCGGACAAGGTGGCACTTCCAGACCACGGCGGGCATAAAAGTCATGGACAAATTCGTCAAATGTGCCGTTGTCTAATGCATCACGCATGGCTTCAGTCAAACGCAGGTAATAGCGCAGATTATGAATCGTACCGAGCATTGAGCCGAGCATTTCCCCACATTTCTCAAGATGGAATAAATAGGCACGGGTAAAATTCTGGCAGGTATAACAGTCGCAATGCGGATCAAGTGGACTCTGGTCATGACGATATTTGCTGTTACGGATCCGCACCAAGCCGTCTGTCACAAAATAGTGACCGTTACGTGCATTTCGGGTTGGCATCACGCAGTCAAACATATCGACACCGCGACGCACCGCTTCCACAATGTCTTCTGGCTTACCGACGCCCATTAAATAACGCGGTTTATCTGCCGGCATTTTTTCTGGAAGATAATCCAGTACCTTGATCATTTCCTCTTTTGGCTCGCCCACGGACAGACCGCCAATCGCATAACCATCAAAGTCGATTTCTAGCAGGCCTTTTAAAGACTCATCACGTAAATCTTCATACATGCCGCCCTGAATAATACCGAATAAAGCATTCCGGTTTTTCAGTACGTCATGATGCTGGGTTTTACAGCGTTTCGCCCAGCGCAAAGACAGCTGCAACGATTTTTGCGCTTCTTCATGTGTAGCCGGATAGGGCGTGCATTCATCAAAAATCATCACAATGTCAGAGTTCAGCGTGTGCTGAATTTCCATTGAAATTTCAGGAGATAAAAATACTTTTGAACCGTCGATTGGTGAACGGAAGGTTACGCCTTCTTCTTTGATTTTACGCATTGCGCCCAGACTGAAAACCTGGAAGCCGCCTGAATCGGTCAGAATAGGATTGTTCCACTTCATGAATTCATGCAGGCCGCCATGTTCACGAATCACATCAAGGCCTGGACGTAAATACAAATGGAAAGTGTTGCCCAGAATGACCTGAGACTTGATCTCTTTGACATCACGCGGCAACATGCCTTTGACCGTACCATAAGTACCGACAGGCATGAACATTGGGGTTTCTACCACACCATGTTCAAGCGTCAAACGACCACGACGGGCACGACCGGATTGCGCTAACTTTTCAAACTTCATAGGAGTTCCACATCAAGGCGAAAAAACAGTTCGCTGATTGTTCAATGTAAAGGGCGCTATTTTCCTTGATTCTTATGCTAAACGCCAGCATTGTAGAGCATTCGCTCTGTAATTTTATTTATCGATTAATAAATGAAAGATCAGGTGAAATGCGTAAGTTCGCAGAAAGCTGCGATAAAGAGCACATAATCTCTTCCCGGATCGAGGGTGCTGCTCATTCAGTGAAAGTTCGGACGGTAATCAAAATTCTGGGTTACACTTTGATCGCGGAAAGGGCGTACCACTTTTTTTCTGAGCAGCATATTGTTAATGATGTTGTGCGGAAAAATCTGGATCTGGTTATTAAACAGCTCGACATTACGATTATAAATGGTAATCGCAGCACCGACATTTTCATTCTGTTCTTCAATTTCAGCCATCATTTTTAGATAAATATCATTGGCTTTGAGCTCCGGATAATTTTCAATCACCACATTCAGGCTATGCATCAGCTGTTTATTCAGGCTTTCAATGCGCTGTAACTGTCCAATGTCAGCATCCTTGATATTCAGGTTCATGATGTTTTGACGCAGCTCGGTAACTTTTTCTAGCGTGCCTTTTTCGAAACTCGAGTATTGTTCAACCAGTGGTTGCAGCCCGTCCAGAATTTTCAGTTTTTGCCGTTCATAACTGGCGACATCTGACCAGGCCCGAATCGTGGCGTTATGATGACGGACAATACTGTTGCGGATCATGATAATGGCAACAATCACCAGAATCGGGATAATGACAAAAACAACAAATCCCATAAAAGCAGTCCCCAGAAAAATAATTATTTTAAAAACTGAACCAAGTCAGTTTGTAGTTTTTCCAATTCTACTAATTTAAACGTTCTCAGGTGTCCACGCAATGCAGAAATATCTTGGATATTTTGCTTGCGTTCAGGCGCATTAAAAATGTCATGTGGTCCTAAATAGCACAGCACACGTTGTTGGGGATGAAAAATAAGATCGCCTTCACGATATTGGAAAAATTGACTTAATCGGAGCACAAAACCCGGGCTAAGCTGTTTTGCCATTTGCATGGGATCTGTGCCATAAAATTTTAAACGCTGATTGGTGCGTATATCACTGCTATGCCAAGGATGGCGATAAGGTGAGGGGAATGGACGTCTTGATGTGCTAATGGCAAGCCCTTGCACAGAGACATCAAAGACAAATGCACCCCACAAATTTTTATGTTGTTCAATAAGTTTGACGGTATTGCCATTTTTGTCGATGGTTTTAATTTCATCTACATAGTGGTATTCAAACAACAAGACTTGGTGTTCTTGTTCATTTTCATCTAACCATGTGGTACTGGCATAACGTGAGATATCATTGCGTAATGAGCCGCGTTCAAAAACAGGAAAAAGGCGTTTTAAATTGCCAATAAATTGCCGAGGATTAAGTGGCATTGAAATATGTTGTGGCTGTTGTTGAAAGTGGAGATGATATTTATGTGTCAGCACACGTTCTTCTAAATAATCAATTACATCATTGATGTAGTGCTCTTGCTCATAAATCAGATAGGCCCAAAACAACATGCCAAAACCCAAGGCAAAATTGCATTGCAGCCAGAAATTGTGCGGTGCAATGATAAGGCTGAATACTTGCATCAAACCAAAGAGTGCCAAGAACCACGGTAGGGTGTTTTCAAATTTTAGAGAAATTGAACCTTGCCATGGATGCAAGCCATTAAGAATGTCCTGATGGCTTTTGGCATCACTCGATAAGTGCCACAGCCGATCGATATTTTTAAACACCACTGCATTTTTCTTGCGGCGAATATGAATGGACTGCTTTACAGACTCGATCGGCATGGGCAATAGCTCTCAGTTATTTCACCTGATCAATCAGCATGGCATCGCCATAACTGAAGAAGCGATACTTGCTGTCTACCGCATGCTTGTAAGCATCCAGAATATTGTCACGGTTAGATAAGGCAGATACCAGCATTAACAGGGTTGATTCTGGGAGATGGAAGTTGGTAATCAAACGATCGACGACTTTGAACTGATAACCCGGATAGATGAAAATCTGGGTATCACCGGTCCAGCCTTTGAGTTCACCGCCATTGGCCTGAGCTGCACTTTCAGTTGCGCGTGTGGCTGTGGTACCTACCGCAATCACTTTATTGCCACGCGCTTTGGTGGCTTTAATCAACTCCATAGATGCATCAGACACTTGGCACCATTCGCTGTGCATGATGTGATTTTCAATATCGCTGGTGCGCACCGGTAAGAATGTACCTGCGCCAACATGCAAGGTTACGAAAGTTTTTTGAATGCCTTTTTCTTCCAGCTTTTTCAATAAATCTTCGTCAAAGTGCAATGATGCGGTCGGGGCGGCAACGCTGGCAATTTTAGTCGGGTCGTTAAAGACAGTTTGATAGCGTTCTGTATCAATCGCCTCTGCTTCACGGTTAAAGTAAGGTGGAATAGGCAGGGCGCCGTATTGATCCAGTACATCTAGAATCGGTTGAGAAAATTCAACAGTAAACAGGTTTTCATGACGACCTTGTATGGTTACTTTCACTGCATCGGGTCCGATAAACAGTTCTGCACCTGCTTTAGGTGAGTTGCTGGCTTTGATATGACAGTGTGCAATGAACTGATCCATCATACGTTCAACAAGAACTTCGACTGCACCCCCTGAGGCACGTTTACCTTTGAGGCGGGCTTTCATCACTTTAGTATCGTTCAGGACCAATAAGTCGCCTTCATTCAGTAAATCGAGAATGTCAGTAAACTGATGGTCATGATATTGACCTTGGGCATCGAGGTGAAGCAGACGGGAGGCACTACGGGTTTCCAGTGGATAACGAGCAATCAGCTCATCGGGGAGATCAAAATTAAAATCAGAAAGTTGCATGATGATTTACGCTAAAAAAACTGCGGCTAGTATAAACTTTTTTCTTTTTTATGGCGGGAATTGCTCGATTTTAAAACGAAAAAATGCCATTTGTTTTAAAATTAAACAAATGTAAATATTCTGCGTTGACAGTGCTGAGAAATCGCGTATTATACCTTTCATCCACTCCCGAGGTGGTGAAATTGGTAGACGCGGCGGACTCAAAATCCGCTGTCAGAGATGACGTGTCGGTTCGAGTCCGACCCTCGGGACCAAAATTCTAAAAAACCCCAAGCATATTCAGTCTTGGGGTTTTTTATTGCCTGAAATTTATAAAAATTAAAATGATGCATCATTTCAACTGTACCTTTTAAATTGTTTGTGTTTTGGAATATCCGATTACTTTGGCAAATAAGTACCTGCATAAATCCCTAGGTGAAAAACTCAAGATATAAAAAAACCGGCCCCAAGGACCGGTTTTTTAAATCATCTTTAAGCTTTCATGCGATTACGCAGCAAAAGACTCAAGGATTGAGTTTAATGTAGCGCTTGGACGCATTACTGCACCCACTTTCGCTGGATCTACTGCGTAGTAACCACCGATGTCTACAGATTTACCTTGAACTTCGTTCAGCTCAGCAATAATCTTCGCTTCGTTGTCAGCAAGTGCTTGAGCAATCGGCGCAAATTTCGCTTTAAGTTCAGCATCTTCGTCTTGAGCAGCCAGTGCTTCAGCCCAGAATTTAGCAAGGTAGAAATGGCTGCCACGGTTGTCTAGTTCACCAGTACGGCGTGAAGGAGACTTGTCGTTGTCAAGAAGTTGACCTGTTGCCTGGTCAAGTGTCTTCGCAAGAAGTTTCGCACGTGCGTTGTCTTCTTTGATGCCAAGCTCTTCAAGAGATACAGCAAGAGCCAAGAATTCACCTAAAGAATCCCAGCGTAAGTGGTTTTCTTCTACAAGCTGTTGTACGTGTTTAGGCGCAGAACCGCCTGCACCTGTTTCGTACATGCCGCCACCAGCCATCAAAGGCACGATAGAAAGCATTTTCGCAGAAGTACCAAGTTCCATGATTGGGAACAAGTCAGTCAGGTAGTCACGTAGAATGTTACCAGTTACTGAAATAGTATCCAGGCCACGCGCAACACGCTCAAGTGTATAACGCATCGCACGTACTTGAGACATGATCTGGATGTCCAGACCGTCTGTATCGTGATCTTTCAAGTAAGTTTGAACTTTCTTGATCAATTCGTTTTCGTGTGGACGGTACGGGTCTAACCAGAAGATTGCTGGCATGCCAGAGTTACGTGCACGCGTTACAGCAAGTTTTACCCAGTCGCGGATTGGTGCGTCTTTCACCTGACACATACGCCAGATGTCGCCTTGCTCCACGTTTTGAGACATCAACACTTCGCCAGTTTCAAGGTCAGTGATGTTTGCAACACCCGCTGCTGGAATTTCGAAAGTTTTGTCGTGTGAACCGTATTCTTCAGCTTTTTGAGCCATCAAACCAACGTTAGGCACAGTACCCATTGTACGTGGGTCGAAATTGCCGTTCCACTTACAGAAGTTGATCATTTCCTGGTAAATACGCGCGAATGTAGATTCAGGCATTACCGCTTTACAGTCATAAGGCTTGCCATCGGCACCCCACATTTTACCGCCAGTACGGATCATTGCAGGCATAGATGCATCTACAATAACGTCGTTTGGAGAATGGAAGTTGGTGATGCCTTTTGCTGAGTCAACCATCGCAAGAGCAGGACGGTGTTCTTGACACGCATGTAAATCTTCGATGATTTCTTCACGTAAAGAAGTCGGAAGCGTTTCGATTTTTTCGTAAAGACCCGCCATACCGTTGTTCACGTTAATGCCGAGTTCGTCGAATAATTTCGCATGCTTTTCAAAAGCGTCTTTGTAGTAAATCTTCACACAGTGACCGAATACGATCGGGTGTGAAACTTTCATCATGGTCGCTTTCACGTGTAAAGAGAACAAGATGCCAGCTTCTTTACAATCTTCTAATTCTTTTTCATAGAAGTCGCAAAGTGCTTTTTTGCTCATGAACATTGAGTCGATGATTTCGCCGTCTAGAAGCGCAACTTTTGGCTTAAGAACGATGGTTTCACCAGAGGTAGTGATCAATTCCATTTTCACATTGCGTGCACGGTCTAAAGTCATTGACTTTTCACCATGGTAGAAGTCGCCTTCTTGCATGTGAGAAACGTGAGTTTGTGACCAAGGCTTCCATTCACCCATAGAATGTGGGTGTTTTTTCGCGTAGTTTTTAACTGCAGCTGGTGCACGACGGTCAGAGTTACCTTCACGTAGAACAGGGTTAACTGCTGAACCTAAACATTTGCTGTAACGTACTTTAAGTGCCTGTTCTTCTTCAGTTGCCGGATTCTCAGGATAGTCAGGAATCGCATAGCCTTTCGATTGAAGTTCTTTGATACAAGCAGTCAGCTGCGCAACTGACGCACTGATATTCGGGAGTTTGATAATGTTCGTGTCTGGATCTTGTGTAAGACGACCTAGTTCTGCGAGGTTGTCAGTTACCTTTTGCTCATCGCTGAGATAGTCAGAGAATTCTGCGAGCACACGTGCAGCTACAGAGATGTCAGTTTTAACAATCTCTACACCAGCAGGCTTAGTAAAGGTCTCAATGATCGGCAGCAGTGAGTAAGTCGCCAGTAGTGGCGCCTCATCAGTCAGTGTGTAAATGATTTGTGACTTTCCACCAGCCATATATAGCCCCTTGCGTTGGATTGAGTTTCTGAGGCCCGAACTTTTGGCTCAGCCTCGTTGAACCGATTTGCTTAAATAAAAACATTGAGAGTATCGTCCTTCAGCGCTTTTCAGTCAACGAAATATGCTTTCATATTGAAATTCGGGCGAAAATTCGTACAGATTTGTGCAGTTTAGCCGTGTTTGTGTTTTGTACAAAAAATAATCCTTCTGCGGCTGCAAATCCCGATGTAAATGCTTGGAAATGAGCCACTAGCGAAATGTATCCCCTGAAAAAGACTTTTCTAGCCTGAGAGTGAATTGAGAAGGAATAAAGCTGATCTTGTATAGATAACGATTCCGGAACCTGTTTTGCATAAATTCATACCTCAGTCTGTCAATCTAGCTCTGGAAGATGACGCCATAATTACAAAATGGCTTTGCGCTATACTGGTCGACATACATCCATTCATTTTGAAAGATCGACGCGAATAAGGAAATACTATGCCCAGCCTGTTTATTGTGATGCTTGGTGGCCGTCATGCCCGTGCCAATACAGAAGTTCATGATGTGGTTCTGGCTGTAGGAGAGAGTCTGGAAGATACCTATCCGCAATTGAAAAATGCTTGGTTTGCGGAGCAGAAAGGTCTGCATATTGATGCTTGGGCAAAAATTAACGGGCTGGAGTTCGAGGGTAAATCCTATGCGTTGCAATTCACTGATGCTGCTCCGAATCCGGCCGATGAAAAACTTTGGCTGATTAATCTGGGTGGTTATGATTCACGCGAGTTTGGCGAGCTGCATCGTTATGTGCTGGTGGTTGCACAGAATGCCATGGTGGCTAAACAGCGCGGTAAAGCCTACTTCGCCCGGCACTGGCAAAAACAGCATACCGACCGTGTACTGGATGTAGATGACTGTCTTGCAATTGATCAGGTCTATGGCCGCTATGTCCAACTGGTAGAAGGCAGCTTTAGTGACAATCACTGGGAAAATACCTATCTCACCATTTAAAGTTGTCTATAAAAGAGAAAGTTTCTTCCGGCTGAAGGATTCGATAAGCGGTTTAAAAAATAACTTTATCAAAATTTAATAATTGGCATAATACTGTCAAGGAAAAAACAGTTTTGACTGAGATGGAATGTCTTAAATGGATTTAATTCAGGCAAATGGACAACCGCGTTATGGACGTTTCAAGGAGCTTCCAAAAAGTATTGACTATCAGGCATATCAATACAAAAATCCTTATGGTCATGTGCTGTCAGGCTGGCGTAAGCATTTAAAATATAAGAAATTCAAATTCTGTAGTATTCAGCACGAACATTATACCATTGGACTGGCGATCGCCGATATTGCATGGGCAGGGCATGGCTTTGTTTATGTCTATAACCATATGACCAATGAAGTGCTGGAATGGAATGCGATTAATTTCCTGTCCCGTAACACTGTGCTGGATGAACAGCCGCTGTTTAATCATAGTTATTTTCACAAGTCACCTTTTCAGATCGATATTCAGCATGCCAACGGCGTGCGTTATATCAATGTCAGCAAATATGGTGAAATTAAACTCAGTGCCCGAATTTTCTGTGCTGGAACCGATCCACTGAGTATGTGCAGTCCGACTGGCATCAATGGCTGGACCTATACCCAGAAACTGACCACTTTGGGCTGTGAAGGCTTTTTCATTAACAAGCAGGGACAAACCATCCAGTTTAATGAACGCAGCTTTGCCTCATTAGATGATACGTGTGGCTTTTTACGCCCGGAAACCGCCTGGTTCTGGCTGTCCTGTAATTTCTGGGATGTGAACCATAACCGGATTGGGCTTAATCTGGCTTCGGGCGTGAATGAAAGTTTTGGCAACGAGAACTGTCTGTGGGTCAATGGAAAAATTTATCCACTGGCCGATGTGCTGTTCCAGCAGGAATCGGAAAACCAATGGACGATTCAGTCGCTGGATGAAAGATTGAATCTGATGGTCAGCACAGGCTGGCGCCGTTATGAAAATCTAAACCTGCGTCTGGTCGGGAGCCAGTTTAGTCAGTGGCAAGCCAAGGTTTCCGGAACGATTCAGCAAGATGATCAGGAAATTATTTTACTAAATGAATATGCCTTGCTTGAACAGCATTATGCCAAGTGGTAAATGTACAGGCATAAGACATAAAAAAAGCCTTCAATTTTGAAGGCTTTTTGATTTGAACTTAATCTTTGGCAGCCTGCCAGAAGGCTTCACCGGCCTGAATAGGATCATTGGTTTCGGCTAGAGTTTTTACCCAGACATCATATTGGGCAATTACCGGATGCTGGGAAGGGTGGAAATCTTTTTTAAACCAGTCCCGATATTGTGTACCCATACGGGTCAATTTCCCGTTACGGCCAAAAAACCAGGGCAGTCCTTTTAAGTTCATTTGTAAACGTTGTAATGGCGTGAATCCATCATGTTTAAGCATGATATTGGCGCGGTATATGGTAAAGCTGAACATGAGCAGGGTAGTAATCACCAAGCTATATTTTCGCAGAAGCTCTGGAGTTTTTGCTACATCTTTCATCACATCAAAAGCCACATCACGATGTTCCATTTCTTCAATGGCATGCCATGCAAACATGGCACGAACAAAAGGATGGGCATCTCTTAACGTATCTTTCTGTCCAAAAAAAGTCTCGGCCATTAGCGCAGTCAGATGCTCTGCGGCAGCAGTTACCGCGATATTGTATTCAGGTGAGCGGTTTTTCAAGTCGTAATTCATCATGTAATTCAGGCGCTGAATGAACTGATCTACGGGCATGCCTTGCTCGCGCATCAGCTGATTCATTTTTTCATGGGTCATGCCATGCTGCGCTTCCTGACGAATAAAATCTGCAACACGCTGCTGCAGTTCCGGGTCTGTGATCTGATCGCGGAACAGGCGTACACTCTGAATAAAATAGCGCTCACCATCAGGAAAGGTCAGGCTCAGGGCATCGAACATGCGGGTCAGAAAGGGATCGCCGCCCAACCAGTAGCGTGGAATTTCATCCAGTTTAAAATCAAGCTGGGTCCGTACTACGGGCTTTATCAAAGATTTTAATACTGCATTCATCTTGTACGTTCTTTTTTATGATGATGCGAACAGTATGTCGGGGAATCCTGTAATTGTTTTGACATAGCTTGCCAATTTTTATACATTTTATGCCAAATGAAAATAAAACTGCTCAGACTAAAGCAGGCAGCGAGAAGTGCGCATGCAAGAAATTAAAATATCCAATGGTTATATTCAACTCTGGGCGACCTATCTGCGCGGTCTGCAAATTGAGCCTTTGGAAGCTGACTTTCTGCAAGAACTACATGAAGTGCTTGTCCCCCTGATTGATCAGCCTTTTGCCACACAAGTGCCTCTAGAATTATTGAATCAGCTTCTTTTAACAACCCGGCAGTATTTAAACTGTCCGCAGCTGATTTTCGAGATTGTACAAGTCATTCGCCCAGAACATTTTGGTGTGCTCGGTTATATGGCTTCGCGGAGCAGCAGCGTTGCGGAAATGATTTGCCATATCATGCGTTTTCAACGACTGGTGGTTGATGGCGGTGAGTTTGTACCTTTGCAGTTGAAGCAGCATGAATGCAGTATTGAATTATACTGGGCCTATCTGGACGAAAAATATAATCTGCTAAATGAACTGACCATGGCCGCGATGGTGCAGTTGGGACGTGTCATTTTACAGGATCATCAACTGTTAGTCCGTTGTGTACGCTTTGTCCATGCGCCCGATAGGGGACAAATGCATTATCAAAAGTTTTTCGCCAGCGAGGTGAAATTTTCCCAAGCCTACTACGGCATAGAACTGGATTTACAAGGACTGGCACATCGGTCTGAGCAGGCAGATCCTATGCTGTTACAGTTGCTGGTGCATCAGGCAGAACAGGCCATTGCAGCCAAGCCACTAGTTGAGAATCATCTGGAACAGGCCCAGCAAATGATTGCCGAACAGCTCCGTACCCGGCATCAGGCCATTAAAGTTGAACAGCTTGCCCGGCAGTTGCTGATGTCGACACGGAGTTTGCAACGCTTATTCAGCACACATGGCACCTCATTTAAAAAACTGCTGGAACAGCAGCGGATTAAACGTTGCGAGCTGCTGTTGCAACAGGGAATGGGGTTGAGCGAGATCGCTGAGCAGCTGGATTATTCTGACCAGTCGGCATTGGCACGGGCCTACAAGGCAGCCACCGGACAGACATTGTTAGAGCGCAAAAGGCAGTTACACCAACAGCGCAGCTAAAAAAAGCGACCCAAACAGGTCGCTTTTTTATTTGAAGAAAATGGTGAGGTTAAGCGCTGGCTTTGATCTTGGGGAATCTAAATGCAATCGCCGCAATCGCAAAAATGGCCAGAATCCAGCAATAGTACACACCACCAATCAGTTCAACCGGTGAGATTTTTGCAATAGAACAGGCCAGTAGTAACTGTGCGCCATAGGGAATCAACCCTTGCACCACACAGGAGAAAATATCCATCAGTGCCGCAGAACGCTTGGGATCTACACCGTATTCTTTGGCAACTTCACGTGCCATATCTCCAGACAGAATAATCGCCACGGTATTATTGGCCACAAAAATATTCGAAAATACTACCAAGAAGCTGATCCCGATTTCGCCAGCACGTTGCTGACCGACTTTAAACAGACGGGTCAGGCTATAAATACGCTCGATCAGCCAGCGTAAACCGCCTTCACGTTGCATGATCGCCGACAGGCCACCCAGGAACATGGACAATAATGCCACTTCAAACATGCCGACAAAGCCATCATAAATTGAAGTATTCAGTTTGAGCAGATCAAATTCAGCTGTGGCAAACAGGCCAAACAAGCCGGAAAGTAGTACCCCAATGGTCAGCACAGCCAGAACGTGTAAACGGCTAAAGGCTAAAATAAATACGGCGATATAAGGTAAGACCAGAAGCCAGTTGAAGTCCTTGTATTCCACTGCATTGCTACTACCGCTACTCAACACGTAAATCAAAATAGTCACGATTGAGGCAGGAACCGCAATCCAGACATTGACTCTGAATTTGTCACGCAGTTGTACGCCCTGACTGGTCGTTGCAGCAATGGTGGTATCCGAGATCATTGAAAGATTGTCACCGAACATGGCACCACCAACGACCGCACCAACCGCATAAACTACATTGATCTCGGTGACCTCGGCAAATCCAAAAGCGATCGGCGCACAGGCTGCAATGGTGCCCATGGAGGTACCCATAGCCGTGGCAATAAAGGCCGAGATCACAAACAGCATCGGCAGAATAAATGTGGGTGGAATCACCGACAAGCCCATCTGCACAGTGGCATCCACACTGCCAATGGCACTACTGACGCTGGCAAAGGCACCGGCCAGCATAAACACCATAAACATCAGGATTAAGTTCGGATGACTGGCACCTCTGATGAATTCCTCAATGCCTTGGTTAAGTTTACCGCGATACACTAATGCAGCCAAGATAATCGCAGGCAGGGCAGCCACAGGCGCTTTCACCTGATAGAACGCGAACTCGGTTCCGATCAGGGAATGATAGATTCCGCTACCCAAAAATATGGTTAAAAATACAATAAGCGGCAGCAGTGCAATGGCGCGTGCCTGCACTGTCGCCTCAGAATCAGTCTGCATAGGAGATAAAAAAGTAAGAGAATAGGACTAGTATAAAGCAGGTTTTGCAATTTCAGAAAACTTTATATGAATGCGCTAACATCTGCATTTTTATTAATTTTTATATGATAAAAATAAGTTTATCTAAATATTCAAGATTTTAGGTAATAGCAAAATTAGGCATCTTTGATCATTGTGAAAAAAATCAAAATAATCGTAAATAGACCCTTCCGAATTGTTTTGAAATCTTCGCACAGGAAATGAAGTACTCGAGGTCGGTATCGCAGACTGTTCATTGGACAAAAAATAGCGTTACAATGCGATGTCTTGTATTTCTACATAGTCAATGCCTCAAGTTTGAAACACGTTAAGGAAAATATCACCCTATGTCACGTTTAGCCGCCCGATTTGCACAACTTAAATCTCAACAGCGTAAAGCTTTAGTTTCTTATGTAATGGCTGGTGATCCGCATCCAGAAATTACGGTGCCTTTGTTGCATGAGATGGTGGATGCGGGTGTCGACGTGATTGAGCTGGGACTTCCTTTCTCAGACCCGATGGCAGATGGACCGGTGATTGCGCTAGCTGCTGAACGTGCTCTGGCTGGTGGGACCAATACACTGGATGCACTGCATATGGTGAAAGAATTTCGCTTGAAAGACCGCGAAACACCAGTGGTGCTGATGGGTTATCTGAATCCGGTTGAAGTAATTGGCTATGAAAAGTTTGTGGCTTATGCCTATGAATGTGGAGTAGACGGCGTACTGCTGGTGGACTTACCGCCAGAAGAAGCAAAAAGTCTGGGTGAAGTACTGGAAAAATATGACATGGATCAGATTTTCCTGCTGGCACCAACTTCAACCGATGCACGTATTCAACATGTAGCAAAACAGGCCAGCGGCTTTATTTACTATGTGTCACTGAAAGGCGTGACTGGTGCAGCAACTTTAGATGTTTCTGAAGCTGCTGCACGCATTCAAAAGATTAAAGCTGTGACTGATGTTCCTGTAGGCGTAGGTTTCGGTATCAGTGATGCTGCATCTGCGAAAGCGATGGGTGTTGCTGCCGATGCAGTTATTGTGGGTAGTGCGTTTGTAAAGCAGTTTGCAACGCTCGCACCAGAACAAGCCGTTATTGCAACGGTGAATAAAGTCAAGGAGCTTCGAGCAGCGCTCGATGAGTTAGTATGAGTCAACAACTGAAATCAGGCAAAATTCTGAGCCCATCGACCCCATGGACGGAGCGCACTGTTCCGGGCATTCAGGTACCCGATGAGCAAACGGCATATAAAGCGACATTTACCGAGCCTACGATTGAGTGCCCTGAATGTCATGCATTGGTGACCCGTACTGCCATGTCATTCAATGCCTATGTCTGTCCGCAATGTGATGAACATTTGCGTATGAAAGCCCGTGAGCGTCTGAACTGGTTCTTTGACCAGGTACAAACAGAGCTGGGTCAGGAATTTGTAGCCAAAGATCCACTGAAATTTGTCGATAGCAAAGCCTATCCAGACCGTATGGCTGAAGCGCAAAAGAAAACCGGTGAAACTGAAGCACTGGTCGTGATTCAAGGTTTGCTGAAAGGCGTACCGATGATTGCCTGTGCGTTTGAATTCGACTTCATGGGCGGTTCGATGGGTACAGTAGTGGGTGACCGCTTTGTTCAGGCGGCAGAACGTGCGATTGAAACCCGTCAGCCCCTGATCTGTTTTGCTGCTTCTGGTGGTGCACGTATGCAGGAAGGCATGTTGTCCCTGATGCAAATGGCGCGTACTTCGGCTGCAATCCAGCGTTTAAAAGAAGCAGGTCTGCCTTATGTGGTCGTACTGACTCATCCGGTATACGGTGGTGTAACTGCTTCATTGGCAATGCTGGGTGATGTACATCTTGCCGAACCGAAAGCGATGATTGGCTTTGCCGGTAAACGTGTAATCGAACAGACCGTACGTGAAAAACTGGAAGAGCCGTTCCAGCGCGCGGAATATTTGCTTGATCATGGGGTAATCGATCAGATTGTTCACCGTCATGCATTACGTGATACAGTTTATCGTATCGTTACGAAGTTGATGAATTTGCATTGAACACAGCACCATTAGCAACAGATTCTTTAAACACATGGCTCGATTATTGGAGCCATGTTCACGTTACGGGTATTGATTTAGGTCTGGAGCGCGTTATTCCGGTGGCTGAAAAGCTGGGCGTGACATCTCCAGAGGCCAAAGTGCTGACAGTGGCAGGAACCAATGGGAAGGGTTCAACCACTACCACACTGGCCGCGATTCTGAATGCACAAGGCTTCAAGGTCGGGTTGTATCAATCTCCGCATGTGTATCGCTTTAATGAACGCGTTAAATTACGCGGCATTGAGGTGGAAGATCAGTTGCTGATTGATGCTTTTGTTCAGGTCGATCAAGCTCGTCGCGAATGCGGTTTGAGCCTATCTTTCTTTGAAGCCACCACACTGGCCGCTTTTGTGATTTTTAAAGATCAAGGCTGTGATGTCTGGGTGCTGGAAGTTGGCTTAGGCGGCCGTCTGGATGTGGTCAATGTGGTCAATCCGGATGTTGCGGTGATTACCAATATTGGTCTGGATCATACTGACTGGCTTGGTGACACCATCGAGAAAATTGCTTTTGAAAAGGCCGGAATTATTCGCCCGGATATTCCCGTGGTGTTTGGTGGACAACAACAGATCCCGCAAGCCATTCTGGATAAAGCTCACGAATGTAATGCTCCCTTGTATGCCATCAACCGGGATTATTTTTATGAAGCGTTTGAAGATGGCCAAAGCTGGGCTTTTGCTTCATCGGGTACCACCTTAAAACTCCCAACAGGATCGCTGGCGCTGGATAATATTTCTACCGCCGTGGCCGCCATTCTGCTGAGCGGATTAAATGTCAGCCAGCAGGCAATTGCGCAAGGCATTCAAACGGCAAAATTGCCGGGACGGTTTGAAATCCGTCAAATCCAGAATAAAACCGTGATTTTTGATGCCGGACATAACCCGCATGGGGTCGAATTTCTGCTGAAACAGTTGCGAGATTATTTAAATTACAATCAAAAATATAATGAAGTTATTTGCGTATTTTCAATGCTGGCAGATAAAGATATAAATTCTGTCGCCAAGTTATTGAAAGACACAGTTCAATTGTGGAAAATTGCACCATTATCCGTTCCGCGTGCGGCAGAGGTCACAGTTTTGGCTGATGCTTTAAGCGGTGAGGCGGTAGAACAATTTGACAATGTAAAATTAGCTTTTAAATCAGCACTGGATCAAACAGATAATAATCAGCTGATTTTGGTATGTGGATCATTTCATACCTTAGAAGCGGTATGGGAGTATTTGGAAGAATGTCAATGAATAACAAACAGCGCTGGATGGGCGGTGTTGTTTTACTCGGTGGTGGTGTTTTATTGGCAGCATTACTCCTGAAAGGCCAAGATGAAATCAATCATGACCGTCAGCAAAATCCGGCCCAGGCTGCGGAAGTCGAAAATAAAGAATCAGGCAATCATTCACTCGGTTCTTTGACGGTCGATGTGGAAACAGAAAAACGCTTACTTGAACAGCAACGCCGTGATCGCGAAAAAGCAGTTGCAGAACAGGAGGCGCGTGCGGCCGAGTTTTTAGCGATGCAACAGCAGGCTGAGGCAGATGCTGCGCGTAAAGCTGCAGAAGAATATGCTGCACTGAATGCACACCGTATGGGACAGCAAAGTTCCGATAATATTCCGCCAGAACTGGTGGAAGACGAACAGGCCAAGCAGAAACGTCTGGCTGAAGAAAAAGCACTACAAGAAAAAAAGTTAGCCCAGCAGCAGCTGGACCAACAAAAAGCCAATAGTTCTACTGATGCAGCCAAGAAAGAAGCAGAGCGTAAAGCGGCTGAAAGTAAAGCTGTAGAAGAAAAACGCAAATTAGAGCAGCAGCAAAAAGCCGAAGCAGAACGTAAGGCGGCTGAAGCAAAACGTAAAGCCGAGGAAGAGCGTAAAGCGACTGAAAAGAAAGAAGCTGAACGTAAAGCCGCCGAGGAAAAACGTAAAGCCGACGAAAAGCGTAAAGCTGAAGAAGCCAAGAAGAAAGCAGAAGCTGAACAGGCACGTAAACTTCTGGAAGGAGAAGAGGACAAGCAATGGATGGTGCAGGTGGCACTGGCTGCGAATGAAGCCAATGCAGATGCGGTGGCAGCCAAGCTGCGTGCCAAAGGCTATAAGGTCACCAAAAGTCCTACTTCTAAAGGTATACGTATCATGGTTGGACCCTCTAAAGACCGTGATACTGCAGACGCACTCCGCAAGAAAATCACGTCTGATGCCAGCCTGAATATGAAATCAGCTTGGGTCAATGACTGGGTGCCACTAGATAAGCGTTAATTATTTTGGTTAGTCGAAATTTCTGTAGATGGATTTGCGAGCTGTTCGCGAATCCATTTTACATTTTCAGGCGTGAATAACTTTTCGATATTCCGCCAAATTGTATGAAAGCCATAACCGCCATGTTTCATTTCCTGTAGCGCCTGCTCAGCCGGCCAATGTTCAAAAATAATCCGGTACATGGCGACACTGGCACCGGTACGGTCTGAACCGTGATAACAATGCAGTAAAACTTTTTGGTTGTTTTGTTGTGCTTGCTGGATCAGTAGCATAACTTCCAATAAATCTTCTCGATCAATTGCCCAGGTATGTATGGGTACATGATGCAGCTGAAAGTTTTCATTGCTCAAAACAAAGCTGTCTTTATCCCGCGAACGTAAATTAATAACCACATCGATATGATGTTGCTTTAAATAGGGAACGAGTTCGGATGAAGGCTGTTCACTACGATAGACAAAATTACTGATTTGATGAAAATTATAATCCTGATGAATTGCCTTTCCCCAATGCTGAGGACGTTCATGCGCAGGCAGGGCGGGCGTGGTCACACAACCTGTGGTCAGGAGGTAGCCACTTATCATGATTGGAAATATACAGATTTTCATACAAACCCTGATTGTTGTTTTTGTCCTTTAAAGTTTAAAGTGAATACGAGATTTTGAATATAAAAAAGCCTATCCGAAGACAGGCTTTATAGTGATAGTTCTCTTGTTTTTTATGATAGCGCTTTTAATTTTGCTCAGGCTGCGGCGTAAGCCTTAAATAAGGCGTTACCGCGGTATAACCTTTAGGGAAGCGTTGCTTGATCTCGTCCTCATCTTTTAATGAAGGAACGATCACGACATCCTCACCCTGCTGCCAGTTTGCTGGCGTGGCTACTTTATGTTTATCAGTGAGTTGCAGGGAGTCTATGACACGCAAGATTTCATGGAAATTACGTCCTGTCGATGCAGGATAAGTAATAATCAAACGGACTTTTTTGTTGGGGTCGATGACTACTAAAGAACGAACCGTTAGAGTTTCGCTGGCATTCGGATGGATAAAGTCATACAGCTCGGAGACTTTACGATCCTGATCGGCAATAATCGGGAAATTGACCGTGGTATTCTGGGTTTCATTGATGTCTTTAATCCAGCCATGGTGTGATTCAACATCATCGACCGACAGGGCAATCGCTTTCACGCCCCGTTTTGCGAACTCGTCTTTCAGTTTTGCAGTATAGCCAAGTTCAGTGGTACATACTGGTGTATAGTCGGCAGGGTGTGAAAATAAAATACCCCAGCTATCGCCCAGAAAATCATAAAAATTAATCAGGCCTTCACTGGATTGCTGTTCAAAATTCGGTGCGGTATCGCCTAGACGTAAACTCATCTTTTTGCCTCAATTGGTTTTTTAATGGAGAGATAAGATTTAATATGAACCAATATTTATATAATTAAAAATAGTGTTTTTATCTTTCTTTATGAATAAACTGCATAAGCAAGATATCCATCTATCCAGAAGTGCAAAAATCAGTCAATTAATTGACTATGTTGCACAGGGAAAATTTGCTACATTACTTTGCCTTAGATCTTAGGGCTAGAACTAAGGATCAGATTTTTTTAGCGGTTTTACAGCAAAACCCTTGTAGTTCAAATTTCTAGCACCATAATAACGACTAAGAACATATTCATTTGACAAGCAAGATTTAGAGAGTCTATTCATGTTGGCAAGTCTGATCGGAGGAATCTTCGGTACCAAAAATGAGCGCGAACTCAAACGCATGCGTAAAATCGTAGACAAGATTAATGCGCTCGAGCCGACGATATCATCCCTGAGCGATGCAGACTTATCTGCAAAAACTGAAGAATTCAAACAACGATATAATAAGGGTGAAACCCTTGATAAATTACTTCCTGAAGCATTTGCAGTCTGTCGTGAAGCCGCTAAGCGAGTGATGGGCATGCGTCATTATGACGTGCAGCTGATTGGCGGTATTACCTTGCATGAAGGCAAAATCGCAGAGATGCGTACCGGTGAGGGTAAAACCCTGATGGGTACTTTGGCCTGCTATCTGAATGCCATCAGTGGCCAAGGTGTGCATGTCATTACCGTGAACGATTATCTGGCACAGCGTGATGCCGAGTTAAACCGTCCATTATTTGAATTTTTGGGTTTAAGCATCGGTATCATTTATTCCATGCAAAATCCGATGGAAAAGGCTGAAGCTTATCGTGCTGATATTACTTACGGTACCAATAACGAATTCGGTTTTGACTATCTGCGTGACAATATGGTGTTCTCGCTGGCCGAGAAAAAGCAGCGTGGTCTGATCTATGCCATTATCGATGAGGTCGATTCGATCCTGATTGATGAAGCACGTACCCCGCTGATTATTTCTGGTCAAAGTGAAGACTCTTCGCAGCTTTATGCAGCCATTAATAATATTCCACCAAAGTTAAAACCACAGAAAGAAGAAAAAGTGCCGGACGGTGGCCACTTCTGGATTGATGAAAAACAGCGTTCAGTTGAAATTACTGAAGTGGGCTTTGAAACCATTGAAAGTGAACTGATTGAAATGGGCCTGCTGGCTGAAGGTGAGAGCCTGTATTCAGCGGCGAACCTGAACCTGTTGCATCATGTCACTGCAGCGATTCGCGCCCATTATCTTTATCAACGCAATGTGCAATACATCATTAACGATGGTGAAGTGATTATTGTCGATGAAAATACCGGTCGTACCATGCCGGGACGTCGTTGGTCTGAAGGTTTACATCAAGCTGTAGAAGCCAAAGAAGGTCTGGAAATCCAGCCGGAAAACCAGACTCTGGCAACCACAACCTTCCAGAACTATTTCCGTCTGTATAAAAAACTGTCCGGGATGACCGGTACTGCTGATACTGAAGCAGCGGAAATGAAAGAAATTTATGGTCTGGATGTGGTGCTGATTCCGACGCACCGTCCAATGATCCGGGATGACCAGAACGATTTGATTTATCTAAATCGTGAAGGAAAATATAACGCCATTATTCAAGAAATTCAGCGTGTGCATGAAGCAGGTGTTGCGCCAATTCTGATTGGTACAGCCACCATTGAAGCGTCTGAAATCCTTTCGGACAAGCTAAAAGCAGCTGGCATTGAACATGAAGTGCTAAATGCCAAGCAGCATGAGCGTGAAGCCGATATTATTGCCCAAGCGGGTGCACCACGTGCTGTAACCATTGCTACCAACATGGCCGGTCGTGGTACCGACATTTTGCTCGGTGGTAACTGGAAAGCATTACTGGCGAAAATTGAAAACCCAACTCCTGAAGATGAAGCGCGTCTGAAAGCAGAATGGGAGGTCAATCATCAGGCAGTGCTGGATTCGGGCGGTTTGCATATTATCGGTTCCGAACGTCATGAATCACGCCGTATCGATAACCAGTTGCGTGGCCGTGCCGGCCGTCAGGGTGACCCTGGTGTATCGCGCTTCTACCTGTCACTGGAAGACGACCTGATGCGTATCTTTGCCGGTGATCGCGTAGTCGGTATGATGCGTGCCATGGGCTTACAGGAAGATGAAGCCATTGAGCACAAGATGGTATCTCGGTCGATTGAAAATGCCCAGCGTAAAGTGGAAGCACGTAACTTTGACATTCGTAAGAACCTGTTGAAATACGATGACGTCAATAACGAACAGCGTAAGATTATTTATAGCCAACGTGATGACATCCTGGCGGAAAGCTCATTGCAGGATTATATTGAAGAAATGATCCGTGAAGTGATGCAGGGTGTGATCGCCAATTATATTCCACCTGAATCGATTCATGACCAGTGGGATATTGAAGGTCTGGAACTGGCATTGCGTGAAGACCTGTCAATAGATATTCCTGTCGGCCAATGGCTGGAACAGGACCGTCGTCTGGATGAAGAGGCTTTGGTCGAGCGTATTACAGATGAAGTGCTGAATCGCTACCGTTCACGTCGTGAGCAAATGGGTGAAGAATCTGCAGCGTCGCTTGAACGTCACTTTATGCTGAATTCTCTGGACCGTCACTGGAAAGAACATCTGGCGGCTATGGACTACTTGCGTCAGGGGATTCATTTACGTGGTTATGCACAGAAGAATCCAGAGCAGGAATACAAAAAAGAAGCTTATAACCTGTTTGTGAACATGCTCGGTACGATTAAGTCCGATGTAGTGACAGATCTGTCGCGTATCCACGTACCGACCCCTGAAGAACTGGCCGAAATGGAAGCACAGCAACAGGCACAGGCTGAGGCAATGCGTTTGCAGCTATCTCATCAGGAATTTGACGGCTTGCTTGCAGGTGAACATGAGATGGATACCGAACAGAATGCTCAGGCGAATCCTGTAGCGCCAGTCTTTGAAGCGCCGGCAAGTCGTAATGCACCTTGCCCGTGTGGTTCAGGCCTGAAATACAAACAGTGTCATGGCAAGATCTAAACTGGATTAGAAATCAGAGCCACATGGCTCTGATTTTTTTATGTATGAAGATTTTTCAGAAATTGAATACTGTTTGCAGTCTTAGGAATTAAATGCTATTTAATGGCTGATTCAACACCTCAAAGTGGAAGAACCTGAATGAAAAAAGTATTAAAAACGCTCATGATTGCTGCTTTGGCAATGCCTGTATTAAGTTTTGCACAGACTCCATCTACCACAACACTGGATAAAGTTGAGCAAGCGGTGGGTACGACCACTGCCCAAGTGCAACGCACGGATACACAAGTGACGGTAGTCAGTCCACGTACGGGGATTAGTTATACCTTTGCCAATCAGAATCGTCCGATTGTATTGCAGACTGCTGCAATTGCAGCGGCCAATGCAGCAAATGCAGACCGGATTGTTGCCACAAATCCGGCCCTTTCAAGCGTAAGTCAGCAACAGGCCAAACAGGCTTTATTGAATCAAGCTGGACAAATGGCACAAAACTAAAAACATCTCATTAAAAAATATGAAAACCAGTCTTGATGACTGGTTTTTTATTGTGAAAATCTATAATAAATCTTAGGCAGGCTCTGGCTTTGGCTCGATTTTTTATTGCAGATCAACT
Organism: Acinetobacter pecorum; assembly: GCF_014837015.1. Classification (GTDB taxonomy): domain Bacteria; phylum Pseudomonadota; class Gammaproteobacteria; order Pseudomonadales; family Moraxellaceae; genus Acinetobacter; species Acinetobacter pecorum. The sequence goes on from NZ_JACSPT010000018.1 coordinate 68,420, forward strand.
AAGCTGTATTTTTCTGAAACTTCAAGATTGGATTTTAAAATGGCAGTTGGTGACGTATCTATGCCACAGATGCATGTGGTGAAAGGGGTTAAAATTGGTTCGGCTGAAGCCTATGTACGCTATCAGAACCGACGTGACCTGGTGATATTTGAACTGGCTGCCGGCTCCAATGTTGCAGGGGTATTTACCCAGAATGCCTTCTGCGCAGCCCCGGTGCATGTGTCAAAAGCACATTTAAAGATAGGCAATCCACGGTATCTCGTCATTAATACCGGTAATGCCAATGCGGGTACTGGCCCGACAGGTATGGTAAATGCAGAAGCGACCTGTGCCAAACTGGCCGAGCTGGCCGGAGTAAAACCTGAAGAAGTATTACCGTTTTCAACAGGTGTGATTGGCGAGCAGTTGCCAATGGAACGTTTGCTCAGTGGATTGCAGCCAGCCCTGGATTCATTGCGTGATGATGCCTGGATGGATGCAGCGACAGGAATTATGACCACGGATACCACACCGAAAGGTGCATCCGAACAGTTCGAACTGGATGGTATTACTTATACCATGACAGGTATTTCCAAGGGTGCCGGCATGATTCGTCCAAATATGGCGACCATGCTGGGCTATGTGGCCACAGATGCGCCGATCAGCCGTGAACTGGTACAGCAGCTTTTGTCTGAGACAGTAAACCAGTCATTTAACCGTATTACGATTGACGGCGATACTTCAACCAATGACTCCTGTATCTTGATCGCTACAGGTCAGGCGGGTGGTGTCGAAATTACTTCGATTGAAGATTCGCGTTATGCAGCGGTGCGAGAGATACTGATGCGCATCATGAAACGCCTTGCACAACTGATCGTGCGTGATGGTGAAGGTGCAACCAAATTTATTACCGTCACAGTCGAGGGGGGTGCCAATACCCAGGAATGCTGTGATGTAGCCTATAGCATAGCCCATTCACCCTTGGTTAAAACCGCGATCTTTGCTTCTGATCCAAACTGGGGGCGTATTCTGGCTGCGATTGGTTATGCCAGTGTAGTAAATTTAGACGTTGCAAAAATTCAGGTTTGGTTAGATGATGTACAAATCTGCAAAGATGGTGGTGCAGCAGCAGATTATACCGAAGCGGCAGGTGCACGTGTCATGGCACAAGCTGAAATGACGATTCGTGTTGATCTTGGACGGGGTGAAGCAAAAGATACGGTCTATACCTGTGACTTATCTTATGATTATGTAAAAATCAATGCAGATTATCGTTCATAATCCAGATTGTTTTGAAAGCCTCCATTGCGGGGCTTTTTTTATACTTAATGATTTTTAATGACTGGTCAAAAATAGCATATCGCCAGAGATGACCGGGATGTAGGGTGAAAGGTTCATTGAATAATGAATCATGAGGGTAGAGTAAGAGTTGTTATGAATGATGCGACCAAATTAATAGCGAATGAAGCTAAATCGATTGTGCAGGCGCATTTAGATCGTTTAGGAGATCCCAAAGAGCATCAGATCAGTGCACAAGCCAAACAGGAAAAATTTGCCCAGATTCAGACCGAGCTGGAAAAACAGAATGCAGTTTTAGTCGCGCATTATTATTGTGATCCTGAAGTGCAGGAGCTAGCCGAACTTACAGGTGGTTGTGTTTCTGATTCACTAGAAATGGCACGTTTTGGTCGCGATCACCCAGCATCGACGCTTGTGGTAGCAGGTGTGAAATTTATGGGTGAAACTTCAAAAATCCTTTCACCTGAAAAAACGGTACTCATGCCTACCCTGGAAGCCACCTGTTCACTAGATCTGGGCTGTCCGGTAGATGAGTTTAGCAAGTTCTGTGATGCTTATCCCGATCATACTGTAGTGGTCTATGCCAATACTTCTGCTGCAGTGAAAGCACGTGCCGATTGGGTGGTCACCTCAAGTTGTGCAGTGGAAATTATTGAGCATCTGGACAGTCTGGGTGAAAAAATTATATGGGCACCAGATCAGCACTTGGGTCGTTATATTCAGAACAAAACCGGAGCTGATATGCTGCTTTGGGACGGTGCTTGTATCGTACATGAAGAATTCCGCTCACGCGGTATTACCAGTATGAAAGCTTTATATCCAGATGCGGCAGTTTTGGTGCATCCGGAATCACCCATGTCCGTGGTAGAAATTGCAGATGCAGTTGGGAGTACTTCGCAACTGATCAAGGCAGCCCAAACTTTACCGCACAAGCGATTAATTGTGGCAACAGATCGTGGCATCTTCTATAAAATGCAGCAAGCTGTCCCGGATAAGATCCTGATTGAGGCTCCAACCGCTGGAGAAGGAGCAACATGTCGTTCCTGTGCACATTGTCCTTGGATGGCAATGAACGAACTTGATGGAATTTTGCAGGTTTTGCAGCATCGTGATCAGGAGATTCATGTGGACCCAGCTTTAGCTCAGCGAGCCAAATTACCCCTAGATCGAATGTTGGATTTTAGTGCCAGCTTAAAACGCTAGAAATTTGTATAAAAAATGTCTGAAATGCTTGATAAATAAACGCTTGAAGTGTTTTTTCGATTTTTTTTAAATATAGGTGTTGACGTCTCAGGGCGTCACGCCTAGAATGCACACCGTACCGAACGAGATGTTCGATACAAAAGCTGAGATGAATCGGAGCATAGCACAGCCTGGTAGTGCACCTGGTTTGGGACCAGGGGGTCGTAGGTTCGAATCCTACTGCTCCGACCAATTCTTCAAGGCAAATGATGTTAGCATCAGTAAAGCGCTTGTAGCTCAGTTGGATAGAGCATCCGCCTTCTAAGCGGATGGTCACAGGTTCGAATCCTGTCAGGCGCGCCATTTGGTCGCTTGATATTGAGAACCAAATGTGATAATGGTGGATGTAGCTCAGTTGGTAGAGCCCTGGATTGTGATTCCAGTTGTCGCGGGTTCGAATCCCGTCATTCACCCCAACTTTTAAAGTTGAATTCGGAGCATAGCACAGCCTGGTAGTGCACCTGGTTTGGGACCAGGGGGTCGTAGGTTCGAATCCTACTGCTCCGACCATCTCCTTCAAGATGGTCGAGATAAAAGATACCGCATTAAGCGGTTTTTTTATGTCTGAAATTTATGTTTGGCTTAAAGTGAGTAAGGATAAGTATTTGGAGTTGAAAATAACTACTCAATTATCTGGTTATTAAAGTTATTAAAATAATATTTCTTCATTCTTCATTCTTCATTCTTCATTCTTCATTCTTCATTCTTCATTCTTCATTCTTCATTCTTCATTCTTCATTCTTCA
>NZ_JACSPT010000018.1:71784-72160 GCF_014837015.1 Acinetobacter pecorum
TTTGAATATCCAAGACCTATGATTAGAAAAAATCTTCTGATTATTGAACTTTTTTGGGGATCAGCAATTATTTTCGATCACAAGGTTTATTTAAATTATTTCAAAACAATAGTTTTAAAAAGACATTAAAGGGCATAAAAAAATAAGAAGCATAAATTGTAATTTTTCAGTTAATAAAGAAATAAACATTATTTTTAACAGTGAGATTATGAAAATAGAAGTTTGTGGTGTTAAAAAAAGAATATTTTAGATTGAAAAGTATACATATATGTATATTTCGTAGAAATAATAAACAGTCGTTAGGTTTTTATTGAATTATTTCAAAAATGGGGTTGCAAGGGATGTGAAATGCTGTAGAATGCACATCCATCGGCGG
>NZ_JACSPT010000019.1 GCF_014837015.1 Acinetobacter pecorum
TGTACTTGACTTGGAAATGTCCATATAGGACATTTCTATTTGGTTATTAGGTAGGACATTTCTACTTGGGAATAACACCCGATATTGGATATGTTTTTTAAATTACGTATAAAACAATTTACTACTGACTTAAAAATTACCTCAAAGGTTACTATGGATCCGTAAGGCTTTAAGAGTAAGTACTACCAGTATGGTGACTAATAAATACAAAACATAATGGCCTATTCCATTTGATGGGCTATTTTTTAAGTAAATTGATAAAATAATGATGGTAATAAATAGCAAAAAATATTGCATGTTATCCTTAAATTAATTGATATCTCGAAAAATGGGAATTGTTTAACTTCCCTAAAATTAACATAATACACCTTATACGAAATTAAAAAATGGAGCCTAAAGCTCCATTTTTTAATAACTTTTTTTAAATTGCTAAGCGTAAATTCAGTGCTTTTACAACTTTAATCACAGTATCAAAACTAGGGTTAACATCACCAGAAAGTGCTTTATAAAGACTTTCTCGGCCTAAGCCTGTATCTCGTGATAATTGAGCCATTCCTTTAGCTTTTGCAATGTTACCTAAAGCCTTTGCAATGAATGCGGCATCGCCATTAGATTCTTCAATACATGCTTGTAAGTAAGCCTGCATATCATCCTCTGTTTTAAGATGCTCAGCACTGTCCCATTTGCGAAGTTTAATAGCCATTTATAGCTCCTCCTCTAAATCTTGTGCCAATTGCAGGGCAAGTTTTATATCTTTACTTTGCGTAGACTTATCTCCGCCTGCTAAGAGAATAACAACCCTTTGCCCTTGCTTGCAGTAATAAATCCTATAGCCTGGCCCAAAGAAGAAACGTAATTCAGAAACACCTTCACCGACCGGCTCAGTATCTCCAAAGTTTCCATCTTCAACCCGATCAATTCGGACTTGTATGCGTCTTTTTGCCTGCTGGTCTTTTAACTTGGTGAACCAGTCATCAAAGACTTCAGTGGTATATATTGAGTACATAAGTAGAATGTATCCTATAGGATACATTTATGCAAGAAATAAACTTGATATTTGGGGCTCGAAACGGTGAATTTCGTATAACAACCATTATGTTAAATAGGGTCTAAAACGCTTTCATGTGAATTAATTTTATCATTCATCATAAGCCCTCTTTACTTATTTATTCTATTGATGGCTAGCTCTAATTCATCATAATGATGAATACTCTCATCTGTAATAGGTGGCTTTAGTATTTGATTTGGATGAAAAAAAATAGTTTTCATACCAACATTTTTTGCACCTTCTATATCAGCTTTAGGGTTATCACCAATAAAAATACAATCAGAAGGTGAACAATTTAATTGGTTACAGGCATAAGCAAAGATTTTTTTATCAGGCTTTCTTAAGCTAATCGCTTCTGAAACTACGATAGTCGAGAAATATTGGGTAAGTCCTAAAGCATAAAAATTATGTTCCTGAAATGGAGTTTTGCCATTGGAGACCAATCCAATCCTATATCCCTTTTGATAAAGATCTGAAATGACTTTTTGGACGTTATCAAAACCAATTGAAAATTTATTGAAATCAGTAATGTAAGATTGAAGTAATTCATCAACAGTAAAATTTTTTATATCAAAATCTTTGATTAATTGACTATAAACGATGTCTTTCCAAACATTTCCATTATTATCTAATTCAACAAATTTTTTTATAAATGCATCTTTTAGTTCTTGTGGTACTAATTGGAAAAAATTTACTTGCCAACTAATAAAACTAATAAGTGAAGCATTCCTATTTAAAATAGTTTGATCTAAATCAAACAGAAGTATGTTTCGCACTAAAAAATACTCATTTTTATAGAAGGAGTTCTACATATAGTTCATCTCCTTCTCTTTTTCAGTATTATTTAAATTAACATAATACACGTTATACGAAATACTTGATATTTCTCATTAAATTTCAGTTTATTAGATTAAGCCGTTCTGGAGTAAGGGCACCAGAGCGGCTTTTTATTGATTATTCATGTTCCACGCTTAAAATTCGAACAATGTTTCATTATTTTTATAAGTTAAACTAAATTTAGCTGCCAATCCCAATGAGCTATTTACTGACTTTTAAATATCGGTATACCGCCTGACGACTAATTCCAAAAGCTTTCCCTAATGCCATTTTCGATGGATACTTCCCTTCCTTCCAGGCTTGTCGTAAAGCTTCAGCTTGGTCAGGCTTTAGTTTATGTACCCGACCTTTGTACTTCCCTTGAGCTGAGGCGAGTTTTATTCCTTCCTTTTGCCGCTCTAAAATGATCTCACGTTCAAATTGTGCAAAAGCACCCATCAATTGCAGCATCAAATTATCCATCGGGGTGGATTGGGCCGTGAATGTAATATTTTCTTTTACAAACTGGATGGCGATCCCTCTTTTGACCAGTTTATCTACTTCAGTGACCAAATCTTTCAGGCTTCGCGCAAAACGATCCATGGAATGAACAATCACCCTGTCCCCTTCCCGGACATAGTTCAACATTTCCTGGAATTTCGGTCGGTCGATATTTTTACCCGAAGCACGATCAACAAAAATCCGGTCAACTTCAATTCCCTCAAGTTGACGTCCCGTATTTTGTTCGACTGAACTCACTCGGACATAGCCTATTTTTTGCCCTTTCACTCTTTCACGCCCCTATTGAAGAAAAATGAACAATTTCGTAAATTATAAATCTTAAATACCAAAGTTACATGTTACTTATGATTAAAAATCATTTAAATGATACATGGTTTCATGAACTTTTATAATGTAACTTTAGGCTATACTCTATAGATACATAGATTTTATGATTTATTCAATAGGTCCACATCGTTCGACATATAAGTTTTGATTTTAGAAAAATAGTTTATGCTTTAATACAACATGATTTTTGATTGGAAAAATTAATAAGAAAAAAATGCTATTTGTATGGCTGTTTTTCACAAATATTTAAAATGTTAGAGCACTCACCATTAACCAAAATTTAAATTATAACTCAAGGATTATTTCTGCCTAATTTTGTAAATTTATTGAGCACCCCCGCATATGGACGTTTCCCCTTAAAGCTATGATCAGTTTTAAGAGGAAAGATTAAATTTAATTATTATTGAAGCAGTTTTATACTTAGAAGCTAAGTGCAATAATCAGAAAATACTCCAATTTCTTACTAAAAATAAAATTTGCATGTAGTATCAAGCTTGTTTTTGATAAAACTTGATGCTTTGTGCTAAATCCTATTAATTTCATCACCTAAAAATTTTGTTATGAATATAGTGATAGATAAAATTTGAGTGATAACAAAAATAAAAAATGCATCGATGAATATCATGACAAATTTAGGTGTCGAAGCATCATTTAAGGCACCAACCGCATAATCTAAAACTTTTATTTCTATTAAATAATTAACACCTGTACTAACAATTATCAATAGTAGTGATGTGATTGCTAGATATGCAAGCCCTCTAGTTAGCAATAATCTAATAGGAAATGTTCGCTCAATCCCATTCAAATAACCTTTTAGGCGTTTATCATCAACACTATCAAGCTTACCTACTCGAGACTTATCTTCTTTATTATCTTCAAATTTATTTTCTTTAGGTTGAATAGAAACTACTGCTGCTAAAGCAGCGATATAGAATCCAGGTAAAATTTGAAACAAACTTAAAATTTTATCAAAAGCTTTACTTTGAAAAAAAATAACTTGTTTATTAAAATCAAAAAACCAAAGATTAATCATTAAATACATTAAAGAAATAGATAAAGGTATAAGCCAATCTATTCTAAATTTGACGTTGGTCGTTCCATCCTGCAACCATGAGATACCGAAATATGAGTTTTTCATTCTAGTGTATCTAGTTCATCATCGCCCATATCATTTGAATCAAACTCAAGCTCCTCAATGCTATTAGGATTCAAAGCTCTTAGCTTTTTACAAAGATTATCATCATACATATTTTCTTCGGTAAGAATTTGTACTCTCTCAAAGCCATTTAACCAATGTTTTTTAGTTCCAAACGATTCCAAAGTTGAGGATTCAGGTCTGATTTCGATAGTTTTATTTCTCTTACCATCTTTCAGTACAAGCTTAAATACGGTAACAGATTCTTTAGCTTTGGCAGATCCGTAAAAATTAGACAACTTTCGAAGATTATCAATACAATCCTGAGCACCTTTCAATGTTTTCGTAATGATTGAAGGTTTAAATATGATTTGCTGTTTTGTAGCTGTAACAAAATCAGCTTCAGGAGCTATAGAAAACAAATTTTTATGCTCTAAAACCAATTCTACAAAGTTACCACTAGATATTTTTTCTACGACATCTTCTTCAGGCACAGATTCGATCTGCGCCTCATATTCAATATAAAAAGGCGTATCGAGAGTAGATGGATAAATTTCACGGAAGAATACGTTATTCTTATCTTCCATGCTTATTAACTTCAGTATACGTTTCAGAAGTAAACTAGCTTGTAATGCTGTTGTATTTTGCCCAGTTTCTAAATGAAATCGACCAAAATAAGCATCTTTTTTTCCAATGAATACAGCATGACACAACTTTTCATGACCTTCATTTTCTTCAAAGTTAAATGTTTTCCGAGATCTATCTTTACTATTCTTATTAATGACTGGTAAAGCTTCTGTATCAGTACAGCTAAATAAAAGATCAATTACTATATTATTACTATCAATTGGATCTTCAATAAATCTCATACTTTCTAAAGCGTGAACAAAACGTTTTTTGTTTCTAGCCCATACTTTAGTGTGGTATTCATATTTTGAAATCAATTGAAAAATTTCATAAGGAGTCCTTAACGTCACAGGATCTCCTATCAAATCACTATTTCTACGCCCATTCGTTTTAGATTTAAAACTTATATTATGAAATTCGATACAAATATCTTGCTTAACTAATTTACTAGGAATCCCTATAAGCTTTTCTTTTGAATCAAGGTCAATATTTGTATCTTGCATATTTTTGTCATAATAAGTAATAAAAGATTGTTCAAATATAAATTATTAACAACCTCAAGGGAATAGAGCGAAATTCATAAATAAAAATTAAAGTGAACAGCAAAGATGCTAGCAAACAAAAAAACTGAATAGCCACCAATTTTCTAGCCATCATTTAGTTAGTTAAAATGGCTATTTAACATAAAAACTCTTATGTGAATCAACCCCTGTTAGAACCCATTTAAAGTGTCCAAGTAAGATAGGAATCTCTGTTCACTTCTCTATGAGATTTAGTGTCCATTAAAATATGGATACGCAGACTAAAAACCATTTTCGAAAAATGACACAGGTTGAGTCGTTTTATACTCGTAATGAAAAAATAACACCTAATAAAATAATAGGATTTTTAAGATTACACTGTCCAGAAATACTCGCGTATGAACTATTTAAAGTTAATGATCAAACACTTAAACTCGAATCAATAAATAAATTTAACTTCAATAAAATATAATAATAAACAGGATTCCTTTATGAAGAATCCTTTTTCTCTTTTATTTCTTCGGTGGTTTGTATCATCCAGTACATCAAAACAAAAAATGGAATAATTAGAACTAAAAGATAAAGAATACTAAAATTAAGAAAGTATCTGGCAAAAGATAAAGCTGTTAGTAAGACCAACAATCCGCATATCGTATAGACAATTTTATTGCGTTTACTAATTAACTCGACAATAGAAAGATCTTGATTTTTCATTCCATGATCCTTAGTAGCTTGAGCAATACTGCATTTCTCTATAACCATGAAGCATATTCACCAGAACCATTAATTGGTTAAGGTATGTGCAAGGTAATCCATTTAATTCAGGGAATTTTTCCCACATTAAATATTTATCTTTGTAAAGAAAGCTATTTCTCTTAAATTTTTCTTGGCCAGATAATTCAATTTTCATTTGTTCAAGCTGCTTAAAATGCTCAACCACATCGTCTGGAATCGGCATATTGAGCGCTACACTCTTACCATTCAACCAATATTGGATTGGTCGGACGTTAATAGATTCATTAAAGCCTATAGCTTTGAAATAATCCCTTACTGCTTCAGCGTTATAGAACCCCAATGATTCAACTAGCAGTTTAAAATCTGCATTTGTCATTATATACCGTCCTTAATCAGATTAAATTTGATTATATAGTCCACAGGTGGACAAAACAAGCAATATCCAAAGTTTAACCTTCTATTAGTTTTAGTAGATCATGGACTGCCAATGTTATTGTCTGGTCCATAATCTCTAAAACGTCTAATCCCGATGCTTGGACAATTGCTGCAAGCTGCAGCTATTATCCAGGCATCTATTCTACCTATCTAATGCAGATCCATAGCAGACATATCAGAGCAAAGTGTCTACTTTGCGAACTGACGCAATCAGTTAAATTTTCCCTTCCCTGATTACCGTTGATTTTCAAGCGAGCTTTAAAAAGCTGTGCTTTTTAAATGGCGACCGCAGAAAATGAACTACTCCCATTTGATCCAGTAACGAGATATAAAAAAACATTCTTAATGGGTGTTTTCGTGGCCTAGATTATCGGGATATATCTTTATTTTTATTTCTCTCTTGAGTTTTAATTTGTGGCTGCTGTACTGGCTGCTGTTTTGGAGCATTGGCATCATAAGCCGTTAATTTTGGCTTATGAAATTTCTGATTTTGAATATCGGTATTGTGTTGAATCTGAAGCTTAGTTTTATCATTTTTGGTTAGAGCTTTTTCAGTTGTTTCTTTCAATTTACTCAAGCTTTGGGCTTCCCACTTCCCTTTATTTGCTAATGTTTGAACTCTTGCGCCTGTTGGCAGTCCAGTTTTAGGATCAATTTCTTTAGTATTCACTTCGACTTTGTTAGACCCTTTATAGGTCAGGACAATATCATCATTCTTAATAATATTTTGTTCTTTCAAAGTACGTTCCAGATCCTTCGCCCAGATTGTATTTTTTTCACCTTTACTATTTTCAATAGTGGCGTAGTAGCTGCTGTTATTTTTAGGATCATGCTTATAAGGTGCTGCGCCATGATCCACTAATTTTCCAACGTGCATTTTTTTCTGATTAAGTTGTTCAACCGCAACTTCTATACTGGCTGTGCGCTGCTTTTCTGTGAAACCGTCTGCTTTCATTTTTTTATCAAAAACTCTCAGTAAAGCTTTTTCCTGTTCTGACAGGTTATTAATTTTTTCCTTCCGTTCCTGTGCTGGATCTACTTTATCCTTCTCATTTAAAGACATCTCTTTCTGGCGTTCATTACCCTTTTCAATAGTATTGTGAACTACCTCTTTACCTTGTTCTTTTTTCATATCATTGAGCAAGGCTAGATCAATATCACGAGGTTCATAGCCCTTTACTGTCATCCCCTTCATTGAAGCTTCAAGCCATACATTCCGTTTAAATTCTTCAGAGCCTTTAACCTGTATTGTTTCCCATTTTTTAGCTTTTGCTACCTCCACCATTGAAGCAGCAATATGCTTATCATCAATTGTGGTTTTTAAGGCTTTTCCAGAATCTTCAAAAGCTACTTTTTCAGGATTACCTTTAAAGTGATATTTGTCATCTACCACATAATATTTATTGAGCAATGCTTTAGGTATGCCTTCTTCACTAGATTCTTTACTGTCATCAGCTTTTAGCTTTTTGGTATCAGTTACCTTAGTTTCTTCAGGATCTTGATTAATACCTTTTGTGTTTTTTGAAATATCTTTATTTTCAGCTTTTTCAATCGAATTGACTTCAGCTTGATTCGTTTCTAACGTCTGGCCAAGTTTGGTATAGCCTGTTTGTTCTTTATTAAAACTAGGTTTATCGACCTTGTTTGATTCAGTCATGATCAAGTCCTTATTGATTAGAAATATTTTGGCGACGTGCTGCTTCGTCAATAATCATTTTGGTTTGAATATATTTTTCTGTTAGAAGTGCGATTTGTCTTTCAGTTTCAGTGCTTAAATCTTTATTTTGCTGATATACAGCTATGCTTTGCATATAGTTTTTTACAGTGTCAGGCTGATTAACCGCTTTAGATGAAAAGCCATTATGACTGGTCACAGCTTTATTTGAAGTACAGCCCACAACTGAAAAAGATAGGGTAATGCTGATTAATGAAAGAGAGATTTTTTTCATGATAGTTTCCTTATTTAGAATTAACTTGGTTTGAAAACGCCTGATAAACGTCATCAAGATCTGAATTTTCTATAGATCCGTTTTGACCTTCATCGGCTGCAACTGGGTTGTCCTGTAGATCTTCATCAATTGAAAATTCAGATTCAGCACAATTAAAAAACGTATCGACTATTTGTTCGGCATCCATTTCGTCATAACTAAATTCAGTGTCATCAACTGAAATAAGGTTTTCCAATTGTTCTGGTTCATCTACTGCAATCAGATTTTCCATTTCTGCAATCATGGCCAGAGGATCTGATTCATCTGCTGCAACTAGATTTTCCGCTTGTTCTGGTTCATCTACTGCAATCAGATTTTTCATTTCTGCAATCATGGCCAGAGGATCGGAATCATCTGCTGCAACTAGATTTTCCGCTTGTTCTGATGCACCTACCGCAACTAGGCTTTCTACTGGATTTTCAGCACTAGCTTCCACCTGGCTAAAGAAATCATCGACGATATTTTGTGCTTCAGTATCTTCTTCCCATTCAATAGCCGCAAAGAATTGATCGACCACTTGTAGACATTCTTCGGGTTGTGGATTTTCTGGATCTTCAAAAACTGTTTTATCTAACTGAAATTCGGGGATAACCAAGCTAGAAATATCTATCTGTTCAGCCTGTTCTACTGTAGTAATTGCAGCTATACGTTTTTCAATTTTTGCCTTATGCAGCTTTACGTCTAAATCAGGAATAGGAATTGAAAGTTCCAGATCCTCAAAGGCAATTTTTTCTAATTGTTTGTGAGTTGGAAAACCTTTAATTGCTTTCATGCTAGGAGAAACGGACTTTAGGCGATCCACAAAAGCACTGTCATTAAAATACTTAGCCTTTTCACACATGATAGGTTTTGTATTTTCCATAAAGATAATTTCTTTATCTTGCGACAATTCTTTTAGCTCTTGAGGGAGCATTAAAGCTCGTCTTTGATCTGATTCATTTTCTGAATTAGAGCCACCTTGCCCCCATGCCATAGAACGGCTTTGGCCCTTAGATTTGGCTTTGAAAGTGAAATAGCCAAGCATTTCACTATATTCATTAGCATCTCGTTGCTCTCTAGGCGGGTAAACGATTTGCAAAGCATGGTTAGTTACAAGCCCCCTAGTTTGAGTTTTATAAACGTCCTCTAACTGGCCAATAGACTGAATAATTGTTAATAAACGAATGTTATAGCCCGCAATAAATGAGTTAGCGTCTGCAATTTTCGCTACTTTACCGACAGCCGTTGCTTCATCATTCACAACTAGGCACTGGTATTTCAAAGATGAATCTTGTTGTGGCAGTGTTTTTAGATTCACATCAATTAAGAGTGAATAAAACAGATTGATTAAGTTTTTAGCATCTCCTAAGCGGTTAGGTTGAACACCAAAATAAATAGACATTCTTTGTCTGCGTACATCTTCAAGTTTAAAGTCACTTGATGAAGTTGCAGCGTCCACAATCGGGTTCGCAAAAATCGTTAAAGGTGAGGTAAAAGTAGAAATGATGTTACCAAGCGTATTGTCTGGTGAACTTAAAAAACGGTTTAAAGCATCTAGGCAAGTATCACTAAGCGGTTTATCACTTTGCGCTCTTTCATCAATAATAGATCTAATATGATCCTGAATTGGCTTACCTTTACCTGAACTCTGTCTTAAAACCTCGCCCATAGTTACAGGCAGATCTTCAGTTTCAAATAGATATAGGGCTAGGCCAAGAAATAAGTTATTAGCATTGTCATTCCAGAAATCGGTTTTAGCATCACCAGTCACAGGGTAGAAACTTCGACCAATAGCAAGAATTTCACCTACTCTAAAATTTTCGTCATGACTAACGGTATCAAATGGATTCCATTTGTGAGATTTTAGATCTTCAGAAAATGGGCTGAATAGATAAACTTTCTGGCCATTCTTAGCACGAAATTTAGAAGTTAATAGGAAGTTTTCAAGCTTTAAATCCAGTACAACTACACTATCCGAATAGTTTAGAAGGTTAGGAATAACAATCGCTACACCTTTACCGCTTCGTGTCGGAGCAGCCAGAAGTACAAATTGCTGACCGCCAAGCATTAAATATTTATTATGATATTTCCCTACTAAAATTCCCTTATTTCCCATCAATCCAGATTTCTGAATTTCTTTTGTTGTGGCAAATCTGGCATCACCGTGTAACGACTGTTTTTTATTAAACAGACTAGCAATGACTAAAGCAGGGAGAACAAAAGTGATAAATAGTGCAGCGATCAAGGCACCTTGCAGCTTTTTCTTTTGTGCAGGTACATTGTGTGCATATAAATCCCAATAATACCCCCACGTTGTCAGATTCACTTCAGGAAATGGATTGGTCTTATTAGCTAAGTAATAAAGAACACCGGCCAGATATTTAGTAATAAAGAAACCAATGACCGCTAAAAAAATTGCAAGGAGTAGGATCAGGATTTTTTTATTCACTCCCTATCCCCTACAATAATTTCAGCATCACCAAATTGAGCCTTAACTTTAGAAACAGGATCAAATTTGATTTCAGAAATAAAGCGTTCTTTACCTATTAGATTACTTTCATCATCGTATTTTTTCTTCACTTCAACATGAACAATAATATCAATGGTTAAAGCAACTAATTCCTTTAGTGTAGTGGCATCGTAGATATTTGCTTGTTCATGTTCTTTGCACATAAAGACGTAGCGATCATAAGCCAGTGAACAGCTTTCAGCGTGATAACTTGTAATAGATCCACTGTGACCAGTTGTAAGCAATTTCAGAAAGTCAAAAGCTTCTCCACCACGTAATTCAGCAAGTAATACACGGTCTGGCTTCATACGCATATTACTAGCGATCAGATCAGATGGAGTTACCTTAGCTTTACCTTGACCACCTTTAGAATAAAGTAGGTGAACCTTGTTTTCATGTGGAACGAAAAGTTCACGTACATCTTCAATAGTGACAAGACGTTCATCTTTAGGAATGTACTGACAAATTGCCTTCATAAAAGTGGTTTTACCAGAACCAGTATCACCAACAACTGCAATATTTTTCTTACATTGAACAGCGAATTTAAAAAATCCCTCAAGATCTTTGTTTTCTAAAAACTGGACTAGCTTAATATCTTCAGTACGTAATACAGGTTTAAACTGCTCAAACTCTTTAGATTTCCCATATCTGAAGTGGTCAAAAAAGCCTTGATCTTTATATTCCTGAAATGATCGGTTTGACTCGTCAGGAATACGGATCGTCATTGATACCGTTCCATTTTCAATGGCTGGCGGTAGAACAATCTGAATACGCTCTCCATCAGGCAATTGAGCAGACAATATAGGGTTTTCTTGGCCAATTCGTTGATTGGTATAGGTAGCAATAACATTAGCTAAAGCTGTTATTTGCCCCATTTCCAGATTTATAGAATGCTTTTCCCATCCTTTATTAGATTCCGTCCAAACTTCATTAGGTGCGTTAATTGCAATTTCAGTCACCCCTTTAGTTTTTAAGAATTTTTCTAATGGAAGTAATAGCTGTCTAACCATTACATCCTTGCTTAAAACATTATTTTGCGCGGAGTTCATACACACCTCTGAAATCAATATCTTTGGCCACGTAAATTGAAGCTACATCACCCTGATTTTTATAAATTGTTGGCTTGATATTGATTGTTTCATTCAACACTGTTTCAGCCATTGATTTACCCATGTCTGAAGTGTTTTGAAGCATATAAGGAGTGCTATTGTTCCCGCCTGTTTCTTTAGAAATACCGTAAGCAATAGCGTCTTGAACTAAAGAAAGCATAAACGCTGCACCGATACGTGCGCCCCAACGGTTATCTACTCGACCACTTAAACCACCTGTTCCTAAATGGTCTGCTGCGGGAGAATCAATATCGACAATAACACCATGCGGAGTTTTTAAGCGTGACCAGATGATACCTAAACGTCTTTGACCTTGTGCTGCAATACTTTTGTATTCTCCAATGACTTCAGATCCCGCTTCAGCAAGGACTACACGACCATTATCAGAATAAACAGGTTGTGGAAGGACACATGAAGCCATACCGCCAATTTCTGAAACGACTTTAACTGACAGGTTGCAACGGATTACACGACCTTTAGCAATTAAGTAATTTCGATCCCCAATAAACCTAGCCTGGACTTTATTAGAAGAATGACTAGCCATGTTAGTTGTAGCTTGTTGTGGCTGATGCTGCTGCATAGGTTCATCATCATCATGCGCTAAAGACATCAAACCAGATCCAGAGAAATTACCAGAACGGCTATTACTATTCTGATCCTGTTCAAACTGTTTCATCATGCCTGTTACTTGGTTATAAGCTGCTTGATGATTCATGCTTGACGGCTGGCCAACCGCCCCGCCTTGTTGTGAAGGATTGACAAAAATCCCGCCACCGTAACGGCTTCCATTGTTTAAAGGTACATATTGAGCTTGTTGTTGTGGCTGTGGCTGTGGCTGAATTACTACAGGCTGTTGATTTGCTGCTTGTTGTTCAACTACTGGCGCAGCTTCAGGCTGTCTTAAAATCTGCTGACCATTTTGGCATTGAAAAACCAACATGCCGTTATAAGTTAAAGCATTGCCGTTATTGTCTGTTAACTGTCTAGGAATACTTTGATCCTGACAGGCATCTAGGCTTTGAAATTGAGCATTTTGATCTGCATCCATTGGCACAGGATCAGTATTAGTAAAATCCCGTCTTTTAGCTGAAGCATCTAGGCTTGGATCTATCTGATTTTCTTTTAATTGGGCTGCTTCTTCAGCATCACTACTATCTGAAAAGAAGTTATAGGCAAAGACCGCTATAACAGTAAAAAGTACCGCCATAACTGCAATAAACGCTATTTTTTTACCTTTTCCATCTTCCTGATCCCCACGTTCATTGACAGACACAATGCCATTTTCTGATTCGTTAAATTCTTCATCAGGAGCTTGTTGATCATCTAATGGTTTTTGATCATTAATATTCATTAGTTCATATCCCCAGTAATGACACGTTTAACACCCTCTACAGTAGTGCCATCTTGTGGAGCAACACCGACAGGATCATAAGATTCATTGAAAATGCTCACTACGCCTTTTCCTTGACGTAAAACAAATTTTTTAGCTAGAGCTTCAACAATCAAAAGTTTTGGATCTTCTTTACTGATATGGAAATTAACTTTTTCTTCCCCTTCCGTACCTTCAATAAATACGACTGGAATATCGGTATTTCCTTTAAATCGCATATAGGTAAAACGACCGTCATCAAATAGCATTTCTGGAACAAAATGCTTCCCTTTACTGTTTGCGGCTTGACGATAATTCCAATTTTTAGGGATAGGTGCAGCATTGGCTAAACGATGCTGTAAAACCAAAAATTCAGTAAGTTGGCTTTCTTCTTTTAATTGTGCTGCATAAGCGTTATAGCGTTGAGCTTCTTCCTGTTTACGTTTTTCTTCTTCTTGTGGGTATTTAAAGACAACACGATACATCGGTTTTTCTTTGGCATTATTTAGAACTTGAAAATCAAAACTATAATCACGCTTATTAGTGCGTAACTCTAAGTTATTCCGAGTAGCCTTATCCTTTGGCTTCACCCATACTAAATTTGATCCAGTATCCGCAAAAATACACCAATTGGTGTCATCCTTTTCACAGTCTGAAGGGTATCCAGTAGCAGCACCACGCTCTAAAATTCTTTCACCTTCACCTAATACAATGCGGGTTACAGTGCCTTTTTTGACAGTAATTCGATAAACATCATTAGGAACATAGTTGATTGTTCTAATACGTGAATCGGTAGGCATAGCTTTAGGCGTAATTGCTGCATAAGAGATCCCATGCACAGCCAAACCCAAAGCAAGAATTAATTTTTTCATGTAATGATCCTTTACATTCCTTGTTGAGCTTGTGGCTGAACAGCAGCCCCGCCTTGTTGAATCGGAACATAGACTTGCTGACTAGGTTCAACAACCGCAGCTTGCGCTACAGGTCTGTTAGGAGATAGTTCAGGATCGACACGATAGCCCACGACCTTAAAGCCGAATGGATTTTTAATTAGATCTTTTTCTACCAGTTTATTTAGATTGTTCGGAGCATATTCATATCGAATACTTGCAATATAATATTGTGGCTGTTCATCACGATTAGCTTCGACTGAATGCAAAGTCTTAGTGAAGCGGACACTAGCGGTAAAACCTGTTTCATCCTGATTAGTCTGGACAGAAATCACATCAACTTTTAATTCATATTTTTTGCCGTACTTTTTATCTCTTGCGCTATCACCTTCATAGAGTGAAGCAAAGTCATTACCGACCTGATTACTGCTCATAGTCATGACTAAATCATAATCTGGCTGTAATAACGGATAGAAATAACTCTCACGGGCGGTTACATAGCGAGTAATGTTATTTTTATCAATTAATTCTTGTTTGCCTTTTACTTGCTGATCATCAACAACGCCTACGTATTCAACATTTCCTTGAGCTTTATCTACTGTGAAAACAACAGGTACAGTCTGGCGCATTGGAGCTAATGTCACTAATCCAATGGCTTCTAAGACGGCCACGCCCACCGCTACTTTTGCAATAGTCCAAGCTTTACGTTCTGACTTAGCCCGCATCGCAATAAGATCTGCTTCCCAATCCATAGCTTTTTCATAGCTTTTAGCTTCTTCAGCAGCAGATACTTTTTTAAGTTTGTTCATGATAGACCCGATAGACCCTATTAGAGTTATTTCTCTAAGTATGCCAAAAAATATAAAAATCGTAAACCAAAATAATATATTTTGGTTTTGTAAATTCAATGTTTTCTGAAAAATTGCAAAAAAAATACCCATTTCAAAAGAAATGGGCTTTTTTTTAAAAGTTTAGTTACCAGAGTAGCCGTCAAGAATGTTGCCTTTTTGGGCAGCACGTTTTAATCGGCCTTCAATTTCAAGCTGTTGTGCTGCATCTTTTTGAGCTTGCGCTTGCGCCTGCATCAAAGCAATTCGGTTTGCATCATTAGCAACTTGTGACTGTTCCGCTTGAATCCTAGCCTGTAACTCAGCGATAGCTTTAGCATCAGTAGTGTTATTAATCTGTTTACGCAGATTATCAATCTGCTCAGTACGCAGATCCGCAACGCCTAACGCTTGCTGATTTAAAGCCTGTGTTTGTGCATTGTTATTTAATGCAGCTTGACAGGCTTTATAGTTCTGGCCAGTTCTAGAAGCACAGTCATAAACCATTGTGGCATCACGAATGTTTCTAGCTGCTGAAGTCATACCATTGACACCGCCTTGTTGGATGCCTTTATAAATGTCAGCAACGTCACTTGGAATCACGTCTTTAAGATATGGATTATTGACAGCATCACCGAAACCACGAATACCAGTAATGGAATCGTATTGCTGTTTTGCCTGTTGGATCTGGTTCACCATCTGATTGTATTGCTCACCCCAAGCCACCATATTTTGAACAGCTTGAACAAGGTTAGCACCGTCAATGACAGGAATACCTGTAGCATTGGCTTGACCACTAATAAACAAAGATGAACCTAAACCCAAAGCTAACAATTGTTTTTTCATTAGAAAAATTCCTACTTGTTTCTTTTGAGGTTAGAGAGAGTATGTCGTTGATATAACGGCTTAGATCCTCCTGTATTCGAGCTATTGGAATTATTAGAGCTGCTAGAATTCCCTTGAACACTTCCCCCAGTAGTAGGAGTAGCTGAAGCACTATCAGATTTTGAATTATTACCGCCACCACCTTTAGTAATTGCTTGAGCTACAGCACGACCGACACCTTGAACACCCGCCCCACCTGTTATGGCTGAAGCCATCGTTGGAATGTTCCACATGATCACTACAATAGTTCCCGCAACAATACAGAGGGAAACTACAGAAGTAAGAATGTCACCCGCATCAAAGTTATTAGCGATTTGCGTACACATGCCTGAAACGAAAGCAAAGAGCATACTGATAATTGCTGTGATAAAGCCTATGGTGAAAACATAGCTCAATGTTTGAGAAAGCCAACTTTCAAAATATTTTTGTGTAGCAGGGAACATTGCACACAGAATGAATATGGGACCAACGCCTAAACAAAGTTGCAGACTGATTTTTGCCAGTAAATATAGGCCAGTACCAATGAAGAACAATAGGAATTGAGCGACAGAAACAACAGCAGCAGATAAATACAAGCCAATATCAGGGAAAACGCCAGAAGCTGATTCAGCTTCTTCACCTAATTTTTGGATTAAATCACCCCACGGAACGCTCACTTGATCCAGTAAAGCACCTAACGAAGATTCACCACCTGGACTAACAATCTGAATTAAACCTATGGCTAGTCCGTTAATAGCTTCAACAACAAAGGATTGATAGACTCCCGCACTTAAAGCAATTCCACCAACAAAAGCGATCTTAAAAAACTTCCATAAAGCGGTATAAATAGAATCTTCTTGTGCGCCAGTCGCAATATTGTAGCCAATGATCAGGATATAAATTGTTGCAGCAGTCAAAGCTATAGGAACAATTGCAGAAGCGATATTACTACTAACACCTGTCACGTAACTTGCTAATAGAGAATCAATTTTTGTTTCTAATGTAGTAATAATTGCCATTGCAATCCCCTATGAATCCTTAATTATTTTGAATCTGGGTTATATCCATCGAGGATATTTCCCGATCCTTTTTTAGTTTCTGGTTTTACTGCTTTTTGCGGTGCAGAAGGATCATATTCATCAAGAATATTGCCCTTTTGGGATGCTCTAGCCTTGCGCTGCTTCAGTTCTTCTTGCTGTTCAGCAGTTAAGTCTTGAGGTTTTAATTGTTGTGCAGCCTTCACTTCTTCTTTTAACTGCTTAACCTGTTCCTTATCATCAGAACATGCAGTTGTTAAAGTAGAAATAACCAACAAACTAGATAGTGCTAAAAACTTAGTCATGACTAAGCAACTCCTTTTTCTGAAATTAATTTTTTACGTTCTGCGATCCGTTGTAAGAAAAGTTCGCCCCAATCGTTAGGATCTTCACCAACTTCATTCATGAGATTTTCGAGAAGTTCTACATTGTCCTTAGAGCCTGAAATAATCTGTAAAACGTCACGCATTTCACCTAGATCCATTTTGCAGAGTGCGGAACGGCTACCCTGCTTAACTAAAAACATGCGTGAGTTTTCTTCTAGCTCTTTAATAATTTCAAATTCTTGCGGAGTGACCTTAAAGCCGTTTACATAGTCATCGTAATCAGCGCGAGGATTAGGTAAAAAGATTTGAGTAACGCTTTGTTCAACCATTGTTTTACCAATGTCAGAATCTAAAACGTCACTTGGGGATTGCGTCATAAAGACACCTAGACCATTCAATTTACGAATAGTTTTCTGCTTATCTTTGGCAAAATCTTTGAAATATTCATCTGTTAATGGCTTCCAAAACTCGTCCATCCAATAAATAAATGGACTACCATCAATCAATGAATCTGTGATGTGTAATAGATAAGCCATGATTGGTGTACGGACTTCAGGATCATCTAAAAATTCCGTGTAGTCATAACCAAAGATTGGCATTTTGGCTTTAGAAAAGTCTTGAGTATCGTATGGATTATCAAAGACCCATGATAAATTTCCGTCATGATCAGCAGTGTTACACCATTTAGCTAAACGATCCTGAAGCGAATCACCTCCGCCATTTACTTTCAGATTCATATATAAAACTGAAAGTCTGCGGAGTTCTAACGGCATATCATCACGCATAATGGTACGAACAGCCTGACTGATTTCCAGATCTTCGGCAGCATTACGAACGCCACCTACCAGAATTTTTACAAGCTTTTCTACAAACTGAATATTTGTTTCAGTCGGTGGTAGCTGCAACGGATTAAAGCCAGTTGGTACACCACGCTCTAAGGCATAGTATTGCCCCCCAATCCGTCTAATCCCAATTTCTGCGCCCCTATCTTTATCAAAGAAAACACCCTTCAGATTTTTATACTTACAAGCAAACATCATCATGGCCATGACTAGGGTTGTTTTACCCACACCAGTTGTTCCAATGACACACGTATTACCTGGCATCTTGTCATCTGTAGAATCTTGCTTATCAGGGCTAACATGATGATTAAAGTAAAATGGTTGACCACTTGGAGTTTTAAATAAAGCTAGTGCTTCTCCCCAAGGATTGCCGTCACGCTTACCTCTTGCGAAGTTATGAAAAGGGCTTAAAGCAGAAAAATTTAGGCTTGTGAGATATGCTTCTCTTGGACGCATATTAAAGTTACCAGCTAATTGCGAGAACCATGCACATTCAGGAACAGTATCAATTACAGCCATTTTGAAACCTGCTTCATCTGATAGAGCAGTTCTGGCACTCGAAACATTTAGAGCAACTTGATTTGGTGAATCGCCAAAAATCGCAAGCGTATAGTGATATTCGCCTAACTGGAAATTCCCGCTATTAGCTTCACTCATAGCCAGATCAATATCACGAATCTCTTGATCTGAAACGTCCTCTACAGAATTTAGTTGGCCTTTAATTGTTTTTAATTTATCTACAGCATCACGCTTGCCATAAACCGTGAAACTTTGAGTTTCAATGTATTCATAGTTTCCATACAGGATGGAATTGCACATTCCTGATTCTGATAAACGTGGAAATTCTTGAATATCCAGAAAGCCTACATATTTTTGAGCTTCAGGATGTTTGATCTGTAAATAGCCATTTTTGTCACCAAAGAACAAGCGACTACTTGGAATATATTGATCAAGATTAGCCTGTCTTAAAGGGATTTCTTCCCAAACTCCATTAGTTAAGAAACCAAGCAGATTACACATTTCGGAGTAGACAAAACCTTTCTTGGTATAGGTCACCAGACGTTCTGGATTGTAGTGATATAGACTTGCTTCAACCTGTTTGGCTACATCATCCAAAATATCGAGATCCCGCTTAATCTGCTTTTTCAGGGCTACTGGATCACGACTAGCTTTACTCTTAAAAATCTTTGTTAATCTGGAAATTTCAGGACGATAAAGAATTGTTAAATACAATTCAGTAGCCATCTGTTTATTCTTTTCACCCTGAAACTGCTGATAATATCTTTCATTAAAATCAGCAATAAAATCATTTTCATAAACGCCATTTAGACGTTCATTAACTCCCCTACGAATCTTATGCGTCCAAACAGCAAAGTGACCGCCACCTAAAGCACGATAAAAATTATTTAATCCTTCTTTACGGATTCTAATAATATCGGCTTCAACTGTTTCAAACGAAATGCCTTCTAATTTCCATGTAGCAATATATTCACCATTTTTAAGCTTAATAACATTGTTGGAAACATGATTACCAAACGGCAGATAGTCTGAAATTGCGACTTCAGCATTTGCGCTATCTTTAACTTGCTGTTTTGAACGCATGATATTGTTATTTCCTTTTCTTTAATTTAAGTGGCGAAAATGAGATTGCTCCCCATTTTTGATGGTTCTGGATCTGTTTCCCTCTTATGCGCCACCGCATCAATACTTGCTTTAATCGTTGGTCATCTACTTTTGTTATTGCCCGCATCCAGAAGTAAATAGGCACATAAATAGCTGCTATAAATAAAGTCACATAGGCACTAAGTAGATAAAAAGACCAACCCGCTAAAAGAATTGCTACCCCCGTCACCAACAAAAAAGGCAACATTGGAACGCCAAAAAGCATGGCAGGACGAGTGCAACCCCTGAAAATTGGATCAGAAAAATTCGACATTAGTTAATCAGCCAAGCAGCGATACCCGCAGCACCACCTACCAAAATGCCCCCGATAACGATGTTAGAAATGTCTGACCACTTCGCTTGTTGCCAAGCCAATTTAAAGCCAGCCCACATGATAGTGATGGTAAATACAGTTACAGCCACACCCGCTAAGACTGACTGAACATTAGCCATAACCGTATTAACTTTTGAGATTTGAGCAAAAGCAGGGCTTGAGATTAACGTCATGAACAACATCAATACGCTTGCTTTGATACCAGTCGTTTTAGTCGTTGTTATTTGCGTTTGATTTGCTTTCATTATTTTCTCCAAGTGAAGCAATTAAGACCTAGCGCATTAAGTACCAAGAACAATATTTTTGGAAAATCAAATATTGTTCATTGGTACTGTATATTTAATATATTACACTAAGTTTTAAACTTTTTGAAAATATTTTAAAAGATCATAGAAGATTTTAAACTTTTTTCTTTTTCTTTAAAATCTGTGCCGTTAGTTAAGAAAAATGAAGGCCGTTTCTCCACTACTGGAAGGCTTTGAAGTTCTGTATTTTCGGTATATCCACTGGAGTTAGGCATATCTGCATTAGTAGCAAAATATGCAAGCTGTTCCGAGCTATTCATAGGAGGTGAGGGAGGATTGAATTTTACAGGCATGGTATTGAGTGAACCATTAGCAAAATAATTCAAATTTCTTGATACTTTCGCTACATACCCATTTCTAAATCCTGATGAATGGTTGCCAGTGTTATAGCAAGACATAGCTTTATAAATATCTTTGCCTTTTGCCCTATTTCGGCAGTCATTAAAGATAAATTGCATTGCGCTTAGATTGGTGCAGGGATCAAAAACTTGCTCGACACTAAGATTTAGTCTTTTGAAATTAGCACTATTAATTTGAGCAAAACCAACATCAATATTTCGTCCCTGGCTAATTAATTTTTTGGCCATAGATACAGCTTCTTCATAGCTAGTCGGCTGTTTTTTAAGACCTGCGGCACGATTAACCCCTATCGCAAAAGGATTAAATGAGGATTCAGATTTAACAATTGCAGACGCAATATTCACATCAACTTGTGGCGCACATTGTTGTGCCAAAACTACGAAATCAATCATTACTTTTTCACCTCAAATTTTGGCTTACCTTTTTGATCTGGATAAGTAGCGGAGCACCCATTTTTATAGTTGGTACACCCCCAAAAATAGCCATTTGCCCCATTGATCCGTCTTAAATCACTGGCACATTGAGGACATGAATAGACTTCAAGAAGTGGCTTTTTATTAACTTCAGGCAAAAAGACTTTGCAATCTGTTTCCCGATTGGGACAGAACCAGATCGGATCTTTACCTTCTTTTTTGGATCTGAATAATGGCGTTGAGCATTTAGGGCAAGGATATTTGATTTTCTCTACTGGCTGACCTTTCTTGTCGTCCATAGAGTGCTTACATTCCTGATCATTGCAGATCCAGAAAAATTCTTTAGTTTGCGAATTTTGGAATTTATTTAAGCGACCTGTTTTACATTTAGGGCATGAATGAATAACTTTTTCGACTGGTTTACCCTTGTCGTCATCCATAGAGTGCTTACAGTCCTCACTGCTACAAATCCAAAAAAATTGATTGGTTTTAGTATTCTTAAATTTCTTTAACTGGCTTTTACACTTTGGACAATGTATTGCGTTTATAGCTGTAAGTTTTGAAGCTGTACTTAGCTCTTGAGCAAGTTGAGTGTATAAGGCAGAAACAACCGAATTATATGAAGTTTCACCAGATGCAATTTTATCTAGCTGCAACTCCATCTCTTTTGAATAGTGCAGATCCAGAAAGCTAAACTTAGCTTTCAACAGACTACCAATTAGATCATTCCCTAATTTAGTTGGTTTTAAGACTTTCTTCTCTACCTCCAGAAAGCCCTTATTCAGAATATTGGCCATGATTGATGAATAAGTAGAAGGGCGACCAATCCCGCAACTTTCCAATTTTTTAATTAGTGAAGCTTCTGTATAGCGTTTTGGTGGCTTAGTTTGTTTTGCAATAACTTCACCGCTTTCAATATCAACTACAGAACCAACTTCTAAGACAGGCACCACGCCTGAAGGCTCGTTTTCATCTTCATTCAGGCAGTCTTTACCAAAAATCATCCACCCTTTTTTTATTAACTCACGGCTTTTAGCATGGAACTTATATTTCCCATCTTCAGACAGTAATTCCAAAGTAACGGCTTTATATTCAGCTTTGGCCAATTGACTTGAAATAGTACGTTCCCAAATCAATTGATATAAAGCTTTTTGTTCTGGTGACTTTCCTAGATCTTTATCAATTATGTGAACAGGTCGGATTGCTTCATGGGCATTTTGCGCCCCATCTTTTTCCTTAAACTTATTAGGCTTTTCAGGTAAAGAAAATTGATGTTCATTAGCATAAGCAAAGATTTCTTCTACACTTTCATCAGCTATGTTTAGGCCGTCAGTCCGAATGTAAGTAATTGCCCCCTGTTCAAATAATGCCTGTGCTGCTTTGGTTGTTTGTTGAGGGCTAAAGCCTAACGCTACACTAGCAGCTTGTAAAAGTAGGGCTGTAGAGAACGGAGAAGGAGCATTTGAATACTCTGTTTTTTCAGTGCAGTTTAAAACTTTAACTTTCTTAGTTTTTGCAACTTCTTCAGCTAAGGAACTATCTAAAACATAAGGCTGATCCTCAGTTACAAAATCTGTTGTAACCCATTGCGAGATCCATTTTTTAGGCTCTTTATCAAAACTCAAATTAACGCCAAAGTGGTTAGTAACTTTGAATTTCTGGATTTCGATTTCTCTAAGGACAACGATTAAAACAGCAGGAGATTGTACCCGCCCCGCAGATGAAGGCTGACCCATAAGATCAGATGCAATAGGGGAAACTAGATAGCCCACCAGACGATCTAAAGCCCTACGTGCTTCTTGAGCATATACAAGCTGATAATCTAAACCACGCCCATTATTAATGGCTTCTTTAATAGCTTTTTCTGAAATCTCATTAAATTCTATTCGTTCAAATTGACCATCTTCCAGACCTAAACATTCTTTTAAATGCCATGAAATAGCTTCACCTTCCCTGTCTGGATCGGTAGCTAAATAAATCTTGTCTGCTTTATTCAAAAAGGCTTTTATTTTTTCAATACGTTTTTCGCCACCGTCAAAAGTTCTGTCACTAACTTTGGCATCAGGAATAAATGAATATTCCATTGCAAAATCATTGGCTATATCAATACCTAAGCCTTTTCTTGGTAGATCCCGAACATGGCCAACACTGGCCACAACTTTAAAATCAGATCCTAAATAACTTCCAATTTTTGAACATTTGTTAGGAGATTCAACGATTACAAGATTTATGGGTTATTTCCAAATTGTAAAATTTAGGAAACTCGAAAGCCCACAAAGAAAAGATGAATATAAGAAAGCAACTACTTGAAATTTAGTGAAATCTATAAGGATTTCTAAAAGCAGTGCATCTTGTGGCATGAAGCACACAAGATAAACACATGAAATAACTAGAAAAAATTTTAAAAAATTTCCATATTTATTTAAACTTATAGCCATTTTCTTAAATCCCATCTTAGAGCTTTAAAGAATACAATCCAAAATATACCATATTGGAAATGGCTTTTGTATTTTTTTACTTGATTCTTATTATTTTTACTTCTTCTGTATAAATTTTTTCTTTCAAGAAATCATTAAGCCTAGTCAGATCCTTAAAGATCCTAGCTTTATCTTTTTCTCGTCTTGTTGTTAAAGTCCAAACCTTTTGGCCTGACCATGCCAGTTTTGCTGTGATAAAAAATCCACCCTCAAATTCATTAATAATTAACTCTTTAATAAATCCTTGTTTATTAGATTCCTCTAGCACCACCTCTGAAATAGAAAAATCAGGATCAATATTTATAAAATCAGTCATCCATAAAACCTTTTAAAGCACCCATAACAAAGGTGCATTATGATCAATTTAGGTAATCTTGGTAAAGTTTTTTAAATAATTTAAAGAAATTTTAAATATTTTAGCTAAATTCTGCTTTAGTCATGACTAAAAACCTCGATGCTTGGATAAAAGCTGCAGCGTTTATCCAGGCATCTATATTACCTATCTAATCCAGATCCATAGCAGACATATCAGAGCAAAGTGTCTACTTTGCGAACTGGCGCAATCAGTTAAATTTACCCTTCCCTGATTACCGTTGATTTTCAAGCGAGCTTTAAAAAGCTGTGCTTTTTAAATGGCGACCGCAGAAAATAAACTGCTCCCATTTGATTTAGTAGCGGGATTTAAATAGTACATAGCATGAGGTTATTAAAAGGGTTATAACCTCACGTTAAAACATACTATTGCAATGCTACTCCTCATAAATGGCGACTCGATATAAGTAGTAAATTATTTGAAAAGGACTTAATATCCACCTGTGGACATTTATTAAATTGGATAAGTTATGACTGAAGAACTAGGAACAGAAACAGAAACAGAAACAGAAACAGAAACAGAAGGAAAGGTATTAGATCGCAGAAAAAGATATAGAAAAAAGCCTACTACCAAAACTCCACTATCAGTTTATTTCAATATGGATGTTCCTGAAGATGTTGAAGCATTGGAAGCCTTAGAATATTTAAAAGATATTTATGGCGGGGAAAAACAAGGAAAAAGTGTAGCAGTCAAAGAAGTTTTAAGAATTTTCTATAAACAATTGCAAGAAAAAAAAGCCTGATTTAATCAGGCTTTTTTTTCTTGCAAAAACTTAGGACTTTTTAACTGTAGTGACTAACTTGTCATCTACATAAAGATAAACTCTTTTATTATGTGTATAAGATGAAATTTTAGGTTGTCCTTCTCCCCCTCCAACAGATCCATCTTGATTACTGCTGACGAATGAACAGTGAGGAAAGCCTTTACCTTTAGCCAGATCTTTTTTTACGTCACTAATTGTAGACTGACATTCAGAAACATTAAGACCGCCAGCAAAGCACATAAAAGCACGACAGCCATAATTTTCATCTTTAGCTGCAACTAAGGCAGATGCACTAGCTAAAGTTAAACCTAAAATAAATTTTTTATACACAAGTAGTCACTCTATTTAGATGAGTTTTCCAGTACGAATAACTTGCCTTCAAAGTTTAGAGATATTGTTTTGGCATTGCTGCACATTGAATAAATCTCTTGAATCAAGAAGGGTAAATTCCGTGTGAATCGAATTTTTCCTGATGCGGTATGAATGACGTGATCAACATCATTTACTTTAACAGTCACAAAATATTGGAACTGTTCGTTCATACCAATTTCAACACCATAGTTATTGGCGTTGAAGTCATCGACTGTTTTCAAGTCATTCATCGTTAAAGCCATTTCTGCAAGATCCCTAGTTTTTTAAAAGTGAAGTACGGATTCTTACAAAATATAATTAATTTAAAAATGTAACTGAAGTGTAACTGTGTGTAAAAGACACAAAAACAACAATTATTTTTAAACGCTTTTAATATATATCAAAAAGTTTAAAGCTTTAATGAAATATTTAAAACTTTTGTAAAAAGTTTGTATATATCAAAGCTCATATTTTTTTTAGATCCCTTCCCTTTTTGTCATGTAAATATCACTTTAATAATCTTCTAAACATTTCTAAAAACTTTTTAAAAAAAACTAGAATCAGGTTTAAAAAGAGTTTAGATAAAGTTTAGGATTGTTTAGTACAGTTTAAGAGCCTTAATTTCTTTTTGTAAAACATAAGTTTGCAAGCCTATAACTATACGTTTTGTCGCTATAACTATACGTTTTGTCGCTATAACTATACGTTTTGTCGCTACAACTATACGTTTTGTCGCTACAACTATACGTTTTGTCACATATCTATACGTTTTGTCGTAAATAATCCACAAGCTTATCAACAGAATACAAAAAATGGCTAAATTTTTCTTAAAAATCAGTAATTAGTTAGGTGTTTAGCTCTAACTTATTATATTTTTGCGTATTTTTTAGCCTTAATCCATGCTGCACTCTCAAAACTATACGTTTTGTCGCAACTTCCCCGCATAACTATACGTTTTGTCGCAAACCTGCGATTATGCGTACTGGATACGATTATATATATTTTTCAGGAATTAACTAGATTCTTGCAAATCTAATAAGTTATTGTTTTATATGAATAATTATATTAAAGAACGATTTTTATTTTTTGGTGCTAAAAAAGATATTTGTATAGGCTTAAAATCATAACTATACGTTTTGTCGCATCGTAAGTAATTGATATTTATATAATAGTTATAAATATTCAAAATTGAATATTTTTTATCTGGTTTTTGTGTTAAAAATAGCCATACGTTTTGTCGCAACGTAACTAATTGAAATAAAACAAAATACTTAAAAAGGAAAAACATTTATTTTTTTTATACTACTACAGGGGTATAAAGTAATTTTACTGATTTTTAATAAATATATATTTTAAAAACAATATCTTATAATCTTATTTAATAACCATACTTGATAAATATACTTGTATAGTTATAATGATTTCAAGAGGAATAACGGATTTACAAAAAAATGCAGAAAATTATTGGCTCACAAGGCTTAGAGGACTATACACAATCAAATACAAGGGCAAAATTGACCGATTTAGTTGTGACCCGCAATGATTTTCCTACTGCCAGATATAGCATTGATCTCAATCTTGAGAAGCTTATGTACTGTGCAATGATCATCGTAAGAAAGAATGAGCTTCAAAATAAGACCTCAATTACTCATGACGACTTCATTTATGTGAGTAGCGAAAACTTTGGAGAATTGACTTCCCCAATGGCTAGAAAGGAAGTGCTTACAGCAACAGATAAACGTGAAATTCAGAGAAATGCTGAAACTGCTTTAAAACGTATTTATACAAAATTTGATAACCCAACTATGTTGGTTAAAGATGGGGAATCTGACGAACCTGCTAAAGTTCCGATGATGACTTATTGCCATTATGACAAAGCAACTAAATGTATTAAGGTCAGATTTGCAAAAGAATTTTTTGAATATTTCTATGATCTAGTTAAGAAAGTAGATGAAAAAACTAAGTCATTTAGTAGCCATGAACTGAAGCATATTATCTTATTTAATTCGAGCTATTCCCTTCGTTTGTATAGGATCTTAATGAGCTATATGTGGCGTACATCAGAGGTCACTATTGATCTGGAAGAATTAAGATGGATGCTTGAATGTGAGGATAAATATAAAGAGTTGGCCAATTTTAAAAGCCGTGTTTTGAATGTAGCTCAGGATGAAATTAACGAACTTAGTAATATTAATGTCAGTTTTGAGAACGTAAAAAATGGAAAGGAAGTAGTTGCTATTAAGTTCATTTTTAACTTGAAAACTGAATATAAAGAGCAAGGACACATCAAATTTATAGATAAAATGAAAAAGGGCTATCTGGCTGCTGCAATTCCATTTAGTGATGATGGATCACACTTTAAAGCACCTGATCGTATTAAGCATTTCAAACAACCAGTAAAAGTATCTCCAAAGCAAATCAGCACCTTAGTAAATTGCAAAGAATTTTTACTAGATTATGGATATTTCTTAGGTAATTTAGACGAGGATACTTCTAAGGTAATCATGAGAACTCTATTAACTGAAAAGTTAGATAAGCTTAATGCTCATAAGCCGATAGATATGGATTATTACTTCTGGTTACAGGCAAAACGAGGGATTATTACTAATAGCAATAATGATAAGAAGGACGATCAGGACACAGACTATCAGGATTAATATCTAAAAAGCATACCCACCATATTATCTTAAACAGACTTCGCTAATTTAAGACAATATGGTGGTTCAATTTAAAACCTTCAAAAACTCTTATTAATCTATATAAAAATTATCTTTTCTGTTCGCATCCAAATAGTAAAATTTAATAATTAGCCAGTTAATACCTTAGTCATGACTAAATATGTATGTTTAGCCTAAGTGGAATATTTTACCATTTTTTTAGAATATTAATTTACACCCATATAATAAAAACAATAACTTAATCTTAATGTTTCCCAAAATTTGGCCAAACCTGTAATATTTTGTCAATAAATTTAGTTTGATAAGTTTTAAGTATTTAGTTTTTGCCTTACCTACCCCTAAATTTTTTAGTTTTCTATGCTATCTGGTCGCCACCCATGCGGGCTGGCTTTAGGTATCCCATTTTAGATCAAAGGGGAGCAGTTTATTTTCTACGGTCGCTATTTAAAAAGCACAGCTTTTTAAAGCTCGCTTGAAAATCAACGGTAATCAGGGAGGGAAGGTTTTGCTTTTTCCATAGTTCGCAAAGTAGACACTTTGCTCTGATATATCTTCATGGGATCTAGTGCATCATTTTCCTTAGTCATGACTAAGGGGGAAACAATTTTTCATCTTGCGTCCTTTAAGCTCATTTTAGCGTGTTTTTGGGGTTGGTGTGGGGGTATTAGACATAAGGTGAAAAAAGGCTGTCAGCAGCCTAAGAATTGAAAATATAAGCATTATAAAAGCAGACCAGACAAAATAATTAACTACCTATTTTTTATATATTTTTATCATTAAAAAAATTAGTCATGACTAAGTTTTTGCTTGAAAGTCCACAGGTGGACTGATATAATGATTTTATCAGGACGCATCGGGCGACCTGAAATAAAACAGGTATTTAAACATGAAACATTTTTCATCAGTTACATCATTAGACGAGTTAAAACTTCAGTACAAAAAACTAGCTTTTAAAAATCATCCTGATCGTGGCGGTAAAACCGAAGTAATGCAGGAAATTAACAGCGAATATGAACAGCTTTTAAATCGTATTATTAATGAAGCATCAAAAGATCAGTATCAAGACAGTTCCGAAAATGGTCGTGGTTTCTGGTCAAGCCGTTCAGAACATTCTGAAGTTGAGAAAAAAGTAAAACAGGCTATTGATGCAATTATCAATCTGGATGGTTTAGATATTGAAATTATTGGCGTTTGGGTTTGGGTTTCTGGCGACACTAAGCAGCACAAAGAAAAATTAAAAGAAGCGGGTTTTGTCTGGAATCGAGTGCAATGTAAATGGGTGTTCATTGGTAAAAAATCCAATGGTCGGGGCAGAATGACTTTAGATCAAATGCGAGAGTTACACGGCAGCCAGAAAGTTAAAAAAACCAGAATGACAGAAGAAAGACAGCTTTTAACAGCTTAATGAAGAAGTCCCCGAAAGGGGGCTTTTTTTATCAATATTCTTAGTCATGACTAAGATTTTTATTGAATGTCCACAGGTGGACTGATATAATGATTTTATCAGGACGCATCGGGCGACCTGAAATAAAACAGGTATTAATTATGCGAGCTTCAGTAGTAGCAATATTTACAAACTATCCTACAGGTAAACTGGTTCATTTTTGCGGTCATGAGGTTTTAACTGGATCTAACTATAATATCTGGTTTCCAATCTTTGATGAAAAAACACTATTCCAAGAAATTGAAAAAATCATGATTAATTGCCGAGTAGCCCACAATGTTACTCATATTGAAAGAATCAGAAGGGGCGACAATGAAAACGGTTATTTTGAAGATTATAGAATCACTTATAACTTAGCTGTTTAAGGCAAACCTCCCATAATGGGAGGTTTTTTATTGGGGGCAGTTTTTTTGGTTTTTAGCTTGTCTAAAAAACATAAAAAATTGTCTATCTGTTCTGCTTTATATACGCTCATTTTGGCCTGTTTAGGTTTGTGCTGGGATTAAACTAACTTCATATATAAAAAAGGCTGTCAGAAGCCTAAGAATCGCAAATAAGAACATCTGAAAAGCAGTTTAGCCAGGTATTAAAACAGATATTTTTCTACTCAATTTTCCCTATAAAAAATTAGTCATGACTAAGCTTTTGCTTGAAAGTCCACAGGTGGACTGATATAATGATTTTATCAGGACGCATCGGGCGACCTGAAATAAAACAGGTTAAAAATCATGGAACAATACATTTCAGTTTACACACGTCAGCAAGCCATTGAAGAAGGTTTTCTAGTTGCAATCAATTCTCTTAGTCCTAAATTAGATGGACTTGCAAAAGAACATTATAAGCATCCTATCTGCTTCACTTCTGCGCTT
The DNA here is from genome assembly GCF_014837015.1 of Acinetobacter pecorum. Lineage (GTDB taxonomy): Bacteria > Pseudomonadota > Gammaproteobacteria > Pseudomonadales > Moraxellaceae > Acinetobacter > Acinetobacter pecorum. The sequence continues at coordinate 29,936 of NZ_JACSPT010000019.1, forward strand.
TGGGCGGTAGTTGATAAGGCTGTAAAAAATGAAAAATGGCTTAATGACTTAGAGGGCGTTATTCATGACATTTTATGGATGAGCCGAGCATATAAGACACCCCTAAGCCCTAGTGCGGTACGTTTTACAGTGATTATCACAGGCGCAGGTCGCAAGAGAAATCATATTTTAGAATTGCACGTACATGGTGGAGATCAAGGAGAACCAGTCATAACAATTGGTTATCCTGAAGATTTTTAATTTACGTCCTCCCTTTATGGGAGGATTTTTTTATGATAAAAAACTTAGTCATGACTAAGAAAATGCTTGCAATGTCCACAGGTGGACGTTAGAATATACAGCATAAGGACGCAATAGGGCGACCCTTAATAAGCCATTAAACTAGGTGAAATATGAAAAAAGTTGTTGCTTCAAATCAAAAGGGCGGTGTGGGGAAATCTGCAATCATTTGCCAGTATGCACACTATTTGAATTCTTTGGGCTTACGTGTATTAGTCATTGATCTAGACCACCAGAAAAACACTACAAAAGCCTTGATTACTGGCGGGGCTGTGACTGTAGCTAATGTATCTGCTTTCGACATGCTGACTAAAGAAGATCAAACTATTTCAAATCCTGAAGGCTTTACTTTGGTACAAGCAACACCAGAATTAACAGCTATTGAAAAAAATGGCACTTTGCATAATAGCTTTGCCACCAATTACCAGAAGTTTTTAAAATCAGTTGATTCTTTATTTGATGTTTGCCTGATTGATACCAATCCAAATCCCGACATTCGCCAAGTGGCTTCATTGATTGTTAGTGACTATGTTCTAAGTCCAATTCAGTTGAATCAGGAAGCTATTGACGGCATTGGTGGATTACTGAAGCAGATCCAAGCAATTAATCAAAAGCTAAACCCAAATTTAAAATTAATCGGCATCCTTCCGAATATTGTTGAACCAACTCCATTCCAGAAAGACAACCTAAAAGCTATTGTTCAGCATTTTTCAAAGTACCTGATCAAAAACTCAGACGGTAGCTATGCTTTCGTTAAAAAAACGACTGCAATCGCTGAAGCCCAAGCGCAAGGCATACCAACAAATAAATTGGGTAAAACTAGCGGTTTTACCGCATGGGCTGAATTAAAAACAGTTTTTGAAAGCATTAACAAGTTTATGGAGATTTAAGGAATGTTAGATTTATCAGCTTTGGAAGGTATTGATCTAGGTAATCCTGCACCAGTAGCAGACGGAACACCTAAACAGATTCCACTTACAGATATTCTTGAAGATCCAGATCAGCCGCGTGTCGAATTTCCAGAAGATCAGATGCAAAAAATGGTCGAATCAATCAAGGCTCGTGGAGTTAAAACACCTATTAGTGTTAAACCCCACCCAACAGAACAAGGCAAGTGGATCATCAATTATGGAGCTAGACGTTTTAGAGCTTCAGTGATGGCTGGCAAGGAAACTATCCCTGCTTTTGTTGATAATGATCATGATGATTATGATCAGGTCATGGAGAATAAAGAACGCCTTAACCATTCACCTATTGAGCTTGCACTTTTCATCCAAAAGAAAATTAAGCAAGGCGAGAAGAAAAACGTAATCGCTAAAAAGTTAAATGAAGATCCTGTTTTTATTTCTACTCACCTAGCTTTAGTGGATATGCCAGAGTGCTTATCTAAGGCTTATGATGCAGGTTTTAAATCTCCAAAGACTTTGTATGACTTACGCAAACTTTGGGAATCATTCCCTGAAGAAGTAAACGCTTGGGTGGATGAATCTTTAGAGAATGGTCAAGACATTATCAGATCGAAAGTACAGGCTCTATCTAAAAAGTTAAAAGAACCTAAGCAAGCTGAAGCGACTGAAGCAGATCCAGAATCAGAACCACAGGCGCAAGAAAGCCAAGAGCAAACCGCTATTATTGATGATAATGAATCTTTCAATTTTAATGGGAATGATCAAGCTGAAGCGACTGAAGAACTTGAAGTTAAAAAACTGATGGATCAATCGAACCAGAAAGAGCAGCCAGAAGCTAAAGAAGAAGATCCAGACAAAATCAAAAAACCGCTTTTAGTTGTTATTCATGACGGCAGACAAGCGAACCTGATGCTTAATAAAAAGCCTTCTTCTTTGGGTTTTGCATGGATCAAATACGAAGATGGAACAGAGGTATCCGTAGATTGCAGCAGCCTTGAAATCGAGTATTTACAAGAAGCCTAAACCTACCAATGGAAAAAGACCTTGCTAATGCAAGGTCTTTTTTTGGGCGGGTTTTCCCGACCACCTAGCTTGATTACCCTTAGTCATGACTAAGGAGAAAAGAGGGAAAAAAGAAGATATATAATCTAGGGCAGGATAGGCAGTAGCCGTTAAAATTGCCATTTTGTCACCCAGTTGATAGAATGGGATAAGCAAAATATTACTTTGCTTATGGAATTAATCATGACTAAAGACAATAAAATCTTTTTCAGAGTTGATCGGGCAGTGCTTGATTGGTGGGAAGCAAAGTGTGAAAAACAGGGAATTAAGAAAGGCGCACCTTTCCAAAAAGCGTTAGAACTTTCTTATCAAAAAGAGAATGATCCAGAATATTCAGGACAAGATTTTTCCTTGAATCTTGAAAAGGACTTAGCCGAAAAAATCTATCATTTAGCTAAGTTTGAAGAAGTAGATCCAGACGACCTGATAAAAAAAATGATCAAGGAAAAGTTATCTGAAATAGAAAAAACGCAAGACGTTATAGATGTATTTGAAAAAACATCACGCAAAGAATTACGGCTTAAACCAAGTTTGATGAAAGCCATTAATGAAAAAGCAGCACAGATCGGCATGAAACCGAATCAATATATCATTTCGGTTTTAACAGCTAATGTCACAAAAGATTCAATATTCTTTAGCCAGGAAGAAGCTCTTAAACTTGGTGAATCAAATAGTCAGCTTTTGGCGATTGGTAGAAACCTAAACCAAATGGCTAAGAATATGAATCAGGGTATTTATGAATCTTACGATAGAGAATTTGTCGAGCGAGTCCATCAGCTAGTAAAAGCTCAAGTTAGGCATGTTTTCACTCTATTAGAGCGCAATAAAAAGAGGTGGGAATAATGGCTAACGGAAGCAGTAAGACTACCAGAGAAGTGCAAAGCACCTTGCTTGCTCATGGTGAGCAGCTACTTAATGGATCTAAAGTTAGGCGTGTTAATCAGACCCAAAGTTTAGATACTTTTTTAAATGACCTGTCTAAGCCTAAAAATGGATCTGGCCATTCAGCTAAATCATCTCCAAATAGCGTTAAAGCAACTTTAGATAGAATTAGTAAAAAGACCCCTGAAGTAATGGTCAAGGTTACTGGTGGAGGTAATTCTATGGGTAAGGTGAAAGCTCACATGGGATATATCACTCGGAATGGACAATTAGAGGGAATTGATCAGGACGGAAATAAAGTTAATGGTAAGGATGATATAGAAGATACTGCTGAAGATTGGCAAATGTCAGGTACACCTATTTCTGATGAAGAATCTAAATATAAGCAGGCTTTTAATATTGTATTATCTATGCCGAAAGGTACGGATGAAAAAGGCGTTTATGATGCTGCAAAAGAATTTGCAGAGGAACATTTTAAAGACCATAAATATATGATGGTGCAGCATACCTTTACCAATGACCCTTCAAAAGATCCAAGTGAAAACCCGCATGTGCATGTTGTTGTTAAAGCTGTTTCTGAAAAAGGTGATCGGTTAAATATTAGGAAGGCTGACCTTCAGGAATGGCGAGAAAGTTTTGCTGAAAAATTAAGATCCAGAGGGATTGAAGCGAATGCGACAAAACGTATAGCTAGGCTTCAAAAAAATAGAAGTGATAAGCAGTCAGTTAAACAAATGAAAGAGCAGGGCAAATCGTTTAAGCGATATGGTAAAAATAAGGCCAGTCCAGAACGTGTCCAGAAAGCTAAACAGCAAGAAAAAGAAGCATTGACGCATTACAAGGAAATTACTAAAGCTCTATCACAGTCACCAGATCCGCAAGATAGAAAACTAGCAGTTGATCTAGTGGACTATTTACGGAAAAAGGTAGAAGTTAAAAAACCAGTGCCACAGCCACAGATTCAACCTAATAAGCTAGATCTTCAACACGGAAAGAACAAGGGGAAAGAGCAAGACCGTTAATAATATAAGGGAAGGATAAGGCGCAATACTGTGCTTTAGTGCCCTTTAAAAATCCTTAATTTTCTGAGTGGGCATACCTAATTTAAACATCCTATTAAGCTCAGAAATTGCATATTTTAAATCTTTTTCAGGTATATGCTTAACATCAAAATATTCAATTTGGCCAAACCTAGCTTTATATAATGCAATTCGTTCTATTCTGTGTCGTTGCATCTGCACTGTTGACGACATAATTCGATCCATTAAATAGAATAAGTAATACGATGTGATCTGCATACTGTCTTTAATCATAAATCCATGATTTTTTGTACTTTTATAGTCATATAGTGTTTCATCAATACAAATATCTGCATCTATCCCACCTAGTGCAACACGGATATTTGCAGAATATCTGGGATTGTATGTGATCAGACTATCAGGCTTAATAAGACCATTCTTAATGAATACATTATCAAAATTTTTGACTAGGGAAGATATATCTTCATAAACCACTTTCTCCGTTGGTTTTAGTATGTCTTTCTTTGTTGCTACTGGTAGAAATCCAGATCGCCATAGATTTTCTAATTTAGCCAAAAGAATAATTCCACCAATAAATTCTTCATTTAGTTCTAAATCGTTTGATTTATTAGCCAGTAGAAAATCTATGTGATTTTGAATTTTTTTATACAATACCAAAATGCTTTTGTTTTTAGTTTCCTCTAGAAAGCTGATAATTTTAGGCTGCTCAAATTCCTTAGCACTCAATTCAGTATTCGTGTAGTACGCACAAATTATTTTAGATAAGTAGTCAAATGCTGTACCAACCAAGCCTGAATCATAACTACTCGTTAATTTATGTTCACTCATAACTTCATAATTAGTAAAAGGAGGAATACCACTGTAAGTTTTGAAATCTTTTTTTTGGGGTGCGACACTTTTTATAATTTCTTTTACTTCTTTGCACTTAGGATCTGAAGATTTCAGTATCGACATTAAAGACATATTTTATACTCTTTATCCATATAGTTACTATTCAAACAATTTTAAAGATATTAAAGACTAGATTGAAAAATCTAAGTTTTTATTCTTTCTAATGCAAATTGAATCTTTTCTTTGGGGCAGTACTGCTTTTGGGAAAATTTTTCCATTACAGCCGACCCAATAATTTTTTTATCTGCATTAAAGAAAAATATCTCTAAGTCATAAGGTACATTGACCATATTAAAACAGGTATAAATCGGCTTGTTCCACGTAAAGACTAACGGCTTTAATGAGGGATTTTCTTTAAAACCTATTTCTTGATCATGTTCCCTATATAGGTACAGAGCTGTTAATTTTTTTCCGTTAAAGCTAAACGTCTTTACTTCTTTATCTTGATCAAAGTAAGGGTTGTAAACCTGTTTAAAGGCCATAACAGACACTACTATTAAAAGAGCTATAAACGCTGCATATTTTAATTTCAATTCCTGTTATTCCTTTTAGCCAGGTGGCAAGTCACATGAAAAAAAATTGTCTTAGTCATGACTAATTATTTAACACTCATAAGTTGATCCCATTTAAAGTAATTGGGAGACAGCTTATTACGTGACATATTCCAATTTCTATCAGGTAGCATACTGGCACCTAATCCTATTTTGCTCTTACCAAATTTATTCTGTATATCATCGAGTGAATCCATAAGCTTATTACTTGATTCTATCTTATTCATGTCCGTGAATAGGTCATAAATATGAGTAGCTTTAGGTTCAAGACAAGTGAGGATAACACCACATTTTTTAAATCCAATATTCTTCTGGTATAGCTGATCAACCATTGAGGTAACAATTTTAGAAAGTAATAAACTATTGTCTGAAGGATCAGGTAAAGCGTAAGACAAAGATTTATTATAAAAAGGCTCAGAACTATCAAATGGATTAGATTGAACAAAACTAATAATACAGCCACATAGTAAATTTTCACTTCTTAAACGGCTTACGGCATCTTGAACATAAAGAGTAATCGCTTCTTTAAGATCCTCACAGCTATAAACTTTCTGGCCAAAGGAACGGCTTGCTATTATTTGTTTTCTCGCTTTAGGACTTTGCTCAATTTCAATGCAGGAAATTCCCTGTAATTCTAATAATGTTCTGTGCATGACTATGGAGAATTGATCTCTAATAATTAAGGGTGAAGTACAGACAAAATCTAGAACTGTACTAATGCTTAGGCTATTCAGCTTTTTAGTATGCTTTCTACCAATACCCCATACTTCACTAACTTCTATAGATTGATATAAGCCCTCAATCGAACAATAGTCCATTGAAACAAGGTTACATACACCTTTTAAATAACTATTCTTTTTAGCGATATGATTAGCCATTTTTGCTTCTGTTTTAGTCCGTCCAATTCCAATACAGGCCGGCAAACCTAGCCAACGTGATAGCCGATCCAGAATTAAATAAGCATAAGCAGTTAGATCATAATTTGAGGCATAAGCAGTTAAATCTAAAAAGCATTCATCAATCGAATAAATTTCTTGTTCTTGAGGTGTAACAAATTCAGCTAGGACTTTTATAAATCTGCGGGACATTTCCGCATATAGAGCATAATTACTAGAAAGGACTGTAATGTTGTGCTGCTCTACAAGATCCTTGAGTTGAAAAAGAGGTACACCCATCTTTATTCCTAAGTCTTTAGCTTCTTGTGAACGAGCCACAGCACAACCGTCATTATTAGATAATACGATTACTGGTTTATTATTCAGGCTTGGATTAAAGACACGTTCACAACTTACATAACAGTTATTAATGTCTACCAAAGCAAAGATCTTATTTTGATTTTCCATGTAGATTAGACCAATAGGATTAGATTATTTATGTTTCCTAAATGGCTTAATGACAAAGGTCACGACACCCCATATTAATAATTCTTGGCAATCATTAAGGTGAATATCGTCATAATCTGGATTTTCAGCTTTAAGCCAACACTTATCACCTTCAACCATTAATCGCTTAACGGTGAAATCATTGTCAATTAAGGCAATAACAATATCTTCGTGTTTAGCTTCAAGACTACGATCCACTAGAAGCTCATCATCAATTTCAATGCCTGCGTCACGCATGGAAAGAGAAGCAACTTTGACAACAAATGTTGCAGCTTCATTTTTCACAAGGTGTTCATTCATATCTAAAGTTTTATCAATATAATCCTGTGCGGGAGAGGGGAAACCAGCAGCTACTTTTTCAGAAGCCAAAGGAATACGTTTAAATGTTGTAGGATTAATTAAGGTAATAGAAGCCACATCATTGAAAGTAGGCTTTTTATTGCCCGCTAAGAAATTTTTAATCTCTACAATACGCGATTCTGGTACACGCATAGTCTTAGTTGGTTCATTATAAATTGCCTTTCTTCCTGAACCTTTCCTATAACCACCTTTTGTATTCGCATTCATAAAAGCCCATTTGATTTTGTGACAAAATCAAATAATAATACTTAGCCTACAAGATAGACAATTAAATAATGATGAAAGGTATAAGATTTTCTGGCACTGTTGCAAATAGGCTGACATGATAAGCTAAATATCTTATTTATTTCGAGATACAGCAGATGAATCCCTTCCACGGTCGGCACTTTCAAGGTGAAATCATTCTTTGGGCTGTTCGTTGGTATTGTAAATATGGCATCAGCTATCGTGAACTTCAAGAAATGCTCGCTGAGCGAGGCATCAATGTGGATCACAGTACAATTTATCGTTGGGTTCAGCGTTATGCTCCAGAAATGGAAAAACGGTTACGCTGGTATTGGCGTAATCCTACAGATTTACATTCATGGCATATGGATGAGACTTATATCAAAGTGAAGGGGCGATGGACTTACCTGTATCGCGCAGTTGATCAACGTGGTCATACGATTGACTTTTACCTTTCCGCTAGACGGAACAGTAAATCAGCCTATAGTTTTCTAGGAAAGATCTTCAATACGGTGAAAAAATGGCAAATTCCACGGGTCATCAATATAGATAAAGCAGCGACCTATGGCCATGCTTTATCACGATTAAAGCGAGAAGGAAAATGTCCAGTAGATATTGAGCACAGGCAAATTAAGTATAAAAATAATGTCATTGAATGTGATCATGGTAAGTTAAAGCGAATCATCAGAGCCACATTAGGATTCAAATCTATGAAGACGGCTTATGCCACAATTAAAGGTATTGAAGTCATGCGTGCACTACGTAAAGGACAAGCATCGTCATTTTATTATGGTCAGCCTCAGGGTGAAGTGTGTCTAATCAACAGGGTTTTCGGTCTCTAAGCACTTTTTAAAGGGAACTTCATCGACTCAAATCTCTATTTGCAACAGTGCCCATTGAAATGGGATTAAAAAAAAATACTTTATTTTTAATATTATGATTATATGTAGTTCAACTAATGGTGTGATAGGTTTTAGTTATAAACTTATTCATTCAGGAATTATATTGCTGAATGAATAAGTCTAATTGATTTATTTATGCAACCCAACTATTCATTTGATTCATTTGATTCATTTGATTCATTTGATTCATTTGATTCATTTGATTCATTATTTTTAACTTGTTTTTGTTTAGAATTTTCAACTTTAGAAGCTTTTAAATTTTTTTCAAGAAATAACAATCCGCCATCTGCATAACTAAAACTTGCGATACTAAAGAATGCACTAATTAACAGTAATTTAGTACAAAATTTATTTTTGAATAGCATGTTTATTTACTCTCATTTAATACTTGTTAGATATTCTAACTTTAAAGAATTAACACCCAGAGGACTCATAAATTACATTCTTGTAATTTTAAAATGTCTCAGGATGGTGTTTAAAGTGCGTGTGATAAATAGAAGTGTAATACAGGAAAATGGTAAGGTTTATCAGCCTAGTCATCTGTCCATTATGTAGAAAGAGCAGCACTTTAATGTTTATGCTGTTCCAATGTATTACATTCCGTACTTTCTATTTGTAACGTAATTTCAGTAATACTATGATTATGTTTTAGAACGTCTAAGGCCTTTTGATAGAGCTGATCTGGATCGCTATTAGGAGCAACCAAATGAGCAGTTAAATGAATGTTTTTTGAAGATATAGCCCAGACTTTCAACTGATGAATCCCTTCAACACCCTCTAGCATCAATAAATCATTTCTTAACGACTCAATATCAATCTCATCAGGAACCCCTTCAAGCAGAATATGGATACTTTGTTTTAATAAAACCCAAGTTCGAGGTAAAACCCAGAAGCCAATTAACACAGCGATTACGGTATCTACCCACATCCACTGGGTAAAATAAATGACCACTCCTCCGATAATCACGCCTATCGATCCCAGTGCATCACTAAGAACTTCTAAATATGCGCCTTTCACATTTAGACTTTCTTGAGCACTCGCAGAAAGGATTTTCATTGAAATCAAATTTATGACCAAACCAATGACTGCGACAATCATCATTCCAACACTTTGAATTTCAGCAGGATTCGTAAAACGTTGGTAAGCTTCATAGACAATATATATCGCCACCACAAAAAGCATCACTGCATTAAACAGAGCCGCTAAAATTTCGAATCGCTGATAGCCAAAAGTTCTTTTATCATCTGCGGCTTTTTTACCAATTTTGATAGCAGCAAGAGCAATAGCTAATGCGGCTACATCAGTAAACATGTGAGCGGCATCAGACAGTAATGCTAAACTTTGGGTAATAAAAGCAGCGACAACTTCTACTATTAAAAAAGTAGTCGTTAAACCCAAAGCAAACATTAATTTCTTACTATTTCCTTCAGTAACAACCGCATGGCTATGATCATGATGTTCTGACATAAAATTTTCCTTATTTAATCCATGATTAGCAGAGATATTTGAGACAGACCCAATATCTCTGCTAAAAATTGCTTAATCTAATGGATTAAGAAGCTTTCTTTTCATTCATCCACCGGTACAGTACAGGCAGTAAAACCAATGTAAGCAGGGTAGAGGAGATAATTCCTCCAATGACTACAGTCGCTAAAGGTCTCTGTACTTCTGCCCCAGTCCCGGTTGCCAAAGCCATCGGAACAAACCCAAGCGAAGCAACACAAGCGGTCATCAGCACAGGTCTAAGACGCAAAATTGCACCCTGCCACGTTGCATAATAAAGGTCATATTGCTGTCGCAACTCTTTGATAAAGGTGAGCATGACTAAGCCATTCAGTACAGCCACCCCCGATAGTGCAATGAAGCCAACCCCTGCTGACATGGATAATGGAATGTCACGCAACCACAACGCGATTAAGCCTCCACATAAGGCAAACGGGACACCACTAAAGACCAGTAAGCTTTCTTTGATATTATGGAATACAGCCATCAATAAAATAAAGATCGTCAACAATGCGAGCGGAACCACCAATTGCATACGCGCTTTTGCAGACATCAGATTTTGAAATTGACCGCCATAATCTATCCAATAACCGCTTGGTAATTCCTGTTTGGATAACGTGCTCTGAAGTTCTGTTACGAATGAGCCTAAATCGCGTCCTTCTACATTTGCAGTAATAACCACCCGACGTTTACCATTTTCACGGCTGACCTGATTAATACCCAGGATATTTTCAACGCGTGCAACATCTTGCAGTTGGACTAAACCACCATTTGGCAATTGAACAGGAAGTAGCGCTAACTGCTCGGGACTACGCTGGGATTCATCTAGACGGATAACAAAATCAAAACGCTTGTCTCCCTGTAGAATGGTTCCAACATTTTGACCACCGACACTTGTCGCCACCAGATCCTGAATTGCTCTTACCGACAAGCCGTATTGTGCTGCTCTGGACTTATCAACTTCTACATTCAACAAGGGTAAGCCGCTGGTTTGCTCTACATTAACGGCTGTCGCGCCTGAAATTGATTTAATTTTCTGAGAAATCTTATTCGCTTCACGATTCAGAATTTCCATATCATCGCCAAATAACTTGACACCCACATCACTTCGCACCCCTGAAATTAACTCGTTAAAACGCAGTTCAATGGGTTGCGAGAACTCACTGTTATTTCCCGGCAATGTCGCTAAGAAAGTAATCATTCTTTGGCGAAGCTCATCAATCGTTTGTTTTGGATCAGGCCATTCATCATGAGGTTTTAACAGTACCACGCCATCTGAAATGTTGGGTGGCATGACATCTGTGGCCACTTCTGCTGTACCGGTACGGGCAAAGATTGCTTTAATTTCAGGAAATTCTTTCAACAGTAACTTTTCAGTATTTTCCTGCATTCTCAGTGACTGTTCTAACCCTGTACTTGGGGAACGCATTTGCTGAACAGCAAAATCACCTTCACCCAGTTGAGGTGCAAACTCGCTACCTGTTTGAGTAGCTAGCACACCCGTAAGCACTAAAATACAGGCAGCCACAATAGTCACAAATAAACGAAGCTCATAGGCTCTATCTAAAAGCAATTCATATTTAGTTTTAAGCCAATGCATCCAGCGACTTTCGGTTTCCTTGACTTCTCCAGTGACAAATAGGGCAACTGCGGCTGGCACAAAAGTGACAGATAAAATCATGGCCCCAATTAAAGCCAGTACAACCGTCATTGCCATAGGATGGAAAAGTTTGGCTTCTACACCCGTCAGGGTAAAGATAGGTAGATAAACCACCAAAATAATTAACTGTCCAAAGATGAGAGGACGACGCGCCTGTTTTGCAGCCAAGAAGACTTCTTTAAATCTTTCAGAACGGCTAAGTAAACCACCTTTCAGCTTCTGAGCTTCTGCTAGCCGACGGATACAGTTTTCTACAATAACCACTGCACCATCAATAATAATACCGAAGTCCAGTGCCCCTAAACTCATCAGATTTGCACTAATCTTCTGCTCTGCCATTCCCGTCAAGGTAAACAGCATTGACAGTGGAATAACGCAAGCCGTGATCAGCGCAGCACGGAAATTACCTAGAAAGAGAAATAAAATAACAATGACGAGGATTGCACCCTCAATCAAATTTTTCTGAACGGTTTTGATCGCCCGATCAACCAAATGCGTACGGTCATACACAGTCTCAATCACCACACCTTTAGGTAGCGATTGCTGGATCGATTGCACCTTTTCATCAATGGCTTGAGCAACGGTACGGCTATTTTCTCCCATCATCATCATGGCAATACCCAATACAGTTTCTTCACCATTATAGGTTGCAGCCCCTGTTCTTAAGTCATGACCAATTGAGACATTGGCGACATCTGCCACCCGAATAGGATAGCCGTTTTTATTGGTAATACTGATGTTCTGGATATCTTCAATCGTGTTTAAAGTGCCGGGAACACGAACCGTTAGCTGTTGTCCATTTTTCTCAATATAGCCAGCACCACGGTTTTCATTATTCTCTGTTAAGGCAGTTTGTAAATCAGACAAAGGAATTTGCAATTGTTGCAATCGGTTCAGATCAGGGGCAACCACATAGGTTTTATTAAAGCCACCGATACTGTTGATCTCCGCAACGCCTTTTACGCGCTGTAATTGCGGTCTTACAATCCAATCCTGAATTTCACGTAAATCCATCGCCGAATAAGGGGTTCCATCCGGCTTTTTAGCATTTGGTTCGGCTTTAATCACCCATTGATAGATTTCACCTAAACCTGTCGAAATAGGCGACATGTTAGGTTGCACATCTTCAGGCATTTCTCCCATTGCTTCTTGCAAGCGCTGGTTGATAAGCTGTCTGGCCCAGTAAATATCCGTGCCATCTTCAAAAATGATGGTCACTTGCGATAAGCCGTAGCGTGAAATCGAACGGGTTTGTTCCATTTTCGGCATGCCTGACATGGCATTCTCAATTGGATAGGTAATCCGCTGTTCCATTTCCAAAGCCGTAAAGCCATTGGCTGAAGTGTTAATCTGCACCTGAGTATTGGTAATATCCGGTACAGCATCAATCGGTAACTTTTGATAACTATAAATACCAATAGCAATCCAGGCTGCAATAAACAGCATGACCCAGATTGCGTTATGAATAGAAAACTGGATCAGCCGATCAAACAGCCCTTCAGGTTTTACCGATTCGTGGTCTGGAATGTGAGGGCTTTTAGTGCTCATGTGAAGCCTCTCCTTTTTCCATCTCAGATTTCAGTAAGAAACTGCCTTGAGCGGCATATTTTTGTCCCTGATTAAGCCCATTTACCACTTCAATCCACTGGCTATCCCCAGACGATTGACCTAATTTCACCGGTTGCGGAGTGAATTCAACTTTTTGTCCATGCTGAGTGGCGACAAAAACCACATCTTTTCCATCGACATTCTGAACTGCGGACTTAAGCACCCGTAATGCGGTACTTTCACTGCGTTGTTGCAACTGTACGTTTACCATCAAGTTTGGACGTAATTCGGTTGCATTCGATTCAACTTTTGCTCGCACCTGAAGACGACCTGTTTGAATATCCGCTTCAGTATTTAAGGTTTGAATAACCGCCCTATAGACCTTTTCAGTTTGCAAAGATTTAAATTCGATCTTTTGATTCGGGGCTAAGCCCACAATTTCAGAATTTGGAACAATAAATTCAAGCCAGAGCTGATCTAACCGGTCTATGGTAAAGAGTTGACTTGCTAACTGAACATTTTCCCCGAGAACCAAATCCTTTTTACTGATCACGCCAGAAATTGGGGCTTTTAAAATATAACGCCCGTTACTAGCATTCACTGCACCAAATGCACTTAAACGTGATTGGGCCGCTTGAACCTGGATTTGTGCCCGTTTATAACTGTTATAAGCCCGTTGATAGTCCTGTTTTGCTGAGATACCCTGTGACCACAATTGACGCTCACGCTCAAAGTCTTGTTTCGCCAGTTCCAGATTGGTTTGTTCAATTTTAAGATTGGCCTGCTGATCAACTAGATCAGGAACAAGCAATGTAGCCAAAGGCTGCCCTTTCTGAACTTTTTGGCCGAGTTCTACATAAACATTTTCTACATGACCGCTAAAACTCGGTGAGACATGCGCTTGCTGATCCGTATTCACATTGAGTTTGGCAGGATAAGAACTTAATTTAACCACCGGACCTTGATCGACCGCTGATAACTGTATGCCCTGTTCCACCAGTTGCTTGGCCGTCAGGCTCACGCCTTCTGCATGCTCTTCGGTTTCACCGCCATGTTCTTCACTTCCATGTTCCTCTGCGCCTTCTTCCTCTGCATGTTCATCTGATGTTTCAGATTTATTCTTACCCGACAAGATCAAGAAAATACTGAGGAGTACGGTTGCGCCGATGACCAAACCAATCAGTAGAGGTTGAGAGATTTTTCCGCTCTGTTTTTTTAAGCTGTTTTTAAGATCGAACATGTTAATTTCCCCCACCAATGACAGGCATGGCCTGTATGTCTTGCCATAAGTTTTGATTGATTTGTGCAATAGCATCTTTCGACATGACTTCACTTGGGCTAATGCCTAAGCTCAAACTTTCTGCTTCAATGGCCTTTTGCCAGCCATCCCGTAACAACTGGACTTTACGCAGACGGATGTCTTGTAATTGAAGCGTGGCTTGCTGAACATCGGTTAAAGCAAACTTGCCTGCCAAGAAACCTTGTAGCGTCTTACTTTGAACTTGAGTCGCCAAAGGAATTTGAGTCTCGTCAACGACTTTGAATTGCAGCTCTAAACCCTGCAACTCGGTTAAAATTGTGCCTATTTGCAGCGCATTTTGCTTCAGATAAAACTCTTTCTGACGCTCTAATAAGTTCATTTTTTCTTGCGCGATTTTTATGCCATTTTGCTGACGATCGAAAATATTAAGCGGTACACTGACTCCGACTACTAATTGATTTTGTGTGGAGTTTTCCAAGGATTGGGTGCGGTTGACACCTAGGTTTAAAGTGGGGTTAGGACGTGCCTTTGCCCTTAGTTGATCAACCGTTGCTTGAGACTCTAATACCAGTAAAGCTCGATATTTCTCAACGTAGTTTTCCGCTAAATATTCTTGAACCTGTTCATGAGTCGATTTTGGCCAGAGCTTTTGTGAAGAGAGGTTTACCTGCAATGACTTATCAGACGTACCCCATAAATTTGATAATTGTTGGGTGGCCACTTGTACCTGTAAGTCTGCCTGTCTAAAAAGACGGATATTTTCAGCATGGCTTAAACGTGCGCGATTTACATCTACTTGGGCAATACTGCCTGCATTAAAGCGCTTTTCGATTGCTTGAAGGTTTTCTTGGCTCACCCGAAGTTGTTCATTGACAATGTTTTTTTCAAGTTCAGCAATGGCCAGTTGTGACCATACATATTTCACTGCAAGCTCAATTTGTGCTTGATAAATCTTCTGTTTCAGCGCTGTTTTATCTGTAGAGAGACTGGCTAATTTTTGGTTTGCTCTTCGCTCACCAAAAATATCCAAGGGTTGTGATATGCCAATGGTAAGCTCTTTTTCATTATTTGAACCAAATCCCGTTTGTTCAACTGACAGTTCAGGATTTTTAAACAGCTTACTTTGCTGAAGATTCGTGGCATTAATGCTGTTTTGCGTTTCCCAGAAATTTTGGGACGCTTGATACTGGTTGACCTGATCAATGGCTTGTCGCAGCGTTAAATCTTGAGGACTGGCGACTACAGAAGTACTCAAGCTGATCATTGCGGATAGCAAGACACCTGTACGGAATGCTGACCAGGATAAATTCAGGATAGAAGTATCCTGATATAATTTGTTTTTTGACATGAAATGCCCCACACATAATGAGATTAGGAGTGGTGGGCTTTTATAAGACTACCCCACCAATAGTAGGGGCAAATCAGGAGGGGGTGTTAATTGATTCAGATAAGGGGATTTATAAAAAGTTCTTCCCAAATAAGATGGTGTAAGGACTGTCTCAAAATGAGTTTTAAGCTTCAAATCATCGGGTGGGTCAATCTGAATCACGATTGTATTTGAGAAATGACTGCACTTTTCGTTAAAACAAACCTTCTGACAATAGTCATAAATTTCTTTATAGTTTTCTAAGGAATAAAGTGCTTGACTAGGACTATCACTCTTTTCGTCTAAATCGATTGGATTAGAGAGTATTGAATTGGGTATGTTTGGCATTTCATGCAGACACGCAGCCTCTGCCACACTCCAAATATTCTGGAATGTGAATAAGAGTACCAATATCTGGATTAGAAATGTTTTTCTCTTCATACACAAATCTGTATTTAAAACACCAATAAGAAGCTGTCCAGATCTATCAAAGATCTGATCACAGAATTTGAGTAACCTTAAACTTTTTGCAGCCTTAAGTAAAGATATACAGAATTTTTGAAAAAAGCATAGGTCTAGATAATCAAGCTAGATTTTTTAGAACTCCACATTGGTCAATTGTACATAAGCCATCACAAGTACCTCTTAAATCAGATAATTGTTCAATAAGCTTTTGTTGCTTGATTATATTTTCTCTGATAGCACTGACATGTAAGTCAATTAATTCATTCACATCTGAACAATTTTTCTTGGGATTATCTTTATAGGTGAGTAATTGACGAATTTCATTCAAACTCATATTTAAAGTTCGGCAATTCAAAATAAACTTAATTCGCTCAACATAGCCTATATCGTAAAGGCGGTAATTTCCTTCCGTTCTTTCGGGTTCCGGAATTAAACCTTCCTTTTCATAAAACCTAATTGTTAATACTGAACATGAGGTTTTTTTAGAGAGTTCACCAATTTTTAAATGCATTGAGTTGGTATTTCCAAAAAATCTTGACTCTATAGTAACTATAGGGATTCTAATATTCAAAGTTTATAAATTTTTTTAATGGGTATAACTATGAGTGGCTGTGGATGTAGTAAAGAAACACCATGCGAAGATAAGAAATCTCAACAAGAAAATCATCCATCAATTGCAGAAGCAAGCAATTCAAAGAATTGTGATAATACGCCTAGCTGTTGTGGTGAAGAGGAAGAAGAAAAATCTTCATCTCCTTGCTGTAACACTTCAAACAGTTGTGAAGATACCGCTCAATCCTGTTGTGGTTCTGATCCCAAAGAAAATTTAAGCACTGAAAACGTTTTAAAAGATTCGCACTACATGAGTGAATACTTAGTTCCCAAAATGGATTGTTCTGCGGAAGAACAGATGGTTCGTATGGCGCTATCTTCAATTGATGGTGTTCAAAAACTCATCTTTGATTTACCTAACCGGTCTTTAAAGGTTCTACATAATCAAAAAGATGAAAATATAACTACCAAACTTGAAGCTTTGGGTTTTGGTGCAAAGCTTGTGAAGACTGAAACTTATATAAGCAATCAACAGGCTAAGCAAACAAGTACCTATACCATTCCTAAAATGGATTGCTCTGCTGAAGAGCAAATGGTCCGTATGGCTCTTGCAGATATTGAAGCAGTTAAAGGTCTTACTTTTGATCTTCCCAATCGAAAACTGAAAGTCTTCCATAATGAAGGGAGTCAGCAAATTACGGCCAAACTTGAAGGACTGGGTTTTGGGGCGAAACTTGATGAAACACAGCTTTCTTCAGGTGACCTACCCAATGAACCTGATCCTGTAAGACAAGCTAAAGTACTTAAACTGTTATTAGGCATTAATGCTCTACTGTTCTTTATAGAATTCATCAGCGGTATTATTGCTGCTTCTACAGGATTGATTGCTGATTCTCTAGATATGTTTGCCGATGCAGCCGTTTATGGTATTGCGCTATATGCCGTCGGGAAAGCTGCGAAATATCAAGTAAAAGCAGCTCATTTTGCAGGCTGGATTCAGTTATTACTCGCTGTCATCGTGATTGTTGACGTCATTAGACGATTCATGTTTGGAAGCGAGCCAGAATCAACGCTCATGATTGTTATTGGCCTGCTCGCACTTATAGCTAACGTGACATGCTTATATCTTATTTCTGGTCATCGAGAAGATGGCGCACATATGAAAGCCAGTTGGATTTTCTCAGCGAATGACGTTGTGGTAAATATGGGCGTCATATTTGCCGGTGTACTCGTGGCATGGACGGGATCAGCTTATCCAGACTTAATCATTGGTATACTGGTTTCTTTATTCGTACTTAATGGTGCTCGAAAGATTTTGGCTTTGAAGTAAGGTACAACAAGAGTTATACCGAGCGAACCAATACTAAAAACCCCAGCAGGATGCCGGGGTTTTTTCTTTTCTAAACATCTGGGGTGATTGATTAAATGGTCATCTAAAAGGCACTGTTGCAAATAGAGATTTGAGTCGATGATGTTCCCTTTAAAAAGTACTTAGAGACCGAAAACCCTGTTGATTAGACACACTTCACCCTGAGGCTGACCATAATAAAATGACGATGCTTGTCCTTTACGTAGTGCACGCATGACTTCAATACCTTTAATTGTGGCATAAGCCGTCTTCATAGATTTGAATCCTAATGTGGCCCTGATGATCCGCTTTAGCTTGCCATGATCACATTCAATCACGTTATTTTTATACTTAATCTGCCTGTGCTCAAGGTCTGGTGGACATTTACCTTCCCGTTTTAACCGTGATAAAGCACGTCCATATGTGGGTGCTTTATCCGTGTTGATCATTTGTGGAATTTGCCACTTCTTCACATTATTTAAAATTTTTCCAAGAAAACAATATGCTGATTTGGTATTACGTCTAGAAGAAAGATAAAAATCAATGGTATCGCCACGTTGATCGACTGCACGATACAGATAAGACCATCGTCCATTCACTTTTACATAGGTTTCATCAATATGCCACGAGCTCAGATCTGTAGGATTACGCCAATACCAGCGTAAACGTTTTTCTATTTCAGGAGCATAACGTTGAACCCAACGGTAAATAGTCGTGTGATCAACATTCACACCCCGTTCGGCCAGCATTTCCTGCAGTTCACGATAGCTAATGCCATATTTACAATACCAGCGCACAGCCCAAAGAATGATTTCGCCCTGAAAATGCCGACCATGGAAAGGATTCATATGCTGCACCTTTAGCTAAAACAGTCTTCAGCTTACCATTCGTGGTTATTTGCAACAGTGCCTCCTAGAGATCCTTCTAAAAAACGAAAAAGAAAAAGTCCTCAAGAGTTGGTTTCCAGAGGCCGTAAGTCGGCTACTAAACCAGTGACAAATTGAGAAGATTAAATAATTTTTATATTTAAGATTTTTGTTATATATGTTTTAATTTTTAAGTCTTGCATTTAACTTAGGTGTTTTCAAATAATGACACAGTTTATGTTAATAAACTCTTTTATAAGACAATCGAGTACAAATTAATAGCATATTTCACTTAATACAACTGTCTTTTAGTTCTGAGTTAATGCAACAGTTGAGGTGTAGGGCATAATTTCGAACTATTTAAACGAAATTTAAAGCAGATACCTGATGGGCTTATATCCTTATAGATAAAGGCTATCAGGGGTTCTAGATGATAAAAAAATTATAAACTAAAAAATTTTATTGATGAAACTAAAGAAACTTTAAATAAGTTCTAATAATGTGTCCATTATTTTGGCTATTCTCTGCTCTATGGTTTTATAAGCTAAATATATTTTTCAATTTTAATTGAGTTATTCACCTACTTTTAAATAGGGGTATATCGCCTGATAACTAATTTCAAATACCTAGCCTGATACCATTTTTGGAATGTACTTCCCTCTCTCCCACTCTTGGGGAATATTAACTCTTAAAACTTTGTGCAACAAAATCATTCTGAAGAATGCACAAAGGGTTATAAGAATGTTTACCTAAATTGAATAGTTAAACAGCCATCAATTATTTTATATGCTTAATCCAATGATTCCATATTTGAATTATTGGCTATAAAAGGATTGGGGGTAGTGTATAGTGGTTTGAAATTTTAATAACTAAATTTGTTAAAAAATCTTTTCAATATACAGTTCATCAAGCAATCTTAGATTTCTTAGAAATCATTACGCCCAAAGCTAAAATAACGCATGCAACTTTTTAAAGAACCATATAGTATGCTGAGTTTTCATAAATAGAGAGAATACCTTTATTTACTTAAAAAGGAAAAAGTAACTTTAATATAATTCACATTATTAGCAAATCACAATATTCTGGAGAATTTTGTCTTCTAAACCTTCAACATTTAGATAAAGTATTGTTATTTAATGATACAATAAAAAGTTTATTCATCTTGTTATTTAATCTAGATAAGTTAAATCAATTGCTTCTAACAATCCATAGAAATAAATACACTAAAGTAGTGGCTACTGTGGCCATGCATAAAGAAGCCAACAAAATATCTTGAGTGAAGCTATTTAATAGAATTGCTCCATCATAAAAATATTGTGTATTTCGTCCATAATGAACTGCAAGTATTTCTAAAACAATCCAAGTTATAAAAAATGCCATAATAAATGTAGGAAGAAAGATTGATTTATATTGCCATTTATTATTATAAAAAAACTTTACAGTCATCATTACAATGAATAAACATAACCCTAATACTAAGTA
The DNA here is from genome assembly GCF_014837015.1 of Acinetobacter pecorum. Classification (GTDB taxonomy): domain Bacteria; phylum Pseudomonadota; class Gammaproteobacteria; order Pseudomonadales; family Moraxellaceae; genus Acinetobacter; species Acinetobacter pecorum. The sequence continues at coordinate 50,470 of NZ_JACSPT010000019.1, forward strand.
ATACATAATTTTAAAGTTCTCTTATTGAATAAATATAAATACATATCTTTATTTAATAAAAGATATGTATGTAAAATATTGATGAATTATTCTTTCTTTTGGATAACTTTACATTTATCTTTGCAACGATAACTACTCCAACGACCTGAAGTATAAGTAATCAATACAGTTCGGCCCGCAAATTCGCCATTTACATAAACTGATATGTGCTGAATTAGCAGGAGACTTTCACTTGGGATATGCTAGGCAGCTAACCGATAAAAGTTCTCTGCTATTT
>NZ_JACSPT010000001.1:0-94520 GCF_014837015.1 Acinetobacter pecorum
ACTGGTGCGATCTCGCTTAAAGAAGGCGTGGAAATGGTTATGCCTGGTGACAACGTTGAGATGTCAGTAGAGCTAATTCACCCGATCGCAATGGACCCAGGTCTACGTTTTGCGATCCGTGAAGGCGGTCGTACAGTTGGTGCTGGTGTAGTTGCTAAAGTAACTGCATAATCATAGAATAAGACAGGCGAGTTGGGGTTTAGGCTCCAACTTGTTGTTTTGCAGGTCAGTAGTTCAATTGGTAGAGCGTCGGTCTCCAAAACCGAATGTTGGGGGTTCGAGTCCCTCCTGACCTGCCAAGTTTTTAAAAAGACGCTTGATGTCGGCAAAATTGGTCATATAATAAGTCGCGAAACCTACGACGAGTACAAAAATGTCGAATGAAAAATCACGCGACGCATTAGGCGAAGCGGCAATTCCTCAAAGAAATAATCCTGCAGTAGATGTAAATTCTGGTTCTCCATTAGACATAATTCTATGGGTTATCGCCTTGATTTTATTGGTGGGTGCAATGATGGTAAACCAATATTTACCAGCGTACTGGGCACCCGCAAATGATATTTGGGTGCGCGTTGGGGTGATTTTGGCTTGTATCGTTGCGGCATTCGGTTTATTATACGCCACCCATCAAGGCAAAGGCTTTATTCGCTTGCTGAAAGACGCGCGAATCGAGTTACGTCGAGTGACCTGGCCTACTAAACAAGAGACCATGACCACATCTTGGCATGTCCTTGTCGTTGTTGTCATTGCATCTATATTACTGTGGTGTTTTGATTATATTTTAGGCTGGTTAATCAAGTTTATTATCGGGTAAGAGAGCTATGAAACGTTGGTACATTATTCATGCCTATTCGGGCTATGAAAAACAAGTGATGCGTTCGCTTAATGATCGAATCCAGCGTAGCGCTGTAGCCGATAGCTTTGGTGAAGTCCTGGTTCCTACCGAAGAAGTGGTGGAAATGAAGGATGGCAAAAAGCGTAAATCAGAGCGTAAGTTCTTTCCTGGCTATGTTCTAGTCGAAATGGAAATGAACGATGATACTTGGCACATTGTTAAAGAATGTCCAAAAGTTTTAGGCTTTATTGGTGGGACGGCTGAAAAACCGGCACCGATTACGCAAAAAGAAGCAGATGCGATTCTTGCGCGTGTACGCAATACTGGTGAAGCACCTCGTCCTAAGACGATGTTTGAACCAGGCGAAGAATTACTCGTTATTGACGGTCCATTCACAGACTTTAAAGGTGTGGTGGAAGAGGTTCAGTACGAAAAGTCACGCTTAACGCTGACAATTAATGTATTTAACCGACCAACTCAAGTTGAATTGGAATTTCGCCAAGTCGAAAAATCAGTCTAATTTGTATGGGTTGAAAACGCCTGGCTTATTTATAAGTCAGGCATTGTTGTTGTAACGGTATCGTTACTTGAAATCATTGGGGAGCCTTCACCGGCGTTTGCACCCAGAGGTAATTTGAAATGGCTAAGAAGATTGACGGCTATATCAAGCTGCAAGTTCCAGCTGGTAAAGCGAATCCATCTCCACCGATTGGTCCTGCACTAGGTCAACGTGGTGTGAACATCATGGCATTCTGTAAAGAATTCAATGCTGCTACACAAAAACTTGAAGCTGGTCTGCCAATTCCAGTCGTGATCACTGTGTACAACGACAAGTCGTTCACATTCATCATGAAAACTCCACCTGCTGCTATTCTTCTTAAGAAAGCTGCTGGTATTCAAAAGGGTTCAGCTGTACCTAACAAAACTAAAGTTGGTAAGTTGACTCGTGCTCAGTTAGAAGAGATCGCGACTACTAAAGAACCAGATTTAACTGGTGCTGACTTAGACGCGCGTGTGCGTACCATTGCTGGTTCTGCACGTTCTATGGGCTTGGAAGTGGAGCTTTAAGACATGGCTAAATTAACTAAACGTCAAAAAGCGATTGCGTCTGCTGTAGAAGCGCACAAAGTTTACACACTAGAAGAAGCTGTTGCAGTTTTAGAGAGCCTTCCAGCTCCTAAATTCAAAGAGTCTCTAGACATCGCGGTAAATCTGGGTGTTGATCCTCGTAAATCTGACCAAGTTGTTCGTGGCGCGACTACACTTCCTGCAGGTACTGGTAAAACTGTACGTGTAGCTGTATTCGCTCAAGGCGCTGCTGCTGAAGCTGCTAAAGCTGAAGGCGCAGATGTTGTTGGTTTCGACGATCTTGCTGAAAGCATCCAAGCGGGTAACCTTGACTTTGATGTTGTAATTGCTGCTCCAGATGCAATGCGCGTTGTAGGTAAACTTGGTACAATCCTTGGTCCACGTGGCTTAATGCCAAACCCTAAAGTGGGTACTGTAACTCCTGACGTAGCAACTGCAGTTAAAAATGCAAAAGCTGGTCAAGCACGTTACCGTGTAGACAAAGCGGGTATCATCCACGCTGCGATCGGTCAAGTAGGTTTTACTGCTGAAGCTGTTCGTCAAAACGTTGAAGCACTTGTGGCTGACTTGAAAAAGTTAAAGCCTGCTACTTCTAAAGGCGTATACATTCAAAAGATCACTTTGAGCTCAACTATGGGTCCTGGTTTGATCGTTGATGTAGCAAACGTATCTAAGTAAGTCTCGACTTATTACAGAATTTTAAAGCCCTGAGTAAGTTTTAAAGCACTGCTTTAAAACTTACGCAAGAGAAACCGGTTTCGGGAATCTTGCGAACTTAGGCAAACTTTGAATTGATAAATGAAAATTTATCAGCGTCAAAGACCGCAGGCGAGGGGAGTTTTATGCTTCGCTCTTAATAGCTCAGCCTGCGTAGACGCGGTGGTGTGATTTGTTCATCCTCCGCGTGTGAGTCCAGTGATGGTCTCGCGAATTGGGAGTGTACTTCGCGTAAGTACATAAATCACCATTAGGAGGTTTTACAATGGCTCTTCTTATCGAAGGCAAAAAACAGATCGTAGCTGAAGTAACTGAAGTTGCTTCTACTGCATTTGCTGCTGTTGTTGCTGACTACCAAGGTTTAACTGTTGAGCAATTGACTGCTCTTCGTGTTGAAGCTCGTAAACTAGGTGTTCACACACGTATCGTGCGTAATACTTTGGCTAAACGCGCTCTTCAAGATACTCCATTCAATATCTTGAACGACAACCTTGTTGGCCCAACAATCTTAGCTTTCTCGACTTCTGAAGACGACATGGGCGCTGCTGCTCGTGTGTTCGAAGAATTTGCGAAAACTAATAAAGCATTTGAACTTAAAGCTGCTGCATTTGATGGCAAAGTGTATCAAGGTGCTGAAGTTAGCGTTATCGCGAACCTTCCGAACCAAGAGAAAGCACTTACTATGCTTGCAAATGTACTTCAAGCACCTATTTCGAAATTGGGTCGCTTGCTTACAGCGCTTCAAGAGAAAAACGGTTCAGAAGCTGCATAAGCTCAAACTTACACACACATCATTCAATACCCATTTGGAGTTACTCTCATGGCTTTAACAAACGAAGAAATCCTAAACGCAGTTGCTGAAAAAACTGTTCTTGAACTTGTTGAACTTATTTCTGCTTTTGAAGAGAAATTCAACGTTTCTGCTGCTGCTGTAGCTGTAGCTGCTGGTCCTGCTGCTGCTGCCGCTGAAGAGCAATCTGAATTCAACGTTGAGTTGACTTCATTCGGCGCGAACAAAGTTGCTGTAATTAAAGCAGTTCGTGAAGTAACTGGTCTTGGCTTAAAAGAAGCTAAAGATATGGTTGAAGGCGCTCCAGCGATCCTTAAAGAAGGCGTTTCTAAAGAAGAAGCTGAAGAACTTAAAGCTAAGCTTGAAACTTCTGGTGCAACAATTACTGTTAAGTAATTTTGCCGGGAGCCGGTTTTTTTATAATCGGCTCCAAAAATTGGCTGATGGCTCTTGGGTCATCAGCCTTTTTGCGTTACAATAATCGGCTCGATTTTTGTTTGCATGATATAAAATTCATACAAATTAAAAATAAACATAATGAACAAACGCTTACCAATATTTTTCATTAAAAAAATATTGATAAGCGTTTTAATACCACTAAAAATTGCAGCATTTGTAAAGAGTGGTGGCCATATCGGCCAGCGTAATTCCTTCTGAGCCCGTTCTGCAGGCGGGCTTGGTTTACACTTTCCGAGGACTCCAGATGGCATACTCATATACCGAAAAGAAACGGATCCGTAAGAATTTTGGTAAATTGCCTAGCGTCATGGATGCTCCGTACTTGCTCGCGATTCAAGTCGACTCGTACAGAACATTCTTACAAGATGGCAAATCACCAAAAAACCGCGAAGATATCGGTCTCCAAGCCGCATTTCGTTCAGTTTTTCCTATTGAAAGTTATTCTGGCAATGCTGCTTTAGAATTTGTTGAGTATAGTCTTGGTAAGCCTGAGTTTGATGTACGCGAATGTATCCTTCGTGGCTCAACTTATGCAGCACCAATGCGTGTAAAAATTCGTTTGATCCTGAAAGATCGTGAAACGAAGTCAATTAAAGACGTACGTGAACAAGAAGTCTATATGGGCGAAATGCCATTGATGACGGATAACGGTACCTTTGTGATTAACGGTACCGAGCGTGTGATCGTGTCACAATTACACCGTTCACCAGGCGTATTCTTTGACCACGATAAGGGCAAGACTCACTCAAGTGGTAAAGTTCTTTATTCAGCACGTATCATTCCTTACCGTGGTTCATGGTTAGACTTTGAATTCGATGCGAAAGACCTGGTTTATGTACGTATTGACCGTCGTCGTAAATTACTTGCGACTGTAGTACTTCGTGCCTTGGGTTATAGTAACGAAAACATTCTCGATATGTTCTACGAGAAAGTACCTGTGTATCTTGACATGGGTAGCTACCAGATTGACCTGGTGCCTGAACGTCTGCGTGGCGAAATGGCACAGTTTGACATCCTGGACAAGGATGGCAAGGCAATTGTTGAGCAAGGTAAACGTATCAATGCGCGTCATGTACGTCAAATGGAAGCTTCGGGTCTTGAAAAACTTGCAGTACCTGATGAGTACCTATATGAGCGTATTACTGCTGAAGACATCCCATTAAAAGATGGTGATGTGATTGCAGCCAATACTGTATTAAGCCATGAAATTATGGTGAAAATTGCAGAAGGCGGTGTGAAGCAGTTCAATATTCTGTTCACCAATGATATCGACCGCGGTTCATTCATTGCAGATTCTCTACGTGCAGATACGACTACAAGCCGTGAAGAAGCATTGGTAGAAATCTACAAGGTTATGCGTCCGGGCGAGCCACCAACCAAAGAAGCTGCTGAAAACCTGTTTAACAACTTATTCTTCTCTTCTGAGCGTTATGACCTGTCTCCAGTGGGTCGTATGAAGTTCAACCGTCGTTTGGGTCGTCCTTACGAAGTGGGTACAGACCAGAAGTCACGTGAAGTTGAAGGTATTCTCTCGAATGAGGATATCACTGATGTACTGAAAACATTAGTTGAAATCCGTAACGGTAAAGGTGAAGTCGACGATATCGACCACTTGGGTAACCGTCGTGTTCGTTCTGTTGGTGAAATGACAGAAAACCAATTCCGTGTGGGTCTGGTTCGTGTAGAACGTGCTGTTAAAGAGCGTCTGTCACAAGCTGAAACTGATAACCTGTCTCCGCAGGATTTGATCAACGCGAAGCCAGTGGCTGCTGCAATCAAAGAATTCTTTGGTTCAAGCCAGTTGTCCCAGTTCATGGACCAAAACAACCCGTTGTCTGAAATTACACACAAACGTCGTGTATCAGCGCTTGGTCCGGGTGGTTTGACACGTGAGCGTGCAGGCTTTGAAGTACGTGACGTACATCAAACTCACTATGGCCGTGTTTGTCCAATTGAAACACCGGAAGGTCCAAACATTGGTTTGATCAACTCGCTTTCTGTATATGCTAAAGCGAACGAGTTCGGTTTCCTGGAAACACCGTATCGTAAAGTGGTTGATGGTCGTGTAACAGACGAAGTTGAATACTTATCTGCTATTGAAGAAGTGGGTACTGTGATTGCACAGGCCGATTCTGCAATTGATAAAGATGGTCATTTAACTGAAGAATTCGTATCTGTACGTCATCAAGGTGACTTCGTACGTATGCCTCCTGAAAAAGTAACGCATATGGATGTATCTGCTCAGCAGGTAGTCTCTGTAGCAGCCTCACTGATTCCATTCCTAGAACACGATGATGCCAACCGTGCATTGATGGGTTCAAACATGCAACGTCAGGCAGTTCCGACGTTGATCGCTGACAAGCCGCTTGTTGGTACAGGTATGGAAGCGAACGTAGCACATGACTCTGGTGTATGTGTGATCGCGAAACGTGGTGGTCGTATCGAATATGTAGATGCGTCACGTGTGGTTATTCGTGTGAATGAAGACGAAATGATCGCAGGTGAAGCAGGTGTAGATATCTACAACCTGATCAAGTACACCCGTTCGAACCAGAACACTTGTATCAACCAGAAAGTTCTTGTGAACATGGGCGATAAAGTAGGTCGTGGCGATGTGCTTGCTGATGGTCCATCAACAGATGGCGGTGAGCTGGCACTGGGCCAGAACATGCGCGTTGCGTTCATGACCTGGAATGGTTACAACTACGAAGACTCGATCTTGTTATCTGAGCGTGTACTTCAAGAAGACCGTTTAACGTCTATTCATATCCAGGAATTGTCATGTGTTGCACGTGATACCAAACTGGGTGCGGAAGAAATCACTGCGGATATTCCGAACGTAGGTGAAGCTGCTCTGTCTAAACTGGACGAGTCAGGTATCGTTTACATCGGTGCTGAAGTAACTGCCGGTGACATCCTGGTTGGTAAAGTGACACCTAAAGGTGAAACGCAGCTTACTCCGGAAGAAAAATTGCTACGTGCAATCTTCGGTGAAAAAGCGGCTGACGTAAAAGACTCATCTTTACGCGTTCCATCGGGTACGAAAGGTACTGTGATTGACGTTCAAGTGTTTACACGTGACGGTCTTGAAAAAGACGAACGTGCTCAAGCAATTGAAAAAGCACAGCTTGATGCATACCGTAAAGACTTGAAAGAAGAGTTCAAAATCTTCGAAGAAGCTGCACGTGAACGTGTGATCCGTCTACTCAACGGCCAAGAGTCGAATGGTGGCGGTACAACTAAACGTGGCGACAAATTGTCTGAAGACGTGTTGTCTGGTTTAGAGCTCGTTGATCTTCTTGAAATTCAACCAGTTGATGAAGCAATTGCTGAACGTTTAACGCAAATTCAAGTGTTCTTGAAAGAGAAGGGCTTTGAAATTGACGAGAAATTTGCTGAGAAAAAACGCAAACTTTCTACAGGTGATGAACTGACTACTGGCGTATTGAAAGTTGTTAAAGTTTATCTTGCTGTAAAACGTCGCATCCAGCCGGGTGATAAGATGGCGGGTCGTCACGGTAACAAAGGTGTTGTATCTAACATCTTACCGGTAGAAGACATGCCACATGATGCCAACGGTGTACCTGTTGATATCGTGCTTAACCCGCTGGGCGTACCATCGCGTATGAACGTGGGTCAGATTCTTGAAACTCACTTGGGTATGGCTGCAAAAGGTCTTGGCGATCAAATCGACAAGATGATGAAAGAGCAACGTACTGTACTTGAGCTTCGTGATTTCCTAGACAAGATTTACAACAAAGTGGGTGGCGAGCAAGAAGATCTTGATAGCTTGACCGACGAAGAAATCTTGAAACTTTCTGGCAACTTGCGTGCTGGTGTGCCTTTGGCAACGCCTGTATTCGATGGTGCTGAAGAGGGTCAGATCAAAGAGTTGTTACAACTTGCAGGCCTATCTAGTACTGGTCAGACTGTATTATATGATGGTCGTACAGGTGAACGTTTCGACCGTCCGGTAACTGTCGGTTATATGTACATGCTGAAACTGAACCACTTGGTTGATGATAAGATGCATGCGCGTTCAACTGGTTCTTACTCGCTAGTAACGCAACAGCCGCTTGGTGGTAAAGCACAATTCGGTGGTCAGCGTTTCGGTGAGATGGAAGTCTGGGCACTAGAAGCTTACGGTGCAGCATATACGCTACAAGAAATGCTGACTGTGAAATCGGATGACGTTGAAGGCCGTACCCGTATCTACAAGAACATTGTAGATGGCAACCATTATATGGATCCGGGCATGCCTGAATCGTTCAACGTATTGACCAAAGAGATCCGTTCTTTAGGTATCAACATTGAACTGAAAAATGGTGACTAATTAGTTCCATTTAATCCCCCCAACCCCCTTTATGAAAGGGGGGGATTTGCTCCTCTTGCTTTGAGGAGTTTTCCCCCTTAGAAAAAGGGGGATCAAGGGGGATTAGTTCAGTTAAAAAACAATATTTGTGACCCAGTTGTTGAGTGAAAATCTCCACAACACACGGAGAAAAAAATTGAAAGACTTGCTCGATATCATGCGCAAAAAGACGGATTCAGACGGTCATGCTCCTGTAGAGTTTGATCGCATCCGTATTGGTCTTGCGTCACCAGAAATGATTAAGTCATGGTCTCACGGTGAAGTTAAAAAGCCAGAAACCATTAACTATCGTACGTTCAAGCCTGAACGTGATGGTTTGTTCTGTGCCAAAATCTTTGGTCCAGTAAAAGATTATGAATGCTTGTGTGGTAAATACAAGCGTATGAAATACAAAGGCGTCATTTGTGAAAAATGTGGCGTTGAAGTGACTACTGCGAAAGTTCGTCGTGAACGTATGGGTCATATTGACCTTGCTTCACCGGTTGCGCACATCTGGTTCTTGAAATCATTACCAAGCCGTATCGGTCTTCTTTTAGACATGACGCTGCGTGATATTGAACGTGTATTGTATTTCGAATCTTATGTAGTGACCGATCCGGGTATGACTCCATTTGAGAAATACCAGCTTCTAAACGATGAAGAATACTTCAATGCATTAGAAGAACACGGTGATGAATTCACAGCGAAAATGGGTGCTGAAGCGGTTCAAGACCTGTTGAAAGACATCGATCTTGAAGCTGAAATTGCACGTCTTCGTGAAGAAATTCCTGTTACAACGTCAGAAACCAAGCTGAAAAAGGCCTCTAAACGTTTGAAGTTGATGGAAGCATTCAACGATTCAAACAACAAGCCAGAATGGATGGTGTTGACTGTACTTCCAGTTCTTCCACCAGATCTTCGTCCGCTTGTACCACTTGAAGGTGGTCGTTTCGCGACTTCTGACCTGAACGATCTTTATCGTCGTGTGATCAACCGTAACAACCGTTTGAAGCGTCTTCTTGACCTTGCTGCGCCAGACATCATCGTACGTAACGAAAAACGTATGTTGCAAGAGTCTGTAGATGCATTGCTGGATAACGGTCGTCGCGGTCGTGCAATTACCGGTTCGAACAAGCGTCCACTTAAATCTTTGGCAGACATGATCAAAGGTAAACAGGGTCGTTTCCGTCAAAACTTACTTGGTAAGCGTGTTGACTACTCTGGCCGTTCGGTAATTACTGTTGGTCCAAACCTGCGTTTGCACCAATGTGGTCTTCCGAAAAAAATGGCACTTGAACTGTTCAAGCCATTTATTTTTGCGAAACTACAGGCATCTGGTCAAGCAACCACCATTAAAGCTGCGAAGAAAATGGTTGAGCGCGAAACCCCAGAAGTTTGGGACGTACTTGCTCACGTGATTCGTCAACATCCAGTGATGTTGAACCGTGCACCAACTCTTCACCGTCTGGGTCTTCAAGCATTTGAACCGATCCTGATCGAAGGTAAAGCGATCCGTCTACATCCACTCGTATGTGCTGCGTTTAACGCCGACTTCGATGGTGACCAGATGGCGGTACACGTACCATTAACACTTGAAGCTCAGCTTGAAGCTCGTGCGTTAATGATGTCGACAAACAACATCTTGTCTCCAGCGAACGGTGAGCCAATCATCGTACCGTCTCAGGACGTTGTCTTGGGCTTGTATTACATCACGCGTGATGCAATCAATGCCAAAGGTGAAGGCATGGTGTTCGCGGATACTCACGAAGTAAACCGTGCACTGGCAACAGGTCAGGTTGATCTACACGCTCGCGTTAAAGCACGTGTACACCAGACTGTGATCGACGAAGACGGTAACCGCGAACAGCAAACCATTATTGTAGATACGACGCCTGGTCGCTGCCTACTTTGGGAAGTTGTACCTGAAGGGATGGATTTCCAGCAAATTAACGTTGAGATGACCAAGAAAAACATCTCTAAGTTAATTAACTCTTGCTACCGTAAATTGGGTCTGAAAGATACTGTTATCTTCGCTGACCAATTAATGTACTTGGGCTTCCGTCAAGCGACGCGTTCAGGTGTATCTGTCGGTATGGAAGACATGGTTATTCCACCGCAAAAACAAGCAATTATTGGTAAAGCGGAAGCTGAAGTTCGTGAAATCGAACAACAGTTCGAACAAGGTTTCGTAACTGCCGGCGAACGTTATAACAAAGTGGTCGATATTTGGGCACGTACCAATGACCAGGTTGCTAAAGCGATGATGGACAACTTGTCTTTCACCACTGTGAAGAACAAACAGGGTGAAGATGAGAAGCAAAAATCATTCAACTCGATCTACATGATGTCTGACTCGGGTGCCCGTGGTTCGGCAGCTCAGATTCGTCAGTTGGCGGGTATGCGTGGTTTGATGGCGAAGCCGGATGGCTCGATCATTGAAACCCCAATTAAAGCGAACTTCCGTGAAGGTTTGACCGTACTTCAGTACTTCATCTCGACACATGGTGCGCGTAAAGGTTTGGCCGATACAGCACTTAAGACTGCAAACTCTGGTTACTTGACTCGTCGTCTGGTAGACGTTGCGCAGGACTTGGTCATTACCGAGCCAGATTGTGGTACCTTCGACGGCCTAGTAATGACTCCGTTCATTCAGGGTGGTGATGTCATCGAGAACCTGGGTGCACGAGTATTGGGTCGTGTAGTTGCTGAAGATGTCAAGAAAGTGGGTACAGATGAAGTTCTGCTTCCACGTAATACTTTAATTGACGAGAAACTGGCTGCGTTTATCGAAAGCCAGGGTGTCGACGAAATTAAAGTGCGTTCAGTCGTGAACTGTGCATCTACCTTCGGTGTATGTGCGAAATGTTACGGTCGTGACCTGGCACGTGGTCATCAGGTGAACCCGGGTGAGTCTGTTGGTGTTATGGCAGCTCAATCGATTGGTGAGCCAGGTACACAGTTAACCATGCGTACCTTCCACGTGGGTGGTGCTGCGAGCCGAACTTCTGCTGCAAACAGCGTACAGGTTCGTAACCAGGGTACAGTACGTTTCCACAACGTGAAAACAGTACAACATGCCAAAGGTCACTTGGTATCGACTTCACGTTCAGGTGAAATCGGTATTGCGGATGACTTAGGTCGTGAGCGTGAGCGCTATAAAATTCCATACGGTGCATCTATCTTGCTCAAAGATGGCGAAGCTGTAGAAGCAGGCGGTATCGTGGCGACTTGGGATCCGCATACACATCCATTGGTAACAGAAGTTGCTGGTAAAGTGCGTTTCAGCCAGATTGCTGATGGCGTGACGGTTACTTCTAAAACTGATGATGCAACAGGTATGTCAACCATCGAAATCTTGCCAGTGACTTCACGTCCTGCGTCAGGTAAAGATTTGCGTCCTGCTGTTGTATTAGACACAGTCGATGGTGGTGAGCAGTTCTACTTCCTGCCACAAAACACGATTCTTTCTGTTCGCGATGGCGAAACAATTGGTGTCGGTGACGTAATCGGTCGTGTACCACAAGAATCTTCACGTACTCGTGATATTACCGGTGGTCTGCCACGTGTAGCTGACTTGTTCGAAGCACGTAAGCCGAAAGAGCATGCAATCCTTGCAGAAGTGTCAGGTGTTGTGAGCTTTGGTAAAGAGACCAAAGGTAAGAACCGTCTGGTGATTACGCCGGATGATGGCTCTGAAATCTATGAAGAGCTGATTCCGAAATGGCGTACCATTAACGTGTTCGAAGGCGAGCATGTAAACCGTGGTGAGACGATTTCTGATGGTCCACAAAACCCGCATGACATTTTACGTCTGAAAGGTGAAGTGGCATTGACGAATTACATCGTGAACGAAGTTCAGGACGTATACCGTCTGCAAGGTGTAAAAATCAACGATAAGCATATTGAAGTGATCGTACGTCAAATGCTGCGTAAAGTTGATATCACTGACGGTGGAGATACTAGCTTCATCAAAGGCGAACAAGTGGATTACATCCGTGTTGTTCAGGAAAACCAAGCAGTTCTTGCGCAAAACAAGTTCCCTGCGAAGTTTGAACGTCAATTGATGGGTATTACCAAAGCATCGCTTTCTACTGACTCGTTCATCTCTGCTGCATCGTTCCAGGAAACCACACGTGTGTTAACTGAAGCGGCTGTAACAGGTAAAGAAGATGATTTACGCGGCTTGAAAGAGAACGTGGTTGTAGGTCGTCTGATCCCAGCGGGTACAGGTTTGGCTTACCACTTAGAGCGTCGTCGTCAAGAAGCAGAAGCTGCAGAATTTGAACTGCATAATAACTTCTCTGATGTGGACCAAGCTTTAAGCCAGGCATTTAACGAAGAATTCTAATTCAAGTTAAAGCTTAAAAAAGAGACGCCTTCGGGCGTCTTTTTTTATACAAAACTCATCCAGATAGCTTCCTCAACATGGGAATTATCCACTGATACTTACAAAAATCAGCAGGAATACCGAGAGAAATAACACGCTGCAGATTTTAGTTCCATAAAATGAAGATAAGCTTAATTAAAACAAGACAAGACAGGAAGGCCAAGGTCATGAAAAAGTTAATCGGTGTTATGGCAGTTGCCACGCTTTCCACCTTTATGTTGGCAGGTTGTGAAAACATGTCGAGCAAAAATCAACGTATTGGTGCTGCTGCCTTAGGTGGTGCCGTCGGTGGTGGCGTAGGTAATAGTGTCGGTGGTGGTGTCGGTTCTGCGATTGGTGGTGGTGCCGGTGCTGCAGTAGGTAGTAAATCCCAAGGTGGTTCCAACCGTAATGCAACCTATAGTGGTGTAGGTGGTGCGGTAGGATCAGCAGTCGGTAAAAGCATCTTTGGTGGTAATGCCGGTGCTGCAATCGGTGGTGCCATCGGTGGTGGTGCCGGAGCTGCCATTGAACAGGATAACCGTCGTCGTTAAGTCCTGTTTCACTTGTAAAATAATCTAAATTTAAAAGCGCCATATGGGCGCTTTTATCTTATTTGACAGATAGGCTTTTCCCTTTGCTCTGTTTTCGCCGGATATAAACCGTTTTCTCTACTTCCGCAATCCTGACCCCGGCTTCATCATAGATATTTAGCTGATAATTGCGGTATACAGGTGCATTGTTGGCCGCCAAATTGATAATTGTGCTGATTTCTTCAGCAGAGATCCGGATGTCCGCGATCACGGTGCCGCGGCCAGGAGCCAAAAACTGAATACTGGCACCTTTATCCCAGACCAGATATTTCGGCCCCAAATGATGCATCAGCAGTAACATATAAAAAGGATCGACCATCGAATACAGGCTGCCACCAAAATGTACGCCGACAATATTCTGGTTTTTACGGGTTAGCGGCATTTTGACCCGCACGTGATAATTATTAAAATCAATCTTATCAATTTCGATACCTGCACCCCGGTAAGGAGCATAGCGGTTCAAAATAAATTTTGATACCAGCGGCAGTTGTTGAATTTTCTGGAATAGGTTCATACTGACATTCTTTTTGTGGCTTTGATTATGCATACTAGAGCAACAAAAATGCGCTAGCATTGATCAATCATGCCGATTTATAAACTAAGCGGTCAATAACAAGAACAGGATTAAAAGATGGAAATGCAAACACAATGGGTCGATACCACGGATCAGCAGCGGCTCTGTGTCAGAACTTATGGACAGCCCACACAGCCGGCATTGGTGCTGGTTCATGGCTATCCCGATCATCAGATGGTTTGGGAGCCAGTCATTCATTATTTAACTCAGAACTACTTTATTGTGACCTATGATGTACGTGGTGCAGGTGAGTCCAGTATTCCTAAAAAAATCTCGGATTACCGTCTGGCACGTTTAAGTCAGGATCTGGAAGAAGTAGTGAATAAGGTATTGCCGAATCGAGCTTTTCATTTGGCTGCACATGACTGGGGCTCAATTCAGTCTTGGGAATCTGTCACAGATTTTAGATTCAAAGGCCGAATTTTGTCTTATAGCACGCTGTCCGGCCCCTGTCTGGACCATGCAGCTTTCTGGATGCGCGAACAGTTCCAGCAAAACAGAACAAAATTCTTAAAGCAGATGAGCAAGTCTTGGTATATCGCGGTGTTTCAGCTGCCCTGGGTGGCACCTTTGGCCTGGAATTTTTTTAATCCGCAGCGTTGGGCCAAGATCGTTGAGCAACTGGAAAAACGCGATGATCTGCCGCTTAATCCCTATATTGTCAAAGATGGAAAATATGGTGTGAATCTGTATCGGGCTAACTTTTTGCCACGTTTAGCTCAACCACGGCAGCGCTTTGCAATCTGTCCTGTACAAGCGATTGTGTTGCAAAATGATAAGTTTGTCGGCCCTGATCTGATCGATGAAGTGTCTAAATGGGTGGATGATTTTTCGAGAGTAGAATTGGCTGCCAATCACTGGGCGATTCTGAGTCAGCCAGAGCAAGTTGCTCAATTAATTGATCATTTTATTCAGAAGAAGTCTGCGGTCATCGATTGAGAAGCCGCTTTGTGAAGCATGACCCGGCGAGGAGAAAGTGGCGGAATTTTTATCCGTATTTTCTGATAAAATAGCGGCTTTCTCTCTATCTCCGATTCATTATGTTCGCAATTCTTGCTGCTATTGGAGTCATGTTTGGACTCTCATTGGCACGTGTACCTGTGGTTTTTGCCCTGGTCATTGGTGCTGTTACAGGTGGTTTATTGGCAGGTCTTGGCCTGCAGGGTACCTTAGACGCATTTAACAATGGTTTGGGTGGTGGGGCCAAAATTGCCTTGGCTTACGGTATTCTAGGTGCATTTGCTTTGGCCTTGGCACGTTCGGGTTTACCGGATTTACTGGCCTATAAAATGATTAGCACCTTAAAGGGTGAGGCGGATTTTAAAGCACAGAACCGGATGAAATATCTGATCTTTTTCACCGTCGCTATTGCTGCAGTGTTCTCACAGAATGTCATTCCTGTGCATATTGCTTTCATTCCGGTACTGATTCCACCGCTATTGATTGTATTTAACCATTTACAGCTGGATCGCCGTCTGGTGGCCTGCCTGCTAACCTTTGGCTTGGTTGCAACCTATATGCTGATTCCAGTGGGTTTTGGTGCGATCTTCCTGAATGATATTCTGGGTTATAACATCAATACTTTTGGTAAGCCTTATGGTTTTGAAATCAGCTATGACCAGATTCCATCTGCCATGGCGATCCCGGTATTTGGAATGTTCGTTGGCTTATTGGTGGCTATATTTATCAGCTATCGTAAACCGCGTCAGTATAAAGACATTCAGATTGAAAAGCCGCAAAGTATTTCATCTGAACTCGGGGTAGAGCCACAGCTTAAACCTGAAATTTCGAAATTCACTATCTGGATGGCCGGTCTGGCTGTTATTTTAACCCTGGTAGTGCAACTGTACTCAGATTCAATGATTCTAGCAGGTCTGGTCGGTGTGGCGATTCTCAGCTGTGCCGGTATTTTCAAGTGGAAAGAAGCGGATGATGTGATAATTACCGGTATGCGCATGATGGCGCTGGTCGGTTTTATCATGATTGCAGCACAAGGTTTTGCAGCCGTGATTGAAGCCACCAATCAGGTGCCTGCGCTGGTCGAGGCATCGGTCCACTGGATTGGTAATAGTCAGGCACTGGCCGCATTTTTGATGCTGCTGATCGGTCTGCTGATTACCTTAGGTATTGGTTCGTCTTTCTCAACCATTCCGATTCTAGCGATTATCTATGTGCCGCTTTGTATCCAGTTCGGTTTTAGTCCTGCAGCGACTATTGCGATTATCGGGACTGCAGCAGCTTTGGGTGATGCCGGTTCCCCAGCATCGGATTCAACTTTAGGTCCGACTTCGGGTTTAAACATGGATGGTCAACATGACCATATGAAAGACAGCGTAGTCCCTACCTTTATTCATTTTAATATTCCGCTGATCATTTTTGGCTGGATTGCAGCTATGGTCCTCTAAGGAAATTTTAATCTGCCCTGATATAGATCAGGGCAGATTAATCTGGATTTAAAATAAATTATAAGATGTATTTTAAATATTTTTATTAAAGATTAAATTAATATAAACCTGATTGTTTTACTCTGAATAAAGCCTGTTAATCTGATTAATTCACTTGGTATTTAAAACCAACCTTTCCAGTCAATTTAAAATAAATTTAAAGTTAAAACAATATCTTAAATAATAATTGAAAATTAGTTTTATAATCTGTATTGCATATTATTTTCTATCGTGTTTATTATTAATTAGGGTTTATTTTTTAATAATTATTCTTCCAGTGGGGTGTTTAAAATGTTAAAGCAAATTACTTTAATTGCATTAATGGGTCTTTCTGCATCTGCGATGGCAGGTCCGTGGCAAGTTAAAGTGGGTGCGAGTTCTTTGGCACCAACAAGCGATACTGAAATTGCACCAGGTTTAGTCGTAGAAGCCGATCAGGAATATGGTTTTACTCCTTCTGTTGAATATTTCTTCAATGACAATATTTCGGCAGAATTATTATTGGCTGCCCCGTTTAACCATGACATTTCTGCTCAGGGTCTAGGAAAAATTGCCAAGATTAAGCATCTTCCACCAACCATTACCGCAAAATATCACTTTAAAAACTCTACACGTTTTACGCCATACGTAGGTTTGGGTGGAACAGCCTTTATTGCTTGGGATGAAGAAGGTGCAGCAAAAGACGTCAAAGAGGAATTTGGTATTGCTGGACAAGTCGGTTTTAACTATCAACCGGCAGATGCTAAAAACTGGGGTGTGTTTGTAGATGTGCGTTATGCGGATTTGAGTCCTGAAGTGACTTTAGATGATGCAACAGCTGCAGCAGTTGGAAAATCTAAATTTAATTTAGATATTGATCCGATTGTTTATACATTGGGTTATAGCTACAAATTCTAAAAAGTTTAAGCTTCCACATTCCTGGATTGATTTTCCAATAGCCTCATCTTGTATGAGGCTTTTTTTTCAAAATAACAACGATTTATAACGTGTTGAAATTGAGCAGATCGGCAATGTTCAACTATATTAAAACGAATAAAGTAAACATTAATTGAATACGACTTAATAATTGAATAATAAGGAAGATCAGCATGAAGTTTTTAATCCAAGGTATTGTGATCTTCTCCAGTCTGCTGGCAGCATCTGCCTATGCAGCAAGCTTTGAGTGTCAGAAAGCTGTAACTGGTACAGAAAAAACGATTTGTGAGCATCGACTGCTCAATGATGCCGATGTCAAGATGAGCACCAGCTACCATATTTTACGCCGTATGGTACCGATGGGAACGCGCTCGGTGATTCAGCGCGATCAGGTCAAATGGTTGCAGTTTCGCGACCGCTGCCAGGAATCGGTGTCTTGTCTGAGTCAGGTCTATAACATGCGTCAGCAGCAGCTGGACCTGCAGTTTGAGCGTATCTATAAAATGGGACCTTATTAAGATTCATTGATTCAATCTATTAATCTGATAAAGATAAAAAATCTAAATTTTTTTGAGAAAAAATCCACTTCAGACTATTGAAAATTATTGAACTCACTCCATTCATATAGGCAGCAGTTAATATCTGTATTTACAATAATAGGAGTGATTCATGAGCGATTTAAACGTACAAAAACACAGTTTCCAGGCCGAGGTAGCACAGTTACTGCACCTCGTGACCCATTCGCTTTACTCAAATCCTGAAATTTTCCTGCGCGAACTGATTTCCAATGCTTCAGATGCATGTGACAAATTGCGTTTTGAAGGCATTAATCATCCTGAATATTATGAAAATGATCCAGACCTGCATGTTCGTGTCAGCCTTGATCCAGAAAATAAAACTATTACCATTTCAGATAACGGGATCGGCCTGAGCCAGCAAGAAGCGATTGATAATTTGGGGACTATTGCAAAGTCTGGTACCAAAGATTTTATGTCTAAACTGACTGGAGATCAGAAAGCCGATGCCCAGCTGATTGGCCAGTTTGGGGTAGGATTCTATTCAGGTTTTATTGTGGCAGATAAGATTACGGTAGAATCGCGTCGTGCCGGTACAGATGCCTCAGAAGGTGTGCGCTGGATCAGCGAGGGCACGGGTGAGTTCGAAGTTGAACAGATTACAAAAGAAAGCCGGGGTACCGATATTATCCTGCACCTGCGTGAAGATGCCCTGGATTATCTGCAAAGTTATAAAGTAAAGCAGATCATCAATAAATACTCGGATCACATCAGCTTACCAATCCAGATGCAAAAAGAAGTCTGGCAGGAAGATGAAGCTGCTGAAGGTGAAACACCGAAAGGCGGTCACTATGTGAAGACTGATGAATGGGAAGCCATTAACTCGGCCAGCGCGCTCTGGACCCGTAACAAGTCTGAGATTAGCGAAGAGCAGTATATCGAGTTCTATAAAAACCTGACGCATGATTTTGCTGCACCTTTGGCTTGGGCGCACAATCGTGTCGAGGGCAGCACGGAATACACCCAGCTGCTTTATATTCCAAGCAAGGCACCACAGGATATTTTTACCCGTGAAGCCAAAGCCGGCATCAAGCTGTATGTCAAACGTGTCTTCATTATGGATGACGCGGATAACCTGATTCCAAACTATCTGCGCTTTGTACAGGGTGTAGTGGACAGTGCCGATCTTCCGCTTAATGTCAGCCGTGAGCTGTTGCAGGAAAGCCGCGATGTGAAAACCATCCGTGAAGGCAATACCCGCCGTATCCTGACCACTTTGGATAGCCTGGCAAAATCTGAAGATGAAAAAGATCAGGAAAACTTCAAGACTTTCTACCATGAATTTGGTGCGGTACTGAAAGAAGGTCTGGGTGAGGACTTTACGAACCGTGAACGTATCTTAAAGCTGTTGCGCTATGCCACCTCGACCAACGACGAAGTCAGCACTTCATTGGCGGACTATAAGGCACGCATGAAAGAAGGCCAGAAGGCCATCTACTACATCACTGCAGAAAGCCTGAACGCTGCGAAGAATTCGCCACAACTGGAACTTTTCAAGAAAAAAGGCATTGAAGTACTGTTGATGTCTGAGCGTGTCGATGAATGGGCCATGAACTTCGTACATGAATTCGATGGTACGCCATTGCAGAATGTGTCCAAGGGTGCAGTTGACCTCGGTGATTTGCAAGACGCCGAAGAGAAAAAAGCGCTAGAAGCTGCGGCTGAACAGTTCAAGCCAGTAGTTGAGAAACTGACTGATTCTCTCAAAGACAAAACCAAAGAAGTGCGTGTGACTACTCGTCTGGTGGATTCTCCGGCCTGTCTGGTCACAGGTGAAGGCGAGCTATCTCCGCAGTTAATCCGTATGCTGAAAGATGCCGGACAGCCTGTCCCTGACATTAAGCCGATTCTTGAAATTAACCCTGAACATCCGCTGGTGAAAAAACTGGAAGGTTCTGCCCAGTTTGATGATCTGGCCAATGTGATTTTTGATCAGGCCATGATTGCAGAAGGTGGTTTGCCAGAAAATCCGGCTGAGTATGTGAAACGTATTAACAGCCTGCTGTTAGGTTAATTTTCTAGGCTTCAAAAATCCCTCTTCGGAGGGATTTTTTCATAGCTTGAATTCATTCCTGAAAACTTTAATTTTCTTTGCATAATTTTAAAAAGCGTGAGCTCATATAAAGAAATACCTTTAATTTTATAATCTTTAAATGGGATAGATTATTGAATATTAATTCATAATGGAGATTATTGGGATTGGAGAGTTCTTCATGAAAAAATCGCCAGTAATAAGTCCAGTATAGTTATGCTGATCTTAATGAATGCATGGATTTGGCCAACACGGCATCTAAGAAAAGTGGTGCATAATGATCATATTGGCTTTCAGGCATCAGTCAAAAAAGACGTACCAAAATTACAGCGTATCCAGTGTACCGATCGTGGGAGATTTAATATGTCGCAGATGGGACTTATCCTTACAAGAAAAGCGTATAGGGGGCAGCAATTTTTTTGCTTTCATGACACATTACTCTCCTGAATAAGCATTGATTTTATCCAAACATGAAAAAGCCCATATTGTATGGACTTTGAAGTTTTCAGAACAGTTTGGGTTTAAAAAATGGCTTCCATACGCACTAACGCACCCAGATAATGGCTACGGTTCAGTCGGTCATCATTCAGGTAGTTCAGGTCAGCCTGTACAAAAAACCATTCGCGTAGAAACGGCTGTCTCCAGGATACATAAGGGCCCCAACGATTCAGATGCAGATCTTTATCCTCCAGATAACCGCCTGTATAGATGCCATAATTGAAGCGATTTTCCTGAAAAAATTGATGCTGTCTGAAGGTGTAATTGTCCCAGGTCAGATCATCTTCCTGTTCATCCGCATAAGTCAGACTCAGCTGATTGGAAAAAAAGGCCTGATTGGGCCGGGCATGGATCAGCTCAAGATTGGTTCTCAGATAGTTTTCACTCTGCAATCCATAACGGTAAATCTGTTCCGCATGAAAGGAGAAGTCATTCTCCATGGTCCAGTCTCTACTGATTTTGGCACGTGCATAGATATCATCGCCAGAACGTACCCCGAGGTCTAGGTCGGTATCGAAAGGCAGACCATCGGCAAATTCTGACCAGCGCAAGGCAAATGAGCTGTTGTTTTCACGGGTACGGCGAATATCCAGATTTTTATCCCTAGTATTATCAAGATTTTCATTGGTAATGGCGGCATTGGTGTCCAGTTCGTTATCCAGACTGTCATCACCAAAAACCAGACTTAATTTCTGCTCCAGAGTTGGAAGTTTAATTTTTCCTCGAATTCTGGGCTTGATCTCATAAGTTTCATATTTGTCCCAGCTATTATCCAGAATGATTCGTAAAGTCGCATTAGCTGGCTGGTCTGGATCGGTCTTGCCAAACCAGTTGTCAATTTTATGTGCGGTCCGGTCTGCCCATTCACGGATTCCTTTCTGCCTTTTATCGGCCCATGAGTTATTTTCAGTTTCTGTCATGGAGGGCACAATTGCTTCATCAGACTGTTCCGGTAAGATCGTAGGCGTCGCATCGATCAAGCGCGGAATCTGATCCAGTAATCCTGAATGATTTGGCTCTGTATCTGCCGGATTGTCAGGAGCATCTGTTACTGAATTTGCCCAAGACATGCTACTGCTCATTCCTATACCGAGAGAGAGCAGTAAGATTGGAGTAATCCTGTTTATTTGCATGAGTTATTTGTTGCTCTTGTATTCTTATATCTAGCTGTAGTTTTCTAAAAAATGGCCTTGAAAAGCAAGTTAAAGCTACAAAATAACAGCAATTATTCAATCATTTGAGCCTGAATCTCCCGATAAAGATCCATCACCTGAATGGGCTGTGGCATTGATAAAATAATATTGTGAATATTCTGCCAATTTAGCTGTTTGTCACGTTGTAGCAACAGGTGCGGATAGGCCAGCTCATCTTCTGCAAGCGACATACGTGCTTCACCATGAATCACTCGAATTTTCTGATGTTCTTGTAGTAAAAGTATTGGGGTAGAAAAATCTGCAGCAGCTTCTTTAAATGAGATAAATTTCTGCTTCTGGATTAAATGCGCAAATATAAACGGGTAATAATCTGGCGATGTCCAGACCGTTTCTGCCTGTTGCAGGTAAGCTTTTGAAAAGAGCTCCACTTGCAGGAAACTGGTAGCTAAAGCAGACCATGCCAGTGATTTAATTGCAGCAGCCTGACGTTGATGCTGGGCCAGCCAGTGCTGGATGCAATAGTGTGCCTGCAACTGACTTGGTACGCCTAAAAGCATCAGATATTTGACAAACTGGCCTTGCAGATTCAATTGCTCAGCCACAAAGACCTGACGAGCCTGCCAGTTGTCTTCTGCGGCATAATATAGGGCAATATCCAGGTAGGCGGGATGTCCGTCATCGGGTGCCAGTTCTAAAGCACAGAGCCGTTGTATATTGGCTTCTTCTAAGCCCAAAGAGCGAACCTGGGCGATCATGCTACCTATCTGGATTTCTGCAGGAAACTGAATGAGTTCCATGGCTAGGCCCGGTTCTTGATGACTTATTGTTTCTGTTTCTGGATGAGGATTAAGATCCTCAAGTAGGGTTTTTACTTGAGTAGCTGGTTCATTAGGGTGACTTGATTCCGGCACCTGGATTATTGCTCTTGGCTGACCACGATGGTATTTGCTTTTTTCTTCCACTTTTAAGCTGCTTTCAGCCTCATTCAGGGATAGAGCCGGTACCGTCAATAATGGTGGATCTTCTTTCAGACAAGCCGACTGCTGCTGTTGTTGCAACAGCCAGATATAACATTGTTGCAGTTCAGCCCATGGACTGTGCAGGGCAGGAGAGTGGGGAGCCGGAATCAGCCAGAGCTGCCAGCCATGTTCAGGACGATGTAAAAGTGCCCAACCTGAATCCGGATAGGCATACAAGGCTTTTTCCAGCACCTGGCTTTCGATGAAATAACCACGGAAGCTGAGATGATAGGCGGTATTTTCAGAAAACTGGTAGGCGACAAGCTCAGGTTGGGTGCGGGCTTTAAAAGCTAGAATCTGGGCTCTGAAAATAGGCTCATCACATAGATCAAAAATATCGCGTATTCTTTTTTTTGAGCGTGCAATTTCATACAAAGGCAGGGCTTTATACTCAAGTTGTCGTGTTAGTTGCTGTAATTCTTTAATTAATTGTGCTTTTTCTAAAGCATTCATTTTTAGATCTCTAGAGATGTTGCAATGCCTGATCCAGTGTGTGGGCGAGTATCATGTTGACTGCCAGTTCGATCAGCTTATATTCAGCAGAATTTAGATTTGTATGGCGTTCAGCCATTTCAATTAAAAAATCAACAGAAATCGCCTGAGGTGGAATTTTGCCCTGTAGCAATGCTTGAAGTTCATGCATAGCAGAATTTCTTGATATCAGTATATTTATGCTGCAATTATAAGCAGGGATCATATAAAATAGTGATTTATTTTGAATATTTTATAAACAAAATTTTTAATAAAAAGTGATAAAAATCAATAGAAAAAAATCAGAATGAGAAATAGTCGAAATTTTTAGCTTGATCGGTTTTTAATCTGGATATGATTCACCTGATATTAAAACAGGCTGAATCAATCAGCCTGTTTTAATACAAATAGCTTCTGCTTTTAAGCTGTATATTTGGCGCCTATATTCGCAGAATCTGAATTTACTGTTTCAGCAGGCGCTTTGGTCGCCGGAAAATCTGGCAGATAAACGACTTGTGCTGTTTGCAGGGATGCCTGAACAGGAGTGGAATCTGAATTCACTGGTTCAGCAGGTGCTTTAGTCACCGGAAAATCTGGTAGATAAACCACTTGAGTCATTTGCGCTGATGCTTGAACAGAAAAAGCCATAATGATTGCTGCGAAAGCAAATTTAAGAGCATTCATAAGATGACCTCTAATATCAGGGCGTTCAATAACTTGAACATGGGAGAATATTTAAACTTACTGCGAGTAAAATAATAGCAAATCAGCCTGAATAGAAAATGATAGTTTCGGCAAATTTAAGCAGTAAATTTTAGATTAATTACTCTATAAAACAATGAATTAGTGGATTTAAATTATTCGATTTTTTACGATTTTACAGGGCATTATGCTTTGTTTTTATAGTCAGAATATGGATCTGGTTGAGTACTAAAAAAGCAGCTAGCTGTTTTTTTTAATATCACAACTTAAAGCTGATTTTCGAGATTCTACAATTTTTTAGGAATGGACTAAGCGGGACTTTTATTTATTTTCAGCCTGAGCGTTTTATGGGGTTTATAGAGCAATCCTAAAAGCTATGGCAATCAATTCATTGAGTAATCAAGACTTTTAGGCGGCAATTGAAAATATTCAGTTAACCTGAGTTGAGGTAGAGAAAATTGTGTTTAATGACAATAAAATTACGGATTACTCTGTCAATCTAAAGATGAATTCTTTGATGGAATAAATTTATAAAAAGCATAAAAAATCCCCATCTTGGATGAGGATTTCTCTAGTTGAATTGATCTTTATTCAGGCTTCACCGGAACATCACAGGTTTCTGTAGTGCATTGATTGGCAGATGATTGTTGCTGCGGCTGCTCTAATGCTTTTTCAAGAACTTGCAGGAAAACTTCCTTAGGCTGAGCACCCGCCAAAGCAATGCGCTGATCAAAAACAAAGAAAGGGACGCCTGTGACCTTAAGCTGGTCATGGGCCACTTCCTGATCAAATTTAACAAAGTCAGCAAATTCATCCGAATCAAGAAGGTCATCAACTTCGACCGGATTCAGGCCAATTCGCGCTCCAACATCTTCCAGCGTTTCACGTTCACCAATCGGCAGGCCTTGAGTCATATAACTGTAGAATAACGCTTCCTCAGCTTCATTGCCCAGACCTTTGCTTTGTGCCAGATGAATCAGGCGATGTGCATTAAAGGTATTGCCTGAGTTGGCACCTTCCCAGTTAAATTCAATGCCTTCTTCTTTGGCCATCGCAGCAATATTGCGCTGCATCTCTTCGACTTCAGCCACGGTGCGGCCATATTTTTGCGCCAGACGTTCAGAGTTGGACACTTCCTGACGAACTGGTGCTTCAGGATCGAGCTGGAAACTGTGCCAATGTACTTCCAGTTCAATACCGGCTTGTTGTGCAGCAGCTTCCAAACGTTTTTTACCAATATAGCAGAAGGGGCAAACCACGTCAGACCAAATATCTACACGCATGATAAATCTCTATTCCATATTCTTTAGGAGTTATGGGGGCAAATCCTAAATTTTAAAGCCCAGGAATGCAAACCCTTTTTGATCTTCGGCTCATTTCTAGAGAATGTAGAATTAATCCATTTTCAAGTACACAGTGATTACTATTGCACATCAATTTTGTGATGCAAAGTAAGGGTGATTAAATAAAATTAGACAGGCTTTAATCTTGAATTAGGCGCTTACCTAAACAAATGACTTCAATTTCGTTATAGCCCAATTGTTCATAAAAGCTTTGTACATCAATATTATCTTTACGTATAAGCAGTTGAAGCTTTGGACAACCTAAAGCAATCAAACGTTTTTCTAGTTGTTGCACTAATGCCGTTGCAACACCATTACGTTGAAAATTGGGATGAACAGCCAAGTAGTTGACCCATCCGCGATGACCATCGTAGCCTCCCATGACGGTTGCAATCAGTTGGTTATCTTTGACCGCCAATAAAAACAGTTGATCGCGCTGTGCCAATTTACGAAAGATATCTATTTCAGGGTTATTCCACGGACGGGTCAATCCGCACAGTTCCCAAAGTGCAATGACATCATCTAAATCGGATTCTAAATAGGGGCGAATAATAAACATAATTATAGTTTTGCATTTATTTTGAGCAATTTAGATTAATCGATTTTTGAGCCCTTGATAAGCTATGTTGAAAAATAAAAACCATAAAAAAACGCCCCGTAGGGCGTTTTTTTTAATGCAGTTAATTATGCAGTTTTTACCGCAGCTTCAACAGCAAGCATATGACCATTTTCTTCGAAATTTGAGTGCCAAGACAGCGCTTCACGAAGA
The DNA here is from genome assembly GCF_014837015.1 of Acinetobacter pecorum. Lineage (GTDB taxonomy): Bacteria > Pseudomonadota > Gammaproteobacteria > Pseudomonadales > Moraxellaceae > Acinetobacter > Acinetobacter pecorum. Next base: position 25,697 of record NZ_JACSPT010000001.1, read on the forward strand.
AGGTGAGGCGTATGTCCGCCTTTTGCACATGCACGGTCAAAGTAATCATTTAACGCATCACGGTACATTGGGTGTGCACAGTTATCAATCACTGCACGTGCACGCTCACGTGGTGCCAGACCACGAAGATCTGCCAGACCCTGTTCAGTTACAAGGATATCTACATCGTGTTCCGCATGGTCGATATGTGAAGCGAACGGTACCACAGAAGAGATGTCACCACCTTTTGCGATTGATTTGGTCACGAAGATCGCCAGATGTGCATTACGCGCAAAGTCGCCAGAACCACCGATACCGTTCATCATTTTGGTACCACATACGTGGGTCGAGTTCACGTTACCGTAAATATCAAACTCAAGCGCAGTATTGATACCGATAATACCTAAACGACGTACCAGTTCAGGATGGTTTGAAATTTCCTGTGGACGTAATACCAGTTTGTCTTTGTATTGCTCAAGGTTGTTAAATACTTTCTCGCCGTATTTTGCAGAAAGCGTAATAGAAGAACCTGAAGCAAACTTCATTTTACCTGCATCGATCAATTCAAACGTACAGTCTTGCAGAACTTCTGAGTACATGATCAGGTCTTCGAAGTTTGAATCTTTCAGACCGGTCAATACGGCATTTGCGATTGAACCAATCCCTGCCTGAAGAGGCCCGAGGTTTTTCGGTAAACGCTCTTCAGCCACTTCTTTTTCAAAGAAAGCGATCAAATGGTTGGCAATGCTTTGTGTCTCATCATCTGGCGCAGTTACAGTAGATGGAGAGTCATGTAATTCGCTGTTAAATACGATACCAACAATTTTAGATGGATCGATATTGATCGCATGCGTACCAATACGCTCATCAACTTGAGTCAATGGAATCGCTTGACGCGTTGGACGATACGTCGGGATGTAGATATCGTGCAAGCCTTCAAATGCCGGGCTTAGGTTGGTATTGATTTCTACAATCACTTTTTCAGCAAAAATCGCAAAGCTTGCAGAGTTACCAACAGATGTCGTTGGAATGATGCCGCCATCTTCAGTAATCGCTACAGCTTCAATGATCGCAACGTCTGGTTTTTTCAACTGTAGGTTACGCATTTGTTCAACGGTTTCAGACAAATGCTGGTCAATGAACATCACTTCGCCATTGTTGATGGCTTTACGTAAAGTGTTGTCGACCTGGAACGGTAAACGACGTGCCAATACGCCGGCTTCAGTCAGTTGTTTGTCTAGATCGTTTCCTAGTGATGCACCAGTAATCAACGTGATCTTTAATGGATTTGCTTTTGCCTGTTGAACTAAAGCTAGAGGAACCGCCTTCGCTTCACCAGCGCGAGTAAAGCCACTCATACCCACAGTCATGCCATCTTTGATGAATTCAGCCGCGTGTTCTGGGCTGATGACTTTGTTGTGTAGGGAGGCTAAACGGATACGATCTAAAGACATTTTAACTCTCATTAATTCTTAAACTATGATACGGATTGTACCGCTCAAAAAAGTATTGTGCATAGATGTTAGGCTAAGGTCTAATTTTTTAGCTAAATGTAGGTATAATAAAAAATGATGATTTTTAAATTGTTGATTTAATGAAATATAAAATGAATTGTATAGAAAAACTAAAAAGTTGTTTGTTGGATTATTGATCACTTCTTAAAAGTGATCAGTCAAGGTTTGTCGGATTTTATCGAGTGTGGTGGCAGGGGGAGGCGTCTCTGTACCAGCCTGATTTAAGGGCAATGAAATGATGGCTTCGAGTCCGCCTTCAGGACGATTATGAATACGCAACTGACCATGGTGAATATCGACAATCCGTTTAGCAATCGCCAGGCCCAAGCCGCTGCCTTGTACAGTCCGTGCAGAATTACCCCGTACAAAGGGCTGCATCAGGGCTTCAATCTGATCTTCCGGGATGCCTTCTCCATGGTCTGCAACACAAATCAACAGGTGCCCGTCTTCTACATGAGCAGACAGTTCAATCGGTTCTGAACCATAACGTTTCGAATTATTGATCAGATTACCAATCAGTCTTTTTAGCGACATGCTGCGCGCCTGAATGGTCGGGATGTCTTGTGGCGTAAAGCGGATATCCAGCGGTTTAAACTGCTTGACCAGTTCCTGGAGCAGCACATTGACATTGGTATCCTGCGGCTCTTCATCAGAACCATCACGCATATAGGAGATGAACTGATTCAGGATGGCATCCATATCTTCGACATCATAAATCAGGCCTTCTTTGAGAAAGTCTTCATCCGGCATCATTTCGGCACTCAGGCGAATCCGTGTTAGCGGCGTGCGCAAGTCATGTGAAATACCGGCCAGCATGATGCGGCGTTCGCGTTCAGTCTGGTCCAGCGTGTAAATCATCTGGTTAAAAGCATGATTGACCTGACGGATTTCCAGTGGACCATGATTGGTATCCAGATAGGGCGCCGAACCGATACGACTATAACTGTTGGCAGCATCCTGCAAACGGCGTAAAGGCCGGTTCAGCTGACGTACCAAAGTCAAAATAATGATGCCGACAATAATTGGCGTACCGAGCAGCCAGCCCAAAATCAGTTCATTGCTATAATTGGCATAGGTCTTTAAAGGTTCCTGTACCCAGTGACCATTCATTTCAGGAGTCTGGATCCAGATACGAGGACTTGGCTTGAACTGGAAATAGACCGTAGCTTCCTTAATGCGTAACTCTTTGGCCAGTTTGGTTTCGATCTGGCGGGTAAAAAATTCTGCGATCAGTTTTTCACGGACTGTAGGATATTCTGCCGGATTGGTGACATATTCAATGCCGACCCGATTTTTTAACCAGTCATCGATATCGACTTCCTGCTGTTTGTGATACAGGCGTAGATCCGGATTATTGAGAATTTCCAGTTCCATGGCCAGATAACGCGCATGTTGCTGAATTTCAGGTAGAAACAAGGTACGCCAAAAGAACCACAAAGACATAAACAGGCTGAAACAGACCACAAAAACCACCAGTACTGTGGTGCGCATGGCCGCAGAACGCGGTTTGATCTTGTCCATAAAGCGTTCCCAGCGGGTACGTTTTGTTTCCGAGTAGCTGACAAAATCGGTAAATTTTTGCGGGTCGATAGGATCGAGTTTCACGCCAGCTTCCTATGGGCAATTTTGTTCTGAAAATCAGCAGTGATGTTCTGGGTGGAGTATTACTGCATTGACATTTAATTGAAGGATTTTCTCATGTTACTTTCTTAAAAAAGTAACCAAAAAATCTTGCCATTCGCTAAACTCACATATTTCCATGCGAGCCTGTGAAGTAGTCGATGCTCAAACAGCGGCGAATGGCTTGATGGACAATAAATCGAAGTGATCTTTATCCTATAATTTTTCCTTTATTCCGCACCATCTGGAACAAAGACATAACCCACTCCCCATACGGTCTGGATATAACGTGCACGCGCCGGGTTTTCTTCAACCAGACGACGTAAACGTGACACTTGCACATCAATCGAGCGTTCCATTGCACCCCATTCACGGCCACGGGCCAGATTCATCAACTTGTCGCGGGTCAGGGGTTCACGTGGATGCTGAACCAGGGCTTTTAGTACCGCAAATTCACCGGTAGTCAAAGTCACCACTTGACCTTCACGGGTCAGGGTGCGGGTAGACAAGTCGAGCGACCAGGGACCAAAGGTGACCACTTCCATTTGCTGGCTTGGTGCACCGGGTACTTCGCGCACTTGGCGGCGCAATACTGCACGAATACGTGCCAGTAATTCATTCGGGTTAAATGGTTTAGGCAGGTAATCGTCGGCACCCGCTTCCAGACCGGCAATACGGTCAGAATCGCTACCACGAGCAGTTAGCATGATAATCGGGGTATCAATGTTGGATTGGCGTAGGCGACGGCAGATACTCAAGCCATCTTCGACAGGCAGCATAAAGTCGAGTACGATCAGAGAAAACAGTTCCCGCTGTAAAAGTCGATCCATCTGTGTGGCATCATGTGCGGTTTTAACCACAAAACCTTTGTCTTCGAGGAAGCGCTGCAATAGAGTACGCAGACGAACATCATCATCAACTACTAATATCCGTTCGACTCGGTCCGTTTCGGTATGTACGGCATCGGATTTTTCAGCAGGCACAACTAAACTCATGAGATGCTCCTTTATTCTTTATTGTCGTCATAAACAAAAATCAGATAGGCTTTGAGTATACGATTCATAGATATTAATTGACTATGCTCTAAAGCACCAAATATTGCAGTTAAAATCAAGACATAGATACCAAATATATACATCTATATGCGAAAAAAACCGTCTTGGGAAAAGAATAAAATGCAAAGTTCATGCAAATTTTAGCCAAAAAACTGAAAATCGATCGTATGCCTTTATCTGAAGCTTATATAAATTAATAAAAACAATGGTGGATTTTATAGACCCGGTCTTTATAATCATGCCATTTAGTACTTATCCTTGTGGGATCAAACACGATGACTGACTTAGTTCAGCAGTTGGCAAAAGAACTTGCCGTACGTCCAAATCAAGTTGAGGCTGCCATCAAGCTTATTGATGAAGGTGCCAGTGTTCCTTTTATTGCACGTTACCGTAAAGAAGTAACGCAAGGCTTAGACGATACGCAACTACGTCAACTCGATACGCGTTTATCATACTTGCGTGATTTGTATGAGCGCCGTGAAAAGGTGATTGAATCACTCAAAGAACAAGATAAATTGTCTGATGATTTATTGGCGCGTGTGAATGCCGCTGAAACCAAAAATGCATTAGAAGAAATTTACGCGCCGTACCGTCCAAAACGGACCAGTAAATCATTCAAGGCCAAAGAAGCTGGTTTAGGGCCAATTGCCGAAAAAATCTTTAACGAAGCCGTTGATCCAGCTGAAGCTTTGGCGGGCTTTAGCCATGAAGATTATCCAGATACTGAAAGTCAGCTTGATGCGATCCAGCACATTCTGATTGATGACTGGGCACAAAATATTGCTTTAACTACCGAGCTCAAAGCAATGTTTGCCAAAACTGCCGTGCTGAAAAGTCTGGTGGCGAGTGAAGAGAAAAAAGAAGTTGGCAAGAAATTCCGTGATTATTTCGATTTCTCTGAAAACCTGAACAAAGTTCCTTCACATCGTTTACTGGCCATGCTGCGTGGCCGTCAGGAAAATGTCCTGGGTCTGAAAGTGGATGGCGAAGATGACGCACCATTGGCGCGTATTGAAACCGAATATAACCTGGACGCCATTCAGCCACAGTCTCGTCAGGATTTCCTGAAACAGACTGCAAAGCTGTTCTGGCTAGGTAAAGTCCGTCCAAGCATCGAACATTCTTTATTGACTGAAAAACGTCTGGCTGCTGAAGCAGAAGCGATGCAGGTCTTTGCTGAGAATCTGCGTCATTTGCTGCTTTCTGCGCCTGCTGGTGCTCGTACGACATTAGGTGTAGACCCTGGCATCCGTACCGGTGTGAAACTGGCAGTCGTAAATGAATCAGGCGATGTTCTTGCACACAGCACCATTTATCCATTTGCACCAAAAGATGATAAAGAAGGTTCACTGGCCGAGCTGGCACGTTTATGCCGCGAGTTCAATGTCGACCTGATTGCGATCGGTAATGGTACTACAAGCCGTGAAACTGAAGCGCTTGTGGCTGAAATGATGGCTGCCAATAGCGACCTGAAACTGACCCGTGTGTCTGTATCGGAAGCTGGTGCATCAGTATATTCAGCATCTGAACTTGCATCACAAGAATTGCCAGATTTAGACGTTTCAATTCGTGGTGCAGTTTCAATTGCACGCCGTCTGCAAGACCCTCTTGCTGAGCTGGTTAAAATCGATCCTAAATCAATCGGTGTAGGTCAGTACCAGCATGACGTGAACCAGACTGGTCTGGCGAAAACGCTGGAAGCGGTCGTTGAAGACTGTGTGAACTCGGTGGGTGTCGATGTCAACACTGCCTCTTCTGCAATTCTGGGTTATATCGCCGGTCTGAATAAATCGATTGCCCAGCAAATTGTAGAATTCCGTAAGGAAAATGGCCGCTTTGATAACCGTCAGTCCTTGAAAAAAGTGCCACGTTTAGGTGAGCGTACTTTCGAGCAGGCTGCAGGTTTCTTACGTATTCAAAATGGTTCTGAGCCACTGGATGCTTCTGCAGTTCACCCAGAGTCTTATCCACTGGTATCTAAAATTGTCGAAGCGAAAGCAACAACGGTAAAAAACATCATTGGCAACACGGAAATCATTCGCCAGGTGAATCCTGAAGAATTTGTGGATGATAAATTTGGGCTACCTACGATTCAAGATGTATTGAGCGAACTTGAAAAACCGGGCCGTGATCCGCGTCCAGAATTCCGTACCGCCAAGTTCCGTGACGATATCACTGAAGTTGCACAATTGACTGAAGGCATGCAACTGGAAGGTGTAGTGACCAATGTGACTAACTTCGGTGCTTTTGTCGATGTCGGTGTACATCAAGACGGTTTGGTACACATTTCTGAACTGGCCAATGAATTTGTCGCTGATCCGCATAAAGTGGTGAAACCAGGTCAAATCGTGCAAGTACGTGTTTTGAATGTGGATGCTGAACGTAATCGCGTGAATTTGTCGATGCGTCCTGAAGGTTCGGCAGTCCCAGCGAAAGCACCACGTCAGCCACGCCGTGAAAACAATGAAGCACGTGGTGAACGTAAGCCTCAAGGCAAACGTCCACAGCAAGCACGTCCGCAAGGTGATCGCCCGCATGGCAAGAAACCGCAGGCGGCTAAACCACAAGAACAAAAAATTGGTGGTTTGGGTGCATTGTTATTGCAAGCCGGGATTAAAGGTTCGAAATAATCTTTAATTAACCAATAAAAAAACCTCCCAATAGGAGGTTTTTTTATGTCTGATTTTATGAATTGATCATCGGCACAATCCAGCTGGTAATAATCAGTAAAATACCAAGATGCCCCAGTTTTCGTGTCACATAGACCAGCTTAGACGGTGGCTGTTCCAGTCTTTTTGCATATTCTTCCATGCTAATGCCAGACTTACCTTTACTGGTATATAAAAACACCCCCAAATCCAGACAGATCAGGATGGTACCAATATCGGCCACCAGTTCCATCAGCTCAAATTGCTGGGTATACAGCGACATGCCGACGCTATACATCAGATAAAGACCAAAGGCGATACAGGCATATTGCAGGACAACTAAAAACTTCTGCATAAATCTCAACAGCTCAAAAAATTAAGGCAATTATACAAATAATCGGGCAGCTGCGGCCAATTACAAGGTCTGTATCACTTCAGCAAAATTCTGCTTTTCGACCAGTTCCAGAAACTCATCTCCCAGGCGCTGGCTTTCAGCAATACATTGTTTCCAGAGCTGAATCCGCTGGGTTTGATCTAAACCTTTTAAAGTGAAGTCTTTACGGTCCGGTAAGCGACCCAAAGGCAAACTTTGCAGATATTCCTGAGAAGGAGAGATGAGCAAAGTTCGTGCCTGATTCTCCGGATTTGAGGTACGTTTAAATAACTTGTCAAACCAGCCGGGCGTGATACTGTCGGTAAAATGCGGATACAGCACAATGCCTTTGCTCTGGAAGGGCAGGTCTATGTGATAGTCGATCAGGCCACCATCACGGTAATAGCCCTGCGGTGCATCCGGGATATTATTCACCGCTGCCATCACACCCGGAATGGAGGCAGAAGCCATCAGCCAGGACAACACACTTTGCTCGGTCAGGGGATGGTAATGCGTAGTGAAGCCATCATCGGTAATTTTAAACTGTTCACCGATATTCGGCTGGCTGATGACCCGCTGCATGAAATGCCGGCTATGTTTGCGCGCCACTGCTGTGGTTCCGACAATTCCCGCTACAGAAGCCAGTAATGGTAAAGCTTTATCACTCTGGAAAATATGCTGGGCCTTGATCGACAAAACTGTCAGATGGTAATCAGGATGATTAACCAGATCAGTTTCCTTACCCTGGACCAGATCCAGCAGCATGCCACGGCAAACTTCGCTGACCTCTTGGCGGGTCATTTTTTTATGAAAATAAAGGTTTGTATACAGCTCACCCAAGCGTTCGGTTCCCTGTTGAGCTCCATGTGCGGCAATACTGGCAAAACGCCAGCTACCAATGGATGAGCCCACCAAAGTTCTACGCTGAGGAGCACGTGAAAAAAACTCGCCAAAAATGGCCTGATCCAGTCCTTGAATACCGATGCCTTTGGGGCCGCCTGCCGCACCTGGCACAATATCGACCTGTTCGGGTTGCAAACCTTGTTCCAGAATCAGCTCACGTGCCAGATGTCCGGCCCGGATTCTCAGGGCAGGCGCATGTTTTTGTAAAATCTGCATAGAGGTTCAACCCATATTCGATCAGTGAGGCTTATTTTAAGCCTCTGCTTACCAGACCCAATGGCAAGATGTGCCCGAAGGTGACTTTGCAGTCATGCTATGTCCAGAAAACAAAAAACCTGAACAGTGTCAGGTTTTTTTAAAGCTCATTTAGTTATTTCGCAATCCGCCAGACTGCCAGAACGCTTGCCAACGCAATCAGAATGACTGAGACAAACCAGGGTGAAATAATTGCAATTGAAAGCAGAATCGCCATGATACTGCCAAACATCCAGCTGCGTTTCTGCTGATGTTCCATTTGCAGACGCATGCTTTGCAGTTCATTGAGCTGTTTGGCATGCCAGGCCGACTGGTTTTTCAGACCATTCAGGCTGTCGATCATCAGGGTGGGTAAATCCTGCGCCCCTAACAGTAGATCCGGGATTTTCTGTCCCAGTTCTTTCAGGTTCTTTTGTGGATTTACCTGAGCCTTGATCCAGTCCGTCAGAATCGGTTTGGCCAGACTCCAGATATCCAGTTCTGGATAAAGATCCGTACCCAAACCTTCCACATGAACCAGCGTTTTCAGTAACAGCATCAGTTGTGGAGGAATTTCCAGGTGGAAACGACGGGCAATATCCATGACCTGAATCAGAATACCGGCAAAGTCCAGCTCATGCATCGGTTTGGAGACCATTGGGCCAACAGTACGACGCATTTCGCGGGCCAAGGCATCCTGATCGGTACCTGGTGGAATCCAGCCTGCCTGATGCACAATCTGGATCAGCTGCATAAAGTCACTGTTCATGACCGCCAGCAGCATACGCGCCACAGTCATCTGGTCATGCTTGGACAGTTCACCCATAATCGCGCAGTCCAGCGCAATAAAGCGCGGATTGGCCGGATTGATGGTTTCCACAAAGACATTGCCTGGATGCATGTCGGCATGGAAGAAGTTGTCACGGAACACTTGGGTAAAGAAAATGGTCAGACCTTTACGCGCCAGATCAGCACGGTCCATGCCCAGTTCATCAAAGGTGGCAATATCTGAAATCGGCACACCGGTAATCCGTTCTGCGACCAGTACATCCTTGCTGTCCATATAGACTTCAGGCACATACATCATGCTGGAGCCGGTGAAGTAATGACGCATCCGGCGGGTATTATCGGCTTCCAGCGTCAGGTCCAGCTCGTTCAGAATAATCTGTCGATAGTCCTGAATGATCTCCGACAAATGTAGGGCACGTGCTGCTTCCAGACGCTTTTCCAGAAAATCACCCAGCCAGTTCAAAATCTCAAAATCCTGCAAGATCTGCTGGCGAATATTCGGGCGGGTGACTTTGACCACGACTTCCCGGCCATCATGCAGTGCTGCGGTATGTACCTGCGCAATTGAAGCAGCTGCCAGAGGCTGGGCATCAAAACGGGCAAACAGGGTATTTACATCGGCCTTTAACGATTCCTGAATACGCATTTTGGCGACGTCGTTGTCAAAGGGCTTGACCTGGTCTTGCAATAACACCAGCTGCTGTAAAACTTCAGGTGGAATCAGGTCACGACGGGTCGAAAGCAATTGCCCCAGCTTGATCGCCAGTGGCCCCATTTCCTCTAAAGCTTCTTTAAGCTTGAGTGGATTTTTACGCTCACGGCTAGACCAGGCTGCCGGGTGCATACGAATCAGGGACAGGACATGACGGCTTTTTTCAGGGAGTTCTTCCGCAGGAAACAACGTGTCGAGTCGATAATGCGCGGCAATGCGCCAGAGTTCGAGTAAACGTGAAACATGCGGAATCATAAAGTGGTGTACCTAGTTCTGAGTTGAATCTTGCTGATTTTCAATCTGGGCCTGAAGCTGATGGATTTTGGCTTCGACACGGTCTAAATTCTGGTTCAGGATACGGGTATCCTGATTCAGGTCATCCATTTGCCAGCGTGGAGCAAACAGGCCACTGTCTTCTTTCAGGGCATCTTCGACAAAAAATAACTGGCTTTGCAACGTACGCTTCAAATATTTTGGCGCAAGTTGCAATTTGCCGATTTCATGTGCCAGCGCAGGGCCAATCCAGGGGCTTAAATGCGTTGCCAGATCAGGTTCAGCCTGCTGCATGATGCGCTGGATCTCTTGCAAGAGCTTATAGTCGCCTTGCAGTGGAATATTACCGACTTCGTCAGCAAGCAGCAGCTTGAGCAGTTCTACGACATTGCTGACCTGTAAAGTCGCTGTTGCTTCAGAAATCTGCGCACTGTTCGCTTCATAAGGCCGCTGTTCGAAGATGGAAGATACTTCAGAATGACCGGTTGCGGTCGGTTCCAGACGAACCTTGCCGTCATCGAAAAAGACATCGACTGACAGTTGCGGTGAGGCGATCACCACCCGCAACATTTTACCGGCCAAGGCATTGAGCTGAATACGGGTAATTGCATCCAGATCAATCACATGATGAATCACGCGTTCAATAGTACCTAGGGCGAGAATTGACCACATTGGCTAAGGCCCTTAAAGCTTGAAGCCACGGTGAACGGCAACAATACCACCAGTCAGGTTGTGGTAGTCACAGTTCTGGAAGCCGGCATTTTCCATCATGCCTTTCAGGGTGCGCTGATCTGGATGCATACGGATCGATTCAGCCAGATATTTATAGCTTTCTGAATCATTGGCAATGATTTTACCCATGATTGGTAGCGCGGTGAACGAATACAGGTCATACAGTTTCGAAAATGGTTCAAACACCGGTTTAGAAAATTCCAGAATTAGCAAACGGCCGCCTGGCTTAAGCACACGGTACATTGCAGCCAGTGCCGCATCTTTATCTGTTACGTTACGCAGGCCAAAAGAAATCGTCACCAGGTCAAAGCTGTTGTCGGCGAACGGTTCTAAAGTTTCAGCATTGGCCAGGACGAAGTCGACATTGGTGCAACCTGCATCGATCAGACGGTCACGACCAACATTGAGCATTGATTCGTTGATGTCAGATAACACCACATGACCGGTTGGGCCGACTTCACGGCTAAATACTTTTGCCAGGTCACCCGTACCCCCTGCGATATCCAGCACATGCTGGCCACGGCGCACACCTGACATGTTAATCGCAAAACGTTTCCATAGGCGGTGAATACCAAAAGACATCAGGTCATTCATGATGTCATATTTGCTGGCGACCGAATGGAACACTTCAGCCACTTTCTGGGCTTTTTCATCGCTGTTTACGGTCTGGTAGCCAAAATGCGTGGTAGTTCCGACATTGCCGGTATTGGCACCGCGTGGCAGGTTATATTTAGGGATAGTGCCCGTCACAGGCGTATCGGTCAGGCGTTGTTCTAGAGATTGTTGCTGACCTTGTGGAGCACCTTGTGGAAGCGGAGTGGTTAAGAATGGGCTCACTTTGTCTGTCTGTTGTGCCGACTCGGGTGTAGGGGTAGGCGTTGTATTTTCATTTGACATTGGAGTCACTCCTAACATATCAATCGGGTTAATCTTGCATTGTCTGCATAATGACAGATTCTTGGATGTTATTCAGCAGTCATGATGCAATTGTTATGAATAATATACAGAAAAATAGGAATGTGGGCGGAAATCTTCATGGCCAGTGATCGAATAATTCATATGATTTGTCACTTGCGCTGTCCTGCCACAAAAACCTGAAAATATCAGGATCAGACAGGACGGTGAATAGCATCCATTGTAGATCAGCAAAGAAGCTATTATTGGAAGGGTAATGGATCGCCTGAATGTACCTTGTCAATGATACCGCGTTCGATTGCAGTAAAATCGGTTACAAATTTTTCTGCCGACTTTAACGGTTTCATAGCCTGAAATCCGTCCTGCATAAACTCATACATCACCTGAAAATGATACTTGTTGGCCGCGCTTTTACACATTTTAAAGGCAGTATAGACCACAAAAGAACGCATATATTTATCCAGGCTGACCCCTAGCTGGTCCAGTAGAGCCAGCTGTTTTAAGCGTGCTTCACCCTGATCCAGTTTCAGGTAGGTCAGGCGCATCATTTCATCAGTTAATGCTGTGTGGGCTGGGTAATCCTTTAGCAGCTGAATCGCGACCTGTTCGTCCAGCTGCACCGCCAGGATCGCCAGTTCTACGCCTGAAGTTCCAGTTTTAATTGCATTTTCTGGAATAATTTTTTCTGCCTTGTGTGCATATTTCATCAGCCGTGCAATCTGTTCAGCCAGTGCATCAAAGTCTGAGCCACCATAAAGCCGGTTCAGGAAATATTCTGCCATCAGCTGATTGTTTTTTTCAGAAAAATGCTGCTGATGGGTACGCTGCATTCGTGCTTTCTGCCATGCCTGTACATCCTGTAAACGGCTTAAAATTTCAGGCTGAGTGTGATACTTGAGCTGATAATATTGTTCTAAAAGTTCATCTAATCGGGCAAGTTTGGACATGAATTTTTCAAATATGATTTTTGCGATGTCAGAATCTTAGAGGGTGTGGCTCAATCTCGCTATGACAAATTGGTCAATGATTACTTATTTGAATGTCAATTTGTTGTTTAAACAGGCAATCTAATCGTGTGAAAAACGTTGCCAACGCTATTTTTGGCCCAAAGCTCCTCGCTATACTGCAACAAGAATAAAAGATAAAGGTTGAAGATACAGATGGAACAACCACAATTCCAGTTAATGGATGAAGATCAGTTATCGGCCGAGCTAATTGATGCCCAATACGATTTAAGAAAAACGCGCGGCCAGAAAAATGCTAAAAGTCTGCTTATTCTGGTCAATGGTATCGAGTTGGCTGGCAAGGGCGAAGCGGTCAAACAGTTGCGTGAATGGGTCGATCCACGTTATCTGAGGGTGAAGGCCGATGAACCACAAGCGGTCAGTCCCAAACAGGTGTTCTGGCAGCCTTATGCGCAATTTATTCCAGCCGAAGGGCAGATCGTCGTGCTGTTTGGCAACTGGTATACCGATTTACTTAACAGTGCAATGCGGGTATCTGACCCAATTAATGAAGCACAGTTTAATGAATACCTGAAAGAAATGCAGGACTTTGAGCAGGATCTGAAAAATAACCATGTGGATGTAGTCAAGGTCTGGTTCAATCTGTCATGGAAGGACCTGCAAAAACGTTTGAAGGCCATGGACCCAAGTGAAACCCACTGGCATCAAATGCAGGGGGTAGACTGGCGGAACAGAAAACAGTACGAGAACTTGCAGCGTTTGCGGCAGCGCTTTACTGAGGACTGGTTTGTTATTGACAGCAAAAATGAAAAATGGCGCGACCAGCAATTTGCCCAGTACGTTCTGAATGCGATGGAAAACTGTCCCGAACATCGAGTCAGAGCCAGCGGGAAATGGAAACAGGCCAAGATTCCCGAGCAGTTGAAACATCCTGCCAATACGCGGGCTGCACCAGAAGAATATAAACCGGAACTGAAAAAGTTAAGCGCTAAGGTTGCCCAAGCCATGCGTTCCGATCCGCGTAATGTGGTAATTCTGTTTGAAGGCATGGATGCTGCGGGGAAGGGGGGAGCCATCAAGCGCATTGTCAAGAAACTTGATCCGCGTGAATATGAAATTTACAGTATTTCGGCACCAGAAACATATGAACATAGCCATCCCTATTTATGGCGCTTCTGGACCAAACTGCAAACCGATGATGACATCTGTATTTTTGACCGTTCCTGGTACGGGCGGGTCCTGGTCGAGCGGGTCGAGAGGCTGATCAGTGCGGCAGAATGGCAGCGTGCCTATGGAGAAATTAACCGTTTTGAGCAGAGCCTGGTCAAGCATCAAACCGTTATCGTAAAAATCTGGTTGGCGATCTCCAAAGATGAACAGGCAGTACGTTTCAAGGCACGTGAAGAAACACCGCATAAACGTTTTAAAATTACCGACGAAGACTGGCGAAACCGGGCACGTTGGGATGATTATCTAAAAGCAGCAGCGGACGTGTTTGAACGTACCTCAACCGATTATGCGCCTTGGCATATTATTGCCACCGATGATAAAAATACCGCACGGGTCGAAGTGTTAAAGGTCATTTTAAAACAGCTTCAGGCAGAATAAATCTGCCTGAAGTAAAGGAAAGCAATTGTCTAAAATATTCAGCTTGCGCAGGATTAAGCCTGTGCTACCTGTTTTTGCTGGATACTTTTGGCCGTGCGATAGCAGTCTTGCACATGGGCATCGGCAATTTTTTTCATGACAAAATAACCCAGACTTGCAGCAACCAGTTGACCCCCTAGCGGAATGAATTTTGTGACTTGCTTTATCAGCACTTTCGCTGCAACATTGTTCAAAGATTTTTTAACTGCCGTCCGTGCGACCACCAGACCAGAAAACTCTACGCCACGTTTACGCAGCTCCTGCCAGTGGATCTGACGGGTTTTTGGATCGTAAACACTGATCTGGTCAGGGGCCAAGCCAAAGCGGGCATTGATCTCGGGAATTAATTGCGACAAGATACCGACATCAATGACCACGTCCATAAAAGGTACCGGAATAACAGCGGCACCGGCAGAATAGTAGGCGCGTTTTTTGGTGAGTTCCAGGCATTCGTCGCGGATTTTTTCCAGATCCAGGTTCGCGTCGAGACGTTCAGGAATTTTATCTAATTTCATGGGCACTACCTAAGCTCTATGTTGTTTTTTTCCATTCAAGCATCTTTAAGATGCTTTTTTCAAAGAAATTTTTCGACTGAAGTGTGGTTTTAAGGTGTCATAGCGCGCTCGGGATGTATAGTAAATAATCTTTATCGTTTTGTAGTAAAAACCACATTCAGCAGTTCAGGGGAACCAATGGCCATCCATGTTATTCAGAGTCAACGTATTGATGTACTTTTGGATAGTATGCTGCATATTGTCAACCAGACTGCCCGAAATCCGTTTGAAGTGTTACAGACCCGGCACTTTATTGTGCCGTCTCCGGCAGTAGAAAGCTGGCTGACCCAGAAAATTGCCGAGAAAAAAGGCATTAGTGCCAATACCCAGTTTCATCACCGGATTCGCGCCTTTCAATGGGCTTCCTATCAGTGGGTATTGAATGCACCCAAAGAGGTGGAACAGGTGCGCGAAGCCAATATTCCGCGCATTATCATCAAATGGCGGGTATTTCAGGCGCTACGTAAATATATTCTGCCCGAACAGATTTCCTTAGACATGGATCATCCGCTGTATTCTATTATCAAACGGATTTATGACAGTGCTGATCGGCTGGAGCAGGGTACAGAGAAGCAGCTGAAAAAACAGAGCATGCTGTACTGGGTAGCCGAGCAGGTATCGCGTTTGTTCAGCCATTATATGGATTATCGCGGTTATTGCGCGCGTAACTGTCCTCCAAAACACTGTAGCTGCCCGACCAACTGGCTCGAGGCCTGGGGGCAGGATATTGCGCTTGATATCGAACAGATGCTCTATAGCCCCAAAGATGAAAATGGTCATGAGATGCAGGTGGCGGATTTTGTCAAGATTCAGGCACGTGAACTGGAAGCTTGGCAACGCTGGTTGTGGCAGCATGTATTTCAAGATGATTATGCCAAAATCCTGGAGATTGAACGCCTGTATTGGGAGCGGCTGGAGAATGCAGAAACCCGCGCCCAGGCTCTAAAACGCCTGCCGGCCCAGATTGTGGTATTTAGCCTGCTGGAACTACCACCGAGCCAGCTGGATTTTTTACGTCGTCTGGGGCAATACATTGATATCTATATTTTTCACTTCAACCCCTCGCAGGAATACTGGGCGGACAGTGTCGATCCTGACTGGAAAGCCAGATTTGATTTGCAGCGCGAAGAGCGCTTTATTCAGCGTTTTGAAAAAACCCGTCAACGTAAACCAAATGATGCGGAAATAAAAGACTTCAGGATCAAGCAACTGAATTTTAATGCCGAAGACCGGGAATCGCGGCATCCGCTTCTGACCCGATTCGGCAAGCAGGCACGGGATCATTTTTCTCTACTCTCTAAACTGTCTTCGGGGGAAGAGGGTCTCTGGGCCGATGTCTTTGTCGATGAATATCAGGACAGGCTGCTGGCCAAAATCCAGTCGGATATCCTGTATTTATTGGAACCCCAACAGCATCAATATGCTTTAAGCCCTGACGATGATTCAGTACAGATTCATGTCTGTCATTCTTCATTACGTCAGCTAGAAGTCCTCAAAGAACAGCTAATTCACTGGCTGGCTCAAGATACGAATGACGCGCCGCGTCAGCCCAGTGATATTCTGGTGCTGACGCCAAGTCTGAAAGAACTGGAACCGGCAATTCGCAGTGTTTTTGCCCCGCCACCGCGTGAGCGCGAGACTGGCAGCAAACGCCTGCAGAAAGATAACCTGTATTTACCGATCCAGATTGCCGGGGTATCACGTCTGGATGTCAGCAATGCCTGGCGCGCGGTACTGGGCCGGATTCAGTGGGTACGGCGCCGTTTCAGTATTGAGGACTTTGCCGACTGGCTCAGCCTGAATGCCACCCAGCAGTATTAT
This sequence comes from Acinetobacter pecorum, assembly GCF_014837015.1. GTDB lineage: Bacteria > Pseudomonadota > Gammaproteobacteria > Pseudomonadales > Moraxellaceae > Acinetobacter > Acinetobacter pecorum. Next base: position 42,431 of record NZ_JACSPT010000001.1, read on the forward strand.
GGTCTGGACTATAGTCAGGTAGAACGGATGTTGCAGTTGCTGACAGATGCCGGTTTCAAGCGTGGACTGGACCAGCAGCATTTACAGCAAAGCCTCAGCGCAGGCGATGAAGATTACCGGTTTAGTTTTAAATTCGCGCTGGACCGTCTGGCGTTGGGGCTGGCGATTCCTGAACATACCCTGTTTCAGGATACCTTGAGTTATGCCAAGGTTCTGACTAGTGATTTTCCGCTGATTTCGACCCTGATCCGGATTTATCAGGATCTGGTACAGCGCCGTGACTGGCTGACTTTGCATGAAACTGGACAACGTACGCCAGTCAAAACCTGGCTGGAATATCTGCGTGCCGATCTGAACGAGTTCCGTGATGCCGGGGTAGAATCACTCAAAACCGTTGCCGAAATTATCGACAAGCAAATGCGGATGCTGACCCTGGCCGATTATCATGACCAAGATGATCCGCATGCCAGTCAAGAGCTAGTGGCACTCAGTCTGCCTCTGCCTTATGTGCTGGAAGAAATTCAGAATACCCTGGAGATGCAGCTGGATCAGGCCGAACCGACCGGACAGATTACTTTTAGCCAGATTGGCCAGATCCGACCATTGCCTTATAAACTGGTGGTGATGCTGAATCTGGATAGCGGTAAATTTCCGAGCCGCAATCAACAGGTTCCGTTTGACCTGATGCGCAGCCTGAAGCCGCAACTTGGTGACCGTTCCCGTCTGGATGACGAGCAGGGCGCTTTTCTGGATGCCTTGCTGCTGGCACAGGAAAATCTATGGCTGTTCTATAATGGCTTTGATCTGGAGGATGGTGAAGCTCGCGATCCATCCACTGCCTTGCAGGAACTGGTTCAGCATCTCGCGCTGATCTGCCAGTCTGAACAGCCGGATGCCGAAGTCGATCCGATGGTGGATATGCATGGTCTGTCCGTGGCTCAACATATCCAACAGCTTTATCATGTACATCCCTTGCAGCCTTTTGATCCGGCCGGATTTACAGATATGCAGACACCACGTTATCAGGATCAGTGGTTTGCGGTAGCAGAGTATATCCGTAGTGCCGAAGGCAAACGCAGCAGTTGGATTAATGCACATTATCCGGCACTAGAACAAAAAGAAATCCGGGTACTCAAAGGTGATGAATGGATCCGCGATATGATTTTCCCTGCACGTCTATTCCTGAAAAGTGTCGGGGTTTCCACAATTCGATTTGCCGATTTGCCGAGTTCCCGGGAACCCTTATTATTGAACAAGCTAGAACAGTATCAGGTACGGGATTTCCTGTTGCAACAAGAGCAGGAGATTGAGCCAAATCTGATGTTGGACCGTTTGCCGGTGGGCAAAACCCAGCAAGCCACCTGGCTGGGCAGCCAGCAGGAACAGCAGCTGTTACAAGAACGTTTGCTACAGTTGGGCAAAGAACTGACGCCAGTCACCCAACAATCCCTGCAGTTCAGTCCTGAACTGATCATTCATATAAACGTACCTCAGGTTCCACACAGCAGCTACTGGCTGAGTATGCAATCCTCTTCGGCCTCGGAAAAACGCCGTGCCCAGATCTGGCTGGAGTATCTGTTGTGGCTGGCTTACTTAAATGATGATGCACGCTCACCAGAACTGGAGCGCATTGTCATTTTTAGTAATAAAACCCTGAAGTTTTCTGGCTTGAGTTCGAGCAAGGCACATGAGTATTTGCAGCTCTGGTTAAAGGCCTGGGAAATTGGTCAACAGCAGCCGCTGGTCTTGCCGGCAGAATTACTAATGAAAAAAGAGTGGCAGTGGGCCGAGAATGAACAGGGCAAGATGACCATTGTGGAAATGCCGGAATTGCTAAAGGCCTGGAACAACAGCTATGAGAGTGCCAAACCTTTGGCTTCGGATGAATCCAGTCTGCTGCATCAGGACTGGCAATTTATTTTGCAGGATCAGGATCCGGATCTGGCCTTGCAAAATTGCTGCCATGATTTTGCCCATGGCCTGTATGCGCCGATTCATCAACATCTGGAGTGGGTGAAATAGCCGTATGACTTTATTAAAGCAGCAGATGCAAAAAGCCATTTCCACCAATCCGATTCAGGACATGAAATTCCGTGGCCTGCACTGGATTGAAGCCTCCGCAGGAACCGGCAAGACCTATACGCTCTCCAGTCTGATGGTGCGGATTTTTCTGGATCAGTATTATCCGCATCAGGTGATTGCGACGACATTTACCCGTAAGGCCACGGCTGAACTGAAAAACCGGGTACGGCTCCGGGTTGAGGAAACCCTAGCTTATATCCAGCATCATCAGCAGCTCAATTCAGTTGAAATCACAGCAAAAATCCAGAATGAAACCGATCCCTTATTTCAGCAGGTACTGAAAGATTATGGTTCACGGCTGGATTATGCCCGTCGCCGTTTACGTCTGGTGCTGAACCAGTTGGATGAACTGTTTGTCGGCACCCTGGACAGCTTTAGCCAGAAACTGTTACGTGAATTTGCCTTTGAAAGTGGCAAGATTGAACGTGCAGAACTGACCGAAGATCAGGATCTGTATATCCAGCAGCTGATTCATGATGTACTGCGTGACTGGATTCAGCAACAGCCGCAATATATGGTCAATCATCTGTATGTTCAGAATCTGCTGAAACCGGTGGAGCATTATACCGGGCTGGTACGTGATGCACTGAATTTCAGCAAGCAGCATTTCCGCAAGATCGAACCGGCTGAATGTGACCTGAACAAATTGGAAGCCTGCATCAGTCAATTAGTGAATATTCAGGAGCATGATCTTGCCGTCATGCGGCGTTATTGTCAGGAAAGTCCGAAGTATTTTCACAAGAGTTTTTTGACCAAGTTAACCGAAATTTGTGAAAACTTTATGACCTGGAGCGCAGCCCTGCAAAATCAGGGGGGCATGAGTTTCTTTGATGCTGAATTACAGCCGATTATACTGAATCTGTGCCATTTGCGCCGCAAGAAAACCGATTTCCAGCCGACCACTCAGGTCTTTAACAAAAGCTGTCCGGATGCAGAGCAGCAGCTGATTTTGCAACATGGTCTGATCGTGGCAATTGATGCGCTGTGCGAGGTCAAACAGTATCTGGATGAGCAGCTGCAACAGCTTACGACCCATCTGGAATTTCATATTATTCAAAGTGTGCAGACCCGTTTGCCGCAAACCTTGCAGCAGCAGGGTGAAACCACTTTTTCCCAGCAAATCCGTACATTGGCGGAAGCATTGCAAGGCCAGCAGGGACAGCGTTTTGCCCAGTTTGTGCAGGCACGTTATCCGCTGATTCTGGTCGATGAATTTCAGGACACCAATCAGGATCAGGATGATCTGCTGGCCAAGATCTGGCGTGATGCCAACCGGGTGCAGTCCGGCTGCATGATTATGGTCGGCGATCCGAAACAGGCAATTTACGGTTTCCGTGGCGGCGACATGCTGACTTATAACAAGGCACACGCTGACGTACGTCACAAGCAGGGTCGTGAATATACCCTGATGCAGAACCATCGTTCAGTCAAACCGCTCGTAGAAGTGGTTGATGCGCTGTTCCAGCGGCAAATGGATTTTGGCGAACAGGTGCAGTACACCCGGATTCAGGCGGGTAGTCGCCCACATCCAGATCTGGTCGATATGGGCAGGATCAACCCGCAGCCCTTACGATGGATTCAGCTAGGTGAATCGGATCTGGAAGCAGATCAGGTGGCCTGGAAAATCCGTGCATTGCTGAATCAGTCTGCCCAGCAACAACTGTACTTTCAGCAGCAAGAGCATCAGCAAAGCCTGAGCGCAGATGATATTGCCGTACTGGGGTTTGGACATTTTGCTCTGGAACAGGTGAAGCAGCGTCTGCAGCGTATGGGCATTCCCTGCTATAAAGAATCCAAACAGAGCGTGTTTGCCAGTCCAATCGCTCAGGATGTCGCAGCAGTATTGACGGCGATCATGGATCCTTTCAATGAGGCCAAGGTCAAGCGGGCTTTACTGACCCGTCTGCTGGGCTTCAATCTGAAAAAACTGATCGAATTACAGGAGCAGAGTGAAGGCCTCAGTCGCTATATTGCGGATCTGGATATCATTCGGGAAATGTGGTTTGAGAAAGGCTTTTTGACCGCATGGAATTATGCACTGAACCTGTTTCAGGTCTGGACCAATCTGGTGGCCAGTCAAAGTCTGGACAATGAGCGGGTAGTGGTTAATCTGCGCCATCTGACCGAGATGCTGAGCCAGCAGAGTGAATATTATCAGGGGGCGCAAAAACTCTATCACTGGTATTTGCGCCAGCTTCAGTCACCTTCAGGCAAGGACAGCGAAAAAGAACGCAAGCTGTCTGGGGATCATGGGGTGCAGCTGATGACCATTCATGCCTCCAAAGGGCTGGAATTTAAAGTGGTGTTTTTATTGGGAGCAGATGCTGCTTTTGATGTGAATAAAGGCAACCTGAATTTTTCCCTGTCTGCGCCTGAACAGGACAACATTCTGGAACAATCCCGGGTGATTGCAGTCAATCACAAGAATTTACATGAGCAGGCGATTCTGCAGAATGCAGCGCGTAATGCTGCCGAAAACCACCGGCTTTGGTATGTGGCGCTGACCCGTGCCAGTCACCGGGTATATGCCATGCTGCAGGACCAGAACGCACAGTCCGATTCCGGGCTGGCCTTCTGGCGTGGTCAGGGAGATCAACTGTTTCAACATGCTTTAAGTCTGGTCGAGCCGTCCCTGTCTCAGGAACCACCGCGTCTGGTGGAGCAGTCGAACCATCATCAGATTGACATGCGGGCGCAACCTTTGCCAGAGCGGCAGTTTTATCCGCGAACCAAAACCAGTTTTACTGCCTTGTCACAGCATCAGCTACATGGACATATCTTGCAGGATGACCTGGTCATGGCTTCTGAACAGCTCGATAGTGCTGCCGATGAAATTCATTTTACTGGTCTGGAAGAACAGCCAGCAGCCGTACCCTTAAACTGGATTAGGCTGAATTTTCCTAAAGGCACCGTAGCCGGAACTTTCTTGCACAGCATTTTTGAACATATTGATTTTCAGGACAGCAGTTACTGGAATCTGGAAATCCGGCGCCGTTTTAAAAATACCGCACCGCAAATCTGGCAGGAACTGAAAGAAAAATTTGAACAGGCTTTTCATATACGTAGTGTACTGGAACAGGCCTTTTTCCCTCATTATCAGGCCGCTGTGGTGAATCTGCGAACCCTGTTTCAGGCCACAGCTCAGGCAGATTTCAAAGCCGAGGAATTGCGTCATAGTATGCAGCGCGTATTGTCCAGCCTGAACTATAAGTTATTGACCGGAATTCGCCTGCATGATCAAAGTGAAGCTTATCGCCAGCAATGGCAGCAGCTGTTTCACTCGGCACAACAGCTCAAGCGTTCAGCTCTGCTGGAATTTTTAGGTCAGTTTAGGGTGTATTTTGATGGGCTGGAGGATGACTCCTTTATCCAGTTTTTTGAACAGGAAGTGGCCCAGCTCACACGCTCTGCAAGCACTGAATCGCTGAATGTGGACAGTATTTTCCAGACTGCTTTTGAGGGATTGCTGGACGAGATCACAGAAGATATTTTGCTGAATCTGATGCATGACTGGGTACATGACATTCTGGCCACTCCGATCCAGACAGATTTTGCCTTGGCACAGCTGGAGGCTAAACAGTATCTGTCAGAATTTCCTTTTTATCTGTCCTTGACCGATGCCCCTTTGCAGATTCGGCAAATCCATCAGCTTTTTCTCGAACATGACATGGTCATGAGCGATTTTAATGAGGCCAAATCGGCGCGATATCTGACCGGTTCCATCGATCTGGTGTATTTCGATGGTCAGCGCTACCATATTGCCGATTATAAAAGTAACTTCCTCGGGCCGGATCAGCAGCACTATAGTGCTGAGGCGATTCAGCAGAATATGAGCCAGTCCAGTTACTGGTTGCAGGCTGCTTTGTATTTGGTGGCGCTGCATCGGTACTTGAGTGCCAATATGCAGACTTATTCGATTCAGCAGCACTTGGGCGGCGCAACCTATCTGTATTTGCGCGGGATGAATGGACAGGCGCAGCAAGGAGCCTATCATTGGCAACCGGACTCTGAATTCATAGAAAGACTGGATCAAATATTGGGCTATTGTGAGCAGAAAAAATCAGCATGATTTTGCGATTTTATAAAATATGTATAGATTAAACATGAAATTATCCTGTGGATAACTTTGAGGATAACTGTGTGGAAAATGAGCAGAATCACGTGTCACAGCAACATTCCGATTTAATGGCCTGGATTGACTATCTGTGTCAGCCTCCATTCAGTACAGCTGCATTTGATCCGGCAGCAAAATTATTGATCGAGCAACTGCTGGAAGCGATGCAGGCGGGAGATAGCTGTATCGAAGTTAATCCTCAGCAGGTTGCCTTACTGCATAATCTGGTTCTAGACCGCCATCAGCAGAGTGCAGGAATTGCACCATTTATTTGTGCAGATCAGCATTTATATCTGTACCGCTACTGGCAACTGGAACAGGCAGTGGCTACACAGTTGGTACGGATCAAGTCACAAACGGTGACTCCGGTGAATTTAAGCGAGCATAATCGCAATCTTCTCTCAGATCCACAGCAGAAACTGGCACTGGAAATGGTTGCGCAGCAGGCGCTGAATATTATTACCGGTGGGCCTGGAACAGGTAAAACCTATACCTTGGCGCATATTATTGCTGTGCTGTATGAAGCCTTGCCGCATATACGGATCGCTATGGCAGCACCTACCGGAAAGGCCGCGCAGCGAATGAAAGAAGCACTGCAAAAAGCCTTGCACAGTGAAGCGTTACAACAGTTTGAGCTAGAAGCATTAAAACAGTTACAACCAGTGACCCTGCATCGCTTACTAGGTCTGGGTACTCGCGGACAGCCACGCTTTCATGCCAAACAGCCTTTGCCCTATGATGTGATCGTGGTCGATGAAGCCTCAATGCTGGATTTGAATCTGTCCCAGATGTTGCTGGCCGCCGTACCGTCTCATGCACGGCTGATTTTACTCGGTGATGCAGACCAGCTGGCCTCTGTGGATGTCGGAACGGTACTGGCAGATTTACAGCAAGTGACGACTCTGGAGGATAACCGGGTCAATTTAATCACCACGCGACGTTTTGCGGCTGGAGCCAGGATTGGGGCAATGGCAGAGTTTATCCAGCAGAGTCATGAGCCTTCAGCAGTACTACAGAAATTTGAGCAGCAGATTGTGGCAGCCAGTGAGTTACAGGCGATCGATTTGGATCAGGTTGAGATCGACCAGTTGCAGTTGCAATACCTGCTCGCTGGCGCCGAACAGACCGCGCATAACTTGAATCAGTATTATGACCAGCTTATGTATGGTTATCAGGCTTATGTACAGGCCATAAAAACAGAAGAAAACTCAGCTGATTTTGAGCAGTATGTACAACAGGTAGTCAAAACTTTTGATCATTACCGGATTTTAACTGCAATCCGTTCTGGTGATCTGGGTCTGCTCAAGATCAATTTGCAGATTGAGCAACGTTTTCTGGCAGCCCAAGGTCAGTTGAAACAGGGCGACTGGTATGTCGGACGACCCGTGATGATGGGGTATAACGACTATCAGTTGGGGCTGTCCAATGGTGATATTGGCATCTGTTTTTTACGTGAACAGTCTGGTCAGCGTCAGTTTGAAGTGTATTTTCCGAGTCTGGAAAAATGGGTATTAGCCACCCGTTTACCTAAAAGCATTGAAACTGCTTTTGCGCTGACCATTCACAAATCTCAAGGTTCAGAGTTTGCCCATACCGCAGTGGTACTGGATCAATATGCAAAAAACTTATTGAGCAAAGAGTTGATTTATACCGCAATTACTCGAGCTAAAAAGGTGGTCAGTTTATTGGTGGATTATGACGCTTTTACACAAGCACTATGTGTTAGAAGCATAAGAAAAAGTGGTTTGAGTCAGAAAATTATTGAACAATCTAGTAATTTGGTTGGCAAAAAATAATCAAATCGTGTAGGTAAAAGCTTACAAGGATTCAGGAAATTGACGCATAGAGCTTTTACTCAGTATTTGAGAAGATTGGTCCTACAAAATAACTCAACATGGAAAGTTGAGCATAATCGCATAATGATAATAATAATGTCGGTAGACAGCGAACTTACAGTGAAGTAAGTAAAAGAGGAAACTTACAGCCGCTAAGCCTTGTAGTTTTGGGAGAGACTACAAGGCTTTTTTATATCCTGTTATTTTTTAACTTCTAAGTTGTTAGATTATTATCTTAATTCCTTAACCTAATTTATATAATTTATTGAGTAGATTTAGGTAACTAAAGTTAAATAAAACGAGATTAATGTAACATTGTGCAACTTTCAGGCGAGAAATTGTACGCAATGGCTTACACCGAGATGCGCTAAATACCTCTATGTGTCTGGAGAGAGTGTGGCAAAATCTACCATACACGGAAGATGAATTTTCAACAGGATGTTTGAAAATAATAATAAGCGTAAAACGCTATATAACAATACAATAAATAATAATGATAAGAGAAAGAACTACAGCGCCAAAAAGCCCGAGTTTACTCGGGCTTTTTTTTATTCATTTTTTCGGAGCAGGCTGACGATGCGGGTAAATTACATCACGCTTGAGCTTTACAGAAAAATTTCAGTCACATTCATTTCATCATTTTTCCCTTAATCATACTGCAGTATATAAATACTTCATGAACCGGAGCTTAACGGATCAGCACCCAGAAAATGAGCGACCAAAACTATGCGAAAGTATGGATCTCTTTTTGCAATTTGACGCATTTTCCCTTAAAATATGCAACTTGCTGTAGTGATGCACGGCAGTCAAGGTTTTGAATTCTCATTACTTTGATTTTTATCAAAATATATAAGCATCTCGGAGAAATCGAATGGCTTTAACTAACGCAGATCGCGCAGAGATCATTGCTAAATTTGCTCGCGCTGAAAACGACACTGGTTCACCAGAAGTTCAAGTAGCTCTTTTAACTGCTCAAATCAATGACTTACAAGGTCACTTTAAAGAGCACAAACACGACCACCATAGCCGTCGCGGTTTGATCCGTATGGTTAACCAACGTCGTAAGCTTCTTGACTACCTAAATGGTAAAGACCACGGTCGTTATGTAGCTTTGATCGGTGCTTTAGGTTTACGTCGTTAATTCGATTTAAACTTTATTTTCGGGTTTATTGCATGCTTTGTGCTGTATTGCTGAAAACTAAAGTTGGCTTGGCTTATGGCTAGGTCTGTGGAAGGGGCGAATATTTCGCTCCTTCTTTGTGTTTAAAAATAGTATTTAATCTGGTGAGGTCGGCTTCTAAGCTTTGTCATTTATTCGTCCAGTTGGTCGTGAATGCCAAACCTTAGGGGTCTCCACTAGAATAAAATTAGGAAAAAATAAAACATGTCGATGTTTAATATTGTTCGTAAAGAATTTCAATTCGGTCAGCACACTGTAACTTTAGAAACAGGTCGTGTGGCCCGTCAGGCAAACAGTGTTGTAATCACCATGGGTGGTGTACAGGTGCTTGTAGCAGTTGTTGCACAGCCTAAAGCAAAAGCAGGTCAAGACTTCTTCCCATTGACTGTAAACTATCAAGAAAAGCAATATGCTGCTGGTCGTATCCCGGGTGGTTATGGCAAGCGTGAAGGCCGTCAGTCTGAAGCTGAGACTTTAATTTCACGTCTGATTGACCGTCCAATCCGTCCGTTGTTCCCGGAAGGTTATTTCAACGAAATTCAAGTAACCGCAACCGTTATTTCTTCTGACAAAACGATGGATGCTGACATTGCTGCAATGTTAGGTACATCTGCTGCATTGTCTATCGCTGGTACACCATTCCGTGGTCCAATCGGTGGCGCACGCGTTGGTTTGATCAACGGCGAATACATTCTGAACCCGAACCTTGAACAACTCAAAGAGTCTGATCTTGATCTTGTGGTTGCCGGTACAGAATCTGCAGTGTTGATGGTTGAATCTGAAGCGAAAGAGCTTTCAGAAGACCAGATGCTGGGCGCTGTATTGTTTGGTCATGACGAAATGCAAATCGCGATCCAGGCGATCAAAGAATTTGCTGCCGCTGCGGGTGCAACTGAGTCAACTTGGGTTGCTCCGGTTAAAAATGAAGAACTTCTTGGCAAATTGAAAGAAGCATTCGAAGCGAAAATTTCTGAAGCATACACCATTGCAGTTAAGCATGAACGTTATGCAGCACTTGATGCACTTCAAGAAGAAGCATTGGCTCAATTCGTTCCTGAAAATGACGAAACTGGCATTGCTGATGAAGTTAACGAATTATTCGAAGATCTTAAATACCGTACCGTACGTGACAATATCCTGTCTGGTAAGCCACGTATTGATGGTCGTGATACCAAAACTGTTCGTGCAATTGACGTACAAGTGGGTGTTCTAGATCGTGCACACGGTTCTGCATTGTTCACACGTGGTGAAACTCAGGCGTTGGTAACAACAACTTTGGGTAATACTCGTGATGCACTGATGGTTGATACCCTTGCAGGTACCAAAACTGACAACTTCATGTTGCACTACAACTTCCCTGCATACTCTGTAGGTGAAACTGGTCGTGAATCTGGTCCTAAGCGTCGTGAAATCGGTCACGGTCGTCTGGCACGTCGTGGTGTTCAAGCTGTACTTCCTGCGGCTGACCGCTTCCCGTACGTGATCCGTATCGTTTCTGACATCACAGAGTCAAACGGTTCGTCTTCAATGGCGTCTGTATGTGGTGCTTCATTATCGTTAATGGATGCAGGTGTTCCACTAAAAGCACCAGTTGCGGGTATCGCGATGGGTCTTGTGAAAGAAGGCGAGCGTTTCGCAGTGCTTTCTGACATCTTGGGTGATGAAGATCACTTGGGCGATATGGACTTTAAAGTAGCTGGTTCTGCAAACGGTATTACTGCGCTACAAATGGACATCAAGATCGAAGGCATCACTGAAGAGATCATGGAATCTGCATTGAACCAGGCTTATGCGGGTCGTATGCACATCCTGAATGAGATGAACCAGGTGATTTCACGTGCGCGTCCTGAAATTTCGATGCACGCACCGACATTCCAGGTAATCAACATCAATCCGGATAAAATCCGTGATGTGATCGGTAAAGGCGGCGCGACCATTCGTGCGATTACTGAAGAAACCAAAGCGGCAATCGATATCGAAGATAACGGTACAGTTCGTGTATTTGGTGAAACTAAAGCGGCTGCGCAAGCGGCAATTGCAAAAATCCAGGCACTTACTGCTGAAGTTGAGCCAGGTACCATCTATGCAGGTAAAGTCATTCGTATCGTAGAATTTGGTGCGTTTGTAAACATCCTTCCAGGTACGGACGGTTTACTTCACATTTCTCAAATCTCGAACGAGCGTATTGCGAATGTGGCAGATGTTTTAAAAGAAGGTCAGGATGTGAAAGTACAGGTTGCGGATGTTGATAACCGTGGTCGTATTAAACTGACTATGAAAGACATCGAACAAGCATAATTGATTGCACATTCACATGGCTGAGTCCATGTGAGTAAAAGATCAGTAAAAGCCCTGTACTTTGCCAAGGTGATTGCTTTGGCAGGTACAGGGCTTTTTTGTACCTTATTTTAAGCTGCGTAGTCATGAAGACTTATAAATAAAAGCATTATGTGATTGCTTAAGGTTTCAGCCCGACTCATAATTTTAAGGCTGATAGATAAAGTGGCTTAAGTTTCTATTCAGTCATAGAGCAATTAAAATAGTGAATAGAGAATAGTTTTAATGAAAATTTATTATTTTTATCAGCGTCTTTCAGATCATTATCTTTCTGTACAAAAAGAACGCATTACAGATGCTGAAACTCAACTTGAATTTATCTGGATTGATTGCACCCGCATAGATGTTGTAAATCGTGTAGAAACTTGGCAAAAAGAAATATATCAACATGCTCATATGTCTTTAAATGAATTTCATGTAAAAGATATTTTAAATTTAGAGCATCCCTGTTCATTTGATACGATGGATGATTATAACTTGCTGATTTTCCGTAAGCTCATTACTCCGGATGATGAGATAGGGACGACAGATGAACAGCATGAACAAATGTTTGGTCTGGCTACCACACCTGTCAGTTTTATTATCACGCCGCAAGTTCTGGTTACGGTACGTGAACAAGGAAATAAAGTCCTACAAAACTATATTTCCCGGATTGAGCTAAATTTTATTCATTCTAACAGGGAACAGAATAAGTCACGTAAACTTCCAGCTTCACCTTTTGATTTGTCCTTGCGCCTACTAAACAGCATGGTGGATGGTTATCTGGATTTGCGTGTACCGCTGACCCGACGGGTTGGATTCTGGCAGCAAGAATTATTGCAAGGGCGTCGCCGATTTAAGAAATGGGATCAGTTATTACAAGAAAGCATCTCGTTTCAGCAGGTTGAAGATTTATGTGAAGAGCAGATTGATACTCTACAAGAATTCAGGGATGAAATTATAGATAATTACCCACATGCGAAAGGTAAGAAAAAGTCTGAACGACTGGATATATTGCTAGTCCGTATCAATGATTTGATCAGTCATGTGGAGCGAATTCAGAAACATATTGTTCGTCTGCGTGCTTCGATCCAAGCTACTATAGATTTACATTTTTCTGCAATCGCCAACCAAACCAATGAAAACATGCGTATATTGGCCATTATCACGGCCATCTTCGCACCTTTGAGCTTGTTAACCGGTATTTATGGGATGAATTTTGAGTTTATTCCAGGTTTGAAATCTCCCACCGGATTTTGGATGATGCTAATCGTCATGGGTATTACGACCATATTATTAATTTATTATTTTTATCGCAGACACTTGGTGGGTTTGGGCGAGAAAAGCGTGATTGATCTGTTAGCACAGCAAAATAAAGATCAACACATCAACCTGCTCTGGTTGCTGGACTATAAGCCCATCAGGCAGTCTGTCAAAAAAACCGTAGAAAAAGTCGAAAAACTGACCAAATTAAAATAAAAACAGTGATATCTTTTTTATATACAAAGATAACATTTTTAAGCATAGCCAAGCGGATTCAAACGTTACGCACAATGTGCAGAATGATCCTAGCTTGGCTTGCCTGGCTCCTACTTAAGACAAGTTTCCTGCCTCAGCCGTTTGCGTCAGTATTTTATATATTTCATCTTTTATTTTTAACTTCTTACGCTTAATCAGTTCAATATCACTATTGATCTGATTTACTGGATCCAGTTCCAGCTGAGTGATTTGCTTGTCCAGTTCACTATGCTCCTCAAATAACTTAGCAAAGTGTGGATCTTCCTCCCGAAGCTGGACAATTAAATCGCGATATTCGGGGAACATATATTTGATTTTCTTATTACAATCTTTGGTTTTCATAGTAACTCTAATACTCTCATTTTAAAATTAAATAGATAGCTCTGAGCTACCGCAAAAGCATGCAGATAGACAGAGCATTAGAGGATTTACTTGAGTTGCAAATGTTTAACCTCACGGCGTAACTCTTGCACTTCATCGATCAAATCCAGCATCATGGCAACTGCAGTAAACGAAGCATCGAAATCGCGTTGCAGACGGTAGGCGCGTTGTGCGCGTGAGATATCTTCACCCAGGAAGATACTGTGCTGGGTTTTGGAACGGTCCGGCAATATTCCATATTCAATCAGTTGCATGACCCATTCCGGGCTTTGTCCGCATGCTTCGGCAAAGTGAGCCAGGTCAAATGAACGATCATCCACAATTTCCGATGGAATATAACCGTGTGAAAAACTTTCTTGGTATTGAATCGTAGTCATGGATCTACTCCTTAAACCGCCTAACTATGCAAAATGAAAGGAAAATTACGGTGCTGGTATAAAGCACCATCTTTTTCCTGATCTGCATATTTGGCATGATGATTCAGCTGATCATAAATGCAGAGAGAATATACGGGAGCATGCAATGATGCGGCCTCTCTGACCAAATCTGCTTCAGTAGCATCTAAATACAAAAGGATGGAGGCTGAACCTGTTTTTATAGTTTTATATTCGATCAGCAGGGCACGTATATTGACAAAGCTGCGATGAACAGGTGGCACCAAATGAGGATGACATAACAGCCCGAAAGGCAGAATTGATGTTGAACGAGGCTGAAGATTGATCATCATATATACATGAATAAAAAATAACCGTCTTCAATCCATTATTATAATTTTCCGCCCTAGGAAACAGTTTTTATTTGTACCTTCTTGTTTCAAATCATGACAAAGTAAAAAGCCCCTGAAAACAGGGGCTTTAAAATCTATATTTTAAATTAATATTTTACCCAGGTTACACTGCGTCCGATCACTGATACGCCGACGTAACCACGTAAGGTCAGACGTTTACCATTCGTGCTTAAGCGTGCTTTACCTTTGTATACTTTGCCGCTGATCGGATCGAGCACTTTGCCATCATGGTATTCACGCGGTTTTTTTGGATCTGCTTTAAAATCCCAGATAAATGGCAAACCTAGGAAAGGCTTGTTCTTGAGCTGACCTGGACACTTATGGCAGATCCCCATTTTTTCTGCACCTGGCAGGCTGCGTGTTTCAACAATAATTCCTTCATAGCTACCATCCGCTTTCTTGCGAATTTCTACATCTGCACGGGAATAGCCAGATTGATCATCAATGGTTTTCCATTTACCCACTAGCGGATCTTCATAGGCAAAGGCCAAACTTGAAACTACGGCCAAACTCATCCCCATTACTAGAGTATTCAATAATTTCTTCATAACATGCCTGTTGGTAAGATAATCTATTCGTTTTAGAATTATTGCTCTAATTTATTTTAAAAGTGTAATTAAATCAAGAAAATAAAATGTGATTATTTTCTCTTAAATTTTCTGAAAATGAGAAATGTTAGGCTTTTATTGATGTGAATAATATCGCAATTTAAGTAGAGGTCTGGGGTGAGATTTACCAGAGAGTGAAACTTAAGGCAGGGGCGAATTTTCTACTGTAAGGACATACTTTTTTCTATTCTTCAGCGTTGTAGAAATTCAAATGGAAAAAAAGCATTCCTGAAGAATGCTTTTTAAAACAGAGAAGTAGGGTTGGTTAGCTCAGATGCTCACCGAAAAGACCTAAAGCTTCTTCAGCCGTAAACGTATACTGGCTATTACAGAACTGACAGTCCATCTCGATCGGATTCTGGAATTCCAGTGTTTCACGGATCGACTCTATACCGATTTGCTGCAAGGCAACGGCACAACGCTCTTTAGAGCAGGTACAGCCAAACTTCAACACTTCCGTATCTGGCAGACGCACTTCTTCTTCATTATATAAACGATATAGAATATCAGTAGCTTGTAACCCAACCAGTTCTTCAGCCTTCAAGGTTTCTGTAAGCATGGTCAGACGTGGCCACAGATCTTCATCTACACGACGCTGTTCTTCTTCACTATTACGCGGTAACAGCTGAATCAGTAAACCGCCCGCACGCTGCTGGTCACTTGCCAGTACGATGCGCGTCGGAATCTGTGCCGAAAGATCGTAATACTGCATCAGACAGCCCGCCAGGTTTTCTTTATCAAGGGGTACGATACCCTGATAGCGTTCACCCATTTCTGGTTCGATATTGATGAACAGAACCGGAGAGTTTAGTGCCTTCAAAACCGTACTGCTGTCTTCGCCCACCAGAAAGTGTGGGTCTTCTTCATAATCCGCCAAAGCGCGAACTTCACCCAAATGGTTGCATTCCGCCATGGCCCATTTAAATGTACCTGCTGCCTGAATTTGCAGGCTGATACGGCCTTTAATTTTCAATGTGCTGGCCAGCAGGGCAGTGGCACTGAGCATTTCACCTAACAGGATTTTAACTGCAGGTGCATAGTCACGTTGCGCTAAAATAGTTTGTAAAGCTTCTTCAAGATGCACCACTTCACCACGAACAGGGCTATCTTCAATAAAAAAGCGTTGGCGTAAATCAGACATAAAATTCTCCATAACCCTGTTTTAATGGTGTCATTATTGTAAAACACAAGTTATGACAGATCATCCCTTAACATATCAATTGTTACGCTGTTTGTATCTGGTTGCTGCGACGTCTCTGGTGTTTGCGCTTTATAGCGTTGATCTTGAGCAAATAGATACTCCAGTTCAGCCAAACTGTTCCGGTAGTTTTTATCTGTTGAATGTTGTTCTGGATCCAGATCATACTGGCTGCTTAAAAGCTGTTCATCCTGTTCACGGAAGTTTTGGATCTGTAACTGGCTGTCTTTGGGGTTAGTATTAAGCTGGTCTAATAAGGCGTGACTCAGTTCTAATGCAGAAAGGTAGGTTTCACGCCAGATGTGTTGCACGCCCAAATCCTGTAATAACTGCACATGATGCCGGTCACGGGCGCGAACCCATAAACTGATTTCAGGATAATTCAGCCGCAGATGCCGCAGGATCAACATTGAGTCTTCAATATCATCAATGGCGACAATGACCTGTTGCACCGTGGCAACCCCTGCCTGCATCAAGGCTGCCGGTTCTGTCGCATCTGCCTGATAGAAAGGGATATCGTACTGCGCCAGAAGCTCAGTGGCTGGCACAGTGCTGTCCATGACACTAAATGCATGCTGCTGTTGCAGTAAAATCCGGGCAATGATCTGTCCGAAGCGGCCAAAGCCAATCAGCAGGATTGGCGTATGAGCTTGAGGATTAATATCAGTTTCAAAAGTCGCTGCCAGATGATTGTGGCGATCCAGACGCGGTAAGATCTGACTGTGTAATAACCAATAAAATGCGGGGGCCAGCAGCAAGGAAAAACTCACCATCCACAGCAAGGGAGAGAGCAGATCACCCCTAATAATCTGGTCGGATACTGCAATCATCAGTGCCAGTAAGGCAAATTCACCGCCCTGTGCCAAGCTGCCAGCCAGCAGGGTAGTATTGCGCCAGCTATTTTGATAATAGCGTGCCAATACCAAAGTAACAGTAAACTTGATCAAGATTAAAGCCAAAGTTCCGCCCAGAATCATCCAGGGAAAATCCAGCAGATCAGGTAAGTGCAATGACATGCCAAAGCTGATAAAGGCCAGGCCCATCAACAGGCCTTGAAAAGGCCGAATCGTACTTTCTACCGCAGGCCTGAAATCTGAATCTGCCAGTAAAATTCCGGCAAACAAGGCTCCCAGGAATAGATTTATCCCGAGGGTATTCATTAATACCAATAATGCCAAGATCACTGTAACTGTCACAATGACATGTAATTCATGACCGCCGCTTTTGGCAATCCAGCGATACAACGGCTGCATCAGATAGCGGTTACACAGGAACAGACCGCTTAACGTCGCGATGATCGCAGCAAAGTAGGCCACGCCATGTTCAGTGGATCGAATCCCGGCAAATAAGGGAATGGCTGCAATCACCAGAATGGCCAACAGGGCATGAACCAGCAGAATCGAATAGGTCTGTTGACCATAACTGGTGGCAAACTGTTGCTGGTTGTTCAACTGTTGAATGACCAGTGTCATGGCAGACAAACTGCCGGCAAGCCCAATCACGATGCTAGCAAGCAGACTTTGCTGCAAAAAGGTCCATGCCATCAAACTGAAAATCAGCGCGCTGGTCAGTACTTGTAAAGTTGCCATCATCCATAGGGTGGGGTGGATCTGGAGGATGCGTTGTGGTCTGAGTTGCAGGCCGATCCAGAACATGAGCGCCATCAGGCTGACTTGCATGAAACTACGCATGACTTCGGGTGCCTGAATCAGATGCAAAAGGCCTGGACTCAAGATAATTCCTGTTAACAGATAGCCCAGCACACTTGGCAACCTGAGCCTTTTACTCAGTGGCACCATCAACAGTGCAATGACCAGAACCAGTGTGATTTGTAACAGTATCGACATTTTCCTGCCCTAAATTTATGCTTGATCCAGACTCGCAGTTTCGTATTCTAGAGCGACCCTCAGGCGCAATATCTCTTAGCTCAGTTCCTGAGGGTCTATGTCCAGCGTGAGCTTCATGCTGGAAGGCTTGTCCTGCAGCATGTTTTGCCACCAGCTGCGCATATAGTAATGCAGACGTGGACGATCTGCTGACAATAGCACCATATGTGACTGATAGCGTCCAGCCTTACGTTCCATTGGCGCAGGAATCGGTCCCCAGATGTCCAGCACCAGATCGGGATATTGCCTGAGAAGAGCTGCATGTTTCTGTAAGAATTCGGTATTTTGTGCCTGATCCTTGGATTCACAGCGAATCAGGATGGCATAACGATAGGGCGGCATCTGGGCAATCTGCCGTTCTTTTAAGGTTTGCTGGGCAAACACGCGATAATTTTCATTCACCAGCGTATTTAGTAGGGCATGATCAGGTCTGAGCGTCTGCAAATAGACATCGCCTTTGTGTTCACCACGTCCGGCCCGGCCTGCAACCTGCACGATCAATTGTGCAGTCCGTTCAGTAGCACGGAAATCAACACTGAGCAGACCGGAATCGATATCCAGAATCGCCACCAGCGTCACATAAGGAAAATGATGGCCTTTGGCCAGCATCTGGGTGCCGAGCAGAATTGCTGGTTCGCTTTTCTGAATCTTGTCATAGATTTTCTGCCAGCTGCCGACCCGACTGGTGGAATCGCGATCGACCCGAATCACCTCAAAATCCGGAAAGAGTTCATTCAGATGTTCTTCGACTTTGCCGGTGCCCATGCCCAGTGTAACCAGTTCCTGATGCTGACATTGCGGGCAGTGTTCCGGCATACGGTGAATGGTACCGCAATGATGACAATGCAGATGCTGATAAGGCTGACGGTGTACAGTGAAGTTGGCATCACAGTGCGGACATTGTGCCTGCCAGCCGCAACTGCCACAAAGCAGAACGGGGGCATAGCCACGGCGGTTTAAAAAAATCAGCACCTGTTCCTTTTTCTCCAGACGCTTTTTGATGTCCTGAATCAATTGCAGGCTAATCCCATGCTGCTTCTGTGCGACTTTTAAATCCAGAATATGGATTTTGGGCATCAAGGCCGTGCCGGCACGCTGGTTCAGCTCCAGCACCTGCATCTTGCCATGTTGCACCAGCGCATAACTGTCAATGCTTGGAGTGGCTGACCCTAAGATTACCGGACATTGCTGTAAATGGCCGCGGTACAGGGCGACATCTCGGGCATGATAGCGGAAGCCTTCCTGCTGTTTAAAGGACAGGTCATGTTCTTCATCCAGAATGATCAGGCCCAGATTCGGCATTGGCGTATAAATGGCGGAACGTGTACCCAGCACAATCGAGGCTTTGCCGGTTTCTGCCGACTGCCAGGCTTGTAGCCGTTTGGAATCATTCAGCCCGGAATGCAGCAGCGCAATATGGCAATGAAAACGGGACTGAAACCGGCTGATGGTTTGCGGCGTCAGGCCGATTTCCGGCACCAGCACCAGCACCTGTTTGCCCTGTTTCAGTACCTGCTCCATGATCTGCAAATACACTTCAGTTTTACCGCTGCCGGTCAGACCATCCAGTAAAAAAGCCTGATATTGATTGCGATATTTTAATACCTGTTCGACTGCATGTTTTTGTTCAGGATTGGCCGTTAGCGGCATCTGTGCCAGTTGCATCGGCTGCGGACTGAAATCTTGTAACTCCAGCACACAGGCGCAAATCTCTTTTTTCTCCAGTGCTTTTAAGGTCGCGGTTTCAATCCCGGCCATGTTGAGCACAGTTTCAGTGGTCCCGACCGGATGCAGTTTTAAAATCCGGTAGGCTTCCTGCTGCTTGTCTGAACGGCGTACTTTGGCCTCGGCATTAGTGTCCAGGAGCTTCCAGGTGCGAGCCAGCAGGTTATAAGGCTTGCCCTGACGCAGCAGGGTTGGCAGGGCACTGTGGACGACTTCACCGATCGGAAACTGATAATACTGTGCTGACCATGTCAACAAACTTAAAACTTTGCTATCTATAATGGCACGTTCATCGAGCAGTTCGGTCACAGCCTTAAGTTTAAAGCGCGGGTCGAGAGGAGTGTCTGCGGACAGTTTTTCGATAATCACCCCGACCAGATTCTGCCGGCCAAACGACACCAGTACACGTGCGCCAATCTGCGCCTGTTCAAATTGTTCTGCACTCATTGTGTAATCAAAACAATCAAATACATGCACAGGTACAGCAACGCGTACGCGATAAAGTGGACTTGAATCTGGGTGAGAATTTTGCATATCTTGGGGTGGAGATCCTGAAGAAATTTCGTCGTGCTTAAAGTTCGATTATGTTAGAGTGAGCAGATAATTTATATCAAAGAATATGAATGATTTGGGTGGTCTGACGCAACAGCGTTAAGCAAAATTTTGGAAAATTAGAGCATTACAATGCCTGCATATCAGTTTATTGCGCTTGATGCTTCAGGGAAGCAGCAAAAAGGCGTGCTGGAAGGGGATTCTGCGCGTCAGATCCGGCAACAATTACGGGATAAAGCGCTTATTCCAGTCTCTGTCGATCCTGTAGAGAAAAAAGACCGGCATTATCGACGAAAATGGTTTGAAAAAAGCCTCACCGCCTATGATCTGGCTCTGATGACCCGGCAATTATCCGTACTGGTCGCCGCCGCAATTCCACTGGAAGAAGCGATTCGCGCCGTCGGCAAGCAAAGTGAAAAAGTACATGTGCAAAACCTGCTGATGTCAGTGCGCTCAAAAGTGCTGGAAGGGCATAGTCTGGCGCAAGGCTTGCAGCAATCGGGACGGTTTCCCGAGCTGTATATTGCCACGATTGCGGCCGGTGAGCGTTCCGGGCATCTGGATCTGATTCTGGACCAACTGGCAGACTATACCGAAAATCGTTTCGCCATGCAGAAAAAAATTCAAGGTGCAATGATCTATCCGATTATCCTGATGCTGATGTCCTTTGCAATCGTGATGGGACTGATGACCTATGTGGTGCCGGATATCGTCAAGACCTTTGACCAGAGTAAAGATGCCCTGCCCTGGATTACCGTGGCCTTGATGAAAGCCAGTGATTTTATCCGCCTTGCCTGGCCATTTTTATTGATCGGTGGAGCCTTGGGGATTTTCCTGTTGGTCCGGTTTTTAAGAACCACCGCCGGGCATTATGCCTTTGACCGTCTGACTTTAAAGCTGCCGCTATTTGGGAAACTATCACGCGGGATTAATGCCGCGCGTTTTGCCAGTACCTTATCCATTTTGACCCAGTCTGGCGTGCCGCTAGTCGATGCATTGCGCATTGGAGCTGCGGTCAGCAATAACTGGGTAATCCGTGATGCGGTGAATCTGGCTGCTGAAAAAGTGACCGAAGGCGGTAACTTGGCAACCCAACTGGAACGCAGTGGTTATTTCCCGCCGATGATGGTACAAATGATCAGAAGTGGCGAGGCATCCGGTGAACTCGACCGAATGCTGGAGCGTGCTTCACAGATGCAGGATCGTGAAGTGACCACCCTGATTTCAACTTTACTGGCTTTGCTGGAACCTTTAATGCTGGTTCTGATGGCCAGTATTGTTCTGGTCATTGTGATAGCAGTAATGCTGCCAATTGTGAATATGAATAATATGATTTAAACAGTAACCAGTTAGAATTTTGCTGTGATCAAGATTCAAGTGGTCTGAATAATGCAAATGAATGAGAGAGAGTGAATGAAAAGGAAACAATTAAATAAACAGGCAGGCTTTACCTTAATCGAAGTCATGGTGGTGATTGTTATTCTTGGTGTGCTGGCTGCGCTGATCGTTCCGAACGTGATGGGGCGCGGTGAAAAAGCCAAAGTAGATACCACCGTGATCAAGTTGCAGAGTATTGCAGGTTCACTGGATCAATATAAGCTCGACAATGGTAAATATCCAAGCATGCAGGAAGGTGGTCTGGATGCACTGGTGAACCAGCCAGCGACTGCAAAAAACTGGATGCCGGGTGGTTATGTCAAAGGCGGTTTTCCAAAAGACAGCTGGGATAATGAACTGCAATATGTGATTCCGGGTACCGATGGTCGAAGCTTCGATCTGTATTCATTTGGGGCAGATGGTCAAGCGGGCGGTGAAGGAACAGATGCCGATATTTATTATCAGCCATAATCGAGAATCATTCTAAATTCTCACTGAATGGAATATATCACTTCACTTCATAGCTTATTTTTGTGTTAAGTGAAGTGATAATAGGTATTAATTATAAAATATAATATAAGTTTTTGAAAATTATATAAATTAAATAATAGAAACGATATGCGAGTTATAATAAGAATTATTCCCATGTTTATCTATTACAATTCTCGTAAGATATGAATAAAGCTACACTTTCTATTTATTTGAAAAAGCTCATAATGCTCTGAAAGGCACCTGGCTCGCCAACGGAGAAACATATGAAAGCATTTATCTTGAAAGATGAAATCAACCAATTTCACTGGTTGATGCTGAAATCTGTTCTTCTGGTTTTAAGCATGTTGCCGGTCAGTCAGGGAATCGTTCATTTATGGCAGAGCACCGAAGGTAGCAGCCAGATTATGGTGGCTTTCTTTGCCATCAGTTTGATGAGTAGTTTAATGGCTCTATGTTTCTGGTCAGCATTAAATGCGAGTGTTATTCGCATTCAGGCCGAGCAAAGCTCAGCATTTGAACAGGCTGTAGTTCATATTTATCGTCATGTACCGATGCTGTCTTTAGCCAGCATGCTCTGTTATCTGGCAGTACAGTTTTAAATTTTTGAAAGCAATAAAAAACCGAGGCTTTGACCTCGGTTTTTTATTTCCTTGAGTGTTCCTCCCTTTATTAACGGCAGCTTAGGAGAGGTTGATAAGATACTATATTCATGATTCAGGAATCCCCTAAATCCCCCTTTGTAAAATGGGGACTTGAAGAAATTACCGTCTAGATTTAAAGCTGACATCCACTTTACGTGGACGGAAGCGCCAGCCCACTAGCAAGAGTAGAACCGAGAAGATCAGGACCGGCCAGTCGCTGAGTTTCATATACGGGGTTACGCCCTGCATGGCTGGAAGTTCACCACGTAATACCACTTCCTGATCCATCGGGGCTTTTTTCACGATATGACCATTGTGATCAATAAACGCAGTCACACCAGTATTGGTGGCACGGATAAACCAGCGGCCATTTTCTTTGGCACGCATTTGCACCATCTGCAGATGCTGTAGCGGCCCTGCTGTACCGGTAAACCAGGCATCATTAGATACGGTTACCAGAAAATCACTCTGGCTGGCATTACGGCGGGTCAAATTAGGATAAGCCACCTCATAGCAAATCGCAGAACCCAAAGGATGATTTTTTACATTCAACGGTTCTTGATGATCTGTACCCCGAGTAAAACCACTCATGGACGGATCATTCTGTAAACCCGGCAATACCCAGCTTAACCAGCCTGACAAGGGAATATATTCACCAAACGGAACCAGACGCTGTTTCTTGTACAGCCCATCCGATTCATCTCCGCTCGCCATAATGCTGTTGTAATATTTTGGATAGCCCGCAGTCTGAGATTCGGCCAAATCCCAATACGGAATGCCGGTCACCCAGGCCGTTCCGGATTTTTCAGCCTGGACTTTCATGGCTTCCAGAAAGGCTTCAATATCAGTCTGGAACATGGGAATCGAAGATTCTGGCCAGACGATCAGATCTCGGCCCCATTCTGTTTTGCTCAGATTGGCATAAATCAGTAAGGTCTTTACCTGATATTCTGTCAGCCATTTCAGGTCCTGCGGAATATTGCCCTGAATCAGGGAAACAGTTAAAGGCTTTTGATTTTTCTGCTCAACAAACGTCAGCTGTGCTGCACCCCAGGCACCGAGTAACAAGATGGCTGAAGGAATCGCCCAGAACAGGCGTCTATTAAGGATTTCAACCAGCGCACAGGCCAGAATGATCACCACAAAAGAAACCCCGAATACGCCGAATAAGGGCGCATAGGCATCTAGGTAGCGTTCGGTAAAGGCATAACCAGCAAACAGCCATGGGAACCCGGTAAATACCCAGGTCTTGGCCCATTCAAACAGTACCCAGAGCGGGGCAAAGGTTAAAGGGGTTTCCGGGAAAAAGCGCCGGTAAACAAAACATTGAACAGCACTAAACAGACCCATCACCAACGCCATGATCAGGATCATCACAATGCTCAGAAAGGCACTGGTATCGCCATAGACATGGATGGAGGTATAGAGCCAGAAAGCACCCACAAACCACAAGCCGATCCCGTAAGCCCAGCCAATACCAAAGGCCTGTTTTGCACTACGTCCACGCAAGCAGGCATAGAGCAGGGCCGGAGACAGAATGGCTAGCCACCAGTAATGATAGGGAGCCAGTGCCAAGCTGAAGATGGCACCTGCAAATAAGGCAATTAAGACAGGATAGATCAGCGGCAAGGTTTTCTGCCGCTGAGAAGAACTCAACAGCTTATCGAAATACGCTCTCATTGGCGCACGGCTCGAATCAGGTGAATAGAACGCGAATCTGCCTCAAGAATGGTAAACTGCCAGTTTTCCAGTTCAATGGTCTGACCTTCAAGATCATTCACCAGACCAATTTCCTGTAATAACAAGCCGCCCATGGTTTCCACTTCATCATCAGGGAAATTCGTATCCAGCATATTATTGAAATACTCGATCGGAGTCAGGGCCTGGACTATCCAGGTATTGGCGGTAGTCGGGTCGTTATCCGGAACAATGTACTGTGCTTCTTCATCGATATTGTCATGTTCATCTTCAATTTCACCGACAATCTCTTCCAGAATATCTTCCAGTGTCACCAGACCCGAAGTCGTACCGTATTCATCAATCACTACGGCAATATGTGTCTGGGTGTTTTTCAGCATGCGCAGTACCTGATCGGAACGGGCACTTTCTGGAACAAACAAAGGCTGGCGCATGAGCGCGCGAATATCGACTTTGGTGGTCGGCTCGGTCAGAAAAGGCAATAAATCCTTGGCCAGCAGAATTCCGACTACATTGTCGGTCTGATCGGATGAGAATACCGGAAAGCGTGAATGTGCAGACTCGACCAGCACATGCAGGATATCCAGTAGTTGGTCATCTTCCTGCAAGCTGATCATGGACGTACGGGGCGTCATGACTTCACGAATTTTGGTTGCCGGGAGGTCAAGTACACCCTCAAGCATGGCAACAGTATCGGGTTCTAAAAATCGACGTGAATCTTGTACTAATTTTAGCAGTTCGTCGCGAGTTTCGGGTGCAGTTCCCAGCCATTTGCGTAAACCGCGCATACCCCACGACGGGCCTGATTCCTCGTGCATGATTTTTCCTGAAGACTCTTAATATCTAAAAAAACGTGGTTTTATCATACCGCAGAAAATACGCTTGTCTATTGTAAATATGATGTGCAGTCTTGATCGCGTAAGTCAGTGCCGATTTTAAACCTGGACCTATATCCAAAGCAGTCCTGTAATCACAGGTTTATGTTAAAATATGATGTCTTTTCATCCTGAGTGTTTCGATGTCCTTCACTGAAATTATTCCAAGCCTGCAATTGAATACCCGAGGTTTACGTTGTCCTGAGCCGGTAATGATGTTGCATCAGGCGATCCGTAAATCCAAAGCTGGCGACGTGGTTGAGGTGTTTGCCACGGATAATTCAACGTCTTGGGATATTCCAAAGTTCTGTATGCATCTGGGGCATGAATTGCTATTGCAGGAAGAGCGACTGGATGAAAATGGCAATAAAGAATTTCATTATTTAGTGAAAAAAGGCGGCTAAATCTGCCAAAAATTTATGCATTTCGTGTACTGATAATTTTGAATTGATCTTGAAAATAAACCCGCTCTGAGGCGGGTTTATTTTATTTTGATTTATAACTTACATATTCGGGTAATTCGGACCACCACCACCTTCCGGTGTCACCCAGGTGATGTTCTGGGACGGATCCTTGATATCACAGGTCTTGCAGTGCACACAGTTGGCTGCATTGATCTGGAAACGCTTGGAACCGTCATTATTTTCCATGATTTCATACACCCCCGCTGGGCAGTAACGCTGTGCAGGCTCATCCCATTTCGGCAGGTTCACTTCAACCGGGATGGATGGATCAGTTAGTTTCAAATGCGAAGGCTGGTTTTCTTCATGGACCGTGTTCGACACAAACACTGAAGACAGACGGTCAAAAGTCAGCTTGCCATCCGGTTTTGGATAGGTCGGCTTGAAGTTCACTGCATCGACAGTTTTTAATGCCTTGAAGTCAGGCAGCAGATCATGCAGGGTGAACGGCACTTTAAACACGTTCTGGTCGATGAAGTTGAATGCACCACCCATCCATTGACCGAACTTGTGCATCGCCGGGCCAAAGTTACGCGAGCTGTACAGCTCCTCTTTCAGCCAGCTATGGTTGAACTTGTCGGTATACGCGGTCAATTCTTTCACAAAGAAATCTTCGCCTTCTACAACACGTGCAACTGCCAGATCACCACCTTTTTCTACACCGGCAGCAATCGCTTCAAATACCGCTTCACCGCAGAGCATGCCGGATTTCATTGCCGTATGAGAGCCCTTGATCTTGGCGAAGTTCAGGAAGCCGGCATCATCCCCAATTAACGAGCCACCGGGGAAGGTGAATTTTGGCAGTGAGTTAAAACCACCTTTGGTCACGGCACGGGCACCATAAGAAATACGCTTGCCGCCTTCCAGATACTGCTTGATCAGTGGATGGGTTTTCCAGCGCTGCATTTCCATGAACGGATACATATGCGGGTTTTCATAAGAAAGATCCACGATCATGCCCAGGGTCACCTGGTTGTTTTCAGCATGGTACAACCACCAGCCCCCTGAAGAACCGGTTTCATTCAATGGCCAGCCAGCACCGTGCATCACCAGACCCGGTTTATGTTTGGCCGGATCAATTTCCCAAAGCTCTTTAATGCCAATGCCGTAATGCTGCGGATCGGCATCCTTGTCCAGGTTGAATTTCTGGATCAGGCGTTTACCCAAATGACCACGGCAACCTTCTGCAAATAACGTGTATTTGGCATGCAGTTCATAACCCGGGGTAAAGTTATGCGTCGGTTCGCCATCTTTACCAATACCCATGTCACCGGTCTGGATGCCTTTTACCGTGCCATCTTCATGGTACAGAATTTCTGAGGCGGCAAAGCCCGGGAAGATTGACACTTCCAGTTCTTCAGCTTTCTGGCCTAACCAGCGCACCACGTTGCCGAGCGAGATGACATAGTTGCCATCATTATGCATGGTTTTTGGCACCATCCAGTGCGGTGCTTCCTGTGATTTTTCATCTGACAGCAGGAAGAAGGTTTTATCTTCAGTCACCGGGACATTCAGCGGGGCACCCTGTTCTTTCCAGTCCGGGAACAATTCGTTCATGGCACGCGGTTCAAGCACAGCACCGGAAAGAATATGCGCACCGACTTCGGAGCCTTTTTCTACGACACAAACGGACAGATCGTTTAAGTTGTTTTCAATTGCAAGTTGACGGATTTTGATCGCAGCAGAAAGACCCGCAGGGCCTGCGCCTACGATGACGACGTCAAACTCCATCGATTCACGTTCGATGTGTTCCATGTAGGACTCCTCATATTACTATTCGGTGGCAACCATAATCATATGATTGGGTGCTGCCATAAGTGTTCTTGGTTCCTAGACACAAAAGTACTGGTGTCTTTGATAATCTGGGCTAGTATAGTTTTAAACCCAGTTTTAGCCAATTGGCTGAAACATATTATTTTTCCGTCATTAAGGTCTTCTTTTATGGATAAGCCAGTAGCCAGCACAAATCCGACGAAAAAAGTAACTTCTTCCGATGATAAAAATTTAATGGATATCGCACAATACTTAAAAGATGCACAGGGCAGTCACAAAAGGTCAATACCCCCTTTGGAGCAATGGCAGCCAAAGTATTGTGGCACAATGGATCTCAAGGTTTTAGCCAATGGAGAATGGTGGCACGAAGGTCAATTGATCAAGCGTCAGCCCATGATTGACCTATTTGCAACGGTGCTCTGGAAAGAAAACGATAAATTCTATCTAAAAACACCGGTAGAAATGATTGAAATTGAAGTTGAAGATGAACCTTTATTTGTCAATCAGGTCGATCGGGTTGAGATCAATGGAGTGAACTATCTGCAACTGGGCACGACTACCCAAGACCTGATTATTGTCGATGCCGAACATCCGATCTTTATGCGTGAATACAAAGGTGAGTTGCGGCCTTATGTGCATGTGCGTTTCGGGATTAATGCCCTGATTCAGCGTGCGGCATTTTTACATCTGGTCGAGATGGGAGAGCTTGGGGAAAATCCGGCAGGTGAAACCGTTTTAAGTTTGAAAAGTGGCGATTTAGACTTGCATTTGAGCACCTGAGGTTTAAGCTTGTTCGCTAGAATTTTAGCAACAAGCCCCCTGCAACGTTATGAGCGCTATTCAACCAATTTCCAAGCTATTGGACCCGATGCCTAATGCCACGGCAGATGCCCCGATTGGTATTTTTGACTCAGGCGTAGGCGGCTTGTCGGTCGCCCTAGAAATTGCCCGGTATTTACCCAATGAGCGCTTTGTCTATTATGCAGATACTGCCCATGTTCCTTATGGGCCGAGAGAGGATCAGGAGATCCGCACCCTGACGGCTCAGGCGATTGAATGGCTGTATCGTCAGGGTTGTAAAGTTGCAGTGGTGGCTTGCAATACCGCTTCCGCTTTTAGTCTGGATTATTTACGCGAGCATTATGGTGAAAACTTTCCGATTATCGGTTTGGTGCCCGCACTTAAGCCGGCCGTCCTGAATACCCAGTCAAAAACGGTTGCAGTACTGGCTACACCTGCAACCTTCCGCGGCCAGCTGATTAAAGATGTGATTACCCGTTTTGCCGAACCTGCTCAAGTCAAAGTCCTGCCGGTCACCAGTCTGGAGCTGGTGCCTTTTGTGGAGGCCGGAGAGCAGATGAGTGAAGCCTGCTTGCAGACATTAAAAGAGATTTTACAACCTGTTATAGATCAAGGCGCTGACTATTTAGTGCTTGGATGTACACATTACCCCTTCCTAAAATCGTCAATTCAGTATATTTTTGGTCAAAAGCTGACATTAATTGACTCAGGATTCGCAGTTGCAAGACAAACAGCCCGAATTTTAATTAAAAATGGGTTATTATTTGAGCATAAGTCTGGCAAAAGTGTAACGATTGAACTGGTGGTGAGTGGGCAGAATGCTGAACAGCTCCGACCGATTTTGCAGCACCTGATTCCAGCCGATATAAAATGGCAGGTCAGTAACATGAGTGCAGTCTAAAGCTCATTTTTATAATTTAAAAAGAACTATATTTTTTAATTGGGGTGGCCATATTGCGTAAGGAAACATGTACTTATGCATGTTTACGCAAATGTACAGGAGAAGAGGATAGCCCATGCTGGATAAACGATACCAAGTGTTCATCTCAACCTCTGGGGCAGAAATGCAACCGGAGCGTATCATTTTGTCTCAAACACTGGTGGGAATGGGATTTTTCTCGTGGGGGCTGGAACAGCGTACACCGCTGAATACTGCATTTGCACGCCGCCAGATTGATGACTGTGATTATGTCGTGATTTTACTGGGTAGCCAATACGGGGAGCAGTCAGTTTCGGGCGTCGGCTATATGCATCTCGAATATATTTATGCAGTGACCAAGCAAAAGCCGATTATTATATTCATGCATGATGATCCGGCTTCACGTGAAAGTGCATTGCATGATGCCAAACCGGAATTAAAAGAAAAATTCAGGGAATTCCGTCAACTGCTACAGCAGGAAGTGGATCAGGTATTTACTTATCGCAGTTTGCGCGATCTGGAAATGGCAGTGCGTTTTAACATGCCACAGATGCTGGAGCGATATCCGGTAACCGGCTGGGTACGCCCGCAAAATACCCAAGCCCTGCATGATGAGATTGACCAGCTTAAAGCGAAAGTCGCGCAACTGGAACGTGATGGCGGAACAGCTCAGCTCGATCCATTCTTAAGCTTGCCCAAAGTGGCGATGCATGAAGTTTTTTCTTTTGAATACCGGATGCATGCCTATCAGGATGGTAACTTCAAGGAAATTAAAGTCCAGAAAAAACTCACCTGGGCACAATTATTGGCATTGCTGGGCTCAACCTTTGTCAATCCCACGCCTGAAGAGTTTTTCTCAAAGCGCATGAATGAATATCTGAATGAAACCGGCCTGCCGGATGCGCGGGTGCAGATGCCGCGAGCACATGCTGTCGCGCGTGCCCAGATGAATATCCGTGCCTTGCATAGCTTGAAAATTCAAATGCGCCAGAATGACTGGATTGTGCCATCCGGTCGTGATGACCGCCAGCGCATGCTGTGGCAGATCACGCCAAAAGCGCAAAAGTTGCTGGACAGCAGCTTGCTGGATTTAGATCGCACTTTTCAATATAAGTCAGCGTATTAATCCATATAAAGAATAAATAAAAAGCTGTTAAAGTACAGGGGTTGATATCCTGACGGACGAACTGAATGTATTCTACTGCTAAAGCGAAAGTGACGATTATATTGGCAAACTTGGGCACACCAGATGAGCCTACGATTCCTGCGGTACGCCGTTTTCTCAAGCAGTTTTTATCCGACCAGCGTGTGATTGAAATTCCCAAACCGATTTGGCAAATCATTCTGCGTTTATTCATTTTGCCCTTCCGTCCAAAGCGGGTTTCACAGGCCTATGCACAAGTATGGGGACAGGATTCACCGATGCGTGAAATTCTGTTTGAGCAGGTCAGCGCAGTCAAGACACATCTCACCCAGCTGTATCCACAGTTTGAACTGAATGTGGTACCCGCCATGACCTATGGCAATCCCAGCATTCAGGATGTCTTGGCACAAGTCTCCGCGCAGCCACAGGAACACGTGATTCTATTTCCCCTGTTTCCCCAATATTCAGCCACGTCGACTGCACCTTTATACGATGCAGTGGCGAAATGGGTGGTTCAACAGCGCAATTTACCCGGTTTGACAGTGATCCGGGATTATTATCAACATCCTTTATTTATCCAGTCGCTGGCTCAAAGTGTACGGGACTATCAGGCAATTCATGGTCAGCCAGAAAAATTGTTAATGTCTTTCCACGGCATTCCACAGCCCTATGCCGATAAAGGTGATCCTTATGCCGACCGTTGCCGCATCACGGGTAAATTGGTGGCGGAAGCACTGGGTTTAAATGAAGATCAATATGCGATCAGCTTCCAGTCGAGGTTTGGTAAACAGGAATGGATCAAGCCCTATACCGATGTTTTACTTGAAGATTGGGCCAAGCAGGGGGTGAAATCAATTCAAGTGATGAGTCCTGCATTTTCTGCGGACTGTCTGGAAACGCTTGAAGAGCTGGCAATAGAGAATGCCGAGACCTTTAAAGCAATGGGTGGCGAAAGCTATAGTTACATTCCGGCATTAAATAGCCGTGAAGATCATTTGCGATTGCTCAATAGCCTGCTTCAGGCTAATCTGGATGCATTGACACAGACACTTGCCCATTAACTTGCCCGAGGTTTTTCACCCCATGTTACAAGTCAAAATTGTTCCAGTTACTGCCTTTCAGCAAAACTGTTCGATCGTTTGGGATGCGGACACTAAAGAAGCCATTTTGATTGATGCAGGAGGGGAACCTGAAAAACTGAAAGCTGAAGTGGAAGCGCTGGGTTTAAAGGTTAAAGCCTTATGGCTCACTCATGGCCATCTGGATCATGCCGGGGCGGTGGGTGCATTAAAAAAGGCCTGGAATGTACCGGTAATCGGACCGCATAAGGAAGATGCATTCTGGCTTGACATGATTCAGGAAGTTTCGGCACGTTATGGTTTTCCGATTCCGGAAAAAGTCGAAGTGACTCAGTGGTTGGAAGGTGGTGAAGTTCTCACACTCGGCAATGAAGAATTTGAAGTGCGTTTTGCCCCCGGCCATACGCCGGGTCATGTTATGTTCTATAACAAAAATTATGCCTTGTTATGGACAGGTGATGTATTGTTCAAAGGCTCGATTGGCCGGACTGATTTCCCGCGTGGCAACCATCAGCAGCTATTAGATTCTATTCAGCGTGAATGTTTTAGCCTGCCGGATGAAACTCGATTTATTTCAGGACATGGGCCGATCAGTACCATTGGTTTTGAAAAGCAGCATAATCCTTTTGTTGCAGGTAAAGCGGGTTAAAACTTTGAGCCCGGGATTGATGAGCCAGCTTTATCAGTCCCGTTGAAAGGGCCCGCTATGTAACTGTCTTAATTCCAGCACAATCAGAATGGCTACCAGAATCAGTAAAAAACCAATTGTAATGATCAGAAGATCGAAAAGATAAATCCCAAAACTCAAACTGGCCAGACTGCAGCCGATAAATAGAAAAAATAGGATTTTTAAGCACCAAAGCCCTCTCGCTTTCTCCGTTACATAATTTTTTAATATTTATAATTATTACGCCTGTTCGCCCAGATAGTTCATTATTTAAATAGCAGTTATTAAAAATTATCTAGGAGGTATTATTATCTTGAGAGTATAGCTTTAAAATATTAGTTATTGTTTTTTATTGATAAACAATTAAATTTTTTACTTGCGGTAAAATGGGTACACTTGTACTTTTATCGGGCAAGGTGAAAACTAGGAGACCTAGTCTATTAACAGGAAAGGATGAGATTTCTCCAAAAATGAATCTGATTGAAGGCTAGGGAACAGCATGCAGTATGATTTAAAAGGGCCAGAAACTACTCATATTCTATTTATTTAAGGTTAATCAATGGACTGATTAACCTTGGGATGAATGATTTAAATATAAAGAGCATCTAGCATTTTATTCTTCGCTATTATCGGCTTGTGGTGCATCCTGGGTAGGCAAACTATATTCTTCATTGGCCCAAGCACCCAGATCAATCATCTTGCAACGTTCTGAGCAAAAAGGACGGAATTCATTATCTTCCCATGTGGTCAGCTTGCCACAGCGCGGACAGTTTAAAGTGGTGGGCATGACAATAACTCCAAAGAAAAATAAAGGTTCGATTAGGCAAATATAGCCGCACTTGTTAGACTTATGCGGTTTTTATTAGTTTGATCTGATTATGCCGATTCGTCAATTTCAAGCACAGCGTATGCATGCGCCCCGTGAGTTTCAAAGCATCAGTCCTGAACCGGTCTGCGTCGAAGTGGGAGCGGGTAAAGGTAAACATGCCTTGTTATTCAGCAAGAACAATCCCGACACTCAACTGATTGCAATTGAACGTACCCGTGAAAAATTTCTGGCGATGCAAAAACAGCATGCTGTTGAGGGTCAAACTAATTTACAAACCGTTCATGCCGATGCTTTACCGTGGATCGTGCATGCACTGTATCCGCAGCAGGTAGAACAATTCTTTATTTTATATCCAAATCCTGAACCGCATAATCCGGCACAGCGCTGGGTCAATATGCCATTTTTTGAGTTTCTGCTTTCCCGCCTGAAAACCGGGGGAACGATTACTTTGGCCAGTAATATTCCTGCCTATATCGAAGAAGCAGAAATACAGGTGCGAGAGCTCTGGAAGCTGCCTTTTGTCAAAGAAGTGATTGCTGCAGATTCGGCGCGTACCCATTTTGAAATCAAATATCTGGAACGTGGCGAATTATGCCAGCAACTGATCATCAGCAAGCCGGAAAGCTATGTAACGCGCTTTGATGATTTCCAGCCTTTACAAGGGCAGAATGCCACCGTAGCGGAATAAGCAGATGAGCAAACGCATTGCTATTGTGGGCGCAGGCCCTGCGGGGTTAATGGCGGCAGAAGTGCTCAGTCAGTTTGGTTATGAGCTGCATGTCTATGAGCAAAAACCGTCTGCTGCACGAAAATTCCTGATGGCAGGCAAGACCGGCCTGAATATTTCCCATGCCGAGCCTGTGCCACAGTTTGTACAGCGTTATGATGAGGTGGAGTGGTTGTCTCCCTGGATCAAACGCTGGGATGCGTTCTGGATTCAAGACTGGATGAAACAGCTCGGTATAGAACCTTATATCGGTTCGTCTGGCCGGGTATTCCCGACTGAAATGAAAGCCGCACCCTTGCTGCGTGCCTGGCTCAAGCGTTTGGCCCGTGATGGCGTTCAGTTTCATTACCGGCATAAAGTCAGCCAGTTGCAGCAGCAACAGCTGGAGCTACATGATCTGAAAAATAATGAACGCCGCACTGAAGATTTTGATGCCATTATTCTGGCTTGTGGTGCAGTGTCCTGGTCAGCGTTGGGGAGTGATGGTGCATGGCAAGCTTGGTTAAAGCCGGATGAAATTGAACCTTTCCAGGCCAGTAATGCCGGAGTGGAATATCCTTGGTCTCGGTTTATGCAGCCAGTCTTTGGTCAACCGCTGAAACGTGTTGCAGCATGGGTCGGGCAAGGTGAAAAGGCCGTTGGTGATATCGTAATTAGCCATTACGGTCTGGAAAGTGGCCTGATTTATAAGCAGGGTCGGAGCTTACGTGAGCAGCTGAAACAGGGCCGAAACATGCAGCTTAGCCTGGATATTTTTCCTGACCAAAATGTTGAACAATTGACGAAAAAACTACAGCCAAGCAAGAAGCAGTCTTTAACTAATGTCTGGCGTAAAGCCGGATTGGATGGTGCCAAGGCGGCTTTAGTACGGGAATTGGTAGCCAAGGCATTATGGCAAGATGCTGCTGTATTAGCCAAGCAGATGAAGCATTTGACCATTCCACTCACCGGCTTTCGTCCGATTGAAGAGGCGATCAGCTGTGCCGGTGGCGTCAGGCGTGAAGTGTTGTCAGAACAGCTGCAACTTAAATCCAACCCGTATGTTTTTCTTTGCGGGGAAATGCTGGACTGGGATGCACCAACAGGCGGCTATCTGCTGACCGCCTGTTTTGCTACAGGTCGCGCGGCAGGTGAAGGTGTACATCAGTTTCTCACAGCACATTAACTTATTTTATGGTCAGGATGGACAGGCATTTATACTGCAATACAGCATCAATAGATCTGGCCTTGTTGATCCATGCTGTTTTAAAGCTGCGATTTCAGCTTAGATTATTTTTGTATTTTATCTAAGCTGTGTGCCATTCTCGCATCCTGGACTATTCCTTCACTTGCCGGGAAGCTGGTTCTTTCTTGGCAAGGTCGGGGTATTGCAAACGCCAGTGTTCCAGCTGCTCTTGGGCATGCAGGTATTTCCCCAGTCCTTTGACGTTCTCACTGGCTTCATTTACAGTCGCTGCCTGAGACGGCGGACTATTGAGCAACTGTTCCTGATGTTCCCAGTATTGGTACATCAGCCCTTGAATATAACGGCCCTGTTCGGTTTTCAGCTCTAAGGCTTTTAGCATGTTCAGGGCAGACTGGACATGATCCCGCTGACGTTGCTGGACAAATTCTGCTGTCATATTTTCATCGTCGCGCATGCTGTTTAACTCTTTTTCCAGATCACTGCTCATTTCCTGAAAACGCTGTTCATAATCCATCAATGCGGCAATATCGTGCGGATCATCGGCAGTTTTGGGAAATTCTTTGAGAGGTTCGGTTTTCAGTTCCTGCATGACCTGATCTGAAGCCATGTTATCTGTTGGAGTTTCAGCTGGAGTTTCGGTCGTTTTCTGGTCACATGCCATCAGAAGCACGGCTGCGGCGAACAGTAGCGTTCGTGTTATTCCTGGTATTTTTTGCATGATCGCCTCCTGTTTTTAAGTACTTTTCTTGAACACATAGATATGGGTGATATACGGAAAATCTATCATTTCTTCTGCGCGTTTGGCGGTATATTGCTGAATGATCTGTTCAAATTGTTGTTTTAACTGGGCCTGCTGCTGTACGGGCAGGGCTGCAATAAAGCTGGTCGAAAGCAACCGTTTGGATACTACCTGTTCCACACAGCCATGCTGTTGCTGAGCCATTGTGGTTTCTGCATAGGGCTGAAATAGTGTTTGCTGTGTAAAGACATGGCGCCAGGCGCCGCTATGATAGCGTGGCGTATCGCCTTCCAAGGGGGCTATACAATCGGCTAAGGCCTGAACCCAGTCGACCCGAGTATCGCGCTGATTCCAGATTAACACCAGATAACCCTGCGGTTTGAGTACCCGGGCGAGTTCTTGCAAGGTCGCAGCGTCGGCAAACCAGTGAAATGACTGTGCACAAAATATTGCATTCAGGCTATGATCGGGCAGGGGAAGCTGCTGGCTCGCTCCTTCAATCGCATGAATGTCCGGATGGGCCAGTTTTAATTGAGCCAGCATTTCCGGGACAGGATCAATCGCGTTAATATGGGTGCTCAGCGGGCGTAAATAGGGGATAAACTTGCCGGTGCCACAGCCTAAATCCAGAAGATGTGCATCTGCAGGCAAAGCCAGCGTTTCACTGAGCCACTGGCTGATTTCTGCCGGATAATCAGGACGCACTTGCTGATATAGCTCAGCCGACGCACTAAAACCCCGTTTTGCTGCCGGATGTAATGATTGTGTCATATTTTGCGCTTTTTAATCTTTTCGATCCCTATAAAATAGCATATTCACTTTTTTGACAGCGTTCATTGACTGAATTGTTGTGGAAGGGTTCGATTTACCAGTACGGGAAAGTTATGGACAAGCAGATTGTTTTTGAAGATGAACATATACGCGCGATTTTTATGCCGGGATCTTCTTCAGAACTGATTTTTTCATTTGGCGATTTGATTACCCGTGCCAAGGGCCTCAACATCAATGCAGAAAAGTCACTGTCAAAATTTGAATTTAATGTCATTGGCATTATGCCCAAGCATAAATCCTGGTTTCCACAAGGTTCCATGTGGAACATGCTACAGGCAATTGCTGAACTGATCGCGCCGTTTCAGCAGCGTATTGCATATGGCGGCTCTATGGGTGGCTATGCCGCGATCAAATATTCCCGTGCCTTGGGCGTGCAACGGGTGGTGGCGATGGTGCCACAATATTCGATTGATCCGGAAGATGTACACGATGCCCGCTACAACATGTTCTATCAGCCAGAGCTGAATGCCGGAATGCGGATTGATGCTGAAGACATTGATCCGGCCTGTGAATATATTATTGTCTATGATCCTTACTGTGCCGAAGATCGGGCGCATTATCTGAAATTAGCAGCGTTGATCCCGCATCATCATGTGTTGCATTTACCTTTTACCGGGCATGATGCCATCGCGGTTCTGGCCAGTTCCGAGTTGCTGTATGACTTTTTGCTACATGAATATGAGCCCACTTATTTCTACCAGAAAATGCGCCGGGTCAAGAAAAACAGCAAGTTCTACTACCGCAAGGTGATCGAAAATGTCTTGCCACGGCACCGCATGGCCTTGGGGCAGATCCTGAAAAATAACGATCTGCAACTGGATAACCAGTTTTTTGATGCCACACAGAAACAGGTGATTTTGCGGGAACTTTTGCGTAATAAACAGGTCGATCAGCATGACCTGCTCAAGCTCGGCATTCATGTGAATTTGCCGCAGGAAAATCGCCAGTTGCTGTTGGACCAGTATGGACATGGTCTGGTATTTAATGTCATCAGTCATAAAATTGAAAGTTATGCAGAAGGTGCAATTGCACTAAACCATAAATTCCTGATTCCGATTTATGCCAAAGGTAACGGTTTGTTGAGCATTAACCTGAATGATGAACGTTATCTGGTGGTGATGAATGACCGGCATATCATGAAACTGATCAAGGAACAGGATGAACTCAATGTGGGCATGCATCCGATTTTAATGAAGCGCTATAGCGATTTTTATATGTTTAGCTATAAGCAGCTGAATCTGAGTACCAATGAATATGGGGCTGCTGTTTTTATAGACGATAGTGACAAAAATACGCATTTTGTGACATACAGTGAGATAAATTAACTAAAAATTTATATAAAAAACAATTACTTGACATGTGATAGACTTGGCATAATATAGAGATAAGCGGTATAAATAATAAATCAATAATACCGTTCCCGATGGTTAAAACGAAGAAGGGGATCTCTATGATGCGAGCAACTTGGATGATGCAAGTATGTTTTATCTTCGGTTTGGTTCTGCCCAATCTGGCATATGCAGAAAGTGTGCATCCTGCGGTGATTATGGTCAGTGCATCCGTCATTTTTATGATTATTCTATCCGTGTATGTGGTGTATCGAATCCGCAAGTCATTACGCAACCATATGGATAAACCGCTGGATTAATTGTTCCAGGCTGGAAACAGGTTGAAAAGACTCAATGACTCGTTTTAAATCACCGGAATAGATTGTCAAACAGGATTGAGGGAACAGCCGTGAAAGCCGTTTATTTAGATTATGCTTCTTTAGACCAACAGGATTTGGACTTTCAGGAACTGCATGCAGCATTTGACCAGCTTGTCTTGTATCCTGCCACCTCGGCCGAAGAGGTGCAGTTTCGTGTAGCCGATGTGGACGTCATCATAACCAATAAAGTCGTAATCGATGCAGCTACCATTCAACAATGCCCTGAGCTTAAACTGATTTTAATCTCGGCAACCGGCACCAATAATGTCGACCTTGCGGCGGCCAAAGCACGCGGGATCGTGGTGTGTAACTGTCAGGCCTATGGCACTTCGGCAGTCGCGCAGCATACCATCATGCTGATGCTGAATCTGGCAACTTCATTCCTGTCTTACCAACGTGCGTTACAACAAGGCGAGTGGCAAAAAGCCAGCCAGTTCTGCTTGCTGGATGCGCCCATTGTCGAGCTGGCCGGAAAAATATTGGGTATCGTCGGTTATGGAGAACTGGGCCATGCAGTGGCAAAACTGGCCGAAGCTTTTGGTATGAAAGTTCTCATTGCCGCGCTGCCAAACCGTACCGCTGATGCCTCCCGTGTGCCATTTGCAGAGTTGCTTGCTCAAGTTGATTTTCTCAGTCTGCATTGTCCACTTACCGATGATACCCGACATTTAATCAGTCATGATGAACTGGAAACAATGAAAAGCAGTGCATTTTTAATTAACTGTGCGCGTGGCGGTATTGTCGATGAAGCTGCTTTGGCTGAGGCGTTGCGAGCAGGCAAGATTGCCGGTGCAGCGACGGATGTACTCACGGTAGAACCACCGAAACAGGGCAATGTACTACTTGATTCAACGATTCCCAACCTGATTGTGACACCACATAATGCCTGGGGCAGTGTTGATGCACGGCAACGCATTGTGGATCAAATGGTCGAAAATGTAGCAGCATTTAAACAGGGTCAGCCGATTCGACAGGTCAATTGATAGATCGCGTCGATACAAGGTAATAGTTTTATTTTTAGAAAATAAAAAAGCCCGTGATGGGCTTTTTTTATAAATCGGTTACCGCATAACTGGTGGCTGAACCTGAACCAGATTGAGGCTGCATTTGTGGGGTGGTTGTTTGCTGTGGGGCAGCAGAGGACTCACTTAAAGGTTGCTGCACAATTGGTGCTGCTTGCTGTGAATTGCCACGCCAGACTTCTTTGGTCTGCTGGATTTTCTGACCAGTTTGCTGGGCTGCCTGAGTTGCGCCCTGATCTACTTTCTGAATCGTATCTGATGCAGTGGTCTTGGTATTGTTCCAGGCGCGATCTACACCCGGCTTGATTTTAGCAATACCTTTTTCCGTTGCTTCACCGACTTTCTCGGCAGTATTCACTACGCCTTCCTGTGCTTTATATGCAAATACATGCAGCAGGTTCGGATTTTCACCATAGGGTTTAACCGGTTTAGCAGACTGAGTCGTAGTTTGTGCGAATGCTGGAACAGAAAGCATTAAAGCTGTCGTTAAAATAATTGGGGTTTTGATATTCATTATGCATCGACCTCGAATTCGTCTAAGTGCGGTCTGAGTTTGTTTTTCAGTGTAACGGATAATTGGTCAAAAACAATGAATATCCTGTGAAGAGTGCAGGGCTTTCAGGTTGATCTGTACCGGAATATTATAATTTTTAAAGAAAGGGCAGTAGAAATCAGATGAAGGGTCGAATTGAGTTTTAGCAAAATAAAAGCCCTGTTCTTATACTCAAACAGGGCGATCTTTTTAGTCACATTGTGTCAGGGCATCTTTGGCGAAATGTTCGCGTAAGCTGACAAAGTTCTTTTGTACGCCTGCATCGTGCAGGTCAAATTTTTGTGCGGTGCTGGTGCCATCGCGCTGGAAGGTGGCTGAACCGGCATCGATTAGAGTCATGCCTTTAAATGACCATTGTTCAATAACACGGTTATTGCCAATATCGCCGGTGAATTCAATCACGCATTTATCGAGGAATTTGGTCAGTTTTGCCTTGTTGTTGGTCGTGTCTGGAACCACTTCAATATTTTGGACTTCCTGTAAGACACCGACCTGAAGCTGTGGGATTTTTGGTGCAGAGGTACAGGCTGAAAGGGCAATACTCGCAAGACCCGTCAAAATAAGAGCTTTAAATTTCATATGATTCTTTCTTGTTGAGTGTTGTTGAGATGAGTATAGGGAATTGTGAAAAGGATGACCATAGTATTCACGATTTTAGAATGATGGATTTAGGTCATTTAATACGGTGTTTATAGTTGAAATTTTTCTCTAAAGAATCTCAATAAATTCATAGCTCTCAACAATTTTTTCAAATGTTGGGTGAGTACTAATGTGCTTCATTACTTTTAAACTAACAAACTGCTTAATATGTAGTTTTTCAATTTCAGGAAGTAAAGATTTCTCTAAACGTATACGGTAACTTTTTTTGTCTTCGTCAACGATAGTTATTTTTCCAGATATATCTAGTGTTTGTATGGCTCCAGAGATTTCGCATATCAATGGTTCTTTAATTTCCAAATCATTCAAAAAGTTTAATGCAGCTTCGATTTTTTGTGAATTTCCTACCCAGTAATGATTTTTGTTATGATGAGAATCCCAATTTAGTTCAAAGTCTAAATTATTACTTTTTAAAGCTGATAGCATGGACTTGATACTTTTTATCCCTTTATTCCCCATCATTGAGAAAATCTCCTGATTATTTTCAGGGTTTTCTAATGCTTGAAAAAATGAGAACCAATAAGTGAGAGTATTTTGAGATAGACTCCATCCGAACAAGTCGGGCTGAATATCTAAGCTAATAATAAATTTGGTTGAACCCGATACAATATTTGCTAAGCGAAGATCTAACTCGGACTGGTTAACAAAATCAGCATGTTTTTTAGGGGTTTTTATCTTCGTAGAAAGTGTAATTAAACTTTCAGCTAAACCTTTTGATAAGGCTGCATGTAGCATTAAAGGGAGTGAGCCATTATGAGCTTTATCACCTACGAAGCGAACTTCTAAAATTTCTTTTTCTCTGCGAATTTGCAGATCATAAAGTTGCTTTCTAAGGCTATCTAAATGTTCTTTAAAAGAATCGATAGATGCGACTTTAAAGCGATCATTTTTATCTAAGGTTTCACTATCTTTTTTTATTATTTTTTCAGCTAAATGTATTTGTTCTTCAAGAGTAGTGATGTTCATTTGGATTTACTCGAATTTGAATGAAACCTTTAGCTTCATATAATTGATTGAAACTAAAACGACTACGCCAATAGTGATATTTATCCTCATCGCTCATGTAATTAAAATAAAGATCACACCCATATCGAGCGCGAATTGTATTACGATTTACTAGGAGTGAGAGTAAATCATTATATTTTTCGGCAGATAATTTATTAAGATCTTCTTGATTCAGAAATAAAACTATATCAATGTCGCTAGGATGAGGTTTTTTTGAACACATTGAGCCATCAATCCAAATGATCATTTCTACACGATATGCTTTTAGGTCTTGGATTAATACTCTTAAGCGATTACATAGATGTGAACGTGTTCTTTTTTCTTCAAATGGGCTGAGAACCATTTTTTCCAAACTTTACAAAGATATCTTATGAATACCGGGCTCTAGGAGACAAGGATAAATTACTTTTCCATCAGATAGTCTTTTGGGGTCTCTCTCAATATTTTCTGTAAAATTATTGTCTATCATTTTGATTTTTTATTAAAAATACAATTATTTATATCATATATT
This sequence comes from Acinetobacter pecorum, assembly GCF_014837015.1. Lineage (GTDB taxonomy): Bacteria > Pseudomonadota > Gammaproteobacteria > Pseudomonadales > Moraxellaceae > Acinetobacter > Acinetobacter pecorum. The sequence goes on from NZ_JACSPT010000001.1 coordinate 84,308, forward strand.
TATAATTTTTAGTGTAAAAAAAGACCGCATTTGCGGTCTTTTTTACTTTAAATTATTAGTGCTGTAACACTGAAATATCAGCCACTTTTGTGAACAAATCACGAAGTTGAGCAAGCATACGTAAACGGTTTGCTTTCAGGTCAGCATCATCTGCCATCACCATTACACCGTCAAAGAATGCATCGACTGGCGCACGAAGTGCAGCAAGCACAGACAATGCAGCAGTGTAATCTTTCGCAGCAAATAATGGCTCAACTTGAGGCGCAATTTTCGCAAGTTCAGCGAACAATGCTTTTTCAGCATCTTCAACCAAGTTAGCCTCAACCACAGCACCTTCAGGTGCAGCTTCTTTCGCTAAGATATTCGCAACACGCTTGTTTGCAGCAGCCAACGCAGCAGCTTCAGGAAGATCACGGAAATGATTGACCGCATTTACACGCTTGTCAAAATCAAGTGGTGATTTTGGAGACAAGGCCTGAACCGCCTGAATCACATCAACCGCAACGCCTTGGTCTTCGTATTTCGCACGGTAACGACCTTCAAGGAATGCAACCGCATCTGCCAAAGTCTTGTCGTGATCTTTCAATACATCGCCATAAGCAGCCAAAGCCAGCTTGATCAGATCTTCGATTGACACATCAAGTTCGTTTTCAGTCACAAGACGCAAAATACCAATCGCAGAACGACGTAGTGCAAACGGGTCTTTAGAACCTGTTGGCGCTTGACCAATACCGAAAATACCAGTCAATGTGTCTAAGCGGTCGGCAAGAGCAATAGTTGTACCTGTTTTGGTTTTCGGTAAAACGTCACCCGCGAATTTAGGCAGGTATTGCTCACCTAGAGATTCAGCCACTTCATCATTTTCACCTTCAAGACGCGCATAGTAAGTGCCCGCGATCCCTTGAAGTTCTGGGAATTCACCCACAAGCTCAGAAGTTAAATCGCATTTTGCAAGAAGGGCAGCTTTTTCAGCATCTTGAGGATTTGCACCTGTAATTGGCGCAAGTGCAACAGCCAATTTCGCAATACGTGTCGATTTGTCCCAAAGCGTACCGAGTTCTGCCTGGAATACCATGTTTGCCAGTTTCTCTTTACGCGATGCAAGCGGTTGCTTTTGATCTTGCAAGAAGAAGAATTCAGCATCAGACAAACGTGGACGAACCACTTTCTCATTACCTTCAATGATTTGTGTCGGGTCTTTCGACTCGATGTTCGATACAGTAATGAAGTACGGTTGCAGTTTGTTCTCAGTATTTACCAAACAGAAGTACTTTTGGTTGTCCTGCATGGTGGTAATCAAGGCTTCTTGAGGAACTGCAAGGAAGCGTTCTTCGAAGCTTGCACGAAGTGCAACAGGCCATTCAACCAGTGCCGTCACTTCGTCACGAAGATCAGCAGGCACAATCGCAATTGCATTCACTTCATCAGCAAGTGCTTTGACTTGCTGGTCAATGATCGCTTGACGTTCTTCAAAAGAAGCCACAACGTGCGCTGCTTTAAGCTTGCTTAAGTATTCATCAGCATGCGTTAAAGTGATCGCTTCAGGTGCATGGAAACGGTGACCATAAGTCACATTACCTGCTTTGTGATCCTGAATGGTTGCATCAATCACATCGTTATCTTTTAACAACACCACCCATTTCACAGGACGTACGAATTCGGTACGGCTTGCCGCAGAACGCATACGTTTTGCAATTGGCAGGTTGTCTAAAGCTGCTTGTAAAATTTGTGGCAGTAAAACGTCAAGGCTTTGACCTTTTACGTCTTTTAAGTAGCACACTTTTTCAACTTTACCGGCCTGGAAAGTAGAAACCTGATCTACAGTAATGCCTTGCCCACGCATAAAACCTTCCAAAGCTTTGGTTGGTTTGCCTTCAACATCAAACGCTGCCTGTTTGGCAGGGCCGTCAAAACGTTTTTGTGTGTCTGCCTGTGCGCCGTCCACATTGACGATTTTAAGTGCCAAACGACGTGGTGCTGCATAGGCTTCGATTGCATCAAAAGCCAGACCAGCATCTTTTAAGCCTTTTTCAGTTTCAGCTTTTAAAGCATCACGTAATTTTTTCAGGCTTTTTGGTGGAAGTTCTTCACAACCCAATTCGAACAAAACGGTATGTTTAGACATTATTTGCTCTCCTTAGATTCAACTTTTGCTTCCGCTTCAACTTGCGCTTTCAATTGTGCCAACACTTCATCACGTAATGCAGGTTCTGCCATCGGGAAACCGAGTTTCGCACGTGCAGCCACGTAGCTTTGTGCAATTGAACGGGCCAATGTACGTACACGTAAAATATAACGCTGACGTTCAGTCACAGAGATCGCGCCACGCGCATCCAGTAAGTTAAAGCAATGTGACGCTTTAATCACTTGCTCATAAGCTGGTAATGGCAGTTCCGCTTCGATTAAACGCGTTGCTTCAGCTTCGTAGAAATCGAACAATTCGAACATCTTGTCGACAGGCGCATATTCGAAGTTATAAGTCGATTGTTCTACTTCATTTTGATGGAACACATCACCGTAAGTTACAGTACCGAACTGGCCTTTGGTCCAAACCAGATCATAAACCGAGTCTACACCTTGCAGGTACATGGCAAGACGTTCAAGACCGTAGGTAATTTCGCCTGTAACCGGGTAGCACTCAACACCACCGACTTGCTGGAAATACGTGAACTGAGTCACTTCCATACCGTTCAGCCAAACTTCCCAGCCTAAGCCCCAGGCACCCAGTGTCGGAGATTCCCAGTTGTCTTCTACGAAACGGATATCATGTACCAGCGGGTCAATACCAATCGCTTTTAATGAATCAAGATAAAGCTGCTGGATGTTGTCCGGGTTTGGCTTAAGCACCACCTGGAACTGGTAGTAATGTTGTAGACGATTCGGGTTTTCACCATAACGACCGTCTTTTGGGCGACGTGACGGCTGAACATAAGCGGCATTCCAGGTTTCAGGACCTAAGGCACGTAAGAAAGTTGCGGTGTGGAATGTCCCTGCACCCATTTCCATGTCGTAAGGTTGTAAAACGACGCAGCCTTGCTCCGCCCAGTAGTTTTGTAAGGCAAGAATTAAGCCTTGGAAGGTATCAATATGCGATATGGCGCGACTCATGGTCATCCACTTAAAATTAGAGAAAAATTGTGCTCAATTATAAGGACTTTGCAGGGGAGTGGCAAAGGGTTAATGTGTCTATCCTTTTTTGAAAAAATAAAAGAGACGGGAATGATAGGACTTGCTGAAAGGCGTACTGCGATTTTAACTTTGCCAATAAATGCCGGCCGAACTGAAAACCAGGAATAAATCAGATGGATGACCTGCTGTAAACTCGAGAGTTATAAAGTTCAACGGAGCTTATACGATTGTTGTTCTAAAATTAGTTTAATATTCACGCAATATAATAATGTTTAAAAATAAGGGACTTCATGACCACTTACCAAATTCAATGCCATTTAAAATACAAGGTCGTACAACCGACAGAATTTATTTTTATGCTTCAGGCAGCACATCATCCTGATCAAAAGATTCTTGAAGAGCAACTGCACTTTAATCTGCCGGTGGTCTGGCATGAATTTCAGGATGCACAGCATCAAAACCGTCATATTCGTTTGCAGGTCGAACCCTGTGAGGTTTTTGAGGTGAATTATATTGCGAACGTGGCTCGTCAATCGGGCATTTCTTTTGAACGGCAGCAAGGTCTGAAAGAAGTGTCGATTCCTGATCTACCTGATGAAGTATTGCCTTATTTGCTGGCCAGCCGTTATTGCAATTCGGATTTATTGCTGGAAATGGCAAAACGTTCATTTGGCTGGATGACACCCGGCTATACGCGGGTCAAAGCGATTGAGCAGTGGATCTATAACAATATTTTTTATGCTTCTGGCAGTTCTGACCAGTTTACCACTGCTACAGATGTCCTGGTACATCGTGCAGGCGTGTGCCGTGACTTCGCCCATTTAGGCATTGCATTGTGCCGTGCCTTGGGTATTCCGGCACGTATGGTGGTTGGCTATGTAGAAATTGAAAAGTTTTTACCCGATTTTCATGCCATTTTTGAAGTGTATTTGGACGGAGGGTGGGTACAGTTTGATCCGACCCGTCTGGCTCCGGTCGAAAATCTCATTCGGATTGGTACTGGCGTCGATGCCGGTGATGTCGCATTTTCAACCTATTATGGTCAGGTCGAGCTGCTAAAAATCCAGCCACTGATTCAACCTGAAATCAGCCATTAAGCTGCTTTAAAAAGATTTGAACAGCTATTTAAGCAGAAGGTTAGAAAGGATTTTTCCATGCAAATGACTATCGGTAATAAAGTGATCATTCTATAAAAAGCCGAATGAATGTTTTAACTTGAGTGAAATATTGTTTTAAAAAGCATGTATTCGCGAATGGTGAAAAGATGTAAAACAGCGATGCCTTTCATCTGGCTTGGTTCTATAATGCGCAAAATCTGCAAATCATAAGATCAGGCGCACTGTGTTTCATTCCCATCTCGACTGGCTCAATACCCTAAAACCAAATTTCAAAGTCCTTCCGCTCAAAGACCGCCTGCTCTGCGGAATAGGTGCATTGCTAGGTCTGGTGGTTTCCTCCTTGCTGAGTTTATGGATTCTGGGGGATTTTGAAGCCTGGTACATTGCCCCGATGGGCGCATCTTCGGTATTGCTGTTTGCGGTACCGGCAAGTCCTCTGGCACAGCCCTGGAACATTCTGGTCGGCAATACCATTGCTGCCGTCATTGGGGTGAGCTGTGCCTTGCTCATTGCCAATCCGACCGAAGCCTTTAGTCTGGCAGTAGCTGCCGCAATTGTCCTGATGATGACCACGGATTCCCTGCATCCACCGAGTGGCGCCGTGGCCATTACTGCAGTGCTGGGTGGTCATCCGGTGCATGAACTGGGTTATGCCTTTGTATTTTATCCGGTGTTGCTCAATTCAATTCTGCTCATGGGGATTGCCATTGTCTTTAACCGGATGATTGGCAAGAACTATCCGCAGCAGGCCCAGTTAAATAGCCGTTCCAAGGACCCGACGCCGACCCAGAAAGTGACGATTCAACCGCAGGATATTCAGGAAGTGCTGGACCAGCATACCGAGCTGCTGGACATCAGTGAATATGACCTGCAAAAAATCATTCTGGAGGCACAAAACCGCGCCAATGCGCGTGCGGTGCATGAATTTAGCTGCCAGGATATTATGACGAAGGATGTGGCAACCCTGCATGAAAATGATGATATCCAACATGCACTGGACAAGTTCAAGCAGATGAACCTGATGAGCCTGCCCGTCGTTAATGCAGATGAACAGCTGGTCGGTACGCTGGCAATGTATCAGGTGGTGGAATGGTTTAAGCGCGCTGTCGATGTACGCAGCAGCTGGGAGCATCAGGTTAAACATATCATGACCCGCAAAGTGATCACGGTACAGCCCTTACAGCCCATTCAGGATCTGGTGCCATATTTTGTCGAGCGTTCCTTTAACTATATTCCGGTGGTAAGCAAGCAGCAATTGGTGGGAATTATCAGCCGGGCAGACATGATTGCTGCCCTCAACCAGGAGCTGAATCATTTTAAAATGAAAGCTTAAAACCGGATTAAAATGGCATATAAGCGACCATGCCTGATCAGGTCTGGTCGGCTTGCCAGCTGAGAAAACTGTAAAACAGTATCATTGGTAGAAAGAAATTCAGTAAAAACAAAAAAATGAACACTAAAAAGCTTCGCTTGGAGGATGCGAGATGTAGGCCAGAATCAGGATTTCCAATGCTGCTCATTAAAATTGTGAGGATGTTAAACAGCTGTTAATGGCGTAGGTAGCAGCAGGTGAGTCCCTCATAGAAAAGGAAAGATCATCGTCCAGTAAGTCAGGCAGACAAAAAGCTAATCAAAAGCGCTGAAAACAGGCTTCTGAAAATGGAGAAAAATCCCATAACTGACTTCATGAAATAGCGTATAAGAAAATAAAATTAGGGTCATGATCAAAGGTGCAAGCACGAGATTGAGTGTCATTTTCCAGAGAGAGTTTCGGATCGGTTGACAGATTAAGTGAAATATCCTGTCCAATATCTGTTTGCCACTTTTTGATATTTTTAATGTAATGACTTTATCTTTATCATTGTTAAAAGCATATTATTTTTCGATGAGAGAAAGATTCAACATATAGGCGAATAATACGACAAAGCACACCAGAGTGTGCTTTGTAGAGGGTGTGATGCTTAAGAGCTGTAATGATTAAATAAAGAACCAGTAAATAAACAATGAAATAATAAAGATACACATAATATTCAGCACAAAACCAACTTTCATCATTTCGCTTTGCTGGATATAACCGGTTCCAAAAACAATCGCATTTGGCGGGGTCGCTACCGGCAGCATAAAGGCACATGAGGCACCAATGCCAATGACAATCACCAGAATTTCTTTGGGCATTCCCATCTGATCCGCAATTGCGGCAAATACTGGTACCAGCAGGGCAGCTGAAGCGGTATTACTGGTAAATTCAGTCAGGAAGATAATAAATGTAGCAACTACAAAAATAATTATCAGTGGGGAGGCATCACCAAAGGCATTGGCCAGAGTTTGACCCAGTACCAGCGAACTGCCTGAATCCTTCAGAATGGCACTCAAGGTCAGACCACCACCGAACAGGTACAAGACCCCCCAGTCGGTATTTTCTGCAATCTGTTTCCAGCTTGCGGTACCCAGAATCACCACCATACAGGCAGCCAAAATTGCAATCCAAGTATCCGGCTGGGAAATACCAAAAATTTCAGTGAATTTTTTACTGAAAATCCAGGCAATTGCAGTACAAAGAAAGAGGATCATGGTGGCTATACGGGTGCCGGTCCAGGGAATATTTTCAGTTACAAATTGTACTTTGTAATTCAGTTTTGGACGTAGTACCAGATATAAACTGACCAGCATGGCGGGAAGAATAATGAACATCATCGGCAAGCCGATTTTCATCCAGTCGGCAAAATCATAGCCGAGGGCCTTGGCAGCAATGGCATTCGGAGGTGAACCGACCATGGTGCCCAGTCCGCCAATACTGGCCGAATAGGCAATGCCGAGCAGGATAAAGACAAAAGTTTTACGATCCTTGCTGACATCCAGATGTGAAAGCAAGCCTAGGGCCAAAGGCAGCATCATGGCAGCAGTCGCCGTATTGGAAATCCACATGGACAGCAGCGCCGTCACCACAAAAATCGCCAGTACAGAAATGCCCAGATGCCCTCTGGACAGGGAGATGATCCACATGGCAATTTTCCGGTCCAGTTTCTGGATATGCAACGCTGTGGCCAAAGCAAAACCACCAAAAAACAGGAAAATGACAGGATCGGCAAAAGTAGCCAAAGCGGCTTGCGTGGTAATCGGAACCAGTTCTTCACCAGAGGCCATTGGCATGGCCAGCAATACTGCCATCACGGGGATGAGTAAAGCTGTAATCGTGATATGAATGGCTTCAGTCAACCATAAGATACCGATAAAGGCTAAAAGTGCCAGTCCTTTATTGGCATTCTGGTCATAGGGCAGGTAAAGATATAAGCCATAGGCCACAATGGCTGCGACAAGAATAAGAATCCAGCCTTTAAGCAGCCCTTTAGGCATGGCATTGGTCGGGGTAGCTAGGTTGGTCTGAGTCATATGCTCTCCTTGCAAGGTTTTTATTTACATCATTTTTTATATTAACTTTGAATTTGTAATTTTGTTTTGCTTAAAAAGCATCCTATTTAAAGATACTATAACCAGATTGTTGCAATAATCCAGTACTTTGCCATAGGGCATACAGGCCCAAGCCAAAAAGTAAAGCCAGAACAATCCATTTGAAGTGCTGCTGAGACAAACGATGGCGTATTTTGTCTCCGATCCAGACACCAGCAAGGGCGAATAGGCTGATCCCGATCAGAATATGCTGTTGATGGGTTTCCAGTGTGATCAGAATTGGAAACAGTAAAACTAGCTGGATCAGTTTACCGGCAATGAAATTGAGATTGCTGATAATGACAATATCTGTTTTAGACAGCTGGCAACTCATCAGATACATCATCAGAAAAGGTGCCATGGCATTGGTCGCACCTCCAATGATGCCGGCCAGAAAACCAAAACAGAGCATGCTGGAAATATGTGGACTAACTTGCAATGGCTGTGCCCGTAACTGGTCCAAGACATAAAATACAATCACCAGACCCAATAACAGTTTTAAATAAGCCTCATTTAGCCAAAGTAACAGCTTGACCCCGAGTACACTGCCGATCAGGCTACTGAGTATCAGTGGCCAATAGCGTTTTATATAATAGCCAATGCTATGCAACATGCTATGCGCAGGATCGGCATTCAGCATGATCAGATTCAGCAGCAGGCAGGGCAGAATGACAAGAGTAACTGCGATGCTAAGCGGATATGCACTGGACAGAACAGCCGTACTCATCATGGGAAAGCCAAAGCCGCTTAAACCATGCAGCAGGGCTGCTACGGCACAGAGCCACAGCATTATCCATTCTGCCTGAGTCATGTGAAATCCATTTCAAAAATTAGAATATTGAACTTATCGTGAATTCAACTGAGAAAGAAAGTGAAAAGCTGTAATACAGCTAAGAAATAACAAAAATATAGGCAAAAAAAAGCCACGATAACTTGGGGAAATTACCGTGGCATCAAAATTTCATCCCATTTAGGGGTGAACGGAGGAAGCTCTTCGATGAAACCTGTCAAGAATGCTAGTTAAACCTTCCTATACACCTTAATAATCGCGTTTATCCTGATTAACGGTGCGTACAGGATTTTTATAGCCTTGGGACTGATAAGCGCTATCATGTTCAATACTGTACGGTTGTTTTGGCATGATTAACCAAAGTACCAGATAAACCAGAATACCCGGAAAAGCGGCACTCATCACTGAAACCAGCACAAAGATAAGACGTAATAAATTTGCGTTCCAACCAAAACGTTCAGCAATACCGCCCATCACACCTGCAATCATGTTTGAGCGGTTAGAGCGATATAAACCAACATTGGCCATTAAAATCTCCTGATAAAATACGTTTGAATCCACAAAATAGATCCATATTATTAAAAGAAATGGCGTTAGATCGAACTTTTTAAAGTGCTGATTACAAATAAAATCGTTAAGTAATGTTAAGAAAGATTAAAACCCGGTCTAAGAGTCACTAACATATAGAAAATTCTATTGAACTCTTATGTAAAGTTCATCAGCTTTGCTGTGTGTTTTTTACTCGCCATGTTTTAGGTCTGGGTCGGTTAAAAAAATGAAAGTAGATATATCACGTTTTACATCAAGCAATTTTCTTAAATGTAGCCTGATACTGGGGAGCGTGGTGATTTTGCAGGCCTGTGACCAGCATCAAGTCAAGCCTGAACAGGAAGATCAGCAAGAGGCTGTAGAAGAAGAAGGGGTCAAGGTTTCTGCTGCCAATACGACCGCAGGTGTAGTCGCAGTCAGTGCCAAATCCTTAACTCAGGCTGTAGGGCTGGCTGCTGTTCCAGTTGAGGCGGATCTAAATCCGACCACTGTTCCTGATTATGCCAAAACATTTATTGGTCGCTATCATACCGAAATTGACTGTGATGGGCGTTTCGCACCTTGTACAGAAGGTAAGGCAGAATATATTTTGGCTTTACTGCCGGATGGTACGGTACACCGTAGTATTTTTCAGTATGGCAAAGTTTTTATTGATAATACGAGAAGCAGCACAGCTCATAATACCACCTATCGTAAGGATCGCTGGTCGATCAACCCGGAACGTACTGAATTGGTCATAAACCGTAAAGAAGGGGCGAGTTTTTATTATACGATTAAGGATTCGAACCATCTGGTTATGAATCTGGAAAAAATTTACAGTGAGAAGGAAAAAACCAACCGCGAATTATTTGAGCGAGGTTATCCGGCACCTTCGAAAGCCTATGAACTGGTCAAAGATACTTCCTTTCATGTCGAACCATAATGTCAGATAAAATTGGTCGATCCAGTCTAAAACGTTGTTCAAAGAAGATTTAAATTAATACAATAAATATGAGCTGTTGGACACGTGAGCTTAAAATCTGGATGCAGAAATACACGAGTAGAAATCGTATTTAATAATTAAAATATAAAGAGGTAAATCTGAGAGGGCATTCTTGGAAAAGAATGGTGGGCCGTCCGCGACTCGAACGCGGGACCAATGGATTAAAAGTCCACTGCTCTACCAACTGAGCTAACGGCC